>JAJFHE010000010.1 GCA_021775755.1 Hyphomicrobiales bacterium | reverse complement strand
GTCTGCTCGCCGCGGATCGCCTCAAGAGCAACACGCGCCTTGAACTCTGCCGTAAACCGTCTGCGCTTCGTCATCGTGGATCGTCCTTATCATCGGTCAATCCACCTTAGCTACCTGTCTCAGATTCGGGGACCAGCTCTGAGAAACCACAAACAACCCAGACATGATGATCATCGCAGCAATACAAACGACGCTCCGAAAATTTTTCATTAGGCCTCATAAGAACGCATTGCCAATTTTAGAGCGCGCTTAGCAAATTATTCCCCGGAACAAACCAGCAAACGGAATGATTACAGAAAGCACCCAGTCCCATCCGTCCAGCCTGCGGGAGTCGCACATAACAGCCATGAATATTGTTCCACCAGGGAAGTAGGCCAACAAGAATAGCAGCGTGAATACGATTCCACTTGCACTCTCAAGAAATCCTCGCATCCACAGCCCCCAGGATCTTACTGGTTCAATATCTAGCCACCATCATACACATGCAACTTAGAATACCTACAAAAATCATACTTCAATCAACACAATTGGCGGGCAGATTCGCTTAATTGCAAGCTACTAACTGCTCAGCTCCAACCAGCCACAACGGTTCACTTGACGCTTTGGAAAATTCAAGAATCTAACTGGCCAGAAACCCGCATCGGACCAGCACTTAGGTAGAGAGTTGAAGTGTTGAAGCATTGAATGTTCGAGCATCTTTGAGTGGATATCCTGAAGCAAAGGAGAAGACTCCTGCCCATTGACCCGCCACCGCGAGGTGTTATGGTCGCGCGCGTTTGTTCAAAGCCCCGGCCGTTCGCGCCGCAACCTCCACAACCACCGGATCGCCATGTCGAGACTTGAATCGTTTATCCGCCGCATGCAGGCGCAGCGCGACTGCATCAATCTGGCTGCCGGCATGATCGAGGACGTACCGGGCGTCGTCTGGGAGTTCGGGCTCGGTAACGGCCGTTCCTATGACCACTTGCGGGAGACGTTTCCCGACCGCGAGGTTTTCGTGTTCGATCTGAAGCCCTATGCGCCGATGGAATTCCGCCCGCCTGAAGACCGCCTCATCGTCGGCGATGTGCTGCAAACGGTACCGGCGGCGGCCGCTGCCTCGGCCGGCAAGGTCGCACTGCTGCATTACGACGTCGGCACCGGCCACCGCGACGACGACGTGGCGCTCGCCCACACGCTGAGCAACGCCATCGCCCCGGCGCTCGCGCCGAACGCCATTGCCATGGGGGTCTATGAGCTTTCCATTCCCGGCACGAGCGCCCTTGAGACACCCGAACACATCGGCCCTGGACGCTATTTCATCTACCGGCGCGACGGCGTCTGAACCAGATACGCCAACGCGGAGCCCTTACTTTCGACGCAATGCATTGCGACGACTGTCACGGGCTGGCATCATAGCGCTGCCGAAACAATATGTTAGAACGGTTTCATGACCCGGCGCGACCACGCACGCATTCTCATCTACAGCCACGACACGTTCGGGCTCGGGCGGCTGCGCCAGTGCGTGACAGTGGCCAACTCGCTGGTCGGCCAGTTCAAAGGCATTTCGATCCTCATCATTTCCGGGTCGCAGGTGCCGTCCGGCATGGGCCTCCGAGCCCGCGTCGACTTCGTCAAGATACCGAGCATCATCAAGCTCTATGACGGCCAGTACACCTCCATGTCGGAACATATCGACATGCGCGATACACTGGCCATCCGCCGCACAATCGTGCGTAACACGGCGGAATCCTTCGATCCGGACGTGTTCATCGTCGACTACGAGCCGTTTGGCCTTACCACCGAAATCCAGGAAACCGTCGAGTTTCTAAAGTCGCGCAAGTGTTCGCTCGTATTTGCCCTTCCCGATATTATCGATGCGACTGCGGAGCAGCGCGCCGAATGGCAGCGCGACAAAGTGCTGGAAACCATTGCCGAGCTCTACGACAGCATCTGGGTGTACGGAACGAAAGACGTTGTTGAACCCTTCAAGGAGCTCGACCCGCCGGAAGGCTTCATGAACCACGTAACTTATACAGGCTATCTGAAGCGCAACATTCCGCGCCCATCCGGGATCGCCGAGCACCCCTTCACCAATCCCTACATTCTGGTAACGGCCAATGACAGCGATCCGGGTTGCGCGCTTGCCGACTGGGTTCTGACGGCATATGAGCATGACGCGACACTGCCGCACCCGGCCCTCCTGGTTCTTGGGCCGTTGACGCCGACAACAGACAAGAAAGTCATTCGCGGCCGCGCCGCACGATTTGAAAACGTCCATATCATCGAGTTTGACGAGCGTATCGCCGGCCTCATGTCCGGCGCGGTTGGCGTTGTCGCCGCGCCGGAATACGACACGTTCTGTCAGGTCCTTTCCTTCGACAAACGCGCCATATTCGTACCCCAGTGTGCCGCGGGCAGCACCCAGAGAACCCGTGCGGAACGCGCCGCAGACCTTAATCTTGCCAGCATGCTGACACCGGAAGAAGCCCGGAACCGCTCTGCGCTCGCAAAGGCCCTTCACGAACTGCCGATCCGCCCCCTGCCCTCCAAGGCCGGCAGCGCCAAAGTGATGGGTGGTATTGAGGCAATCTACGAGGAAATCCAGCGCCACCTCAACGAACCCGCCGTCCTGCAATAGCAGGAGCGCTGAGGTTCAGCGTCACCCTTTGCTCTCCACATGAACGCCTCATGAACGGCCCCTTCAGGTACCGTACAAACCCATTGCGCTATCCCCGTCCGTGTAGCTTGAAGAACAAAGAACGGAGGAAAACGTTATGGTTGCAAGTGACCGCAAGGCTTGGGCTTTAGCGAACGCCATTGGCCTCGGGCTGTTCCTCGCCGCCGCCGCGATAACTCTAGCGACGGCATCGAAGGCGGACGAACTGGACCGCCATATCGAGTTCGTGAACGGCACGGGCACCGAGCTGACATATGTCTACGCATCCCCGTCCACCAGTGACTACTGGGGCACTCGCGACTATCTCGGCAGCAGTGTTGTTGAGTCGGGCACCTCGAAGATCATCAACATCGATGACGGGTCGGGTGCGTGCGTCTACGACATAAACGCCATCTTCTCAGATGGCGACGAGGTTAAGAGCTGGAAGGTTGACGTATGCAACGAGTACCAGCTCGCCTATTCGGAAGAATAGTTCCCCTTCCCGAAGGGGTGCTTAAGCCCCTTCGGGACTTATTTCAGATCAACAGTGCAAACGCCACCGACACCACAAGCAGAAGTGCAAAGGCGATGTTGATCGCCCGGTTGATCCCTGGATCCTTGAGAAACCGTGTGAGCGCCGCTCCGATAAAAAGCCACGCCACATTGATCACCGACACCATGACAAACAACACGACGGTTTTTGCCAGCGCATCGGCGCGTAGGTCGCCGGCGATCAGCTGGAAGCCCGAGAACAGCGCGGTCATCGCCGCATAGGCCTTGGGATTGACCAGATTGAGCACAAAGCCGCCCGCGAACGACGGTGCGGCAGCGCTGGAACCCTTGTCGCCCAGCGGCGGCGCCGTGGCGACCCGGTAGGCCAGATAGAGGATATAAGCGCCGGCGATGAGGCTCGCCGCGAAGGCCACCGCCGGCACCGTGAACAGCATGAGCGTTACGCCGGAGGCGGTTATGGCCAATACGGCAAGCAAACCGAAATTGATTCCGGCAAGAAAGCTTACAGAACGCCGCGCCCCGAAGGCCGCGCCATTCGCCGCAAGCGAGAGCGTCGCCGGCCCGGGACTGCCGGTCAGCGCCAGTCCCGCCAGAACGAAGGCAACCAAATTTTCCATGCAATGCCCTTCTCCCACCTCCAGGCGACCCTGCGGCCCGTGTCGCGTTTGCCCGGCCCACCGAAATAACCGATTTGCAGCCCAACTGGAACCTCCTGAGGCACATCTAAATTATGTTGTTGAACATATATAGTATTGCCCCATTATCTCCGCGCTGACCCTCACCTCCCTACAGGAAACCCGCCATGTCGATGACGCTTTACGAATTTGGCCCCACCCGGTCCTCCCGGGCACGCTGGGCATTGCTGGAGCTTGGCGCCGAGTACGAAAGTATCGAGGACCGCGCCATGATCGGTTCCGACGAACTGAAAAAGGTCCACCCGCTCGGCAAGCTTCCCGCGCTGCTCGACGATGGGCGGCCGTTGTTCGAATCCGCCGCGATCTGCACCTGGATTGCCGACTGCCATCCCGAAGGCGGCCTCATCTCGCCGTCCGGCACATGGGAGCGCGCGCAGCACGATCAGTGGGTCGCCTTCACGCTTTCAGAGCTGGAAGCCTATCTGTGGAGCTCGGCGCGAAACACTTTCGTCTATCCGGAAGAAAAGCGCATCGAAGCCGTGTTCCCGCAGAACGCCATGGAGGCAAAACGTGCACTCGGCGCGCTCGATGCGCACCTCGCCGATACCGAGTGGCTGGTTGCCGGCAAATTCTCCGTCACCGACATCATTACCGGCTTCACGGTCAACTGGGCGCGACGTACCGGCCTGACCGGGGAGTTCGAAAACGTCCAGACCTACAACCAGCGTATTCTCGACCGGCCTTTGTGTCCGTTCTCCAAAGATTAGAGCGGGATCACATTAGATAGAATCAGTTTGACCAGGATTTGGCGCCGTCTGGCAAGGCGCGGTTCGCGCCGTGGACCGGCCGTCCGCAAGGGAAGCGCAACGCAGTCCGGAGGGCGCCAAATCCTGGCCTTCGGTGGGCC
>JAJFHE010000009.1 GCA_021775755.1 Hyphomicrobiales bacterium | reverse complement strand
TCGACAAACGGGTCGAGGAAATCAGGGCAGATCTCGCTGAGCTGACCTAACATTATACCTAGGGTGGCAATTATTGACCCGTTTCACCGGGATGATTTTACCCTCCGGCAAGGCGCGTACTGCGCCGCGGTACAGGTACCGTAAGCAGTACGCAACGCTGCGGGAGGGCACAAGCACCCGGCCTGCGGTGGGCCAATCCGGCCCGTCGACCACGTTGCGGGCCTTGTCCGATACACCGCATCGCACTGCTGCCCGCGCCTCGTCGAGCGAGCCGGAATGGCCCATGAAATGGGTCAATAATTGCCGCCCTTGGTATAACAAGGGCGGTCCACATGTTTTCTTTGCGTAATGTTCGGCTTCCGCTTCTGATATTGGTGATTGGCTTGGTGCCGCTCGCGGCAGCGGCGGTGTTCGGCTCACGGGTTATTCTGGAAGACGTCCACAAAAGCCGCGAAATGCAGCGGCTGGAGCAGCTTACGGACCTCGCCGTACGGTTGAGCAACGTTGTGCACGAACAACAAAAAGAACTCGGCGCGGCAGCGGTATTCGTCGGCAGCCGAGGACAGCGGTTTGCGTCCACGCTCACCACCCAGCGCGCGCAGACCGATGCACAACGTGCGGCTCTGGACGACTATCTGATGCACTTTGATCCGACCGGGTTCGGCGCCGGCTAGGCGTGACCCTTTTCCCCAATTGCTCCAGGGACCGGTTGCCGGTATGCCCGGGATTTCAATACCCCACAATAACCGGTCTCTTTTTCAGGCAATGCTCGACCACGTTTCGATAACCGTCTCCGACATCGCATCGGCCGCAATGTTTTACGGTGCCATTTTCGAACCACTCGGCCATCCTTGTGTGCGGCGCGAAGAGGCAGCGATTGGTTACAGGTGGCGCAATCGCGCCGGCGATGACGGCCACAGTTATCTCTCCATCATTCTCTCACACGGCGCCGGGGCTGCGCCCGCACTATCACCAAACGTACTACGCCGCGTTCCTTCTCGACCAGGACGGCAACCGTGTCGAAGCTGTGTGCCACCGGCCGGAATATCACCCGCCGCGCCAGTCAGGTTTCGCGGCACTTCGCCACATCGAACGTACGGCAATTCCCCCGCCGCCACGGCACGCCCGGAGTCGTCCCGGTCGCAACGCGTTGACTCCAAAGGATAACCACCACGCGCGCCGAATGTGTGGAACCAAAATGAATTTAACATACTGATTTTGCTTAATTATTCTGATTCTAAATTGACTCTCTTGTCTTGACGCAAAGCGCATCCACTGGTCCTGTGAGACACAATCTCGTTGAAGGACAGAAGAGACGATCATGAGACTTTGGATAACTTCAATCTGTGCCGCTGCCGCGTTCGCCGTCCCTGGCGCATTTGCGGCCTCGCCGCAGTGCCCGCTGACCTATGAAACTTTCGAAAGCGCGGTGCCGCACATCGACCTTGAGGAATGCCCGGAACCTGGCATGGCTGATACGGCGTTCTGCAGAGTTTCGGCAGGAGGCGAGCAGCTTCACCTGTTCTATTTCAGCCTCAAGGAAGATCAGTGCCTGCTTCAGGTGCGCTCGTTCGACGAAGAAGACTACACGCTCTCCTTGAAAGAGCGCTGATGGGCACAATCAGCCGCCCGTCTGTCTGGACGGTTGCGCCTTGTCGAACGCCTCGAGTTTGGCGCATTCGGCGTCGATCGCCTGGAGCTTGGGATAGGCGGCGAGATCGAATTCGAACCGCCGCGCGTTGAAAAGCTGGGGAACGAGGCAGATGTCGACAAGCCCGGGAGCTGCGCCGAAGGCAAAGGGTTCCGGGGCGACCATCTGTTCAAGACCGTCGAAACCGGCTCTCAGCCATTCGTGATACCAGCGCGTTACACCGTCTTCGTCCTGGTCGAGGGGCCCTCGCAGATAAAGCAGGACGCGCAGGTTGTTGAGCGGATGGATATCGCAGGCGATGGCATCGGCGGCGGCACGCACACGGGCGCGCCCGACCGGATCATCGGGCAGGAACGGCGGTTCGGGATGGGTTTCCTCAAGGTACTCGAGGATCGCCATGGACTGGCTGAGCGTTTCGCCCGTTTCAATGGCAAGGGCCGGCACGAGGCCCTGCGGATTGAGGGCCAGGTACTCCGGTTCTTTGTGGCGGGCCTCCCGCAGATGAACCTCGACCGCCTCATAGTCGAGTCCCTTGAGGTTAAGGGCGATGCGCAAGCGGTAAGCGGCGGAACTTAACGGATAATCGTAGAGCTTCATCAAGAAATGTCCCCGTCGGCATGAGGTCTCAGCTTCGCATTTTTTCACCTTGCGGATCAAACAGCGGTTCGATGGCGATGCGCGCGGCACAGCGGTGGCCAAGGATTTCGATTTCGAACAGCCCCTCTTCGCCCCTTTCCGCCAGCTGCGCCGGCACATAGGCTTGCGCCAGCGAAGCCTCTACGGAGTGGCCATAGCCACCCGACGTGACCCAGCCGACAACCCGCCAGTCGCCGTCGTGGATACTGGCGTTCTCAATACGCTCGACTTCATTACCATCGAGATCGAAGCGCGAGGCGCCATAGCCGTGCGGCTTGACGACCGAGCCGTAGTCGGTGTCGCCGACCTTCGCCCATACCGGCTCGTCGGCCATGACGTCGGCAGTGTCGGCGTCGATGACAAAGGAGACCCTCCTCAGCGCCGGTCCCTCGTCATGCTCGCGTGCAGCAGCCTCCCGGCCGATGAAATCGTTCTTTGAGAGTTTGACGAAGCGCTCCATGGAGGCCTCGAACGGCCCGTAGATCGGTCGCAGTTCGGCGAACCAGGTCGGGAAGTTCTTCTCAAGCCGCATGGACAGGAGCGCGCGCATGCCGAAATCGGCGATGGCGAACTCCGCACCCGCCTCCTTGATCGCACCGTAGACAAGGCGCTCATAGGCCGGCTCCATCCAGATCTCGTAGCCGAGATCGCCGGTAAAGGTGATGCGGTTGACCATGCAAGGGGCGCCGCCGACGGCCATTTCACGGAAGTCCATGAAGCGGAAAGTATCTTTCGAGACGTCGTCGTCGGTGAGCTTTTCCAGCACCTTGCGACTGTTCGGGCCTGCAATGGACAGACCGACCAGCGTCTGGCCGAAGCGGTGAATGCGCGCCGAGCCGTCGTCCGGCAAATGCTGTTCGAACCAGCGCATATGATAAATCTGTGCGCCCGACGAGCCCCACATCACAAAACGATCGTCATCGGCCTTGGCGATGGTGAAGTCGCCGATGAGCTTGCCGCTGTCATTGAGCATCGACGTCAGGACGATGCGACCCGTGCGCGGCATGGTGTTGGTCATAAGATGCGATAACCAGCCTTCGGCGCCGGGGCCGGTGATTTCGTATTTCGCGAAATTGGCGATCTCGGTAATGCCGACGCTTTGCCGGACGGCGCGCACTTCATTGCCGACATGCTCAAAATCGTTGGAACGGTGGAACGACAGGATATCGACCGGTTCGGTGCCCTTCGGTGCGAACCACAGCGGCGTCTCGAGCCCCCAGCTGTCGCCCATGGCGGCATTGTTGTCGTGCACCATAGTGTCGTACAGCGGTGTCGTCTGGCACGGCCGCGCGGCGGGCAACTCCTCGTTCGGAAAGCGGATCGAGAAGCGCTTGGAATAGTTCTCGCGCACCTTGGCGTTGGTGTAGCGAAGGGACGCCCATTCGCCGAAACGCGAAACGTCCATGCCGAAAATGTCGAAACCCGGATCGCCCTCGACCATCCAGTTCGACAGGGCGAGCCCGACGCCGCCGCCCTGGCTGAAGCCGGCCATAACGGCGCAGGCGGACCAGAAGTTCGTCAACCCCTGTACCGGGCCAACCAGCGGATTTCCGTCGGGTGCGAAGGTAAACGGCCCGTTGATTATCTGCTTGATGCCGGCGTTCTCGATCGCCGGGAAGTGTTTGAAGCCGACTTCGAGCGAGGGCGAAATCCGGTCGAGATTGGGCGCCAGCAATTCCTGGCCGAACTCCCAGGGCGTTTCGACCGGCGACCACGGCTGACAGGCCTTCTCGTAAGTGCCGAGCAGTACGCCCTTGCCTTCCTGGCGCGTATAGATCTCGCCCTTGAAGTCGATGATGTGGGAAAGCTCGCGGCCGTGTTCCTCGTTGAAGGCGATGACCTCGGGCATGTCCTCGGTGAGGAGATAATGGTGCTCCATGGCGAGCACGGGCAGTTCCAGGCCGACCATGCGGCCGACCTCACGCGCCCACAGGCCGCCCGCATTGACGACGTGTTCGGCTTTGACGGTGCCCTTCTCGGTCACAACGTTCCAGGTGCCGTCGGGCTCCTGGGTCAATTCGACGACGCGGTTGCGCAATTCGATCCTGGCGCCCAGCGAGCGCGCCGCCTTGGCGTAGGCGTGCGTCGTGCCTGAAGGGTCGAGATGGCCCTCGACCGGGTCCCACATGCCGCCGACGAAATTCGTCTCGTCCATCAGGGGATACATGGCTTTGGCTTCGGACGGGGTAATCAACTCCGTTTCCATGCCCATGCAGCGGCCCTTGGCGTGGGCGAGCCGCAGAAAGTCCATGCGTTCCGGCGTGTCCGCCATCATGGCGCCGCCGACGAGATGCAGCCCGCAGGACTGGCCGGAGATCTTTTCCAGCTCCTCGTAGAGCGACACCGTGTAGGCCTGAAGCTTGGCGACGTTCGGGTCGCTGTTCAGCGTATGGAAGCCGCCGGCGGCATGCCACGACGAGCCGGAGGTGAGTTCGGAGCGCTCGATGAGCAGAACGTCAGACCAGCCGGCGCGCGCCAGATGAAACAGCACCGAGCAGCCGACAACACCGCCGCCGATGACTACCGCTCTTGCTTCGGATTGCATAGGCTTTCTCCCCCTGCCGCGCTCTGGCGCCCGTTAGACTTTGCGGCCGTTTTTCTCCGCCGGGCGGGGACCGAAAGCAAGCAAATTGTGCTGGTGGACGGGTGAAGCGGTTTCAGGCGCCAGCGCAATCGCCCAAAGCCTGATCGAGAATATCCACGGCCCTGTCGATTTCGGCGGTGTCGACGATCAGTGGCGGCGCGATGCGGAAGATGCTGCTCGTACCGCGGCGGCCGACGTTAAGGCAGGCGCCAAGTTCCAGGCAGCGCCGGGCAATCTCGGCGCCGGCTTCGTTTGCCGGTTCCTTCGACTGGCGGTCGCGCACGAGTTCAACCCCGAGCAAAAGGCCGCGGCCGCGCACATCGCCGATGATCGCATGGCGCTGCTGCAGATCGCGGAGCCTGTCTTTCAGATAGCGCCCGAGAGTTTCCGCCCGCTCCGCCAGCCCATCGCGCTGGACAATCTCCACGACCTTGCGCCCGACGGCGGCGGGCAGCGGGTCGGCGGCATGGGTAGTGTAGAACAAGAAGCCCTTGTCGTAGCAGTCCTGCTCGAATTCAGCGGTGGTGACCGTCGCCGACAGCGGCAGCCCTGCTCCCAGCGTCTTGGACAGATTGAGGATGTCCGGCACCACGCCGTCGCGCTCGAAGGCGAAATTGTGACCGGTACGCCCCATGCCGGTCTGCGCCTCGTCGAGGATCAAGAGCATACCGCGCTCATGCGCCTTGTCGCGCAGAGCGGCGAGATAGCCTTCCGGCAGCTCGATGATGCCGCCTGAACTCAGAACCGGTTCGACGATGACGGCGGCCAGTTGCCCGGTACTCTGGCGGTCGATCATCTCCCAGCCGAACTCGAACTCGGCACGCCAGTCATATTCGCCGCCCCGGTTGAACGGCGAGCGGTAGGCATGCGGGCTGGGCAGGGTCAGCACACCGGGAAGCGTCGGCCCGT
The DNA here is from genome assembly GCA_021775755.1 of Hyphomicrobiales bacterium. Lineage (GTDB taxonomy): Bacteria > Pseudomonadota > Alphaproteobacteria > Rhizobiales > JAJFHB01 > JAJFHE01. Next base: position 60,226 of record JAJFHE010000009.1, on the reverse strand, counting down.
GGCCCCGCCGTCCGCCGGAATAAGTTGTAGCCGCCGCACCGCCCGTCACCCCGTGCCAGGAGCGGTCGAAGGCAACGACTTCAAATCCGCCGGTGTAGGTCTTGGCGATCCTGAGTGCTGCCTCATTGGCCTCGCCGCCCGTCGACAGCGGCAGAACGCGGTTCAGACCATCGGGCAGCATGGCCGTCAGGGCGCTGGCGAATTCAACCGCTGGATCGGACAGGAAGCTGCTGTGAATATGGTCGAGGCTGGCGGCCATTTCGGTCACCACCGCGACGATTTCAGGATGGCCGTGGCCAAGGATCGCACTCATCTGACCGGAGGTAAAGTCGAGGACTTCCCGGCCGTCGCCATCGTAGACACAAACGCCGGACGCCCGCGAAATACGCAACTCCGCAAAATCGCCGCCGTACCGGAATATCGGCGATTATACGGTTGACGTACCAAGATGACGACACTACATACAGAATTGCGTGACAGGCCAGAGCTTTGTGTGGAGGCGTCGTTAATTCACGATTCTATTGTTGAAGAGCTTGCTGCTTTTTTCGTTTTTCCCGAAGTTGAGTTCTTTTTGAGCGAAGTTCAGGCGAGCTTAATAGCTGGCGGAGTAATCCAAAGGATACGCCAGGCTGTTGCACATTCTGATTGCGAACCAAGCGGTTGAACTTTTGGTGCATTTCCGCAAGTCGGTGAAGCCGCTCGTTAATTTCATCAAATTCACGTTGTCGGTAGATAAATATCTCACGGCGCGAGATTTCTGGAAATGGGGTGCTGGATTGTCCTCGCCCGGTCATATCTTGTTCCCATTCGAGCACATGTATTTCGTAGTCAAGTCGAGCTTTTTGGGTAATCAGCAATAATGCATCTGGCAAGTCAGGCGATACTGCCCATGTGCAGTGGGCAAGTTTGTGTCTGTCGCGCCCGAAGCTTCCGGCAACAGACGTGATTAGTTCAAAAACGTTATACAGCGTCTTATGGAGCGTGGAGCGCGCTAGGGCATTTAATGCGGCGTTTTGCGCGGCGGTGCCAATTAGGGCGGAGTACATGTCCAGAGCTAAGCGCGATTGCGTACCTAGCATGTTGGTCATAATCATGACTTGGAGTGATTCAATTTCAGCCCATAGAGCGATCCCCTTCATGGCCGAGGCGGCTAGGTCGGGACGGCTATTATGTGCGTGTGGCGATACGCGTAAGCTAATGTCATTATGCATGGAGCTTAACGGTTGAGGTGGCATGGCAGACCCCAAAGAGAATGAACTGACAGACGAGGAAATCGCGCGGCGCCGCGATGATCTGGCGAAGCGCGTTCTCCGCGCGCCCCCAGGCCCGCGACCGCCGCGCGACCGAGAATCAAAGACTACAGAAAAAAGGAAGCCCGCCCAATAGGCGGAGGCGGTTTGTTAGCTCGCAAGGCTGAATCTAGTTTCACACACATTGCAGTCGTAGATGTGCCGGTGGTTTGCCTGTGAAATGTGGCTGAATTGGAGAATGGATTTTTGTCCCTTTTGATAGCAGGCAGCACATATGCGATGCGGAGGTTCTCCGCTTACTTCCGGTTCTTTAAGCTCGTAAGCGAACGTTCCCCCTCCGTAATCCTTCAGTTCGTAGCGCTGCTTCTCACTTTCCCATGCTTCAAGCTCAGCCATCTGTGCTTCAAGTTCGCGTACACGCTCCAGCAACGCAAATTGGTCCGATTGGGCCGTGAGTGCGCTAGATTGGGCGGACATAATTACGCCCTGCAATTCGATGACCTTGCTTTGAACGACGGCAGCGTCGCGCAAGCCCACCATCGCCTTCGCTATCTCGCCGGCCGTTTTGAGAGACCCAGCAACTGCGGCCATTGAACCTATGTCAATCATGGCGCTTTCTCCATTTTGCAAAGCACCTTGCCTTTTGCTTAAGTGTGTGTGGCGTCACTAGTCCGCCGATAGGTCAGACGCTTGCCGACCATACCACGCAGAGCCTTTTCGGCACGGCTGGTGTCGTCAAGCTTGTGAGTGTTGTGCCTGAAATCGAACTCCGCCAGATACCTATGCAAATGTGCTTCACTCACATGGTGATAGACGCCGAACACGCCGCGCTTGAGGATGCTGAAATAGTTCTCGACCGTGTTCGTATGCCAGAACGTGGCGCGCACATATTCGTCGCGTGAGTGGTTGACAGTGCCGTGTCCACCAAACTCGCGACCAAACTTGACGTAAGCCTTGTTCTCGTCGGTCATGAGATAGGACGCACGGTCCGCTGCCGTGACAATAGCGGTGCGAAGCGTCTTTGCGGTGACGTTGGCAACATGGAATGAACGAACTTCGCCGTCACGTTCGACCAGTGCAACTACGGCTTCCTTTTTGGGCGGTTCTTTGAACGCACGGTTCTTTGCCTTGCCGCCAATGAAAGTTTCGTCGGCTTCCACGACCTTGTTGGACCCGCCAATAGGACCGGCATTGGGATCGCGCATGGCAGCACGGAGACGGTGCGCCAGAAACCACGCGCTCTCGTATGTGATGCCGAGCATGCGGTGCAATTGGTGAGCGGAAACCCCTTTCTTGCTGGATGTCATCAGGTGCATTGCAGCCAGCCACTTATTGAGCGGAATTTTGCTGCGATGCATAAGCGATCCAACCGTCACCGAGAACGGCTTGCGGCATCCCTTGGACTTACATTTGTAGACACCGGGGCGCGTGCTCTTGCCCTTGAGCTTGGTCGCGTTATCCACGGAACCACAGTGAGGACAAACCGGACCGTTCGGCCACTGGAGCTTTTCCAAGTGCGCGCGGGCTTTGTTTTCATCGGAGTAAATAGGATCGGTGATGTTCATGGCGGTTCCTCTTGCTAACTTGCATATAGGAATTCACCCTTGGTACGTCAACCGTATAATCGCCGGAATATCCGGCTCGCCCCGTTGTCGCTCATCCTGCCACCACCCTCAAGGTCTCCACGCCTCATGCGCATGTTGGTACGCGCGCGCAGATATCCGCACCGGCGTGCGTTGAAAGCAAGCGAATTGCGCTTGTGGACGGGTGAAACGGCGGCGGGACCTATGATCCGCCAGCGCGCGCTGCGAGACGGCGGCGCATTTCTTCAACCTGTTTCACATAGGGCAGCCTCTGCTGCGCCGCAGACACGCGGGAAAGGTCAACGTCGGCGACGATCAGCTCTTCTTGCGGTCCCGCGCGCGCCGCATCCTTGCCGTCAGGCGCAACAATACAGCTGCCGCCGAAGTAGTTCGCGCCGTTCTCCTCTCCGGCGTGATTGGCGTAGAGCAGCCACACTCCGTTTTCGAATGCGCGCGTCGGCATGAGCTGCAGTGCCACGGTTGACCAGTTTTCCGCCAGCGCGGTCGGCACAATAACGACTTCGGCTCCCGCCTCGGCCGCTGCGCGCAGGGCTTCGGGATACTCCGCGTCGTAGCAGATCAGCATAGCGCAGCGGGCGCCCTCCAGCGTGAACAGGGTCAGTCCGCTGGCGGGCGCAAAAACGTTCTCTTCGAACCCCGGCGGCAGGAGCAACTTGCGGTGATTGGCAACCGCGCCTCCGTCGGCACCAATGCATGTCGCAGCATTGTAGACTAACTCACCGTCGCGTTCTGGATAGCCGTAGACGATAGCGGTGCCATTCGACCTTGCCAGCTCAGCAATACGGGCGGCATACGGCCCACCGCGTGGTTCGGCGAGAGCGGCGATTTCGTTGCCGACGTTGTAGCCGGACATGAAAAGTTCGGGGCAAACTACGAGATCAAGACGTTCGCGCGCGATCTCGCGCTGCAAACGTTCAAACCTCGCATCCGCCGAAAAACCGCCGCCGGCGCACTGGAATATGCCTGCCCGCATGACCTAACCGATCAGATTCACGTCATCGCCAGGCCGGATCGTGCCTTCCACCAGCACAGCAGCGTAGACACCCGCCATGCCGCCCCGGCTTTTCGCTATCTGGCGCAGGCCCAGAGGATTTGCCTTCGCGGTTTCAGGGTCGAGCGTGATCATCGCGCAGCGCGGGTCGCGCTCAAGGATAGACACTTTGACCTTGGGGCCGATGGCGAGCGTTTTGCCAACGAATTCATCCTCGGCAAAGCCGTCGGCGCCGTTGAGGTCGAGATAGACGTTCGCCCGGAATTGGCGCTTGTCGACCTGCGAACCGCTTTCGTCCGCCACGCGCCCGACTGTCTGAAGCGAAATCAAGGATACCGGACGGCAGTCGGTCATCGCCCGGTGCGAGCGCAAGAGGCTTACCTCGTCCGCCTCGCCGACCTTGCCGCGCAGCATTTCAATCAGTTCCGGCGAGTCGAGCGCCAGGACGTCGCCCGATGGTGTGACCACATCAAGAGCGAGATCATCCATCTCCGCATAAACCGAGGTTATGCCCGGATCGAGACCTTCCGCCTCCTGCAGGTTGGACGGTGCCGCAGCTTTCTCGGGGTGACGGAACTGCGGTTGGTGAAGCACCATTTCGCGATACTCCCGACCTGTCACCCAAGGGAACCCCGCGATGGCGGCACTGCTCGTGAACGCATAAATGCGGTCGCCGTAGACGCCTGAGAACCCGGCAAATGCCTCGTCGAGCATTTCACCGCGCATGCTCTTCACAGGATAGCGCCACAAGCTTTCAACCGACCCGATGACCGACATATTGGTAATCCTCCCAGTTTGGCGACACGGTCTGTAGCAGTGTTCTCGACGAAACGGCCAGCCCTAACGCATCGCCAGGCACATGAACAGATCCCATTCAGCTGGCGATGCGTCCCCGGTTGCGGCGCACGACAACGAAACCAACTGCAAATGCCGCCGCCGCTCCGGCCAGCAGCCAGGCGCCGGCCTGAACCATTGACCACCCTGCCCCAGTCAACCGCTCGACAATTTCTTCATAAGAGACGAACGTCCGTTCTTCAGGATCGTCGTAAGGGTTGTTTTCGCGGATCTGCCAGATTGTCATGACCTCGCCGGCGTCCATTTCAGCGGGGTCGACCCACACGTCGATGGCAACCGAGGTGTAGTCTCGCACCTTAAGGTACTGAGGGTGGCTGTGGGGATAGCGGAACTCGCCTTCGACCTCTTCCAGCGTATAGAAGACCGATGTCAGGCCGGGCATTACCGCTCCGGCTGATGTGCCGGAGATGTCGTCCCTGATCGATACCCTGTCGATGGTACCGCTGATTTTCACAAGATCCGCCTTCGTCACGGGGCTAGCCGGCCACCACCCGACAACGAAGACAAGGCCGAGCAGTGCCGCGACGCCGCCAAAGAAGAAATACGGCCAGACGGTCAGCTTGCGCGCGGGCGCAGGTGGTGGCGGGTTGCGGGTCGTCATTTCTCTTCCGGCATATGAGATTTGGCGCACTCTAACAGCACTAAAGCGGATTGCTCCAGTGGAGACTGCGGCGGCTTAGCGCTGCCGCTCGATTACGATGAGTTCGGGCGCCGGGCGCACGGTATGGGCCGGCGCGTGACGGTGCGCCGTGAAAGCCGGCGGCAGGCCGAGCGCAAGGGAACGCACGGCGTCCGCTTCTTCCGCGCCACCAGGGTGCCCGGGATAAAGCACCAGAGTTACGACGCCGTTGATCTTGAGATGATCAAGGGCTTGCCTCAGCGCCGAGAGGGTTGTTTCAGGGCGGGTTACGATATCCTTGGGTCCGCCGGGCATGTAACCGAGATTGAACATCGCTGCCGCCAGCCGGTCGCGGTCATTCGCCGCCAGATGTTCCGCCAGTGTTTCATGTCCGGCGTGAACGAGCCTTACCTGAGGCAAACCGCCCAGCTTTTCGGCCGCCGACGCCAGCGCCGTCTCCTGTACATCGAAGCCGAATACCCGGCCGGACGGCCCCACAAGTTCGGCCAGGAAAAGCGTATCGTGGCCGTTTCCCACCGTGGCGTCGATGGCGCAGTCTCCGGGATTGACGGAGCGGCGGATCGCGAGATGGGCAAGTTCGGTCGCGCGCATCACCGCTCAGAAATGCTTGCGGACATCGATGTCGTGCGGCAGCGCTACATCGTGCACGAGGAAGTCGGTCAGACGCTGCGCATACCAGGGCGCATGCAGCGACCCCTTCGAGCCCAGGCCGTTGAAGTAGCCGAGCTGCGTGTGCTCTGGATGAAGGCCGACATAGGCCCGGCTTTCGGTGATGATGGGCCGCACGGCAGCGCGATGATCGAGCACGGTGTAGGGCACGCGGATGAAATCCTTGAGCCTGCCTTCAATCTCCGCCCGCGCCGCTGCGTCCGGCACCTGATCGAGTGCCTCCCAGTCATAGGTCGAGCCGACCCAGAACACATCGGTTTCCCTGGCCGGCGCCACCCATATGCCGCGGTGAAGACACTGGTGCGGCAGGGGGTCGTGAAAACGCACCGTCAGAATGTCGCCCTTGGCGGCGATGAAGGGCACTTGCGAGAAATAGGGATTGCGCGCCGCGGCATAACCTTCGCAGGAAATGAGACGCCGGGCGCGATGTTCTCCAACCGAAACGCGGTCTTTGCCGAATGTCACATCGCGCTGCCAATCCAGTGTCATGGGCTGCCAGTCGAGAACCTCCCGGGAGGCTTCAAGGTAGGCGTTGACGTCGAGTTGGGCGGCATGCATGGCAAATCCGCCACCGCTCGCATCCGCCACTTCCCGGGCGAGCAGCGGGTCGGGCTGCGGGGTCAGCAGAAAGGCCCCGTACTCGGGCCGTTGTACGCGCCCTGACCAGCTTTGCCGTTCGGCATCCGTTTTGAAGAGGCGTACCGCAGTCCGGTCCTGCAGGAATTTATAACTTGTCTGCGCCTCAATGGATGAATAGAACCCGCGTGCCGCAGACAGGAACTCATCGAATTGCCGGGACAGCACAAGCCGTTTGCCAGTGATCGGAGTGATTAGGCCGGCGGCAATTTTCGACGAGGTCACGGGCTCGCAGGCATCGATGATCAGGACGCGCTGACCCGCCGCACGCAGATGCCAGGCAAGCGTCGTCCCGGCAATCCCCTGCCCCACAATGATGGTGTCCCAGTCCGGTTCCGCCATGGCGCTAGGGCTTCCGTTTCAACATCTATGGCTTCGCCATTCGCTCATGCAGAAAAATTCGGCCGCGATTTATTTGCTGCCGTTGGTATAACCCGGTTCGGTCCGGAATTCAGGAAAGGGATAACGGGCTGGTGAAAGGCGAAGCACAATCAACCGCTGTTGCGGGGCTGGTCAGTCGAGCTCCACCACGTCGCGCACATCGGTTTTGCGCCGATCCTCGCCGTGGAAGTTCGGGTCCACGACGCGCCGTCTTTCCGGACCGAAATAGCCATCCTCGGTCCTGATATAGGGCCGCGGGTCAGCCAGGACCTTCACCAGGCGGTTATAGACATTGATGGGCGCGACAGGTTTCGCCAGAAACTCGTCGGCGCCGCTATCGATAGCGCGCCGAACGTTCTGTTTTTCCGCATGGGCGGAAACCACGATTATCTTGACACCTCTGTTCTGGCAGTCGGATCTCGACCGGATGGCTTTGATCAGGTCAAAGCCGTTGATCTTTCCCAATTCAAGATCGAGGAACAGGACGTCAAACGGGTAATGCATCAGGTTTGTGAGTGCATCTTTCGCATTGTCGTGCCGGGCCACATCGCGAACACCGAACGCGCGCAACACCTCGACCATAATACCGGTGAAGTGACGGCTGTCATCGAGCATCATCACTTTGAGTTTTGAGAAATCGATAGTGCTTTTTGGTTCCATGCCGCGTACTCAATCACCAGTAAAAGCAAGTGCATGAGCGAACAACATGATAGACAACAGCCGAATTGCTCACACTATCTGCAGAACACCTGCAACCATCATCTGTACCGGAATTAGTTTTCAATCCAGTTAACCGCGGACTAGGTAATACCAAGGGCGGCAATTATTGACCCGTTTCACCGGGATGATTTTACCCTCCGGCAAGGCGCGTACTGCGCCGCGGTACAGGTACCGTAAGTAGGACGCAACGCTGCGGGAGGGCAAAAGCACCCGGCCTGCGGTGGGCCGTTCCGGCCCGTCGACCACGTTGCGGGCCTTGTCCGATACACCGCATCGCACTGCGGTCCGCGCCTCGTCGAGCGAGCCGGAATGCCTCATGAAATGGGTCAATAATTGCCGCCCTTGGTATAACAGGGCGACACGATATGGGCGTTGCGCATGACCGGTTCCTTGTTCCGAAACGATCGCAATTCTATCGCCGCTTTGCATTTTCGGCTATGAGTGCGTCGTGCCATCAATGTGCAGTGAGGGAGCGTTGCCGCAATGAGTACGAGCGTGAACGCAAAGACCTATGATGTCGCTGTAATCGGTGCCGGCATGGTTGGTGCCTGTTGCGCATCGTGGCTCCGGCGCAGCGGCCATTCGGTAGCGCTGATCGACCGGGGCGAGCCGGGCGGCGGGGCGTCCTATGGCAATGCCGGTGTGTTCGCGACCTATGCCAGCGTTCCTCTGAACAGTCCGACGCTCCCCGGACGGCTGCCCAAGCTCCTGTTCGCGAAAGAAAGCCCGCTCACCGTTGATTGGGGGTATGTGCTGCGCATGACGCCGTGGCTGCTGCAGTTTCTGGCGAACTGCCGGCCCTCACGGGTGGCGCATATTTCGCAAAGCCTTGCGAGCCTTGTGGTCCAGGCCGAAGCCGGCGCCCTGCCGCTGTTCCAGGCGAGCGGCGCCGACAAGCTGATGCAGAGCCGCGGCGCTATATACCTCTACGAGACGGAAGCAGGCCTTGCCGCCGCACAGGCAGAGCGCGAGATGCGCGAGCACGCCGGCTTCAAGGTAGAGGCGGTAACCCGGGACGAAATCGGCCAGCTGGAGCCGAACCTCGCAAAAGACCACGTCGGCGGATTTTACTATCCCGACAGCCATAACTACACGAACCCGCAGGCGTCCGTCGGCGCGCTCGCACAGCGGTTCGCGGCCGATGGCGGCGACATTGTTACCGCCGACATCAGTTCGATCGCGCGTGCCGCCGACGGTGCGCTGGAACTGCGCACCTGCGATACCACACTGCGCTGCCGTCAGATGGTACTTGCCGCCGGTGCCTTTTCAAGAAACCTCTTCGGCGGTCTCGTGGAACACCTGCCGCTTGAGACCGAGCGCGGTTTCCATGTTGTTTTCGAAGGCCGCGAGGATCTCGTCAGCCGGCCCGTGGGGCATGCCGCGGGCGGTTTTTACATGACCCCGATGGAAGGCGGCCTGCGCGCCGCCGGCACCGTCGAGCTCGGCCGCCTCAAACACGATATTCGCGACGCCAACATCCGTCAGATCATGACCCATGCGCGCCGCCTGCTGCCGCAACTGCCCAAAGAGCCCGATGAGAAGTGGGTCGGTCACCGCCCGACCATGCCCGACAGTCTGCCGGTCATCGGCCGCTCGCAGCGCACGCCCGAGATTATCTTTGCCTTCGGCCATCAGCATGTCGGCATGACTCTCGGCGGCATTACCGGCAAGCTCGTGGCCGAAATCGTCGACGGCGCGGAGCCGAGTGTCGATCTTGAACCCTTCGCACCGGGACGGTTTTGATCAGCCGATGACGCTCTCCATCATGAACGCCCGCTCATGCGATTACATGAGAGGGCCCTCAACGTGACGGCGGTCGTGTTTTCGGCGGTCATTGGCGCGGCCCTGCTTCACGCCGCCTGGAACGCGCTCGTCAAGGTCAACACGGACCGCTTTGTCCTGATGGCGACAATGGCGGCGATACAAACCATGCTCTCGGTCGCGGTGCTGCCGTTCGTGCCGGTTCCGGCGCCGGCATCCTGGCCCTATCTCCTGGCATCCGTGGCCCTGCACAACGCCTATTACCTATTTCTGATTACGGCCTACCGCTATGGCGACCTCAGTCACGTCTATCCGCTCGCCCGCGGAACGGCACCTCTGATCGTCGCTACAGCATCGTTTGTGCTCGTCGGCGAGGCGCTGAGCCTTGAGGCAACGGTCTACATCGCCCTGATCGCCTTCGGGATCATGAGTTTGACGCTGACGCGCGGCGCAGCCGGGTTCAGGGAACCGAAGGCCGTATTCTCCGCCATAGCCACAGGTATATTTATCGCCGCGTACACCGTTTCCGACGGGCTGGGCGTCCGCCTCTCCGGCGACGCCCACGGCTACACATTCTGGCTCTTCGCGCTCGACGGCGTGCCGATAACGGCGCTCGCGCTCTACCTGCTGAGGGGAAGGCTCCGTAAAGAGGTGGCGAAGTCATGGAAAATGGGCGCGTTGACCGGGATCATCTCCCTCATCGCCTACTGGATTGTCATCTGGGCCATGGCCACGACACCCATTGCCATGGTGTCCGCGCTGCGCGAGACCAGCATGGTGTTCGCCGTGATGTTCGGTGTTTTCTTCCTCAAGGAACGACTCAACCTGATGCGCGTTGTCTCGGTCGCCGTCACGCTGGCGGGCGCCGTGATGTTGAAGTTGAGCAACTAGACGGATTCACCTTCATACTGAATCCGTTTGACCTTCGGATTGCGAGCCTCCTACGATTGCAAAGCCCACGACCAACGCGCGAGGTTGCGTTCGATGCCTTCCTGGAACCCCGAAGAACTGCCCAAGCCGGCAAGCGACCGCGCACGCCTCACCGCCGATCTGGATGAGTTTGGCTACTGCATCATCGAAGATGCTCTGCCGGAAAAAACGGCGGCGGCGATCCATGCGCGTGTGGCAGAGCAGGCCGCGGCTGAAACCGCGAAGGGGCTGCAGAAGCTGGATGACCTGCAGAGCTTCGGCGACGGCAATCAGTGGGTCTACCTGCTGATCAACAAGGGCGAAGTGTTTCGGGAGCTGTTGCGCCAGAAGGTCGCCCGCGAGGTCGTGGCCCATGTTCTGGGCGAGCATCATCTTCTTTCGAATTTTGCCGCCACCATCACCCACCCCGACAATCAGCAGATGGGCCTGCACATCGATCAATGGTGGCTGCCGGTGCCGCGCGATGGCGATGCGGCACGCATGCGTGCCGGGGATCTTTCCCGTTCCAATGTCGAGACGGGTCCACCGGAGAAAACGGCGGCGCCAATCAATCCGCCGGTGGTCTGCAATGTCTTATGGATGATTTCGGATTTCACACCCGAGAACGGCGCCACCCGCGTCGTGCCAAAAAGTCATTTGAGCGGCCGCCAACCCGATCCCGAGGCCCTGCAGGACGCGGTAAACGTGACCGGCAAGGCCGGCACCGCCCTCGTCCTCGAAGGCCGGACCTGGCATGCCGCCGACATCAACCGGTCAGACGGCCCGAGATACGGCATCACGACGTTCTATTGCGGACCTCAGTTCCGCCAGATGGACAACTACCCCTTTGGCACACGGCAAGAAGTGATCGACGAGCTTGAACCCGACCTCCTGAAGTTGCTGGGCTTCAGCCCCTGGCGCGGCTATGGCGCTACCGGGGAGCCGGGCGCCGACATCCGCCCCGGCACGGAAACCGTCGGAGAAATGAAACTCTGACTGTGCCCGTTGCGCCGTGATCGTTACCGTGCCGGGAAGTAGCCCGAGGTGACGATGCACCATCTCGTGCCCTGAGAAGGCGAGGACGGGTTCGGCAGGCTGAACGTCGTTTGCCCGTCGCCGCCATAGGAAGCTCCAAGCAGACTGAACAAGGAAGTGTTCTCTTCGATCTGCAGCAGTTTGCCATCGGCGGGAACGGCATATCGCGGGCAGCTGTCCCCGGCAATGAGCAGCATCTGTGCCAGGTAGTCCTCAGGTTCGCTCCAGTGCTCGTACTTGCACCAGCTGACGGTCTCGCGATGCGGAAGTGTCGGGTCGGTTTGCAACTGATACCCGCCAGGGCACCAGCCCCCCGAAGCGCCGAACGCCATGAGCTCTCCGTTCGCGCCCAGGCCTTCATCAAACCCGTTGCGTTGTGAATAGACCCCCTCGAAAGCAACGCACCAGCGTGTTTCGCCAACTACAATGCCTTGGCGCTGGAAGGGCCCGCGAAGATCGGGCAGACCAAAGGTATTTCCCTCATCGCCATACCGGGCCTGGTACACAGAATGAAGGATCAGTTCGTGCTCTTTGGACTTCTGCTGGCCAACAGCCTCTTCCGTCCCTTTCGGACAGTAGCTGGCAGCCGTCGCAAATATCTCGCCGACAAAGTGCTGAAGTACCGCGTCCTGAGCCTGCGCCGCGGGCGGCGCGGCGACCGCCATGCACAAACAAAATGCCGCCACCGTGCAGACAGCCTGTTTCCGCGCGGTCCTGCAATTCAGGATCGATTCAATGGAGAACGCCATTATTCGCCTCGTGCATTGTTCAAGTGTCCGCCCGGGAACTCTCAAGCGGAAAACCGCCCGAAACAATTAGGTCATGACCTGGACAGGCCAGCTTCAGTTGCGGTGGGGAAAGTAGCCGTTTGTGACCATGCACAGTTGCATAGCCCGATGCGGAGATTCCATATAGGGCACCTCGAAGTCACCAGCCAAGTTGATTGGCGTCCCGAGAACGCTGTGCAGGCTCGTGTCAGAGCCAGCGTTCAATTTGCCTCCCAGATTCACCATCCCATCCGCCGTACAACTGCGGTTGTCGAACCACAAGAGGACGCGGCCCAGCATATGCCTCACAGGAGGAGGCGGGTTCTGGGGTTTGGAAAACAGACATGTCAGGAGACTGCCTTGTGCGGCCGGCAGCGTCTGCGCGCCCTTGACCCAGCCACTGGGACAGAATTCTGCCCCGGTGGCCAGAAACTCACCCCACGGGCGCGCATCGTGTCTTTCCTGTCCGCCGTCGCCGCTTCCGGGGTATTGGCCCAACAGCTGGGCGCACCATCGAAATCCAACTTCGGCGAACGGGTGCGGGCCCGCACCCGTTTGCCCGGTCATGTCAGGCACCGCAAATGTGGTACGGCCATCGCCGCCGAATCTGGTTCCAAAGAGCGAATAGGCCGCCGTAAAGTCTGCAATTCGCAGGAGACTGCCATCTGCCTCTACAGAACCTCTGTTACAGTACCAGCCGGCGGTTAAATACACTTCACCCATATAGAGGTCGCCCTCCGCATGGGCCGGCACGGACCCCGCCGCAAAAAATCCGCCAAGCGCCGCAACCACAACGGCAATGAAATTGCGGGCACGCACGAAGCTCAGGTTCAATTTGATTCTTGTAAGCATGACGCCCTTCCCAGGCTATTGATGTTCAGAACCATACGATCACGGAGCATTTTCACCAAATGACCTATTATTAAATCTGCCCGCGCCGGCACGGCGCACCCGGTCTCATCAGGCTCATACACAAGCTCCCCGCAACCTATTGCCACTGTTAGTATTTTTGGCGGCTTCGATTGAGGTCAAGTTCACGCAATCCGGTGCGCCCGGGGCAGTCGCAAACGCCACGGCGGTGATCGCCACACCTCGACATGAATATGTTCAACAGGAGGTTCGTCTCTGATCTTCAAGATCTAGAGCGCCGTCGATGGCCCTGCCTCGAACCGCTTGATGTCGCGGGAGACCACGGTCACTTTTGCGAGCGCGGCGCGCCAGATTGCCATATGCGGGCTGTCGACGTGGGCCTGCAGGTCATCGAGCGAGTCCCATTCCTCGTAGACGTGGAAAGCGCCGGCGTGTTCGAGGTCGGCATAAAATCGATAGTGCCGGCAGCCCGCCTCGGCATTCGATGCGCGCATCATCTCAAGGGCGGCGGGAACGACGGCGTCCACATCGCCAGCTTCGATAACCATTTCTCCAGCAACGACAATCATGTCAGGCGCCTTTTCCAGTGTGTTGGAGCGAAAGGGTAACATCGCGCTTCGCCGTTGTAATCTGCCACAACCGGTCTTTCCGCTCAGGCGCGTTGCTGCTAGCGTGCCGCGCGCCGTAATTTTGATCCTCTGCAAGCGAGCACAAGCGATGACGACCGACCAGACCGAGATGAACCGCCCGCGATACATGGGTGTCGCGACCTTCATGCGCGCGCCGCTGATCGCGGGCCCGGCCGAGGCCGACATCGCGCTCATCGGCGTGCCGTTCGACGGCGGTGTCACCAACCGGCCCGGCGCGCGTCTTGGCCCGCGCGAACTGCGCAACCAGTCCTCGCTCATGCGCACCATCCACCCTTCGACGCGGATCAACCCCTATGATCTCTGCCGCATCGGCGATCTCGGCGATGTCGACATCACCGAGGTTTACGACCTCGAAGCCTGTGTCGACCGCATCCACGACACCTTCTGCGAAATCCGCGAGGCCGGAGCCGTGCCGCTAGCGGGCGGCGGCGACCACTGCATTTCCTATCCGATCCTCAAAGCGCTGGCGCCCGATGAACCGGTGAGCCTCATCCATATCGACGCCCACACCGACACCTGGGACAGTTTCGGCGGCTCGAAATTCATGCACGGCACCCCGTTCCGCCGCGCCGTCGAGTGCGGCGCCATCGACCCGAAACGCACGATCCAAATCGGCATCCGCGGCGCCCAGAACGCCTCGGTCGGCTGGGACTACTCCGAAGAAGCCGGCATGCGCGTCATGTTCATGGACGAGGTGACTGAACTCGGCATGGCCGCGGTGGCGGAAGAGGCACGGCGCATTGCAGGCTCCGGCCCGACTTATCTCTCATTCGATATCGACGCCCTCGATCCGGTCTACGCGCCCGGCACCGGCACGCCGGAGTCCGGCGGCTTTACGTCGCGCGAAGCCATCGATCTTCTAAGACGCCTGCGTGGCCTCGATTTCATCGGCGGCGATCTCGTCGAGGTCTCCCCGCCTTTCGACAGCGCCGGTCTCACAGCGCTCAACGGCGCGACGCTGATGTACGAGTTGTTGTGCCTGCTGGCAGAAGCGAGGGCGGCGCGGGACTAGAGTCCTTCGCACGCGATTTTCAGTATCTCCGCATGATCGAAGGCAAGTTCCGGCAGGTCATCGATGGCGAACCAGCGCACCTCACGCGCATCGCTGGCGGGCGTAGGGCTCACGTCGTCACCCTTGACCTCCCCCACAAAGGCGATGGAAACCGTCCAGCCGCGCGGGTCGCGGCCCGGTGCTCCAAACGTCCGCAGCTGTTCAAGAGCGACACCCGATATCCCGGTTTCTTCCTGCAGTTCCCGCAGGGCCGCCGCCTCGAGATCCTCGCCCTCGTCGACAAACCCGCCCGGCAGCGCCCATGAGCCTTCGAATGGTGCGTGCGCGCGCTCAATAAGCAGAACCTCGGCGCAGCCCTCGTCCAGCTTGAAGAGAATGATGTCGGTCGTCACCGCGGGGCGGGGATAATCGTAGCTTGGCATGAACCAGTGTCTCTCATCTTTGCGCATCTTCATGCCATCGATGACGGTCGCGGGGAAATTTTTTCAATCGAACCGCACCTTTTCGCTCTTGGTCGCGCCACGGGATCATGACTAGAATTTCAGGCTGCGATCGGAAGGAGTTGCGCTCATGAACGAACACGCCCCCTCTCCACGCCAAACGGTACCCGATTCGGGACTGTTCCACGATGAGGCGGAGCGTTCCCACACGCTGCCGGCGTCCTGGTACTACGACCCGCAGATCTGGCGCGCCGAACATGAGGCTATTTTCTACCGCACCTGGTGGTATCAGTGCCATATCTCCGACGTTGCCCAACCGGGCGACTATCATGCCGGCCACATCGTCGATCAGGGTATCGTTATCCTGCGCAGCGACGACGGCGAATTGCGCGGCTTTCACAATGTCTGCAGTCACCGAGCCCACCCGCTGCTTGAAGGCGAGGGCAACACGCGCCTCGTCGTCTGTCCCTATCATCAATGGTGCTACGGCAATGACGGCACCTTCCGCGGCGCGCGCGGACGCAAGGCGCTGGAAGACTGGCTCCCCGACAATGCCGACCTTAAACCGGTACGTATCGAGAACTATGGCGGCTTCCTGTTCGCGAACCTCGACCTCGGCGCCGCGCCGCTCATTGAGCAGGCGCCGCAGCTCCTCATGGACATGCACGAATGCTGCCCGTCGCTCGGCGAACTGGTGCATGTCGAGCGTTATGAGCGTGAGATCGCGGCCAACTGGAAGACGGTGATCGACAACAATCACGAGTGCTACCACTGCGACGCCAACCACAAGACCCTGATGCAGCTTGTAGACTACGACAACAAGGCCGACTGGTCCGACGACGGCATTACTTTTTCTCACAAGGTGGAGCGCAAAGCACTCGACAACGGCGCCTACGCCCTGAAGGCACAGGACGTCGCGCAGGATTCGCTTTTTGCCTATATTTGGCCGGCACTTGTGCCGCTGTGGTTTCCCGGTTCGCCAAGCGCCGTATGGTTCCAGATTATCCCGACCGGCCCCGAAACCACGACCGTACGCCACGACTTCTTCTTCACACACAAAGAACCGACCGAGCAGGAACGCCACTTCATCGATTACATCGTCAACGTGCTTGTTCCAGAAGATGTCGGGCTTTGCGAAAGCGTGCAGAAGGGTCTGCATTCGCTCGGCTACACTCAAGGTCGCTTCGTCGTCGACCGCGATCACAGTGAGTTCTCGGAGCACCACGTGCACTTCTTCCAGAAGATGGTGCGCGATGCGCTGCTTGGACTCTAAACGTGTTCGGCCGCCGCCAGCCCCGATAGATAGGCGCCATGCGCCGTCGAATAGAACTCAGACGATGTCGCCTCACCGGCGAAATACAGACACTCGTCAACCGGCTCCGCCAGTTTTGCGCGCTGATGTGCTTGCCCGGGTTGCGCGGCGGAGTAAGCACCCCTGACCCAAGGGTCGCCGCGCCATGCTGTGGCTTTATCCGCAACCGCATGTTTCAGAATGTCGCTGCCGCATACCGCTTTCACCTTCTCCGACAAAAAGTCGACCGCGGCCTGCTGGCCCGCACGTTCAAGCCAGTCGCCGAAACGGCCCCCGGTGACACCGACCACGAAAGGGAAACCATCGGGACGGAACCGCACCGATAACGGCTCATCATCGCCGATGCGTACGATACCGCCGGGCGGCATGTCGGCGCCGAACACGTCACGGTCGAACCCAAGCGCAATCCGGTTGTGACAGCCAAGCGGCAGACCGGCGACGGCTTCGCGCTTCCAGTCGGGGAGTTCAGGCGTGAACGCAATGTCGCCCGCTGCGAGGATTCCCGTGGAGACCGTAATCACCACCTTCTGCGCCGTTGCGGTGCCTTTTGCCGTTTCGAGCGTCACATACGGCCCCGACCAGTCGACCTTCGTCACCGCCGTGTTGAGTTGGACGGGGACATCGGAACCGAACTTTGCGATCAGCGCGCCATAGCCATCACGCACCGGCCAGTCTTCATCCGTGTCGTTGTACGCACACAGGTCTTTGACGGAAACTTCATCTGGATCGAACGATGTATGCAGGGACATGATGTAGTCGAAGTCCGGAGAGAAGCGGTGATCGCGCTCGGTCACGTCATAGACGGAGCAATCATCGGCGCCCGCCGCGGCACGTTCGACACGCCCAAACTGCTCGTCGTGAAACTGCCCCCACTCAGAGACATCGCTCGCGGCATTCCACTTTCCATCGACAAATGCGGAGCGCTCGAACCCGGCTTTCGAGTAGGCAAAACCCAGCTCTTCAGCGATTTTCACGAAGGGATTGAGGCTTGCCGAATGCATCCAGTGGCAGCCGAGATCCAATGGTACGCCGGGCAGAATCTCTTCCGTGTACGCGCGTCCGCCAATGCGGTGCGAAGCTTCGAGCACGACAAACTTGAGCCCCCTCTTTGCGGCAGCTTTCGCCGCGCCAATGCCGGCGGCACCCGCTCCTATGATGGCGACATCGTACTCAGCGCTTGAGGACATTTTTCGAACCGGAATGATTGTTGCGCGGCGCCGCAAGCAGCGGCGTGCGCGACAATGGCCGACAATTTGCCGGCCCGCAAGACCTCGACCCTTAGGTTACGCTTTCGTCGATCGCATCGTCGGAAAGGTCGAACCAGATAGTTTTGGTTTCGGTATATTGGTCATGCGCTTTCAGCGAGTTATCGCGGCCACCGAACCCGGACTGTTTGTAACCGCCAAAGGGCGTCGTGATATCGCCCTCGCCGTAGCAGTTGACCGTCACCGTGCCGGCCTGCAACGCTCGAGCGACCCGGTGAGCGCGTTTCACATTCGATGTGAACAGTGACGCCTGAAGCCCGTAGGGCGTGTCGTTGGCGATCTCGACCGCCTGTGCATCGCTCGCCACCGGAATGACGGAAAGCACAGGCCCGAAAATCTCATCGCGCGCAATAGTCATCTCGGGTTTCACGCCGTCGAAGACGGTCGGTGCGATATAGAGACCATCGCCTTCGGCAATTGCCTCGCCGCCGGCGGTGACTTCGGCACCTTCCTTCTTACCGGTTTCGACGTAGCCCATGACCTTGTCGAAATGTTCTCGCGTAACCATGGCGCCAAGCGCGTTGGAGGGTTCCAGCGGATGGCCCGTCGGCCAGTCGCGGATCCGCGCGTGCACCTTGTCGAGGAGATCGTCCTTGATGTTGCGGTGGACGATGAGGCGCGAGTTCGAGGTGCAGTTCTGCCCCATGTTCCAGAACACCGCGTGCACCACATGGCGCGCCACGTCATCGAGGTTTTCCGCATCTTCCAGCACGACGCACGGGTTCTTGCCACCGCATTCGAGCACGATGCGCTTGAGGTTCGAGCGTGCCGAATATTCCAGGAACTTGCGCCCGACTTCCGTGGAGCCCGTAAACGACACCGCATTGATGTCGCCATGCATGCCGATGGCATGACCGGCGGTCTCGCCAAGCCCGGTCACCACATTAAGGACGCCGGCGGGAACGCCGGCTTCATAGGCAAGATCGGCAAGTCTCAGCGCCGTCATGCTGGTCTGTTCGGCCGGTTTGATGATCACCGAATTGCCGGATGCAAGCGCCGGTCCGATCTTCCATGCCGCCATCATCAGCGGGAAATTCCACGGCAGCACGCAGGCCACCACGCCCATCGGCTCGCGCACGATGAGACCGAGTGCATCGTCACCCGACGGCGACACCTGGTCGTACATCTTGTCGACCGCTTCGGCATGCCAGGCGAGGCAATGCATGGTTTCCGGCAGATCGATGGTGACGCAGTCGCGGATCGGCTTGCCGCTTTCAACGCTTTCCAGAACCGCAAGCTCATGGCGGTGGCGCTTCAAGAGCTTGACCAGCCGGATCATCACGTCCTTGCGCTCGGAAGGATGCATTTTCGACCAGTGACCGGCCTCGAACGCTTCACGCGCCTTGGCCACTGCATAATCGACATCGGCCGCATCGCAGGACGCAACCTCGGTGATCACCTCGCCGCTCGCCGGGTTGATCGTCTGAAAGGTCTCGCCGGATTTGGCGGCGGCGAACTTGCCATTAATGAAGGAGCAGTTGGGCAGCTCCATCTTCGAGGCAATGGCCTCAAACTCAGGCCTGGTCAACAAGTCGGACATGGGGTGTTGCATCCTCTTGAGCGCCGGTCTCACCGTTCATGACCGACCGCAATGTGGTTTTGGCAATGACGAGCGCTTCGCGCAGCTCGCGCTCGAGTTCTTTTTTCATCGGCTTGAGCGGCGGGCGCACCGAGCCTGTCGGCAGCCCGGCATGCGCCGCAGCGTATTTGACGCATTGTCCGAATTTGCCGCCACCCTCGAGTGTTGACGTAAGCGGAAGCAGCGCCGACATCATGGCGCGCGCCTTCACGAAGTCCTTCTCATGCAGACAGGTGTCGTGGAAGTGCACGACTTCTTCCATGAAGAAGTTGCCCATCGGCGTCACCCAGCTCGTTGCGCCCCAGACGTAAAACTCAAGCGCCTGATCCTCGCAGCCGCAGCTCAGCTGAACATGCGAGAAGTCGCGGGCAAGCAGATGTACCCGGTTGATGTCGCCGCTCGCTTCCTTGATGCACTGGAAGTTTGAGCTTTGAGCGACGCGCGACAGAAATTCCTCGCCCATCATCACACCGGTACGGCCGGGATAGTTGTAGAGCATGATCGGCAGGTTGGCTGCGCGATCAACCGCCAGGCAGTGTGCTGCAAGCTCGCGCTCGGTGGGCAGGGAGTAGTAGGGCGCCGCCATCAACAGACCGTCGGCGCCGGCATCGCGGGCCGCCACGGCAAACTCCGAGGCCCCGGCGGTCGAAATGTCGTTGACGCCGCAGATCATCGGCACACGGCCGCCGATCACGTCCTTGGCGTAGTTGAACTGGCGCACCCGCTCTTCGCCGCTGAGCGCGTAATACTCACCCGTCGTGCCGCCGACTATGATCGCGTGCACGCCGGCCCCGATCATATATTCAACGACTTCGGCAAAACCCTTTTCATCGACCGACAGATCGTCGTGAAAGGGCGTGATGATCGGCGGAATGATACCTTCGAATTTCATGGTTCTTCTCCCATGTCGCAGCAACACCGGCGGATGTCCGTTTTCAGCATCATCCGGCGCTCGACATTTAGTGTACAGTTTGTATACTACATTGAATAAACGAACAGCGCAAGCACGCGATTGAGAAAGACGGGACACCATGGCAGCGGGTGAAAATGGCTCAAAATCACGCGGCGGCGGCGCCCGCAAGGTCTATAACGCCCTGCGCACGGAAATTCTGACACTTGTGCTCGAACCCGGCGAACTTCTCGACGAGGCACGCATCGGCGAGCGGTTCGGCCTCTCGCGCTCACCGGTGAGAGAGGCGCTCATCCGGCTCTCATCGGAAGGCCTCGTCACCACCCTGCCAAACAAGAGCACCCAGGTTGCGCCTCTCCAGATTGAGGATTTCCCGCAATATCTCGACGCGCTCGATCTCCTGCAGCGCGCCGTGACAAGGCTTGCCGCGAAGCAGCGCCGCGATGCGGATCTTGTGATCATCAAATCGGCGCAGGGTGCGTTCGAGGACGCGCTGGGACGGCGCGATGCGCTGGCCATGATTGAGGCCAACCGGGATTTCCACGTCGCCATCGGCGAGGCCGCGCGCAACCGTTATCTGGCGGATTCCTATGCCCGCATTCTCGATGAGGGCCGCCGCATCCTGCGCATTTACTTCCGCAGTTACGGCGATGCCGTGCATCCCGAATTCGCCGACGAGCATCCGCGCATTATCGCCGCCATCGAAGCGCGCGACGAAGACCTCGCCGAACGCCTTGCGCACGCCCATGCCCGGCAGATGGGCGAGCGTTTCCTGCAGTATCTGAGGTCGCGGCACACTGCAGATATTTCAGTGGCGGGCGGTGTGGATGCCGTGTGATATGCGCCATGCACGATATTCTGGACCTCGAAACATTCCCGCTGCATGACCTGACAGGCGCCGCAGGCCGAGCATTGGTTGAGCGCTGCCGTGGCGAACTTGCCGAAATGGGCATGTTCGATCTGGCCGGCCTTATCCGGCCGCAGGCGTTGCACAAGGCGGTTGAAGAGGTAGCGCCGCTCTTCGCCGAACACGCCTTTACCCATGCGCGCCGCCACAACATCTATTTCAAGGACCGCATTGACGGGCTGCCCGCCGATCATCCCGCACTGCGTATTTGCGAGACTGTCAATCACACGCTGTGCGCGGACCAGATTGCGGAGGCGATGATCGTGCACATCTACGAATGGCCCCCGCTCGCGAATTTTCTGGCAGCAGTGATGGGCAAGCCGGAGCTGCACGCCATGGCCGACCCGCTTGCCCGCGTCAACGTCATGGCGTACCGCGAGGGAGAGGCGCTCAACTGGCACTTCGACCGCTCGGAGTTCACCACGACCGTGCTCCTGCAGGCGCCAGAAGGCGGCGGCGAGTTTCAGTACCGAAGCGACCTGCGCTCCGACGCCGATCCGAATTACGACGGCGTCGCACGCCTGCTCGAAGGCGATGACGGGGAACTCAAGACGCTCGCCCTCAAACCGGGCACCCTGAATGTGTTCAGGGGACGAAATACGGCGCACCGGGTCACGCCTGTCGAAGGCGCGCGCGAACGCATCCTTGCGGTCTACTCCTACTACGAGCAGCCAGGCGTCGTGTTCTCGCAAGAAGAGCGCATCGGCTTTTACGGCCGTGCCGCCTGACCCGCTTCAAGCCGTGACCAGATTTCACGCACCCGCTCGCGGATAATCAGTGCCTCCTCCCAGCGGTCGGAGAGCTCAAAGCCATCCGCACCGGTAATCGCATACTCAGGCGGCCCGAGTTCACAGAGAAAATTGAGCACCGCTTCGTCGCCCGAACGGCTACGCCATGCGCGAAATCCTTCTTCCCACCAGTCTGCAAAGAGATCGAACCACTTTTGGTTTTGCGGAAAACCGATCGGCACCTGGATCTGCTCGCGCGACGCGACCCGTCCCTGAAAGCTTTCCGAGCGCGCCAGCACCCGGCTGATCAGTGCCTGGTCGGAAGCGCTCAGCGGATACCAGAATTCCCGGTCGATGAGATAGTGCGAGAGGTCGGCACAGATCTCCATTTCGGGAAGGGCATCCAACAACAGGAGCGTTGAAAAGAGGTCGTTGGTAATGCAGTTGCGGTGCGTCTCAAAAAGCACCCGCACGCCCTCTTCACTGGCCATCTCCAACCATGCACGGATCACCGGCATCATGTCGTCGACGGCGAGCGGCATCACCTGACCGATCACGTTGACAAAGGGCGCGTCGAATTCCCGCGCCATGCGCAGGACCGGTCTCAGGTCCTCGACGGATTTCGGAAACGCGGTAATCGAGCAGCCGAGATCATGACGCGCGTAGAGGCGTTTGAACTTTGCTACTTCCACCCCATCGGGTTGGCTCACAAGATCGAGCGCCATGCCGTCGAAGCCAGCCTCCGCCACCATCTCGAAAGCTTCTTCGTGGGAGCGCTCGATGCCGTCGGGCCGGCGCAGCTCCATCGCCCACAGGGACTGGTAGATTTCCAACTTCTGCATGGTGCGACAGCATAAGCGATCGAAAATCTTGTGCACAGACGCAATGCACGGCCTGTTCCAGTTTCCCGAACCTCCATCTATCATATTGAAATAATGGAGAAATTACCCGGTGCCCGTGGCCATTCTCCCGCTCAGGCAAAAGCCGTTGCGCGTTAACCTTTTGTTAAAGGAATCAATACCAAATCGTTAACGGGTTGGGAGATTGTGTAGGTAGGCGTGGTAAGCGTTGCTCATTCCCGTTCCCCGTTCCGGTTTCACGGCCGCTCGTTCATGGCGTTCGTGCTGGCACCGGACCTCCCCTTCGATGACTGGCTGATCGAGCTCGACGCGCAGCTGAAGCGCTCGCCCGGGTTCTTTACCGGCCGCCCGGTTGTGCTCGATCTCGCACGGCTCAATCTGGCCAAGCCCGATGTCGCAGGGCTCATGGCGCAACTGCAGGCACGCGGCGTGCGCATCATCGCCGTTGAAGGCGTTGAAACCTCCTGGCTCGGCCCGGGCCTTGCGCCCCTGCCAGGCGGCAGCCGCCCGGCCGGCGTCATCGATCTGGCCGAGCGCAAGGCGGCCGAACAACCGGCCGAACCCGAGCCCGACAAACCCGCGTCCCTCCTGCTCGACCAGCCGGTGCGTTCCGGCCAGTCCGTGGTTTTCGCGGACGGCGACCTGACCATCCTCGGCCATGTCGCCTCGGGCGCGGAGGTGGTCGCCGGCGGTTCGATCCACATCTACGGCACGTTGCGCGGCCGCGCCATCGCCGGGTCCGCCGGCAATCCGGGCGCGCGGATATTCTGTTCAAGCCTTGAGGCGGAGCTTCTCGCCATAGACGGTCTTTACCGCACCATCGACGAGATCGACGACCATCTGCGCGGCCAACCCGTACAGGCCTGGCTTGAGGGCAACGCGTTGGTTCTGGCGGCCAGACCGTGAAGACAGATAGCACCTGAAGACAACAAGAACCCGAAACGCACCAGTGAGTTAGAGGAGAGTAATTTCATGGCAAATGTCGTCGTAGTGACATCGGGCAAGGGCGGCGTCGGAAAAACGACGTCGACCGCATCCCTCGGCGCAGCGCTTGCGAAAACCGGACAGAATGTCTGTGTCGTCGATTTCGATGTCGGCCTGCGCAATCTCGACCTGATGCTCGGCGCCGAACGCCGTGTCGTCTACGACCTGATCAACGTCATTCAGGGCAACGCCAAGCTTGCGCAGGCACTGATCCGTGACAAGCGCCTCGACACCTTGTCGCTGCTGCCCGCCTCGCAGACCCGCGACAAGGACGCACTCACCGAAAAAGGCGTCGCCCGCGTCATGAAGCAGCTGCGCGAAAAATTCGACTGGATTATCTGCGACAGCCCGGCGGGCATCGAGCGCGGCGCCATCCTCGCCATGCGCCACGCCGATACCGCCGTCATCGTCACCAATCCGGAAATTTCGTCTGTGCGCGACAGCGACCGCATTATCGGCATGTTAGATTCAAAAACCGAGCGTGCCGAAAGCGGTGGTGACATCGAAAAGCACCTGCTGATCGCGCGCTACGATGCCTCGCGCATTGCACGCGCCGAAATGCTCGGCGTCGACGACGTGCTCGACATCCTTTCCGTTCCGCTGCTCGGCATCGTTCCGGAAAGCGAGGAGGTGCTGCGCGCCTCCAATCTCGGCGCTCCGGTGACCTTGTCGAACCCGGTCTGCGCCGCAGCCCGCGCCTATCAGGACGCCGCGCGCCGTCTCACCGGCGAGGCGGTTGCCATGTCGGTGCCGAGAGACAGACGAAACCTCTTCGGCAAACTCTTTGGAGGGAAAGCCGCATGAGCCTGTTCCGCCTGTTCAGACCGCAGGCGTCTGCCCCGGTTGCCCGCGAACGCCTGCAGGTCCTCCTCGCCCATGAACGCACCTTCTGCGGCCGCCCCGACCTCGTCGCCAAGCTGCAGGAGGAAATTCTCGAGGCGATCTCCAAACACGTGAGCCTCGACGCCGAACACATCAAGGTCACCACTGTGCGCGGCAAAACCATCTCAACACTGAAAGTCGATATCGAAATCCCTTCGGAGACCGACAACCTGCGCGAGGCGGGATAAGTTTAACGGAGACCGCTTAACGGACTGAATTTTTTGCATTTGCTTCGGCCCTGGCTCGCTATTAAACCAATAGGGCGTGCCCAATGTGACCAACCGATCTGAGCATGATAAATTTGGATCCTGGCTTGCGGTCTCTGCGACCAGGGATATTGAATCGGGAGAAGAGCTTCGTCTGCACTAAGTGGACCCTGCCTTCTTCGGACTGGCCGAGTAAGTACATATGTTGACCGGAGCAAGCCCCAAAACATTGCCGGGTTGGTACTACTACGACCCTGATACCTACCAGCGCGAGAAGGACCGGATTTTTCGCCGGACGTGGCAGTATATCGGCCATGTGAGCATGCTGGGCGAACGATCCCGTTATCTGGTTCGCGATATTGCCGATGAAAGCATCATTGTGCTGAAAGACAGACACGGTGAGCTGAGTGCCTTTTACAATGTCTGCCAGCATCGCGCCCATCGGTTGCTCGAAGGGGAAGGCCCGCTCAAGCCGCTCATAACATGCCCCTATCACACCTGGGCCTACGACCATGATGGCCGGTTGCAGTCCGCGCGCGGGACGGAAAACATTGGCGAGTTCGACAAGGACGAAATCTGTCTCAGATCAGTCAGGCTCGAGACCCTGTGCGGCTTTTTGTTCATTAATATGGATGATGAGGCTCAATCGCTTCGCGAACTGACGCCCGGACTTGAGGAGGAAATTCGTTCCTTTTCTCCCTCACCGGAGCATCTGACAGTGGCCAAGCGTTACGGCATCCCGCTGAAGGCCAACTGGAAGAACTCGGTCGAAAATTTTTCGGAATGCTACCATTGCCCGAACCAGCACCGGACACTGACCGAAAACGCACTCGATCTGCACACATACAAAATTGAGTGCTATTCACACTTCCATGTTCATCGCAGCCGCGACAAAGGCGATCAGGTCGGTTACCACGTTGATCCGCATGCCGCGCCTCGGGCCAACGAGTTTCGCAGTTTCTACATTTGGCCAAACACTGTGTTTGAAGTCTATCCGGGCGGCAATCTGACGGTGTTCCATCATGCTCCGACAGGACCTGAAGAAACCCTGCAGGGTGTGGAATGGTATTTTCCAAACGCGGAGATTTCCGAAGAAGAACAGGCTGTGATCGATTTTATCCACACCGTCCGCCTGGAAGACATACCGCTATGTGAAAGCGTCCAGAAGGGGCTGCGCAGCCAGGGCTATGGACAGGGCCGGTTGGTACTCGACCCGGACCAAACAGACATAAGCGAACATGCGGTCTATGATTTTCAGCAAAAGATTACTGCTGCATTGACCGGCTGACACAAGGAGGCCGAATCCCGTGCCGGCAGTTCGAACCGGATGTTCGATTTGTTGTCAGCTATCAGCCCAGACTGTTGCTGCAGAGAGCTCAATCCAGCCGCGCCAGTCCGAAATCGTCGAGGATCGTATAGACCGCAGGCACGATGAAGAGCACCAGGGCGGTCGAGGCGAGGAGGCCGAAGGCGAGGCTGGTGACGAGCGGTACGAGGATCTGGGCCTGCAGACTGGTTTCGGCAAGCAGCGGCAGAAGCCCTGCGATGGTCGTGAGCGAGGTCAGCAGGATCGCGCGGAAGCGGGCGCGGCTCGCCAGCGGTGCGGCTTCGGCAACCGAACTCGTGTCGCCGTGATAGTGCTTGATGAAGTTGACCAGCAAAATGGAGTCGTTGACCACGACGCCCGCCAGCGCCACGAAACCGAGCATACTCGGCATGGTGAAGTCGAGGCCGAGCAGCAGGTGGCCCGCGACCGCGCCGATAAAGGCGAACGGGATAATCACCATGACCACGACCGGCTCGACATAGCTGCGGAACTGGAAGCTCAGCAGCAGGAACACCCCGACCAGCCCCAGAAGGAACCCGCGCATCATCGATTGCTGGGTCGTGGCGGCTTCGGAGTTTTCGCCTTTGAGCGAGAACGTAACGCCGGGAAAGCGCCGAGCAAACTCCGGCAGGAAATTCCTTGTCGTGTCGGCGACGACTTCGCTTGAGTTGGCGACCTCCGCATCAATGTCGCCGGTGACGGAAACCGTGCGCCGGCCGTCGATCCGGTTGATGCGCGCATAGCCGCGGTCGAGTTCGACGTCAGCCACGGCGGACAACGGCACCGAGCTGCCATCGGCATTGGTGATTGTGAAGTAGTCGAGATCGGCAAGGCTGTCGCGGTCGCGCGCATCGAGCCGCACATCGATTTCGTAGGACTCAGACCCCGCCTGAATTTCAGATACCGTGGTGCCGAAGAAGGCCGAGCGCAGCTGATCGGCGATCATCCGCCCGTCTATGCCGAGCGCATAGGCACCATCGCGCAGACGCACCCGCACTTCCGGTTTGCCGGGCCGCAGATCGTCGGTGAGGTTGTGCACGCCGCGATAGCCCGAAAGCCATCCGATCAGCGCCGTGGATGCGCCCTTTAATTCTTCTAGGTCGCCGCCCTGAAGCCGCATGTCGATGGCAAGACCGGCGGGACCGATCTGCGCTTCGGCAAACTTGATCGACAGCACATCCGCAATCGCGCCGGTTTCCGTTCGCCATTGATTGATGACGTCATCAATGCGAACAGACCTCACTTCGGAACTTAAGAGATCAGCACGCACGGTTGCCACATGCGGACCGGTTTCATTGGCATCGGAATTCTGGGAGAACGTAACCACCGCGTGGCGGATGAGAGAGCGGCCGTCCGGCTGTTGCGGCGTCAGGCGCCGGTCGACCGCGTCAAGCGCCTGCGTAATGCGGGCAACCACGTCTTCGGTGCGGTGCAGCGGCGTTCCCTGCGGCAGCAGAATGCGCGCCTCCATGACATCGCCATCGAGTTCGGGGAACGGCGAGAACTTCAGAACCCCGCCGGCGATGGCCGATACGGCAAGCAGCAACAGGCCCATCGAGCACCCGAGCATCAGATAGCGCCATCTGACGGCGATCGTTGCAAACGGCTGCACCAGACGGTCGCCGATCCAGTTGACGGCGCGGTCAACGGCTGCCTGCACGCGGGGCTGTTGGTCAGCGCGTTTGCGCAGCGCATGGGAGAGGTGATTGGGCAGGATGAAGAATGCCTCGACCAGCGAGACAACGAGCACCACCAGCATGACCACCGGCACAACCCGCAGGATTTGTCCAAGATCACCCTGCAGGAACGCCAGCGACCCGAAGATGCAGGTCGTTGTGGCAAAGGACGCAAAGACGCTTGGCAGCACCTGACGCGCGCCGTCGACAGCCGATTCAATCGGCGACTTGCCACGGCTGCGGTGCGCCTCGATATTCTCAGCAATAACGATGGCGTCGTCCATCAGCAGGCCAATGACGATAAGCAGCCCGACCATCGTCAGCATGTTGATCGAGTAACCGATCGCCACCATGACCACGACGGCGCCGAGAAACGACACCGGCAGCCCCATCGCCACCCAGAAGGAATAACGGAAACCGAAGAACAGCCAGAGCGTGAGAAACACGAGCGCCAGCCCCTGCCCGCCATTTTTGATGAGGAGCGTCAGGCGGTCGCGCACGATGGACGACCTGTCGTTGGTAACCAGAAGCTCAACGTTCTGCGGCGCGCGTGCCCGTTCCGCGTCCAGAAACGCATTGATCGCGTCAATCACTTCGAGCGTGTCGTCGCTGCGCGTCTTGGTCACGTCGAGCACCGCCGCGGGGCGGCCGTTGAGCACGATTTTGTCTTCATCGAGCTCGAACCGGTCCGACAGTTGCGCGATGTCGCCGAGCCGCACCTGCCCACCGGTTTCGCCCGAAACAACCACAAGATCGCGGAACTGGTCGACGTTGCGCCGCTCGTCGGCGAACCTGATCAAGAGATCGCGGTCATGCGTTTCGATGCTGCCGGACGGCAGGTCGAGGCTCTGGCGCTGGATGGCGCGCGCGATGTCGGCAGCGCTCAGTCCATACTGACGCAGCGTCTGATCGGATATCTCGATGCGGATCTGGTGTTCGGAGAACCCGTTGATTTCAACTTTCGGGATTCCGCCCCACTGCAGCATGCGCACCTTAAGCGCTTCCGCATAGGCCTTGAGATTGGGTGCGCTCAACGGACCCACCACGGCTACCGAAGCGACGAAGTCAGTGCGCCCGAGCTGCCTGACGGTGATCTGTTCGGCTACATCGGGAAAGTCGTCGATGGCCTCGACTTCGGTTTTCACATCGGAAAAGAAACGGTCGAGGTCGGCACCTTCCGCCATCTCGATCACCGCGCGCGCCAGTCCTTCGCGTGCCTCGCAGGAGATTTCGGAGATGTCGTTGATGCCATCGACAGCATCCTCGATGCGCCGGCAGATCGCCTCTTCGACATCTTCCGGGCGCGCCCCGGGATTGGGAACGACAACTTCCACATTGCGCGGTTCGATGCGCGGAAACGTCTCGCGCTGAAGCGTCGGCGCGGCAACCAGCCCGGCGATAATAAAGGCCGCCATGAGGAGATTTGCAGCCGTCGGATGACCGGCAAAATAGCGGATCATCTAAGCGGGCTCCCACCGTTGGCGGCCTGCACGACACGGGCCTGAAGCGCGGCGTCGACCTCGGGCGCCAACAGCATTCCGGCGATCGCCGGCACGAGATCGGAAACGATCACGCGTTCACCGGGTTCGAGCCCCGATACCACGGAGACGATGTCGCCCTGGACGATGCCGGTTTCAATGGGTCTGACTTCAAGCCGGTTATCCGTGTTGGCCACATGGATCTGCCCCGCCACCACCGCGGCGCGCGGCACGACGATCTGGCCGGGGATTGCCCGTGCGCTGATCTCGATCTCGACAAAGAACCCTTTGGCGAGCGGCGGCCGCACGCCCGGCTCGGCCTGTGCATAGGCACCGTCCACTTCGGCGATGATGCCGACAGTGCGGGTTTTCGGATCGATGGTGTCGGAGATGCGCGCGAACCGGCCGGGCCATTCCGTATTCCGGTCGCCGTCGCGCAGGCGCACCGTGACTTTCAAACCAAGCCGCTCGACGATCTGAGCAATGGAGGCCGCACTCACACCTTGCGGCGCAGCCGCCCCGGACGCAGCATCGATGAGCATGCGGAACCGTGAAATCGGCACCTGCGCCTCGATCTCGGCGACATCGACGCTGTCGACGATGGCGAGGACCGATCCGGTCTGCGCAAACTGGGTTTCCTCCACATTGACCTGCGCAATGCGGCCGTCGAAGGGCAGGCGTACATGGGTGCGGTCAAGGTCGAGCTGCGCCGATTGAAGTTGCGCTGCAAATACCGCCTTTTGTTCTTCCTCGACGGTACGCTGGGTCGGGATCAGCCGCAACGTGTTCTCCAGGTCCTGCACGCGCTGGCGCTGGGCAAGTGTGTCGCGCATCTCCTGATCCACCACCGATTGCGCAACCACGCCCTGCTCCTGCAGTTCGGTCTTGCGCTTGAGTTCGGTTTCGCGAAGGTCGAGCGCACGCTGTTCGAGTTGAAGCGTGGCGCGGGTGTTTTCTTCCGACACCAGCAACTCGGCCAGCTTGGCTTCCGACGAACGGATGTTCGCTTCGGCCTGGGCAATGGCAAGCTCGAAGTCGACCGGGGAGATACGCAGGATTTCGGTTCCCTCAGGCAGGATCGCGCCACGCTTTACCGCCGGGTGTCGGTACTCGACCTCGCCGGAAACCTGCGCTGTCGCATTCCACACCCTGGAAGGCTGAACCGTGCCGTAACCTACCGCCCGGGGCACGAGATCGACCGCTTCCGCCTCTATGACCCTTACCGCCCGGGCAAGTTCTTCGGGAGGATTGCGCACCGGTTCCTGCTTGTTACTGGCGAGGAAAAACAGAACGGCAATGCCGGCGACCACCGGCGGGATGATGAGGAACTTACGCAGCACGTGAGGTAAACCTTGAGCTGTGAGTCAGGGTCCGACAATAGGCCATCGCCGGCGGTCGTGCATGGGTTTAACGCATGGACTGAGGGAAACCCGTCGCTCTCAGCTGCTCCCCCGCCTTGTCTTCGACATAGCGGACGCACTCGGTGGAAAAGGCTCGGTCGCCGTATTTGCCGCGCACCTCTTCGAACATGGCCGCAACGAGACCGGCCAGTTCCATCTCAAGGCCATGCTGATCTGCAAGCTTGCGGCCGAGCCGCAGGTCCTTGCAGGCAAGCTGCATGGCGAAACCGTCGTTATAGGTGCCGCCAAGCGCCACGGGCATTGCCGTGTCGTGGGCATAGCTGCCGCCGAAGCTTGCGGAAATCGCGGCATGCGCAATGGTCGGATCAAGTCCGGCCTTCTGAGCCAGCATCATGCCCTCCGCCGAGCCGACGAGATTGATGAAGGCGAGCAGGTTGGTGATCACCTTGATTACGGTCGCTTGTCCGAGCGCTCCGATGAACATCGCCCGCCCGGCCATCGCTTCAAGAACCGGTTTGAGGGTTTCGAACACCGCTTCGTCGCCGCCGGCGAAAACGGTTGCGGTGCGCGCCTTCATGCGGTGCACGCCGAGCGTGAGAGTGGCTTCAAGCGTCGCGGCGCCGCACCCGGCGGCAAGTGCCGCGAGACGCTTGACCTCATCGGCATCCGTCGTTGAGGTTTCAACCCACACCTGCCCCGCCGACAGCGCCTGCAGCGCACCGTCCGCACCCTCCATCACCGCCGACACCGCATCGGGCGACGGCAGACAGGTGATCAACACATCGCAGGCACCGGCAGCCTCCGCCGGACTTTCCGCCCAGTCCACGCCCGCGTCCAAAAGCGGCGCCGCGGCGTCGCGGTTGAGGTCATGCACCACCAGCTCATAGCCCGCATCAGCGAGATTGGCCGCCAGCAGCGCTCCGACATTCCCAAGACCGATCTGAGCAAGTTTCATGGATTTCTCCTTGGAGCTCGATTGCCTAACCGAGCTTCTCGCGAAGCTCGTCCTTTTTTACCTTGCCGTTGGCATTTCGCGGCAGGCTTTCTTCGACAAGGGTCAGGGCTTCGGGCAGTTTGTAATCGGACAGAAGCGGAGCGCAATGCGTGCGCAGGGCTTCCAGATCGATGCCGGCACCGGGCGCCGGCTTGACGAAGGCGTGCACGCGTTCGCCCAGAACGCTGTCGGGCTGGGCGACGATCGCCACTTCGCCGACACCTGCGTGGCCCATCAGCACGTTTTCGACCTCGGCGGAAAACACCTTGTAGCCGCCGCGGTTGATCATGTCCTTCAAACGGTCATGCAGGAACACATAGCCTTCCGGTGATATCGTGCCGATATCGCCGGAGCGCCAGTAACCGCCGACGAAGTTTTCAGACGTTGCCGACGGATTGTCCCAATAACCGCGCACCGTGGTCGGTGTGCGCCACCACAA
Organism: Hyphomicrobiales bacterium; assembly: GCA_021775755.1. Classification (GTDB taxonomy): domain Bacteria; phylum Pseudomonadota; class Alphaproteobacteria; order Rhizobiales; family JAJFHB01; genus JAJFHE01. The sequence continues at coordinate 28,128 of JAJFHE010000009.1, read as the reverse complement.
CTCACCCGGCGTGCCGGGCGGCAGTGCCTGCCCCGCCTCATCCATCACCACCAGATCGACCGTCGGCATGACGCGGCCGACACTTGCCTCGTTGCCGGCGATGTCTCCAAGCGGGATCACGGTAACGGTAGAGGTGGTCTCGGTCGCCCCGTAGCCGTTGACCAGACCCAGCGAAGGCACGAGACGGGCAAGCGCTTCGATGGTTGCAACCGGCATCGGCGCGCCGCCGAAGCCGCCGACCCGCCAGTTCGAAAGGTCGTAGTCCCGAAGGTCGGTCTGCAGCAGAAAGAGGTTGTACATGGCCGGCACGATGAATGTGTAGGTCACACGCGCCTCGACGGCGAGCGCGAGGAACCCTTCGGTGGAAAATTCCGGCAGCAACACCACGCCGCCGCCCGCCTCGAACATCGGCAACATCACCGCGACAAGGCCGGTGACATGCGATGCCGGCACCGCGATAAGGCCGCGGTCCGCTGCGGTGAGACCCAGACAGCTCACGATCTGTCGTGTCTGCTGTGCAATACCGAAATGCGTAAGCTCCGCCGCCTTTGGACGGCCCGTCGTACCGGATGTATAGAGCAGCACGGCAACATCGTCCCCGTCCGCCTCATGCGGCGGCAGGCTGAGCGGCGGTGCACCTTCGACAAGCTCCTGATAGGCAAGCGCGCCATCTCGCTCACCGTCCAGCCCGACACGCAACGTCAGGGCCGGGATTGTTTCGGGAGCCGGCAGGTCTCCCGCCTTTCCCGCTTCGAAGACAAGCCCCATGGCGCCGCACTGGTTGAGGATGAACTCAAGCTCAGGTTCCCTGAGGCGCATGCCGAGCGGCACCGCAATAGCACCGAGCCTGACTAGCGCGAAGAACGTCACCACGAACTCGGCGCGGTTGCCGATGAGCATTGCCACCCTGTCGCCGGGACCGACGCCACGACTGCCCAAAGCGTCCGCCAGGCGTTCGACCTGGCTCCGCAGCACGTCATAGGAGAGACGCCCGTGCGGCGTGATCACCGCGTCCTCGCCGGCTCGCGCCGCAACCGCGGCCTCAAACATCTGCCAGAGATTTTCATGCCGTTCAGCGAAGCAGCGTACGACGCGGTCGCCAAAATGCATCTCGTCACGCATCTGCGGTAGCGGATCACTCCGCCATGGATTTGGCCGTTGAAGTTGCCGGTTCGCCGTCACTGTGATCGATCCCTGAGTTGCCACCGCACGAATTGTCGTTTCCGCCCCATCAAACAGCGACAGCGGAGCACTGTCCAGACTGACCCCGGATCGGCCCCAGACTAGCCAAAGTGTGCCGACCGCCCTACGCCCGGATGCTCGCAAACACCATACTTTGCACATCGTCCGGGATAGTTGGCAGGAAATCCCAATTCGCGGCCATCGCGTTGCCGAAACGATTCAGGGCGGACATATGTGCCGCACGGGCCGTGGCGCGAGCCGCCTGCCCGTCACACACCAACGCAACGCAAAGGAACGCACCATGCGACGTCACACGCTTTTTGCCGCCGCCCTCATGTCGGCTGCACTTGTCTTCATGCCGCCATCAGGCCAGGCGCAATCGCCTGAAGACCTCAACGACCTTGAAATTGCACACGTCGCCTATAGCGCCGGCGCCCTCGATATCCGCTATGCCCATCTCGCTCTGGCGATCAGCGAGAACCCCAAGATCCGCGAGTTCGCCGCCTTGATGTTGCGCGATCATGGCGCCGTAAACGATGCCGCGGTGGCGCTGATCACCAGGTTGAATGTCACGCCGAAGGACAACGAAGTCAGCCAAAGCCTCGTTGCCCAGGCCGCCGGAATCCGCAGCAGGTTGCGCGCCGCGGAGGGTGCTGAATTCGACCGCATCTATGCTGAAAACGAACTCTCCTACCATCAGTTCGTCAACGGCGCCTTGGCTGGCATATTCATTCCCAACGCGCAGAATGCCGAACTGAAGGCACTGCTGGAGGATGCACTGGCCACGTTCAAGGCGCACGAACACCACGCGGAGGCGATGGTCGAAGCCGTCTCCATGGCGGGCGAATGACGTTCGCCAGAGGATTTGCAGTACTTGCCGCGGCGGTGTCCGCGGCAGGTGCCGCATGGCTGACGGCGCCGGCAGAGGCCGGTGACTCTGAGCCTGAGGTCCACCGGATCGAGATTCGCCGCTTCGCCTTCATACCGGCGCAACTTGAAGTCCGCCCCGGTGACATCATCGAGTGGGTCAACAACGACGCGGTACCGCACACCTCCACGGCGGAAGACGGCGCCTGGGACTCCGAAGAACTCAGCCGGGGTGCCAGCTACCGCGTCACCGTGGATTGGCAGGGATCGCGGGACTATATCTGCGCCTATCACCCCCATATGACGGGACGCATTGACGTGGTGGGCGTGGCGCCCGGTGAATGATCGCCGTTTCAGCTTTGCCGTGTTAGGGCGAGCCACGCACCGCCGCCGATCAGGCAGCTGCCGCTGATCCTCTCGACAACGATCAGATTGCGCTTTGAAAGCCAGCTGCCCGCCCGGCCCGACGCCACCGCATAGGCCCCGTCGAGCACCGTCGCAACCGCCATGAACGTACCGCCCAGGATCAGAGTCTGCACCATGGCATTGCCGGCGGGGTCGATAAATTGCGGGATGAAGGCGCCGAAAAACAGGAGCGCCTTGGGGTTCGACAGCAGGACCAGAAATCCCTGCCAGAAAAACCCGCGCTTGGGTGCCGGTTTCGCCTCGTCCATGCCGAGATTCCCGCCCGCACGCCACAGCTTGATGCCGAGCCAGACGAGATAGGCAGCACCGAACAGCCTGATCCAGTCGAACACCTCGCCTAGGTGCTCAACGATCGTGTTGAGCCCTGCGGCCAGAACAACAAGCAGGATAATCAGACCGGCCTGCGTGCCTGCCACATTGAGCAAACCGGCTCCTGCTCCATGGCGCAGGCTGTTGGCGATGATTACGGTAACCGAAGGTCCCGGCACGATAACAATCGCAACGCAGGCGGCGACATAAGCCAGATAGGTGACCGCTTCGAAACCAAACATGGTGATTTCCCATTTGCGTTCTTTATGCGCGTTCGAGGATTGTCACGACACCGACCGCTTCGTCGAAACCGATAACACCGCCGCCGTTTTCGATAAGCCCTATGGACGCATTCTTGACCTGGCGGTCGCCGGCTTCGCCGCGCAACTGTTCCATGACCTCAACCATCATTGCCGCACCGGTTGCACCGATCGGGTGACCCTTTGAGATAAGCCCACCCGATGTGTTCATCGGGATACGCCCTCCAAGGTGGGTCTCGCCGTCTTCGACGAGTTTTCCGCCATCACCAATATTGCAGAACCCCATCATCTCGGCCTGATAGACTTCCGAGAACGACGTTGCGTCGTGGACTTCCGCGACATCAACATCCATGGCCGTCAGACCGGCTGCCGAATAGGCTTTAGCCGCAGCAACGTACGTCAGCCCCGGCTCATCGAGGCTGCGGTATTTGCCGCCGGCCATTCCCATACCTTTCACCCTGACGGCCCGGTCGCGTAGACCCGGCGGGCAGTTTTTCAAATAGCTTTCCGAACACACCAGAAGCGAAGCCGCACCATCGCCCATGGGGGCGCACATGGAACGCGTTAGAGGAAAAGAGATTTCGCGATCGCCAAGCACTTCCTCCGGTGTCATGCGGAAGCGGTACTGGGCACGGGAATTGTCGGCTCCGAAATTGTGCGTCTTGGCAGCGGCCATGGCGAACTGGCGTTGCGTCGTTCCGTGCTCCTTCATGTGGTGGCACGCCTGCATGGCGTAGGTATCCATAAAGACGGTCCGGTCGGGGCCGGTTTCAAACGGCTTGCCGGCGGTTTCGCCTGCCGCGGCGTAATAGTCCTGCCACTCGTTGGCATCGAACTGGTCTATGGCGCCGTTAAACGCCTCGAACTTGCCGCGGCCGGTTACCGGATCGAACAGCTTCTCCGCGCAGATCACCAGCGCCAGATCGACATCGCCCGCCTTGACGTCCTTGACCGCTCCGGCCAGCGCCGTCGAACCCGTCGCACAGGCATTTTCCACATTGATCACCGGCACGCGTTCGGGGAACAGACCATCGCGCACCAGCGGCGTCATACAGACCTGCCCGCGCACATTGCCCTGGCCTTCCACGTACATGGTCGTATTGCCGAACCAGCAGACTTCGATCTCCGCGCCATCGCCGATGCCTGCGTCGCCGAGCACCCCGAGGTAAGCCTCGCGTGTGATGTCCTTGTAGCTGTCATCGGGGCGCTTTCCGAAGTCGCTTGAAAAGCCGCCGATGAGATAAGCATCGCTCATGTCAGATCCTCATTGCACAACGTTGCGGCGGGAGTGTTTCACGGGACCCGTGCGCCGGCAACCCGTCTGTATCCACCGCATCTCGCATTAACCCCAGGTAAGGGTTAAAGGCAATCGCGGCATTGAACCCAGACCTCCGTACACACACATCTAAGGCAAGGCTGAGCGGTCATGCGCCTTCGCGCTTGTCATCGTTTTGCCGCGAAAACGACAGACAGTATCTCCCGCCAAGAGGGGATATCTGCGACGAGGAGACGACACATGACCAGGACACTGCGAACCATCACCATGAGCCTGCCGTTAATCGCCGCGGCGCTTGCCTTCACCGCTACCGCCACACCCGCCGAAGCCGCACCGCATGCCTTTTGCGCACGCTATGCAAACTCCGCGGTAAACCAGCAAAGCCGCAACATCGCCGGTCATTGCGGCAATTTCGGCGTGCGCTGGCACGGAGCCTGGGGCCTGCACTACCGCTGGTGCCGCAGTGTTGCCAAGTGGCGCGCCCGCGACGAGCGCCGCCTGCGCAACCGCCACCTGCACCGCTGCGGCGCCTGAGCCGAGTTTCCGGACATAGCAGTCCGCGCGCCGTAACCCGGCCGCGGGCTGCAACCGTTATGGCGTGTAGATGCGGATGTCCTCGACGGTGTAATGATCCGACGTCTGATCCCAGCGCTTCAGCACCGCCTGTGCCGCCACGGGCACGTAACAGCGCCGGTAGTCTTCGCCCTGAAAGTCGATCACATTCTGCAACGCGTCAAACGTCATGATGGTGACGAATTCAACTTCCCCGCCGCGGTCGAGGCGCAGGAGCTCGATTGACCGGTAGCCGGGGATTGCCTTGGCCTCAATGCCCGGGAAAACCTCGTTGTTTAACAGCTGCTGATAGGCGTCTGCATTTTCAGGCGTGGTCCAGCCGTGCCACACGCGCTTGACGGTCATGAAGGCTCCTCAGAGTTCAAAGTTAAAGTACGATCGGCCTGCACGCTGGCGAATTCAGCACGGAGGCAATCGAACAGCAGCCGCACAGCGCGATTTTGCTCGCGCCGCCGGTAGGCCAGATAGAACCTGTCGAGGTAAGTGAGCTCGCCGTCCATAAGACAACGCATTTCGCCCTTGGTCACCCAATTATCAGCAAAATGCGCCGGCAGATGGCCGATATATTTCCCCGACAGGATGAAAAGCGCACTGCTTTCCATGTGCGAGGTAACCGCGTGCGGCTCGAAGCGGATGCCGGTGGGGCCGGTCCAGTCAAGCATGTAGGAGCGCGCGACATAGGCAAAGGCCGCCAGATCGCTCACCGACAGGTTTTCGTCATCCACACCGAACAGCGGGTGAGAGCGTCCGCAATAAAGCGACTGACGTTCCTGAAATGCCATAACCGCCCGCAACGGCTGCGCAATACGCTGCGCTGGTGACAGGATCATGTGGAAACGGTCTTCGCTCAACCCCTGGACCAGATCCTGGGGCGAAGCGATTTCCGTATGCAGGACGACTTTCGGTGCAAGTTCGGCAAATGACCGGTAGGCCGCCGACAGACGGATATCCCTGCTCGACCACATCGCATCGACGGTGCCGAAATAGATGTCACCGGTAAGCTCGCCGCGCGCCGACCCGAGCGCGTTGCGGAAATTTTCTATGGAACGAAACAGATTACGCGATGCCTCAAACACCAGCGTGCCTTCTTCCGACAACGCAAATCCGCCGCGGCCGCGCTTGCACAGGCGCATGCCAAGCCGCTCTTCCAGTTGCGACAGTTGATTGGAGATCGTTGCCTGGGTAACGCCAAGATCGTCTTGTGCCGCTGCAAGCCCTTTGTTGCGCGCAACCGCATGAAACACGCGCAGCAGCCGCAGGTCCACATCGGCCAGATTTACCAGGGGCGTTCGCGCCATATTACTTTCATATTTATCAAAGTGACTATTTTTACTTGAGTATATATCAATTTAAAAGCGCCGCCACAATGGCACGCCATGATGGCTCGAAACGACCCACACGCAAACGGACACCAGCCGCTCGCCCGGCGCATCGCCCTCATTACCGGCGCGGCGCGCGGCATTGGCCGGGCAACGGCGATGGCGCTTGCCGCACAGGGAGCGACGGTCGTCGCTGCCGATATCGCGGACACAACCAACACAGCGGAGACCATCGCCGAACAGGGCGGTCAGGCCTCCGCGCTGGCGGTCGACGTTTCCGACACCGGGTCCGTTGACGCCCTGTTCCACACCATTGAGGAGCGTCACGGGCGGCTCGACATTCTGATCCAGTGTGCCGGTATCATTCACGAAAAACCGCTGCTCGAAACGGCCGTGGAAGACTTTGACCGCGTCATCGCCGTCAATCTTCGCGGCGCTTTTCTCGTCGGTCGCGAAGCGATACGCCTCATGAACCGCAACGGCGAGGGCCGCATCATACTGATCGCATCGGATCTCGCCTATTTCGGCCGCGAAACGTTTTCTTCCTATGTCGCCTCCAAACACGGCGTGCTCGGGCTTGCCAGATCCTGGGCCATCGAGTTCGCTCCCGCCATCCTCGTCAACGCCTTGTGTCCGGGCCCGGTTGACACCGAAATGCTCGGCGCGGGCAACATGAGCTCCGAATGGCGCGAGCGCGAACTCGACATCCCCCTGCACCGATTTGGAGAGCCGGAAGAAATTGCCGCCATGGCCGCCTTTCTTGCCGGCCCTTCCGCACAGTTCATCACCGGTCAGGGCATCGGGGTCAATGGCGGGAGTGTCATGCCATGACCGGGCGCTGCATGCCGATGCCGCACATCTTCTGCAATTTTCGCATCCGCTGGAAAACGGATCGCGACCACGCCGGGCCGCGCGACACGCCAGCCCGCCAATCCGGCTCCGCCACTTAGCCGATCATGTACCAAGCGGAGCCTCGCAAAAGGAGGGAGCACATGCTCAAGACATTAGGAAAACTTCTTCTCGCCACAACGGCAAGCGTTGCCCTTGCCGGCGCAGTCAACGCCGAAACGCTTACCCTCGCCCACTCGACCTGGGTCGGCTACGGGCCTTTCTACATCGCGCAGGACAAGGGATATTTTGAGGAAGAGGGCATCGACCTCGAACTCAGGGTCATGGAAAACACGCCGATCAAGATGGGCGCCCTGATGGCCGGCCAGATCGATCTGGTGGCATCGACTGCGGATGAGTTTCCGCTCTACATGAAACCCGGTACGCCGCTTCACTACTTCCTTGCCGTCGACAATTCCAATGGCGGTGACGGGGTCGTTTCCCACACCGACATCACTGCGGTATCCGATCTCAGAGGCCGCACTGTCGCCTTCGAGGAAGGGTCTGTGTCGCAGTTCTTCATCAACGCGCTGTTACGTGAAGCAGGCATGAAGCAGGACGACATCTCGATGGTCAACATGACGGCCACGGACGCCGGTGTCGCCTTCACGGCAAACCGGGTCGACGCGGCGGTCACATGGGAACCGCATCTCAGCCAGGGATCGGCCACCGATCACGGCCACTTGCTCGTCGACAGTTCCCAGAAGCCCGGCCTCATCGTCGACGTCGTGGCGGCCCGGGCCGATACGATCGCCGAGCATCGCGGTGAACTGGAGGCGTTCGTCAGAGCCTGGCAGCGCGCACTCGATTTCCTCGCCGCCAATCCGGACGACGCCTTTGCCATCATGGCGGCGGGCGTTGGCGGCTGGCTTGAGGACCCTGAGGAATTCAAGGCAACGGTCACCGGCATCGAATATCTCGGCCTCGACCGCAACCGCGAGATGTTCGGCACCGCGGACGCTCCCGGGCAGCTCGACACCACGCTCGGTTACGCAATCGAGATCTGGTCCGATTTCGGCAAGGTACAGGTTGAAGGCCTGAGCACGGCCGATGTCCTTGACCGCTCATTCATCAACTGACCGGGAACCGCTATCATGACCACGAGGAATTCGATCAACCGTCTGCTGACGCCCAAGAAGTCGATCCCCGCCTCCCTGGAGATCGGTGCCGGCGCAACAGTCGCCATCGGCATCCTCGTGGTCTGGTGCGCTTTGACTTATGGCGGCATCATCGATGAGAACTTCCTGCCCGCCCCAGGCGCGGTGGTGGAAGCCTTTTTCAAGGTCGTTTCAAACGGCATGTTGTTCAAACATGCCAAGGTCAGCCTCACCGAAATCTATGTCGGCTTCTTCCTGTCCTCGATTATTGCCATTCCGGTCGGCATTTTCATGGGCAGTTTCCGAATCGTGTCGGCGGCCATCGAACCCGTCGTCAACTTCATGCGCTACCTGCCGGTAACATCGCTCATTCCTCTGCTCATTCTATGGATCGGCATCGGCATTGAAGAAAAGATTGCCGTCATTTTCCTCGGCACGTTCTTCCAGCAGATCGTGCTCGCCGCCGACGTCTCCTCGCGTGTGCCCGACGACATTTTGAATGTTTCCTACACACTGGGCGCCAGCAAACGCCAGGTCGTTACCCGTGTGCTCATACCGGCGACGCTGCCGGGCGTCATGGACACCCTGCGCGTCACCATGGGCTGGGCCTGGACATTTCTGGTTGTTGCCGAACTTGTCGCCTCCAATTCCGGCCTTGGCTACATGATCCTGCAGGCCATGCGCGGACTGCATCCAGACCGCATATTCGTCGGCATCTTCGTAATCGGGTTCCTCGGCCTTGCCACCGATCTTGGCTTCAAATGGTTCACACGCGCACTACTGCCGTGGACCGAAGTACGCTGACCAAAAAACACAAGGTGATCGACATGGGTTCGCTCTCAATTGACAATGTCTCGCTCACATTCGAAAGCCGCAAGGCCGGGAAAGTGGTGGCTCTCAATGAGCTTTCCCTGGAAATTCCCGACAAGCAGTTTGCCGTCATCGTCGGTCCGTCGGGATGTGGAAAATCGAGCTTGCTCGACCTGATTGCCGGCCTGCGCGACACGTCCGGCGGCTACTGCCGCATTGACGGCGACGCCATTGACCGTCCCGGTTCGGACAGGGGCATGGTGTTTCAGACCTATTCACTGTTTCCCTGGCTGACGGTGCAGCGCAACATCGAGTTCGGGCCGTCGATCAACGGTGTGTCGAAATCGCAGCGCGAGGAGCGCACCGCCCACTATGTCCACGCCGTCGGTCTGTCCGGCTTTGAGAACGCCTACCCAAGTCAGCTATCGGGCGGCATGCGCCAGCGTGTCGCCATCGCACGGGCGCTCGCCAACAATCCGGAGGTTCTGCTTATGGACGAGCCGTTCGGCGCGCTCGACAGCCAGACCCGATCAATCATGCAGCAGCTTCTGCTCGAAATGTGGGAGCAGGAGCACAAGACCGTCCTGTTCGTGACGCATGACATCGACGAGGCGCTTTATCTCGGCGACGTCGTCTACGTCATGTCGGCCAGACCCGGCCGCATCATGGATACGATCACCGTCGATCTCGATCGCCCGCGCGACTACGAGATTACGACATCGGCGGATTTCATCGCGCTCAAGCGGCGCATCATGACGTCGCTGCACGGCGAAGTCGAAAAGACAATGACCATCATGTGAGCCGCAGGTCCGGCAATCGCTCAACTGAAAGAAGACATTCCCATGCAAGCACTTAGCGACACCATGACCGCGGCCTTGATGACCACTCCGGGCGGCCCGCTGTCTCTTGCCGACATTGCGGTTCCGCAGGCCGGGCACGGCGAACTGCTCGTTAATATCGAAGTCTGCGGCCTCTGCCACACCGATCTACATTTTTGGAAAGGCGATCACCCCCTGCCGCGTGACTTGCCGGTGGTGCTTGGCCATGAGGGCATCGGCCGGGTGGTAAAAGCCGGACCCGGAGTCAGCCGCTACGCGCCCGGTGACCGGGTCGGCCTCGGCTTCGTCTATGGCACATGCGGGCACTGCCGCGAATGCATGTCGGGCCACGAAACCCACTGCGGCGATGTCGCCTCGACTGGGGTTCACGTCGATGGCTGCTTTGCCAACTACGCAATCCTGCGTGAAGACTGGGCGACACCCATCCCCGAAGACCTCGACGCCGCGGAAGCCGCGCCGCTCTTGTGTGCCGGCGTTGCCGCCTACAGTGCGGTGCGCAAGGCACGGATCGAACCCGGCGAGTTGGTTGCCGTGTTCGGCACCGGCGGCCTTGGTTCCTATGCCATTCAGCTTGCCAAATTGTGCGGCGCCCGCGTTGTGGCGGTCGACGTGTCGGACGAAAAGCTCGCCCATGCGACATCGCTCGGCGCCGATCATGCCGTATCGGCGCTTGGCGATCCCGGCGCTGAAATACAGGCGCTCGGCGGTGCCGACGCGTGTTTCAACTTCGCACCGGTGAGTGCCTCCTGGCGTCAGATTCTCTCCGCCGCACGCACCCGTGCCCGCATCGTGTTGATTTCGCTGCCGACGGAGCCTTTGAGTTTCGAGGCCGGCGAACTCATCGAGGCCGGGTTGCAGGTCATGGGTTCGGCCGACGGCACGCGTCTTGAATTGCGCCAGCTCATGGAACTGGCGAGCGCGGGCAAAGTCAGGAGCATCGTTGAAACCGTGCCCTTTGCCGACATCAACTCGGCTTTTGAGCGCCTGGCTTCAGGATCCGTTCAGGGCCGTCTGGTTATCGACATGCGCTGAATCGGCAAACCTGAGCCGGGGGGAAATCAGGCCGAGTGCGCCCAGTCCCAGTAGATCTCGCGGGCCTGACGCGTTACCGGGCCGACCTGATAGTTGACGTCGTCGAACGCGGTCACCGGCGTCACCTTGGTAAGGTTTCCCGACATAAACACTTCGTCGGCGTCGCGGAAATCATCGAAGCTCAGCGTTGTCTCGTGCACCGCCTTGCCCGCTTCGCCCAACAGCTTGATATGGCGCTGCCGGGTGATGCCGTTGAGAAACGTGCCGTTGGGTTCGGGCGTAAAGACCTCACCGTCCTTCACCATGAAAACGTTCGACGTTGCCGTCTCCGCGACATTGCCGAGCGCGTCGGCAACAAGGGCGTTCGTAAAACCCTTGGCTTTGGCCTCGCGCAACATGCGCTGGTTGTTGGGATAAAGGCAGGCCGCCTTGGCGCCGACCGTCGCCATGGACTGCATCGGGCGGCAGAACTGCGTCGTCGTCAATGTCGCGGTCGTCCCCTCCGGCGGCATCGGTATCTGTTCCAGCCCGATTGCGAACCCGGTGGTTTCCGGATCGATATCGATAAAGCCCGGGCCGCATTCGATCGACCAGTACATCGGCCGGATGTAAACCGGCGCATCCGGCGCGAAGTTTTTCAGGCCTTCGCGCACCAGCTCGAATATCTCTTCGGGGCTGTGCGTGACCGTAATGCCCATAACCTCGGCGGACCGGCCGATGCGCGTGCAATGACGGTCAAGGTCTGGCGTTACGCCATTGAACTGACGCGCCCCGTCGAAGACGAGCGTGCCGTTCCACGTTGCATGATCGCCAGCTTTCAGGATGGCGATATCGCCCTCGTGCCAAGCGCCACCGAAATACGTCCAGACAACGGAACCTATCGCCATGTCAGGTCTCCGTATCGAAGGCCGGATCGACTGGTATCTTCATCCCGTTGAGCAGATGATTGGTGCGCCCGGCCTGCGAGACAAGGCGCAGCAATTCCGCGTGCTGGGCATCGCTCATGCCCTTGGCTTTTGCCGCGGCGGTGTGCGAGTGGACGCAGTAGTCGCAGGCATTGGCGATTGAAACGGCGATGTAGATCATCTCCTTGGTCAGGGGATCGAGCAGGGACGGCTCCGCCATTACGCCCTTTACATCGCGCCACACCTCTTCGAGCAGTGCCGGGTCAAAGGCCAGATAGCGCCAGATGTTATTGATGAAGTCGGTGTTGCGGATCGCGCGGATATCGTCGAACACCGCCTTGACGCGCGGGTCGTCCTCCGGGTTTTCTGGCGCCTTCACCGTTGTCATCGTATTCTCCCCCGGCTCAGGCGCCCGCCTGCCCGACAAAGCCATCGACAAACGTGCCGAGTTCATCCCAGTCGGTGAGTTCATAATCTTCGTTCGGGTCCGCCGGCCCCTCGCCCTTGAGGACGACGTGGCGGATGATCTGCTCCATGAAGAAGTCATACTCTGAATATTTCAGCGCACCGGCGACTTTGAGTGTGCTTGCCGGCTGCCAGCCGCACGCCTGCACAAAACTCTCGATGTACCCGTCGCACTCCTCCTCATGTCCCTTAAGGCCGGCATTGAGGCTGATGGACAGGAATGTCGCGGGCCGCTCGTCGAGCTGCGCCTTGTGCGCGCGCGCAAATCCGACAATCGAGTCCTGGTGCAGTTTTTGATGCACCGACCCGGCAACGATCATCGCATCGAAAGAGGCGACATCGAGATCGCGCAGAAACCGGTTGCTGTCGTAGGTCCGCGCTTCGTGGCCGCTTTCGGCGATGCGCGCGGCAACCCACTCTGCAATTTTCTTCGTCTGACCTTCCGTCGACCCGAAAGCTATAAGAAATTTCATCGCGCTCCCCCTGCGGTGGTGACGTGGAACCACCAAGTCTAGCTCTTCTCAAAAAGCGCGAAATGTCACACAACAGCGCAGGGCCATGCGGTCAGGATCGCGCACCGTGCGGTCAGGCCGCCTGCCCGCCGGCACGCCTGATAGTCTCGATCATCGCATCGCCGAGCGTCGGACGCCCTTCTTCGAAAAATACGCCAAGTGCCGGCGCTTCCTTCGCCTCGACCTGAGCCATCGCGGCGAGCAGGTCGGTGCGGTCGTGATCGCCCGGCAGGTCGCGCACGCCGACATCGAGGTTGGCATAGGTCATGTCGGTCTTGTCGAAGGTGACACAGGGCGACAGGATATGGAGATAGGAAAACCCGCGATGCGCCATGGCTTCCGCGATCATGTCGGCGAGATGGTGCGGGCGCCCCGCATAGGCCTGACCGACCCAGCTTGCCCTGTAGGAGAGCAGCATCATGAGCGGGTTGAGCGGCTGATCGCAATTGTCGTAAGGCGTTGTCGGCGTTTTGAACCCCACCGCGGAGGTTGGCGACGCCTGCCCTTTGGTCAGCCCGTAAATACCATTGTCGAAGACGAGATAAGTAATGTCGACATTGCGCCGGGCGGCATGGGGAATGTGTCCCGCGCCGATCGCAAAGGCATCGCCATCGCCGCCGACCGCAACCACCGTCAACGCGTCATTGGCCTGCTTGATGCCCGTTGCCACCGGCAGCGTGCGGCCGTGCAGCGTATGGAATCCGTAGGTATTGACGAAAAACGGAAACCGCGAGGCGCATCCGATACCCGACACCACGACGGTGTTTTCCGGCTCGATCCCGAGCCGGTTGAGCGCCATCGTGAAGCCTTCCGTCATGGAATAATAGCCGCAGCCCGGGCACCATGTCGGGATCGCCTTGGAACGGTAATCCTGATGGCCATCGGCCCGGATTTCGTCCAGTTTTTCTTCAAGATAGACCGGCTTCAAGTGCTCGTTCATCGCCTGTATCCTGTTGTTTGGTCTTTCGTGCCGGTGACTGTTTCCCGCTCAACCGGCGTACTTCATTGAGGATTTCTTCCACCCGCATGGGTGCTCCGGTGACCTGACTGAGCCGCGTCACCGGCCGTCCCAGCTCACCTGAAACGAGCCCTGCGAACTGGCCCTCGTAGTTCAGCTCCGGAACCAGAACCTCGCCGCAATCGTCGTGGAAGGCGGCAATCTGTTCGATCGGCAGTGGCGACAGCATCACAACCTTCATCGCCGAACAGCGAATGCCCTCCGACTGGGCGGCATACATGGCTTCGAGAATTTCTCCGAATGTCGAACCCCATCCTAAGATCCCGACATCGACTTCGCCCTCATCGCCGAACCGCTTGCACAATGTCAGGCCGCGCAGGTTCAGCGCCCCTTTGAGCTTTTTATGGCGCTTGTGGCTCATCGCCAGATGAACTTCCGGCAGATCGCTCGGGCGGCCCATCTCGTTATGTTCAAGGCCGGTGACCGTGTGCATGAGGCCCGGCTCTCCGGGAACGGAGCGCGGGCTCACGTGATCCGCTGTCGCGGCAAACCGTTTGTAGGCGCCGTTGCCGTTGCGCACGGCGATCTTCTTTTCCGGCTTGCGTAAAAACGGATTGCGTTTGGGCGGGATGACCGTCTCGTAACGGTTTGAGAGATAGAGATCGAGCAGCACGATAACCGGTGTCTGGAACTTCTCCGCGATTTCGAAGGCCTTGCCGGCGCACTTGTAGCAGCCTTCCACATTGGTCGGAGCAAGCACAATGCGCTGCGCATCGCCGGCACCGCCGAACACCGCCATGTTGAGATCCGACTGTTCCGTCTTTGTCGGCAGGCCGGTTGACGGCCCGCCGCGCTGCGAGACAACGATCACGGAGGGCACTTCCGCCATGACGCCGAGCCCGACCATTTCCGCCATCAGGGCAAGCCCTGGACCGGATGTGGCGGTTGCCGTGCGCGCGCCCGTGTAGCCGGCACCGATGGTCGCCGCGATCGCCGATATCTCGTCTTCCGTCTGCAGGACACGCCCGCCGGTTTTCGGCATCTCCACCGTCAGCCGCTCCATGATGCTGGTCGCCGGCGTGATCGGATAGCCGAAGTAGTTGTCGATCCCCGCATCGAGGAACCCGCGCACGACGGCGCCGTTCCCGGTCATCATGACAGCATCGGCGCCACTCTTGGTGTGCCGCGGCGGCTTGATCTCAATGGTATCGAGGCGAAACACCCGGGTGGCCAGATCGTAGCCGGCATCGAACGCCTTGAGATTCTGCTCCGCCACCGCCGGCGCCTTGGTCTTGAACTTCTCGCCGATGGTCTGGTGAAACACATCGCGCGTCATGCCGAGCAGGCCCGCCATGTAGCCGAGCACGACAATGTTGCGCGACCGCGCCGACCCTGTTGCCTGCTCGGAAATGTGCCGAATACCGAGGCCATAGGGAATTTGCGCAGGCCGCACATGGGCGCTGATGTGGCCACCTTCGGGAATGCGCGCCATCGGCGTGTCTTCGTAGATTACCGCGCCGTAATCGCGCACCTCAACCACATGCGGTATGGCGTGCGGGTCGTTCAGCGATACCAGTGCATCGGACTGGGGTTTTAGCGAATAGGTCTGACCGGAGGAAATCCGGATGCGTGAGATGCACTTTCCAAATCCGCGGATCTCGGCTGGATAGAGATCGAAGGCAATGACCTTGTAACCCTGCAACGACATCGCCCGTTTCAGAATATCCCCCGCCGCGATCGTTCCGTCGCCGGCCGAGCCGCATATGGCAATCTGGATATCCGTATCGTTGGCGTTTTTTTTCATCTCTCAGTGCTCCCAGAAGGTCGAGCAGATGTTGGACCCCTTGTCGAGCCAGATGCGGCCATCGTCTTCCGCCACGAACTCCTCATCCGAGCCGGTCATGTTACGCGCGGCAAGCTCGCCCATTTCGCGGACATTGCGCCAGCCGTGGTAAAATCTGTACTCCTTGTCGCTATCCGACCAGATCTGACAGACATCGCCGGCCGCCCAGATGTTTTCACCCGTGGTGCGAAGGTCCGGTCTGACAAGCAGCCCGCGCTCAATGTCGACGCCGGCGCTCAGCATGAACTCCACCGCCGGCACAAGGCCGCAGAACGGCATCACCACATCGCCGGAAATCTCCGTGCCGTCCTGCAGGATGACGCGCCGTGCCGGAGCACCGGGCAGCCCCTCCTCAACCGCGACCGGCGCGCTATCGCCATGAACGCGCGCACCCTTGGCCTCAAGCGCTGCAACAAGCTTGCCGCGCAGTTGATCGTCGACCCGGTGCGGCCAGAATGTCTGCGGTGTCGTCACGAGGGCGACCTTGTAGCCCGTGTCGAGCAGTGTGAAGGCAAGATCGAGCCCCAGCATGTCGCCGCCAAGCATAATCACCGTGCCCCCCTTGGGCAAAGCTGTGTGAACCTCCATGGCGGCCTCGAACGACGCGAAATTGTGCATCAGCGGACGATAGTCTGAAAGAATTTCCGGCAGGTAGCCGCGCCCGCCCGCACACACCAGAAGGCTGTCATAGTGCAGTGTCTCGCGGTGCGCGAACTCCACCGACTGCGCCGTTCCGTTGACATCGACAACGCGAGAGTTGCGCCTCAGCGTGATGCCGAGTTCGTCATACATGGCCGGCATGATCGGCAACAGGTCGCGCCAGTCATGGCGGCCTCTGAATATGTCCGGAAGATCGTAGCGGTTGTAGAACGGCAGGCTGGACAATGTGACGAGTGAAATTCGGCAATCGGGATCACGCGCCCGCAATGTCGTTGCGGCACCAAAGCCCGCACTGCCCGAGCCGATGATTACATGATGGCGCGGCGTCGGCATGGCTCAGACATCCCTCGTCACAAGATCATGCCGCGTGATCGAAATGCACTTGGTCGGGCAAACGTAATAGCAGGCGCCACAGCGGATACATTCATTGTTGTCGATCCAGATCGCACCGACATTGTTCCATTCGCCGCTTTCCTGGAGCTCGCCATAAGTGCCGTCCTCATTGATGTCGACACCTTCCACGAGCTTGATGCAGTTCTTCGGTGCGACTTCGATGCAGGCGCGGCAGAATATGCAGTTGTCGACCTCGATGTGGTAGTTGAGGTTGCAGAGATAGCAGCGTTTGGCTTCCTCGAGCGCACCATCTGAGTCGAATCCGGTTTCGACTTCGCAGGTCAGGCTTTGACAACGCTTGCCCACCGGTTCGGCCGGGATATGCTGGCGCGGAATGAAATCAAAGCTGCGCTCGCGCACCGGTCCGTCGACTTCCGTGATCCGCACCACTTCCTTGCGGCGCTGCCGCCCCATGAGCCATGTATCGATGCCTTGCGCGATTTCACGCCCGTGCCCGACCGCTTCGATAATGGTGCTTGCGCCATAGACATAGTCACCCGCCGCAAACACCCCTTCGAGCGACGTCATACCGCCATCACGCAGCACCGGATTGCCCCAGTCGAGTTCAATCTCGGTATCGAGGAAGTCGTGTACTGCCTGCTGGCCGATAGCGACGAGCACGGTGTCGCAGGGCTCAACGAACTGCGAACCTTCAATCGGGATCGCCTTGCGCCGCCCATCCTCGCGCCAGCCCCCGAGGCGGTTTTGAACGAACTCGATGCTCTCAAGATTGCCGTGCGCGTCGGTCTGAAGTGCGGCAGGCGTCCGCAAGCCGCGGAAATTCACGTTTTCGCGCTTGGCGTCGAAAATCTCGTCCCTGGTGACAGTGATGTATTCTTCCGTCGTGCGGATATGGATGGTGATGTCTTCCGCGCCAAGCCGTTTCGCCACGCGCGCGCAGTCGAGGGCGGTAAACCCGGCCCCCACAACAGCCACCCGTTTGCCCACGGTTTTCACCGCACCGCGGTGCAGATCGAACAGAAAGTCGAAACCGTATTCGACATTGCCGGTGTTCTCCACCGCCTGCCGGTCCGGATCGTCCTTGAGCGGCAGCTTGGTTGCCGCCATGCAGCCCGTCGCGATCAAAACCGCATCGAAGTCGCGGCGCAGGTCGGTGAGGCTTACTTCGCCCTCGCCATTGCCGATACCGACGCCGGTTTTCAGCTCAACGCCGAGCCGCAGCGCATTGTGCAGTTCAACGGTCAGAATATCGCGCGGCAGGCGGAATTCCGGGATGCCGTAACGCAGCATGCCGCCGGGCTCGTCCTCGCGCTCGAAGATCGTGACGTCGTGGCCGAGCATGGAAAGATCGTGCGCGGCGGCAACGCCGGCCGGGCCTGCGCCGATCACCGCGACGCCCTTGCCGGACGGCGTGTAAAGGCTCTCCGTAATGCGGTGGCCGGAATGCTTGAGATCGGCGGCGGCGCGTTTCAGGTGACAGATGTTGACCGCATCGCCGTTACCGGCCCATCCGTGCCGGCACTCGTCCTCGCAAGGCCTCGAACACACGCGCCCCAGAATGCCGGGCAGCACATTCGCCTCCCGGTTGATCTCGTAGGAGTCACCGGGCGCCTCGTCCATGATCGCCCAGATGTAAGCTGGAATGTTAGTGCCCGCCGGACAAGCGGTCTGGCAGGGGACGTTCTCGCGAACCCAGCCGATATCGCGCGGGTCGTCGGAGTAATAGACAGCCCCCGGCTGACGCGCCCCGTGGCGCACCGAACCGGCCTGACTTTCCGACCTGGCCTGATCGTGTTTCGTCATCGCATATCCACGGCGCATGTTATGTGAGGCGCGCCACGTATGCCACTACCAATTGGTAGAGGTTTCGTGATGGGTTAACCGGAAATCTGTAGGAGAAAAAGTCCTATAGTGGGGGAAGATCATTCATCGAGATCTGTTGCCTTACCAATCCAGGATCATATGCCGTTTCTGCCGCTCTCATAATTAGCCGAACCATGCATGTGTCCAGCCATGCTCGTTCAGCCGTAGAGAACTCCACAGAGGATCCATCAAACTTGCGCGCTTCCATCCCCCCTTTCTTCGCGGCTAACTCGCCAAACTTACTAAGCACTCGCAATGTGACGTTGAATACTCGGGCCGCATCCCGCCGGCTACCGGTTGATCGTTCCAAGGCCGTAAGGCAGTAGTTGGCGGCATCTGGCAGGGTTGTCTTGCCCTCGCGGTATAGGCAAAATCGTTTAAACAACAGATCGACTAAGGGATCTCTTGCGATCCCCACTGGCGGATCAGGGTACGCAGACCTACCAATGTGAACCTTAGCATGACCACCAGAAATGGCGAGGATCGTTCCTTCAACACTGACTACACCGGGCGTCGGATTTCGATCAACTACGTTTGCTCGGTCATAAACAAATTGAAATTCTTGGGCACCATATTCTAGTGCGGCAGATAATTCCCAAACTTCCAAAAATGGACTAACTAAGGCGCGCGCATCCTCTATTGTTGAACAATGCGTCAACAAACGAACCTCTGCTTGCCCGTTTTTTAGTTCAATTTTGAACTCAGCCTCACTATGCGTAAGTTGTCTTGCCTGTTCATAGTCTACGTCTTCCGGGTGCTGGATTTTATAGATTAGTGATTCGACATGTGGATCATTCATTTCGCCGTAGCGCTCCTTCAATGTCAAAACTCACCATCACGATTTGATAGAGTGTTTGTATTGTATTAATCCCGCCCATCAAGCGGCATGCCCGCCGTTCTCAGGCCCTCAAGCATGTGCACGAAATCCGCGTCTTTCCGGAACGGATACCGGATCTTCCAGTAGCGCCGCCACGCTTGCTTGCTGGTACCGGGATAATCGGCGATTGCATCCGCCGCCGCGGCAAGAAACTTACGCATTGCCTCTGTCGCATCGAAGCGCCGGCCAAGTTGCGCATAGCACATGGCAAGACACGCATTCACATGGTTGCTCGGAGCGGCGATTTTGAGAAGCGCGGACAGGGCATCGTCGTAACGCCTGGCACCATAGGCGGCAATGCACTGGGCCACACGACAGTCTTCCGTCGTCAGCGGGCTCAGATGCAGCGCCTGCTCGGCACAGGCTATCCCCTCTTCGCTTTCGCCGGATAGCGCAAGCAGCCAGCTGCGCAGGCAGAACACATCATAGTCGTTGGGATTGAGCCGGCCTGCTTCATCGAAGGCCCGGCGGGCAGCCTCGAAATTTGATTTTCCGTAACAGTACGCGGTCGCGAGATAGAGATGCGCACGGCTGTCGTAGCGGTCCAGTTCAACCGCCTTGGCGGCCAGTGTGAACGCCCTGTTCACCGCTTCGCCCGGCGCCACCGTCCAGTCGGACCAGAATTCGATCAGACAGCTGAAGGCCAACTCCGCGTGCGCCCTGGCGTTTGCGGGCTCAAGCTCGATTGCGCGACTGAACAATCTGCGGGCCGCGAGAACATCGGCTTTTGAGTATTGCCGCAAGTGCCAATTGCCAAGCAGCAGGCAATCGTAAACTGCAAGGTTGGCGGGCCGTTTACGCGCGGCGCGCTGCCGGCCGAACTCTTCAAGATGTCCAATGAGGGTCGCAGCGACGGCCCGGGCGATTTCGTCCTGCACCGCAAACACGTCCTCCAGGGCGTGGTCGTAGTGCTCGGCCCAGACGACCGCGCCACCGTCCGCCTCCAGCAATTGCACATGTATGCGGGCCCGGCCACCCTCCCTTTGTACCGCGCCGCACACGAAGTACTGGGCACCCAGGTCACGTGCTGCGGTCCCGTTAGAGAACGTTGCCGGGTCGAACAGAAACGACGAATCGCGGGCAATCACTGTAAGAGACCGGAACCGGGCGAGCTCTGCGATAATATCTTCCGCGATGCCAGCTGTGAAAAAACGCTGATCGGCGCCTTCGGATGTATCCGCGAAAGGCAGGACGGCAATTGTGGGCTGCTGTGGCACGACCGGGTCTGCCGTTTCCCGTGCCCCGGCTATGCTGAAAACCGAAACGTCACCCACCAGGCGATAGCCCATGCCGCGCGCGGTTTCTATAACCCGTGGCTTGGCGGCATCGTCGCCCAGAAGCCGCCGAAGCTTGCGCACATAGTCTTTCACCAAATCTTCGCTGACATGCGTATCCGGCCAGACGTTCTCAAGAAGTTCCTGCCGGGTGATCAGGCGGCCGGGATTGAGCGCAAAATGGCGCAACATCGAAAAACATTTCGGCGTAAGCGGAACCGGCCTGCCATGCGCCGTCAACGCGCTACTGGCAAGGTCGAGCACGAACTCCGGGTCGAACCTGCTTGCTTCCATTTTTGCGTGACCGAAATTCCACCAAATCTCCACGCAGTCTACACCTGCTTTCAAGCTAGTCTCGACCCCTTATGAGCGATCCGGCCCAATCCAGCATCCCCCAAGTCCAGCATCCAAGGTGTGCCATGCGAGAACCAAACCAAACCGCGACCGACGGCTTGAGCGAAGCGGAAATACAGATCCTCGCGAGCCTCGACAAAGCGGCCGATGAAGGGCTGCCGAGCGACCGCGCCTCACTTGAGGCCGCCGGCGCAAGGTTTGCGGAATTTCTGGAGGATTGGACCGGCGCGTTCGAGAGCCTCGCCACGAAGGGGCTGATTGACGAGGATGCTGCAGGCATCACCCTCACCGCCGCCAGCCAGGCGATAGCCCGGACCTACAATCACGAGCGGCCGGACAGATACTTCTACTACTACCAGAAATTCTACCCCGCCGCTTTCGCAAGCGCCGCCCACTCGAAACTGTGCGAACGGGTCTTCGGCCTGGACCTTTGCCAGGAGGGGCAGGTGGATATGACCGACCTCGGCGAACTTCTGGCGCATCTCGACATCAAGAAAAGTGACAAAGTGCTCGACCTTGGTTGCGGTGCCGGAGTGATTTCGAAATACATTGCCGACGAAACCGGCGCCGTCGTTACCGGACTGGACTATGCGGCCACCGCCATTGCGGAAGCCAAGCGGCGCACGGCCGGCGAAAGCGGCCGGCTTGATTTCATTCAGGCGGATATCAATCAACTAGACCTGCCTGAAGGGTCCTTCGATGCGGTCGTTTCGCTCGACACCCTCTACTGGGTAGCGGATCTGGAGGATGCCTTGGGGCGGGTTGCAAAGGCCGTCCGGGCGCATGGGCGGATTGGCGTCTTCATTGCGCAGAACCGCTCCGAAGGCGATCTGCCGAACATCCTCAAAGCCGACAACACCGACTTCGCGCGCGCTCTGCAAAAACTTGGATGGAGCTACGAGGCGTTCGACTACACCGTACAGAACGCCGCGTTC
The DNA here is from genome assembly GCA_021775755.1 of Hyphomicrobiales bacterium. GTDB lineage: Bacteria > Pseudomonadota > Alphaproteobacteria > Rhizobiales > JAJFHB01 > JAJFHE01. Next base: position 6,250 of record JAJFHE010000009.1, on the reverse strand, counting down.
TGGCGGCGCAACCTCGATGCGGCATCGGATCTGCGCGTAGAGTTCGAAGCGGAAGGCAACGGCTTCATCGCTGAAAGTCTCATCGAAGAAGCGGCGGGCGAGTTCCTCCCGGCATTCGAAGCCGGCACCATTGCGCGCTATCTCTATCACATCAGACTTTGAGGCTGATCCGTTCCAGCGCTCGCCAACGAAAAAACCGATCCCGCCCCGGACAATACGGGCAGACTGCCTGTTAAGAGTGTGCCACCGTGAGGGGCACTTCTGCGCCAACGAACGCTTCGGCGATCAGGGAAGGACATCGCAGTGAGCTTCAGCTTTGTTGATCTGGATATAAGCGATTCCGCGGGCTGGTTCCGATTTAGCCGGGACCCGAGGAACGCCGTAGATTGGGAAATGCTGTATGATACCAAGGGTGGCATTTATTGCGCGCATCGCCCAAACCCATACTGGCCGCCATAAGCGGCGTGGCTGTCGCCGGCGGGCTGGAGATGACACTGCATGCGGACCTGCGCTTCGTCGCCAGCGATGCGCGCCTTGGCCAGCCCGAGGTCAACATCGGCGTCATCCCGCCGGTCGCCGGCACACAGGGTCTGGTGCGGCTGGTCGGCAGGAGCCGGGCGTTTCATATGTTCTATAGCGGTGAAACCATAACGGCCGCCAAGGCACTCGAATACGGCATCGCCGCGTTTCTGGACAAACGCAAACTTCATTGGTCCTAGACCGCTTCAGGCCAGCCTCGTCAACCCACAGCCTGCTGAGCAAAGAAGGACGTATCCTTGGGCACTTCGGGTATTTCCATTTCATAGGACGAACACCGCACGCGGCCGGAGATTTCGCCGCACACCAGCTCGTGGGTATGCCGGCTTGGCAGCGCGTTCGCGCTGAGCTCCACCGCATCCTCAGAGTAACAGGTCGCGATATAGAGCGTCCTCTGGCTGCCCGACATGTTAGGCGCCGAGCCATGCAGAAGGCTTGAGTGCATAAGGCAGACGGAACCGGCTTTGCCCGTGCACCGGACGATGTCTGGCTTGTGTTTTTCATAGACTGCATCCGCCACCGCGCCGGTAAAAACGCCGTTGTGCTAGAGCGAGTAGAGCGGACCCTTGTGAGTGCCCGGGACGACCTCGAGCGGTCCGTTCTCCGCGGTCACATCATCAACGAACAAGAGCGCCGTAATCATGTCGTCATTGGACATCGGCTGAAACGTAAAATCCTGATGAAACTTGACCGTCGTTGCCGCGCCGGGAAGCTTGGAGTTCACCTTGCCATGATGGAACCGCAGCGACGGCCCGATCAGATCGGCGACGAATTCGACCGTCGCGGCGGAACGCATGACGCCGAGATAGGCGTCCGAAACCTCTTCGGGAGACTGCACCCGGCGCAGCGCCGGTGTGTTGGCCGTGTGTCCCGGTTCCAGATCGAACCGCGCGCGCCCGTCAAGCGTTTCGCCGTAGTCGCGGGCGTGGCGCTTGCTCTCTTCCACCCACCCTGAAAAGACGCCCCGCAGAGCCTCAAGCTCCGCACCCGTTACGGCCCCTTCAACGACAAGCACACCATCGCGCCAGAACGCGTCCTTCTGGGCCTTTGCAAGTGACGACATTGCGAGTTTGCCTTCTTTACTGTCCGATCGGTGTCTTGCGGTTCAACCAACATACGAGCGCATTCTATAAAATACGACATCTGCTAAAATGGTGACATATGTAGGGCGCGACCGCGTTGATCAGGCAGCCTTTTTTCAGCCGGTTTGAGCCGCCAGCCCCGCACTATCCGATGTCGCAAACCGCGCGGCCTGAACCACCCCGGCCAAACGTTCACGCAGCAATTCCGCTGGCAACTCGGACCGGGACCCGGGCGGCCACGTGCGTGGCAGACCTCCGGTGAAGGGCAAACCTCTTAAAAGGGACCCCTGAAACACAAAAGGCCCGGCAATAAGGCCGGGCCGTTTTTTGGTTGCGGGGGTAGGATTTGAACCTACGACCTTCAGGTTATGAGCCTGACGAGCTACCGGACTGCTCCACCCCGCGCCAAGAGTGGAGGGACTTATAGACGAGCTTGGCCACGAGGGAAAGGACAATGAACGGTGATAGCCACGTTTTTTGGCCGGTCCGTGCGATTATGCCGCTCCTCCCGCGAGACCGGCTCGCTTTATGCTCATCTGCCGTGTGGCAATGGTGTTCCAGGCCGGAGGGTCGAATGAAAAATAACCCCGCAAAGAGGCTGTTCGCACGTTTTGCGGTTGCGTTCGCGGTGAGCGTTGCTCCGTCACCGTCCAGCGCCGATGAAAGCACAAGTATCTATACCTGCGCCCGGGCCGATGCGGCCTCGCCAGAGAGTCTCGCCACTTCGCGGACGATCGACGCGCAGGACGTTTCTATCAACTTTCCGGCGGCGATGCTCTGTTCGAAAGCCCTTGAGAACGCCGTGCGAGCCATGGTTGAGCGCTATATCGGCAGTAGCGTCAGGTTCTCAACCGAGCTAACAGATGAGGAGCGCGCCGAAACCCTGACGTTTGCCGAGGAAGCCATCGAGAAAGGTTTTGGCTGGTCGCATGAGATGGAGGTCGGCCAGCTTTTCGGCAATTCAAAAGTTGTAAGCCTGCTGTCGGGTGTCTACTCATACACCGGCGGCGCGCACGGCAATCTCATCTACCGCGCGCTCGTTTACGACCTGGCATCGAACGAGGTCGTTCCGCTCGAGGCGTTGTTTACGCCCGGCGTGCCGTTCCTTCGGACCATTGCCACCTTCGTGCGCGAGGACCTTTACCGGCAGAAGCGTGCCATCGGCAGCTTTATCGATGAGGCCGGCGAGGACGACTTCATCGAACGCGGCACGGAACCGGCGCTTGAGAACTTTGAAATCTACGGGATCTACGGCAACGCGGGCGGCGAGGCCCGCGGACTTTCGTTCCACTTTGCGCCCTATTATGTGGGATCGTTTGTGGAAGGAGAGTTTTCCGTCAAGGTGCCGCTGGTCGTCTTCGAGGCTTTTCTGACGCCTCGTGCCCACGCCTGGTTCGAGTGACCGGGCCAGAGCGGAATCTCGTTAGCCTTCGGCGCCCATATAGTTTCTGAGCCGCATCGCCATCGTTTCCGGCGCCGTATCGTGCGGGAATATGGTGAGCACCTTGCCGTCCGGCCCGACGAGAAACGTCAGGCTTGAGTGGTCGACGAGATAATCGTCGGCGCTCTTGGACCACTCGGGAATGACTTTAACGCGGTGGATCCTATAGGCGCGCACGACATCTGCAACATCGCGTTCAGCGCCGGTAAGCCCGACGAAGGTCTCGCCGAAATAGCCGACATAGTCCTTCAACACCTCCGGCGTGTCGCGTTGCGGATCGAGCGAGATGAAGAGCGGTTGCACATCCATCGCCCGCGAGCCGATGAGGTCAAGCGCCCGCGCCATCGCCTGCAGGTTTGTCGGGCAGATGTCTGGGCAGGTCGTGTAGCCGAAAGTAATCAGCGCAAAGCGTCCGAAATAGTCCATTTCCGTGCGCGCGTTGCCGTCGTGATCGATCAGCGTAAAAGACCCGCCGAAGAGCTGGTCGAACGGCAATGGTGGCGCTTCTTCGGATGCGCGCGGTGAAAGCGTTCCCGCGATCATAACGCCGGCAGCCAGTATCGTCGCCGCCACGAGACCGGCCAATCTTGCCTGCATCACGCTTATTCCTCAGGCTCCAGCCCGCGAATGCCGAACACGCCGTCTGCCTCGAGCAGTTCATTGACCGTGTCATCGTTACGGAACCACTGGTTCACGGCCTGCCCGCCATTTGCCTGCGACCAGTTCTTGCCCCACTGGTTGGCACGACTCCATGGACCATCGGGTGCAAGCCGCTTGAACTGCAGCGCAAAGATCGGCATTTGCGGGTCGTTGATCATGAGGCCATCCGCCTCAACGCGTTTGCCGCAGAACTGAAGGAGGTCAGCAGTGGCGCCGGCGAATATGTCGAAGTTCTTAACCACCGGGACAAGCCGGCCATCGTCGAAAAGTAGTCCAAGCTGGCGACTGCCGTCACCGCAGTTGCCGGCGCATTCGCCGGTCACCTCACACAGAAGGTCGACCACCTTGGCCTTTTCTCGTACGACTTCTTCAAACTCGATGCCCCAGCTATCGGCCGCCGTAGCGGAACCGTGCAGCATGAGCGTGGCGGCAAGCGCCGCAAGCAGTGTTCGCGTCATCGGCTTATTCTCCAAACGGCTGAATGCCGTAGTCTTCATGGGTGAGATTGACGATCCCGTGGTCATCGGCAACCTGATTGACGACGAGATAGTTGACCCCGTCGCGCACATAAAGATCACCCTCGACAGTTACCTGATGGGTCTGGATGCGGATGATGCGATCATTGGCAACGGAGCGGTCGTCGCCCTCGATCTTGAGAACCATATACAAAGTGCCGTCCTCACCAAGCACCGACACCGGGATACCTCCGACGGCGCACCAGATGGCACACTTGTGGTGTGCGGTGCCCAGTGCATACATGATCTCGGTAACGTGGCACCACGTATCGATCAGCTCGCCGGTGACCGATATGCGTTCAGGCGTTGCCGCGGCATTGGCGCCGACCACCGCCGAGAGCAGCAGCGCGGCCCCGCCGAGAAGGCTTGCAATATACCTCATGGATCAACCTCCCTCCCTGTCTTGCACGGCGCGTCCTGCCGTGCGGCACGGCTTATCCGTACTCATGATAGGTAATCCCGTTCATTGGCATTCAAAACAAAAAACACCGTGAACGGATGTTTTTGAGAACTCACGGGGCCGTGAGGCGCTCACTTTTGCGGACTTGGCAGTGCCACTTGTTTGCACGCCCGGGGGGTTGGCGAACCGCGCGCGCGCCCCCATATGCAGTGCTGGGCATGGGAAATTCGCACGTGGTGGGGAGCCGGTATGCGAAGACTTAAACGGGCACCTGCTTCAAACTCTTCGCTTCACGTGGGCGCACTCGCCGCTCTTGCACTCAGTTCATTCACCTCATCGGGACCGGCACAGGCTGAAGCCTGCATTTGCCAGGCCGCAGCCCCGGACCCATGCGTTGTCGGCACCTGGTCGATCGCGGCATCGGAGCTCAATGGCATCTATGAAAACCTCATGGCCGGCTCCGCGCTCAGCCTGTCGTGGTCGAACGGCAGTGTCGATGTACGGCTCGACCGGCGCGGCACCTACGCATTTGAAGCAAACAAGCTGAAGGGCTCTGTAAGCGCCGGCTCAGTGGACGGGTTTTCAATCGGCATGTCCGGTGCGGGCGAAACCATTGGTGCCTATTGCACATCCGCCGGCAAACTCTGTTTTACGGAGAGCTCAAATTCGGTGACGTTCCGCTCGACCGTTCCAGGTTCCGACAGCGTTGTCTTCGCCCCGGTTCCCGTTACCGGCATGGGCCGCGCCAGCGAACTGGCCTACCGCTGCTCCGCCGGACGGCTAAATGTGACCATCGATGCGCCGAGTTCGGGCTTTCAGCGGGTGTTCGAGCTGCGCCGCACGCAGTAGGCCGTTTCTCCGAACCCATTCACAGAAATTGTTGCAGCCAACAAAAAAAAGCCGCGGGCGTGAGCCTGCGGCGTTTTTGTTTGCGCGGGAATTTGGCGCGCAAGCCAATTTCGTGAAGAAGATTTTGATGATCACTTTTCTAATCTGTTCTTGGCAGGCCTGGCAGCGTCCTACTCTCCCGTGTCTTAAGACAAAGTACCATCGGCGCTGAGGCGTTTAACGACCGAGTTCGGGATGGGATCGGGTTCAGACACCTCGCAATAACCACCAGACCGGCGAAGAACAGATCAATTACTGGAATTTTCGTTTACTTGGGTCTCTCGCGTGAGCGAGAGGGGTGCATGTTCACTTGATAAGCACTCTCAATGAGAGCGATCAAGCCAATCGAGCTATTAGTACCGGTAAGCTACACGCATTGCTGCGCTTCCACACCCGGCCTATCAACGTGGTGATCTTCCACGGCTCTCAAGGGAAAACTAGTTTTGAGGGGGGTTTCCCGCTTAGATGCTTTCAGCGGTTATCCCGTCCGCACATAGCTACCCAGCTGTGCCGCTGGCGCGACAACTGGTCCACCAGAGGTGCGTCCATCCCGGTCCTCTCGTACTAGGGACAGATCCTCTCAATTTTCCTACACCCACGGCAGATAGGGACCGAACTGTCTCACGACGTTCTAAACCCAGCTCACGTACCACTTTAATCGGCGAACAGCCGAACCCTTGGGACCTGCTCCAGCCCCAGGATGTGATGAGCCGACATCGAGGTGCCA
>JAJFHE010000077.1 GCA_021775755.1 Hyphomicrobiales bacterium | reverse complement strand
TGGCCCACCGCAGGCCGGGTGCTTTTGCCCTCCCGCAGCGTTGCGTACTGCTTACGGTACCTGTACCGCGGCGCAGTACGCGCCTTGCCGGAGGGTAAAATCATCCCGGTGAAACGGGTCTATAATTGCCGCCCTTGGTATAACTCCCGATTATGGCCCGTCATTTACATAGGACGCCATGAAATCATCCAGTTGGACATTCAAGGCGTTGTTGAAGAAATTACACGCAATCATGAGGCCGCCCAGCACGACGAGGTCCACCTTGGCGGTATCCGACAGAAAATCGAGCCTGTCGTAAATCTCATCGGGAACCCTCGCGTGGTTCTTCGCCATCGCGCGGCCAAACTCCACCAGCGCTTCTTCTTCACGGGTCAGAACGAAACTGTCGGGTTCGACGCCTGAATCAACAAGGTGTTTGCGAAAATACACCGAGCAAATGAGGCAGTCCGTTTCACACGACACGGCGTGAACGAAAATGAGCGCCGCCTGTTTCCCCACATACGTGGCGACCTTGTCGATCATTGGATACAAATTGAATATTGATTCGCATGCAATCGGCGACAACATGAGTGTACGTTTCATTGTTGTCACAGCGCCGAACCGTTCCATTTGCTCATCCCAGAGAGCGGCGGACTCCGGGGGCAGGTCTTCATAGCTAGGCGGTTGAACTCTGGGGCGAGTACCTACTGTTGCGTCCATGGAGAGCTCCTTTAAGAGTGCGAACCTGGCAAATCCCGGCCTAAGACGCCAGAAATCTTGAAAGCGAATAGTTGAAGGTGTCCTCATGACACTTCAACGCGTTCAGAACGGCCGGGCCTTCAAAATCGCGCACATCATACTGGCAGACGCTTACCAACGGAAAGCGATGAGCAATCTTATGGCTGTAGCTCATTTCGCAGGCGGGAAGTTAAACGTTGGTCATTCCAAGCTTCAGAAACCGGGTCATATCGCCGAGCAGTCTGAACACACACTTGCCGGAGCAGGTCGCAATCCCGCTGCGACTCAAGGTCGAGCGGTGTTGTCGGGCGGAAGTTTCGGCGGAAGTATCCGGGAAAACAGTTGGGGTCAGGCCGCGTCGGCGACCACGACGCGGTTACGGCCATCGCGCTTGGCCTGATAGAGCGCCTGGTCGGCACGCTTCAGGATATCTTCCTGCGTGTCGGCGGCATTCTCCAGGGACGCCACCCCTACCGAGATCGTAATGTCGAGGGGCATATCGATGGTATCGATCACAAAGGGCGCACTGGCGATGATCTGGCGCAGACGCTCACCGATCCGGAATGCCAGCGACATGTCGGTATCGGGCATGACGATAACGAATTCCTCACCACCAAGGCGGCAGGCCATATCGATGCTGCGCACGTTTGAGCGTATGCGCTCGGCAAATTCCTGCAGAACCTGATCGCCGACATCGTGACCGTGGCTGTCGTTCACGGCCTTGAAGAAGTCGATGTCGATGACCAGCAGCGCCAGGGTCTTGCCGCGGCTTGCCGACTGATCGATCAGGGTGCCCAGATGGGTCTCCATGTAACGCCGGTTGTAGAGGCCGGTAAGCGCATCGGTTACCGCCATTTCCATGCTCTGCGCGACGTTGTCGCGGAGTTGCTCGGTGTAGCGGCGGCGCTTCAGCTGCGTATAGACGCGCGCCAGCAGTTCGTTGCCGTCGACCGGGCGCATAAGATAGTCGTTGACGCCCATATCGAGGCCGCGCAGCAGCCTTGCCGTGTCGTGCGGCTCTATGATGATGAGGATCGGCAGATGGCGCGTCCGCTCAAGCGAGCGCAGCTGCGAGCACAGGCGCAAGCCGTCATAGTCCTGCAGGTTGAGGCTGACGATGAGAAGTTCCCATTCCTTCTCGGCCGCCTCGAACAGGGCCGCCTGCGGATCCTGAATTACGGTAACCTCGTGCTTGTCTCCAAGCGTCCCGAGAAAGCGGTCAATCGAGCTTTGCTTGTCGTCGACAAGCATCAGGCGGCCGGGACTGCGCGCCATGGCCTCCTGGAGATTGCGGTCGATCAGACCCATGCGCTCGCTGGTGGCGGCGCGCGAGCGCAGCTCGTCGGTCAGCATCTTCAAGCGCACAAGGCTTTTGACGCGCGAGAACAGCGCGATGTCGCTCACCGGTTTGGTGAGGAAATCGTCGGCGCCCGATTCGAGCCCCTTTACCCGGTCCTGCGGCTGGTCGAGCGCGGTGACCATGACAACGGGAATGTGTTGCGTGATCGGATTGGACTTCAGGCGCTCGCAGGCCTCAAACCCGTCCATGCCGGGCATCATGACATCGAGCAGAATGATGTCGGGCATCGACCGCTGCACTACTTCGAGCGCCTCGACGCCACTGCGCGCGGTCAGCACATCGAAATATTCGGCCGTCAGCTTGGCTTCCAGCAACTTCACATTTGCCAGAATGTCGTCGACAACAAGTACACGCGCCGTCATTCGTCACCCCCGACAAACTGTTCAACGGTCTGCAGAAAACTGTTCACCGAGATCGGCTTGGAGATATAGGCCTCGCAGCCGCCCTCGCGGATTTTTTCCTCATCGCCCTTCATGGCGAAGGCCGTCACCGCGATGACCGGAATGGCACGCAGGTCCTCGTCCTCTTTCAGCCACTTGGTGACTTCAAGGCCTGAAACTTCTGGCAACTGAATGTCCATGAGAATGAGGTCCGGTTTGTGCTCGCGTGCAATCTCAAGCGCCGACAGACCGTCGCGGGTCTGCAGCGTCGTATAGCCATTCGCTTCCAGAAGGTCATTGAAGAGCTTCATATTCAGCTCGTTGTCCTCAACGATCAGAATCGATTTGGTCATGACCTGCCGCTCTCCGGCGCCAATATCTTTTCGCGATGCATTGACGGTTGTTAGGTTCATACCGTACTAGCTCCCGCACCGGAGAGAACAATCTTTGTGGCAGTCTTTTGGGCGTCTCCCGGACCATCCCGGCGCTCTCGCCATTTCACGTCAAACTAGTAACCAAGTGTTTAATCATTGGCCGCTTTTCCCGGATTTCAGGCCCAAACCGGAGTGATTCAGCGATCGACAGGAAAAAACAGCACGTGTCGCCGCAGAATGCGGAGACAATCGCGGCGTGGGGGCTGCTGTTCCTGAGTTCCGAACAGGACAGGCTGGAGCGCTTCATGAAGCTGAGCGGCCTGTCGGTTGCGGCACTGAAATCTTCGGCCCATGACCGGACTACCCTTGCTGGAATATTGGATTATATTCTTTCCGACGATGGTCTGGTTCTGGGCTTTGCGGAATTCGCGGAGATCGATCCGGAACTGCCCGCTGCGGCACGGCGCACGCTCGCGCCCGAGCACTTCGAGTAGGAGGAACTTGCGATTTCGAAACTGGATGAGAGCGCGCGTGCCCAGATCGAAAGGCTTGAACTTGAGCGGAACCGGCCACTGTTCATCTGCGATGTGGATGAAGTGGTGGTACATTTCATCCGCAGTCTTGAAGCCCATCTGGAGGAAAACGGATGCTGGCTCGATGCGGCAAGCTTCGCGCTCAACGGCAACGTGCGCGAAATCGGCAGCAATGAGCCGATTTCCCAGAAGCGCCTCGGCGAACTATTGTTTGGATGTTTCGACGCCCGGACCCGGCATATGGAAGCCATTGAAGGTGCCACCGCCGCCCTGCACGATCTGAACTCGCATGCCGAAGTGGTGATGCTCACGAACCTGCCTGACAGCTATCTGGAAGACCGCACGGCCAATCTGCGCGGCCACGGCATGCCCTACCCGGTCATCGCAAATAACGGCTCGAAGGGCCCCGCCGTCGAAGCGCTCATCGATGGTTCGCCGCATGGGGCGGTGTTCATCGATGACAGCCCGAACAACATAGTCTCGGTGGCGGAGACCTGCCCCGACGTTCATCTAATCCACTTCATTCCCGACACACGATTTGCACGCCATGTGGAACCGATCGACGCGGTGGCGCTGCGCACGGGGGACTGGGCCGAGGCACGGCCGTTCATTCGCACCTTGATCGGTGCGCCCGATGACCCCTGAATTTCGTATCGGCATCGACCTTGGCGGCACGAAAATCGCCGCCATCGGCCTGGCAGACAACGACACCGCCGGTTCCATAAAGCGCCGGGCGACACCACGCGGCGACTATGACGGCACAATTGCCGCCATAGCCGGCCTGGTTGCGGACATCGAGAAATCACACGGACAGACAGGCACCGTGGGCATTGGCATTCCAGGTTCAATAAGTCCACACAGCGACTTGATCCAAAACGCAAATTCGACGTGGCTCAACGGCATGCCGTTAGCAGAAGACCTGCAGAGAAAGCTGCAGCGCCCTGTACGTCTTGCCAATGATGCCAACTGCTTTGCCCTGTCGGAGGCCTATGACGGTGCCGCACAGGGTGCGGCCTGCGTGTTCGGGGTCATTCTCGGCACAGGATGTGGCGGCGGCATTGTGCTAAACGGCGCGCTGCACGCGGGCGGGCGCTCGATTGCCGGCGAATGGGGCCACACACCCCTGCCCCGCGCATCCGCACATGAGGCGGAGGGTCCGGCGTGCTGGTGCGGCCGCAAGGGCTGTCTGGAAACCTGGCTGTCAGGCCCCGCACTTGCGCGCGATCATGCGCAAACCACGGGCGAAACCCTTTCGGCAGAGGAAGTCCGCACCAGGGCAGATGCCGGCGACACCGGTGCGCGGGCGACCCTTGAGCGCCATACCGAACGGCTTGCGCGCGGTCTTGCGACGGTTTCGAACATTCTTGATCCGGACGTCATCGTGCTCGGCGGCGGACTGTCGCAGATGGCGCATCTCTACGACCGGCTTCCAGACCTCATGCAGCCCCTGATCTTTGCCGATCACGCCGCGGTCAACATCGTGCCGCCGCAGCACGGCGATGCAAGCGGTGTGCGGGGCGCGGCGCGTTTGTGGTAACGTTGTGCGCCCCTTTCCAGAGCGCGAGTGCTTTGACGTGGACCCTGCAGCGGATCACCCGTTACCCGGCTTTTGCCGCTCCTGCCTTGCCGATTGCGACGACGGCGAGCGCTGCAAAGTGTGCGGCAGCCCGCGCCTCATACGGCACAGCGAAATCCATTCGCTTTCGATTGCGCATATCGATTGTGATGCGTTTTACGCAGCGGTTGAAAAACGCGACAACCCGGAGCTCGCCGACAAACCTTTGATCATCGGAGGCGGGCGGCGCGGGGTTGTCTCAACCGCCTGTTACATTGCCCGCATATCCGGTGTCGGATCGGCAATGCCGATGTTCAAGGCCCTGAAACTCTGCCCGGACGCCACCGTCATGCGACCCAATATAGAGAAATATTCGAAAGTCGGCCGCGAGGTCAGGCAGCTGATGCGCGATGTCACGCCGCTGGTCGAGCCGCTTTCGATCGACGAAGCGTTTCTCGATCTGACCGGCACGGAACGCCTGCACAAACACAGTCCGGCCCGAACTCTTGCGAAACTTGCCAGCCATATCGAAGATACCCTTGGCGTCAGCGTTTCCATCGGCCTGTCGCACAACAAGTTTCTCGCGAAAGTCGCCTCGGATTTCGACAAGCCAAGAGGCTTTTCGATAATCGGCGAGACGGAAACCCTGCACTTCCTGCATGAGCAGCAGGTGTCGCTCATCTGGGGCGTGGGCAAGGCGCTGCAGCGCAAGCTTCGCAAGGACGGCATCACCACCATCGGCCAGTTGCAGACCAGCGACCTCAAGCTCCTCATGCAGCGTTACGGCACCATGGGACAGCGGTTGCATGAGCTGTCGCGCGGTCTCGACAGCCGGAAAGTGTCGCCCGACGGTGAGGCGAAAAGCATCAGCGCGGAAACCACCTTCAACACCGACATTGCCGAAGCCGCGGAGCTTGAGCGCATTTTATGGCCGCTTGTGCAAAAGGTGTCGCGGCGTGCCAAGGCGGCGGGACTTGCGGGAGAAACCGTGGTGCTCAAAATGAAGACGGCCGATTTCAAGATCCGCACCCGCAACCGAAAACTCGACACCGCGACACAACTCGCAGACAGGATTTACCGCGAAGCGGTGCCGCTGATGCGCCGCGAGGCGGACGGCACAGCCTTCCGGTTGATCGGTATCGGCATCAGTCAGCTACAAAGCGACGGGTTCGCGGATCAAGCGAATCTGCTTGATCCGGACGCCGGTAAGCGCGCGTCGGCGGAACACGCCATGGACAAGCTGCGCGAGCGCTTCGGGCGCGAGGCGATCGACAAGGGGATAGGGTTTGAACGGCGCGAGCGGCGGCGTTGAGGCGGCGCCGCGTCAGTTGCAGCCGCCGCGCTCGTAAAGTTCAATGCTCGACAGGGTGCCGGTGAGCGAAAACCCCTCATAGGCAAGCACGAGATCGGTCACGACGCCGTTCTCGAACATCGTGACGGTCAACTCGTAGGCGGGCAGTTGTTCGGCGATGTCTTCGGCGGTGTCTTCGAAATAGCTTACCGTTACCGGCCAGGCGGGCAACTCTCGCAGGTTTTGCGCACCGTCGGTTTCGCCGACTACTTCGGCTTCGCCCGGCTCGAGGCGCGTGCCGATGAAACTCACGGCCGTGTAGATCTTGTTCAACTCCGCCCCGTCGAACACGATGCTGCGTTCGATCGTATCGCCGCGCAGCGCCGCCTCGATGATGCGTTTGGCGTGTTCCGTCGGGAACACCGCATCTGCGGGCAGGTTCATCTCACTTTCGTTCGGGGAGGTGAAGTGCACCTGACCATCGGCTTCCGCGCGTCCCGTTTCCGCACCGCCAGCGACATCGTCGATCAGCCGGGAATCCATATACTGGCGCGAACCGAACTGCATCTCGTTACCGCTTCCCGATTCCCACGACGTCATCAGCGCATCGAGCATGCTGGACGTGCCATTGGTCGTGTTGATGCGCAGGACACGCCGCATATTGAGCGTATAGCCCTCGCAATCGTCGCCGTCGTACTCCGTGACGAGCCGGCCCTCCACATTGGCGATGCCGGAACGGTCGTCGGCTTCTCTGAGATTGAGGTCGTAAACGGCGCGGTATGAGGCAAGACTTGCGCTCAAGGCCGCCACGGGCGCTGCGATTGTGACACCTGCCGCCAGAACAAAAACCGCAATCCGTGCGTATACGGGGTTGCGGCGAACGACTTTTCCATGTTTTGACTGACGCATTAGGTTATGCACTTCCGATCTCTATGTCCGGGTTTCAGTTATCCGGGCGTTACGACACGCACGGTCATGTTTTCGCGACCCGATCCGCCACAGGAACAGCAACTGTCATGTCAGGGCAATCAAAGCCTAAGCTGCGTGTGTACCGCAAACTGCCCGATGCCGTCGAGCAGCGCATCGCACAAGACTATGACCCCGTGTTCAACCCGGAAGATACCATCTTTTCACCGCAAGAGGTTGCGGAAAAGGCGGACGGGTTTGACGCGATCCTCGTGACGGCGACGGAGAAATGCGCCGCGCCCGTTGTTGCGGCGCTGCCGCCAAGCGTTCGAATTATTGCAACCTACTCCGTCGGTTACGATCACATCGACGTCGCAGCCGCCACGGAACGCGGAATTACCGTTACCAACACACCGGATGTGCTGACCGATGCGACCGCCGATATCACATGGCTGCTGATCCTTGGCGCGGCGCGCGGCGCAGGATGGGGAGAACGGCTCGTGCGCAGCCGCGAATGGGGGCCCTGGTCGCCGACCGGCCTGCTTGGCCACGATGTCACCGGCAAGCGCATCGGCGTTATTGGCATGGGGCGAATAGGGCGCGCCGTCGCGCAGCGCGCACGCGGCTTCGACATGACGGTCCACTACCACAACCGTTCCCGGCTGCCTGAAGACCAGGAGCACGGCGCCCGGTTTCACGAAACGCTGGATCAATTGCTTGAGCACGCGGACTTCCTGTCCATCAACTGCGCATCGACAGCGCAAACACGGGGCATGATAAATTCGGAAGCCATCGCCCTCCTGCCGCAAAACGCCATCATTGTGAATTCCGCGCGCGGCGACATCGTTGACGACGATGCGGTTATCACCGCACTGCAGAGCGGAAGGCTCGCGGCGGTCGGCTTCGACGTGTTCCGCAACGAACCTGATATCGATCCGCGCTACCGTGAACTCGACAACGCGTTTTTGCTGCCTCATCTGGGCAGCAGCACACTGGAGACGCGCATTGCCATGGGCATGCGGGCGCTAGACAATCTAGATGCCTTCTTCGGCGGCCAACGCCCACCCGACGCGGTGACCGCATAGCACCAATCGAAATTCTGAAAACCACCAAACGTTCTGTATCGAAAGGAATAATCTCATGGGTACAATTGACGAAAACCTCAAGCAGCTCGGCATCACCCTGCCGGAACCCGCAGCACCCGTTGCAAACTATGTCGCCTATGTCGTGACCGGCAATCTGGTGTTCATTTCCGGACAGGTGACGCTTGGTCCGAACGGTTTTGAGTATCAGGGCAAGGTCGGCGCCGACTTCACCAAGGAAGAAGCAGCGGATGCGGCAAAACTGTGCGCCATCAACATTCTCGCCCAGCTCAAAGCAGCCTGCGGCGGCGATCTTGAACGTGTGCGCCGGTGCGTGAAACTCGGCGGCTTCGTCAATGCGGTGCCTGAATTTACCGATCACCCGGCGGTCATCAACGGTGCGTCCAACCTCATGGTAGACGTTCTCGGCGACCGCGGGCGGCATGCACGCTTTGCGGTGGGCGCCGGCAGTCTGCCGCTCGACGTCGCCGTCGAAGTGGATGCGGTGTTTGAAATCGAGTAGCGCACAGGCCGCGCCCGACCCGATGAGCCGTCTCGACTGGCTGACAAAAACGCCAATCGCCCATCGTGGGCTCCACGATGCGGCGGCTGGCGTGGTGGAGAATTCCCCAAGCGCCATTACGCGCGCTGTCGATGCGGGCTACTCGGTTGAAATCGATGTCCGTCTGACGGCCGACGGGAATGCGGTTGTCTATCACGATGCCACCCTTGAGCGCCTGACTGCATCCCGCGACCGGGTCATCGATCTTTCCACGGCCGCTCTCTGCGACATCGCCTATGCGGGCACCGGCGACAAGATTGCGACCCTTGCCCAGACGCTGGACCTGGTCTCGGGCCGGCGGCCGCTGGTGATAGAGCTCAAGACCGGGTGGGCAAATGTGCGAGCGCTGGCCGCCGGCGTCGCGCGCGACCTTGAAAACTACCGCGGGACCGCGGCGGTCATGTCATTCGATCCACGATGCATTGCGGCATTCCGCAAACTCGCGCCGCAGGTTCCAAGAGGGATCG
The DNA here is from genome assembly GCA_021775755.1 of Hyphomicrobiales bacterium. Taxonomy (GTDB): domain Bacteria; phylum Pseudomonadota; class Alphaproteobacteria; order Rhizobiales; family JAJFHB01; genus JAJFHE01. The sequence continues at coordinate 2,394 of JAJFHE010000077.1, read as the reverse complement.
TGGCGTGCCGCTTTTCCGATCCTGAAAACTGGCCGGAACTTTCGTCCTGGCAACGCTTTTCGATGCGCCATTTTCTGCACGTGGCCAGCACAAGGCCGCATTTTGTATCTTATGATGCAGACGACCTTCCGGCCCCCGCACCACGCCTCCTGCGCGCCCTCGGGCTGCCGGTGATCACGTGGACGGTGCGAAGTGAACGCCAAGGCGCCCACGCGCTTAAATGGTCGGACCAGATCACGTTCGAAGGCTTTCAGCCGCAAGTCTGACGCAAAATACCGGTGCTGAGCGAGTTTCATGGGAGAGCCAGAACAAGACCACCGCGTTGTCCGGGTCGAGCAGTCGATCGCGGCGATTCCTGCAGACGCATGGGACGCCTGTGCCAACCCCGCGTCCGGGGCGTGCAACCCGTTCTTGGTGCACGGTTTCCTCAAGGCCCTGGAAGACAGCGGCTCGGTCGCCGCCGCCACCGGCTGGCTGCCGCAACACCTGGTACTCGAAAGCCCCGGCGGGACCGTCGACGGCGTCATGGCGTGTTACCTGAAATCGCACTCGCAAGGTGAGTATGTGTTCGACTATGGCTGGGCGGATGCCTTTGAGCGCGCCGGCGGGCGTTACTATCCAAAGCTTCAGGCGAGCGTTCCCTTTACGCCGGCGACAGGCCGCAGGCTTCTTGTTCGCGATGGCGCGGATGAACGCGCAACCGAGCAGTTCCTGATCAATGCCGCCCTGCAGCTTTGTGAAAAACTCGAGGCTTCATCTTTGCATCTGACGTTTCTCACCGAGAGCGAGTGGGAGCGGCTTGGCGCGCTTGGCCTGTTGCGCCGAACCGACCAGCAATTTCACTGGGCGAACAACGACTACACGAGCTTCGATGATTTTTTGAATCAACTCTCTTCGCGCAAACGCAAGGCGTTGCGCAAGGAGCGCGACGGCGCGCGCGCGACAGGTGTCGATATCGAGTGGCTCAGAGGCAGCGACATTACCGAGGCGCACTGGGACGCATTCTTCCAGTTCTATCTCGACACCGGCGCCCGCAAATGGGGTACGCCCTATCTGAACCGGGAGTTTTTCTCTCTGCTGGGTAATGCGCTGGCAGACCGTGTCCTCCTTGTCATGTGCCGTCATGGGGGGCGCTACATCGCCGGCGCCCTGAACCTTATTGGGGATGAAACGCTTTACGGCCGCTACTGGGGCTGCATAGAGGAGCACCGGTTCCTGCATTTTGAAACCTGCTACTATCAGGCGATCGATTATGCCATCGCGCATGGCCTGAAATTCGTGGAGGCAGGCGCCCAGGGGCCGCACAAGCTGGCGCGCGGTTATCTGCCGGTGATCACCTACAGCGCCCACTGGATCGCCCATCCAGGCCTTCGCGATGCGGTCGCGGACTATTTGCAGCAAGAACGTGCCGCGGTTCTCCGCGATTCGGAATTTCTGATGACCCACTCGCCATTCCGCGGTGAAGGGCCTTGACCTCGCGCCAGTGAACTGGAATGTGATCCCCGCACCCTTCAACAGGAGCAATGACCGCACATGAGCGCCTACGACGACGACAACATATTCGCCAAAATCATGCGCGGCGAAATCCCTTGCGTAAAAGTCTACGAAGACGACAAGGTGTTCGCCTTCATGGACATCATGCCGCGTTCAGATGGACACACACTGGTGATCCCAAAAGCGAAAGCGCGAAACCTCCTGGACATTTCACCGGACGATCTGGCGGATCTCATGACAGCGGTGCAGAAGATCGCCAAAGCCGCGATGGCAGGCATGGGAGCCGACGGCATCACCCTGCAGCAGTTTTCCGAGGCCGCCGGCGGCCAGGAAGTCTTTCATATTCACTTCCATGTGGTGCCGCGCTGGAGCGATGTCAGAATGCGCCCGCCGGCTTCGGCGATGGCGGATGTGGAGGATCTTAAGAAGCACGCTGAAAAGATCAACACGGCTCTTTAAGGCAGTAGCCACACTTACAAATGTGAACCGTTTGCGCCGCCCGTTGGTGCGCCCGGAACACCGCCGGCCTCGGGCGTTCTCGGTCTGGTCGCCACGCGGAGGCAATTGCCGATGGGCGAAATATCGCGGCAACCTGGAAAACTACAGTGTAGACCACGGCATTAGCCGCTTGGTAGCTCGGGCCCGTGGAATTTCATTCGTGAAGAAACATTCCAGCGGCGCGGCTCAAAAGATCGTGTAGAACGCCGTGTTTTTCCAACATCGGTTCAACATCAATTTGGCCGGACAGAACGAGCAAAGGTAGAGCTGGTCCCCGAATCTGAGACAGGTAGCTAAGGTGGATTGACCGATGATAAGGACGATCCACGATGACGAAGCGCAGACGGTTTACGGCAGAGTTCAAGGCGCGTGTTGCTCTTGAGGCGATCCGCGGCGAGCAGA
>JAJFHE010000076.1 GCA_021775755.1 Hyphomicrobiales bacterium | reverse complement strand
TGGCGCCGTCTGGCAAGGCGCGGTTCGCGCCGTGGACCGGCCGTCCGCAAGGGAAGCGCAACGCAGTCCGGAGGGCGCCAAATCCTGGCCTTCGGTGGGCCAGATCGGCCCGCCGGCGGCGTTGCGGCGCTTGCTCGATATCCCGTATCGCGCCACGCACCGCGCCTGACCAGGCGAACCGATTTGGCCCATCAAACCGGTTCTATCTAATGTGATCCCGCTCTAGTGCCGAGACTTCGCGCGGAATCTGTGCGGCGTCACGCCGTAGGCGCTGCGGAACACTCGGCAGAAGTGGGAGCTGTCGGCAAAGCCGGTCTCATGCGCGATCGCGGTTATCGACTTGGTGGTGTCGACCAGCATGCTGCGGCCATGATCGAGCCTGAGCGTGCGCCAGAAACTTGCCGGCGTTGCGCCGACGTCGTCGAGGAAAATGCGCTGCAGGCACGATGACGACACATTGACCAGCCCCGCAAGCTTCGCCACCGCAAACGGCTCGCCGATGTTCATCTCCATGATGCGTACGGCATCGACGGTTTCGCGGCGCGCGTTGACGAGCCTGTCCTCATAGGCGCGCTCGGGCAGATAGAGCCGCGGCTGGTCGGCGTTCATGAGGAGATAGTTCGTCGCCTTCTTCGCCCGGGTGCGTCCGCAATGCCGTTTGATGAGATATGTGGCGACATCGATCGCCGCTATGCTGCCCGGACAGGTGATGATGTTGCCGTCGACCACAAAGTTCGCATCGGTGATCGGCACGATATCGGGATAGCGCTGCGAGAACAGGCCCTGGGCTGCGAAGTGGACGCAACAGCGCCGTTCGCGCAGGAGCCCGGCTTCGGCGAGCACCATGCCGCCGGTGCACAGGCCGACAAGCGGCACGCCCGCCTCGTGTACCGCACGCAAAAACGCAAGAGCGTCTTCGGGATATTCGTTCATGGCCAGCAGCTTGCCGCCGACAACCACTACATAATCGAAGCGTGAGGGGTCGCCAAACGGCTCTTGCGGGATCACCTGCAGACCGCAACTTGCGCGGACCGGCACTGCGTCGCGCCCGAGAAACGACCAGGCGCAATGGACCTGGCGGCTGTCATCTTCGCGGTCGGCGGCAAGGCGCAGCGCATCGACAAATCCGGCAAGCGGCGTCAGCGTAAATTCCGGGAACGGCAGGATGCCAACCCGCAGTTCCGGCGTCGCCGCATCGCCCGCGGCGTATGCGCCCGGTTGCAGGTCCGGCAGGCCTGACAGTTCGTTCATCGCCATGTACCTGTGCTGTTTGCTCGAAAACACAAAAATCTACCGCACTTTGGCTGAAATATTCAATTTCAAAGAGAGGTTTGATCATACGCTCTTGATGCTGGACCGGCGTTTCTCCGGCTGCATTGCAGTTGCAGAGACGGCATTTAAGCGGAGGATTGACAGATGCAGTCACATGCGCGTGTGGTGGTAATCGGCGGTGGATGCGTCGGTGCCAATATTCTCTACAGCCTTGCCCATCGCGGCTGGACCGATTGCTGCCTGCTGGAGCGCACCGAGCTTACCGCCGGCTCGACCTGGCATGCGGCGGGGCTCATTCCGCTCTACTCGTTCTCCTACAAGTTCGGCCGCCTTATCGCCAAGACGATCGAGATCTACGAAGGTCTGGAAGAAGAGACCGGTCAGGCAATCGGCTGGCACAAATGCGGACAGCTCAGGATCGCCGAAAGCGCCGACCGCATGGACGAGTATCTGAACTATGCGACGATTGCCGAAACGCAAGGCATCCGCGCGGAGATCCTGACGCCAGAGCAGACCGTCGATCTGTGGCCCTTGATGAAGCGCTCCAAGGAACTCATCGGTGCGGTTTACAACCCGGACGACGGCCATATCGCGCCCGCCGACGTGACGCAGGCGTTGGCAAAGGGCGCCCGCGATCTCGGCGCAAAAATTTACCGCGAGACGGCAGTCACCGCCATTACCCAGTTGCCCTCGGGCGAGTGGAAGGTGAGCACCAGCAAGGGCGACATCGTCTGCGAACACGTTGTCACCGCGACCGGCAACTATGCGCAGCAGACCGGCGCCATGCTCGGTCTCGACCTTCCCGCGTTTCCGGTACTGCACCAGTACTGGGTCACCGAGACGGTGCCTGAAGTGCGCGCGCGCAAGGACCAGGGCCTGCCGGAAATGCCGGTGCTGCGCAACGAGGCGATCAACGGCTATGTGCGCGAGGAACGCGACGGTCTCATGTTCGGCCCCTACGAGCGCCCGAGCCGGCTGGAGCATTTCGCCCGCGACGGCGTGCCCGACTGGTTCGGTGCGGACCTCATGCCGGAAGATATGGAATCGGTGGAGGAGAACTGGGAGGCGGCACTTGAGCTTGTGCCGGTGCTGGGCGAGGTCGGCATTCAGGCCAACGTGCGCGGACCGATCTGCGTTTCGCCGGATAATCTGCCGCTCGCCGGTCCGGCCTGGGGCAAGCGCAACCTGTGGCTCGCGGAAGGCTTTTCCGGCGGCATCTTGATGGGTGGCGGTATCGGCCATGAACTCGTCAACTGGATCATCGACGGCGAACCGCATATCGATCTCTCCGAAGTCGATGCGCGGCGCTTCGGCGCCTACGCCAACAAGGTCTGGACGGGCCTGAAGAACAAGGAAACCTTCGGCCACAATTTCGGCATTCACTACCCGGGCTATGAGTGGCCCGAAGCGCGGCCCGCCAAGACGATGCCGTGCTACGACCGGATGAAGAATGCAGGCGCCGCCTTCGGCTCGGTCTATGGCTGGGAGGTGCCCTTGTGGTTCGCGCCGCAAGGTACCGAACCAAAAGACATCTGGAGCTACCGCACGTTCAATTCGATGCCGCATGTGGGCGCGGAGTGCCGCGCGGTGCGCGACGCGGTAGGTCTTATCGAGATGACGCCGATGGCGAAGTTCGAGGCCTCGGGCCCCGGTGCCGAAGCCTGGCTCAACCGGGTGCTCGCCAACCGCATGCCTTCGAAAGTCGGCGGCATGGTGCTGGCGCATTTCCTCACGCCCCGGGGCACCGTGCGCGCGGAGTTCACGGTGACGAAGCTGGGCGAAAACCACTATTACCTTGTCGGCACGCCACGCGGCGAGCGGCACGATTTCGATATTCTGGAAAAATCGATGCCGCAGGACGGCTCGGCAACCCTTCGCAACGTGACCATGGAACGCGGCTGCTTCACCGTCGTCGGCCCCAACGCGCGCGCGGTTCTGGAAAACCTCGTCGATGCGGACATCTCGAACGAGGCGTTCCGCTGGATGACCGCCCGGTCCGTCACCGTCGGCCTCGCCTCTGATGTGCGCATGATGCGCGTCAACTACGAGGGCGAACTCGGCTGGGAGCTTTACCACCCGATCTTCTACAACCTGCATCTTTATGACGAGATCATGAAGGCGGGCGCCGAACACGGCCTGAAGCTTGCCGGCTACCGCGCAATCGAATCGCTGCGGCTGGAGAAGTCCTACCGCGCCATGTACCGCGACATGGATATCGAGCACACGGCGCTGGAGTCCGGGCTTGAGAAGTTCGTCAAGTTCGACAAGCAGGATTTCGTCGGCCGCGACGCGCTTTTGACGCAGCGGCAAAACGGCCTCACCAGGCGCATGGTGACCCTGCGCGTCGAGACCGTGGATGCCGACGCCTATATGAACGAGGGCGTTTACCGCGACGGCACGCTGGTCGGCCGCGTCACCTCAGGCGCCACCTCGCATCATGTCGGCGGGTGTCTGTCGATGGCCTATCTCGACATTGCGCACGCCGACATCGGCACCGAGCTTGAAGTGCCGCTGCTCGACAACCGCTGCCGGGCGACCGTCATCGCGGATGCGCCCTACGATCCCGGCAACCAGCGCCCGCGCATGTAGGGGGATACGGCCCATGTCGCTGCCTGAAGAAAAGATCACCCGCAAAGGCGGCCGCGCGGCGCGGCGCGAAGCGCGCGAGGCGGCGGAGTTCTTCCATAACCCGCCGCTGATTTCGCAAGTGCCGGTCTATGAGGTGGCGAACGCGGAAGGCGTCGAGCAGATCCACGAGCTTGCCATGCGCATCGTCGAGGAGATCGGTGTCGACTTCCGCGATGAGGAGTCTCTGGAGATCTGGCGGGGGACGGATGCGGAGATCGATGGCGAGCGCGTGCGCGTCGGCCGCGACACGCTGCTGGCGCTGGTGCAACATGCGCCGCAAACCTATACGCACCATGGCCGCAACCGCGAACGCACAGTCGAGGTCGGCGGCAGGTCGCAGGTCGTGGCGCCGTCCTACGGTCCGCCGTTTATTCTCGATTTCGAAGGCGTGCGCCGGCACGCGACGATCGACGATTTGAACACGCTGCAGAAACTCAATCACATGGCGGCCTCGGTGCACATCGCCGGCGGTCCGATCGTCGAGCCGGTCGATGTGCCGGTGCCGCACCGCCACATGCACATGGCCTACAGCGGGCTCAAATATTCCGACAAGCCGATCGTCGGCAATGTCACGGCGCGCGGACGGGCCGAAGACACCGTTGAAATGTGCAAGATCGTCTTCGGCGACGACTTCGCCGCGAACAACGCCTGCACGACAAACCTCATCAACTCAAACTCACCGCTGGTGTGGGACGAGACCATGCTGGACGCCCTCAAGGTCTATGCGGCGAACAATCATGCGGTGCTGTGTTCGCCGTTTTCGATGACCGCGGCGTCGACGCCCGCCAGCAATGTCGGCACCATGGCCGTGGTGACGGCGGAAGCCTTGATGGCGATCGCCTTCGGCCAGCTTGTCCGGCCCGGCGCACCGATGCTCTTCGGCGTGCCGGCGATGACGGTTTCGCTCAACACCGGCGCCCCGGTGCACGGCAGCCCGGACAGCGCCATCGTGCAGTTTCTCGCCGGCCAGATGGCGCGGCGCTACAAGGTGCCGCATCGCGCCATCGCCAACTGCGCCACCTCCAAGACGCCCGACATGCAGGCGGCCTACGATTCCATGTGGGGGCTGTTCCCGTCCTTCATGTCCGGGGCCCACTGGATCACCATGGCCGGCGGCATGATCGAGGGCACGCTCGGCCTCTCCTATGCCAAGACCGTCATCGACTTCGAACAGGTCGATGCGTTCTATCATTTCTGCCAGGGCTGCCGGTTCGACGATCTCGACGAGATCTTCGAGACCGTGAAGGACGTCGGCCCGGGCGGACATTTCCTCGGCGCCGCGCACACGCGCAAGTCCAATCTCTTCATCTTCCCCTCCCAGAACAACGTGACGTTCGAGCAGTGGGAGGTCGACGGCCGCAAGGAAAGCGCGCAAGTCGGCCTCGACAAGGCCCGCGCCTGGCTCGCGCGTTACGAGGAGCCGGAGATCGATGCGGCGCTCGACGAAGCGTTGCTCGACTTCATTGCAAGGCGCGAGGAGGAGATACCGGCAGAGCTGAGTTAGAACTGGAAGTGGAGGCGACACAGCCATGGGCTTGTCGGAGGAAAAGCAGATCCGCAAGGGCGGACGCGCCGCGCGCCGCAAGGCCCGGGTCGATGCACCCATCGTGCATCACCCGCCGCTCATCGCCAGCGTGCCACTCCATGAAGTGACGAATGCCGAAGGTGTCGAGCAGATCCACGAACTTGCCATGCGCATCGTGGAGGAAATCGGCGTCGAGTTCCGCGACGCGGAGAGCCTCGAGATCTGGGGCCGCACGGAGGCGGAAATCGAGGGCCAGCGGGTACGCATCGGCCGCGACGCTCTTCTGGAGCTCGTGGCGAAGGCGCCTTCGGAGTATGTCCATCATGCGCGCAACCCGGAGCGCACAGTAACCGTCGGCGGCCGCTCCCAGGTTGTCTCGCCTTCCTACGGGCCGCCCTTCATCCTCGACTTTGAGGGCGAACGCCGCCACGCGACGCTCGATGATCTGAACAACCTTCAGAAGCTCAACCACATGGCCTCTTCCGTGCACATTGCCGGCGGGCCCATTGTCGAGCCGATGGACGTGACCGTGCCACACCGGCATCTGCATATGGCGTGGTCGGCCTTCAAATGTTCTGACAAGCCCATCATCGGTAACGTCACCGCACGCGAGCGGGCGGAAGACACGGTGGCCATGTGCGGCATCGTTTTCGGCGATGACTTCGCCCGCAACAATTGCTGCACCACCAACCTCATCAATTCGAACTCTCCCCTCATTTGGGACGAGACCATGCTCGATGCCCTCAAGGTCTATGCGCGCGCCAATCACGCGGTCATGTGTTCGCCCTTCTCCATGACCGCTGCCTCGACGCCGGCCTCCAATGTGGGCACCATGGGCGTGGTAACGGCCGAGGCGCTAATGGCCATCGCCCTCGGTCAGCTGGTGCGCCCCGGCGCGCCCATGCTCTTTGGAGTGCCCGCGACGACGGTCTCGCTTAGCACCGGTGCGCCGGTAACCGGCAGCCCGGATTCGGCCATCGTGCAGTTTCTCGCGGGCCAGATGGCCAGACGCTATGGCGTGCCGCATCGCGCCATTGCCAACGTCGCGACCTCCAAGACGCCGGACATGCAGGCCGGTTACGACAGCATGTGGTGTCTCTTCCCCGCGATCCTCTCTGGCGCGCACTGGACCACAATGGCGGGCGGTATGATCGAGGGTGCGCTATGCCTCTCCTACGCAAAGACCGTGATCGATTTCGAGCAGCTCGATGCGTTCTATCATTTCGCGCAGGGCTGCAATTTCGATGACCTCGACGAGATCTTTGAGACCGTGAAGGACGTCGGCCCGGGCGGGCATTTCCTCGGCGCCGCACACACGCGCAAGTCCAACCTCTTCATCTTCCCCTCCCAGAACAACGTGACGTTCGAGCAGTGGGAGGTCGACGGCCGCAAGGACAGCGCGCAAGTCGGCCTCGACAAGGCCCGCGCCTGGCTCGCGCGCTACGAGGAACCGCAGATCGATGCCGCGCTCGACGAGGCGCTCTTGGACTTCATCGCCCGGCGTGAGCGCGAAATCCCGGCAGAGCTTGGGTAGCGAGCGCTTCCCGGCGCGGGACGGCCCCTATGGTGCGCCGGATACTCCAAGGAGCGTGCCCCAGCCAATGCCCGCTCCGGCATGGTTCCGAACCAGGGCCACATGGCTGTCTTTCGGCAATATCCGGTGTGTCCCGACTATCCCAGAAGCGGTCGTCCCCGACACCGCTGCATACGACGGGTTGGGCGGGGAGTGGTCGTTTGTTACGAATACGAGCCATTTCTACTGGGGCGTTGTTAGCCGACATTGAAGATACGCCGAAAAGCAGTTTTTCTGTGCCCTGCGGCGAAGTATCTTCCTCCCATCTCACTAAAGGAGGCATGGGGGTATGAGCATAGGTGACAGGATTGAATTCGTAGGCGGTTCATACGAGGTTCGCGGGATTGTAGATGGGCGCATTGTGGTTCGTGTTCGCCACCGCAAGCGGAACAAGGAAGTCTACAAGGTGTGGACGGAAGCGGAGCGAATTGACTTCGACCGAACACAACAGACCAAAGCCGACACCGCGGACAGAAACGCGCAGATTTACGAACGGAATCTCGCGGGGGAAACAATGGCCGGCCTGGCGCGGGAGTTTGGCGTGAGCCCTACCAACATTAGACGAATTTGTGCGAATCAGGCGCGGAAGGAAAGGGCTATGAAACTTTGAAAACCGTTTTCTTCTGTTCAGAAACGAACCCCGAACAATCCGCCGTCTGGCTCATCGGTTAAGCGAGTTGGCATCACATATTCGTACGGGTCAAAATCATCCGTGCCCTCTGCTTTTAACTCGGTTTCGATCTTTTGAAGATCATCTGAGTTCACTGCCACAATGTATTGAACACCTAGGGAATCACACTTTTTCTGGGCAAGCTTGAGCGCCAGAGCAATCTGACGACCGTCGACGCCGTCGAAAATATGGCTGTCATGTATCAGGAAACCGGGGAATCGATCTTGCGTAAGAGCAGCTTCCACAAGCAACCAATCAAAGCAGAACACCTGCATATGGTTCTTTCCGCCGCTCTTCTTGCCAACAATGTCTGTTTCTATCGAAAGCCCCGCGACGCCGGTTGATTTGCCGATAATCAGTTGTCCGGGTTCATCATAAAGGAACTGCGAAGTATCAGCGAAGATTTTCACGGCTGATTTGCGCGGCGCATCACGTTCCATAACATCTTGCCCGATCAAATCAACAAGGTCGTCAATCTCTCGTTTCAACCGTTTCTGGTCCTCCGCGACGTTCTGAAATTTTGGAATTTGTTGTTGCAAATCAGCCTGTTCGGCCTCCAACTGGTTTAAATCAGATTGAAGGTAGGTCAGCCGTTCTATGGCAACACCCGACCGGAGCAGTGCCAATTTCTCAGCTAGAGCGCGTTGCAGACGGTCAACATCCCTTCTCCGTCTAGATATGCGTTCCTGAGCGTCTCGTCTTTCCTTGCGAAGGTGTGCCTCACGGTTCTGAGAAACTTGTTTGTGAAAAGATTCGACCTGTTCAAATCTCTTGTTGACGCGATCAGAAAAGAATATTCCAACCTGCTCGTACAAGCTGCGCACGTCGGCAATGTTCGCGTCTTCGACTTCTTCCAACGCCCCGTCGATGCCTTCGCATAGGTCTAAATCTTCAAGGTTTGCCTCGTTTAGATCACGAATTTTCGTTGACAATTCGTTTGCCGTAAGCTCATGGCCGCGATACCCATCCACTACAGTGGCGGACGTAACCTCCACGCGCTTCGTTTCAACCTCTGTGTCGAGAAGGTCTAAGCGGGCCTGCATTTTTTTGATGTCGAGCGCACCATCTGTGAGATAGCCGCTCTTGATCATACTCGCCAAGGTATCGGCGTCTTTCTTTTGATCCTTCTTTACTTGCAATTTCTGGGGTAGCCTCCAATCAAATCCCATGAGATAAGACAGACAAACTTGGCTGTCCCAGCCTTGTTGGGATGAGCTATTGAGGATCGCGCTGGCAAATCCACCATTGCGCTCTTTCCGAACAAAATATGCCAGCAATGCCCCGAATTTTGGGCTGTATTTTTCGGATAGTATCTCCGAACTCAAGCCAAACCAACTTTGCGCCAAATCGGCTCGGAGATTTATGGGTAAGATTTCCGCTCCATCGCGCCAGAGTTCGTCCTTGTCCGCGCCGGCCTTCCGTTTGACTACAAGTTCCGATCCATCGTCATGGAACGTCGTCTCAAATTCCGAACCGACTAGCTCCGGTTTATGAAAGTCGTCTTTCGGGTTTTTACGTTCTGAGAGGATAAAGTGGACCAATTCAATGAAACTCGTTTTGCCAGTTCCATTGCGCGTATCGCGAGCGCCCGATGTCTCGTGCCTTTCTGCCAACAGGATATTGAGGCCGGTTTTGAACTCCAGCGTTTTGAATGTTGGAAGCGAACTGGTCAATTTTTTGATCATTGGTTCCACTTCTTGAGTACGCCCTCTTCGAAACGGACAGCACCAACGGAGAATAGGAAATCGACAGCGAGTAGGAACCAATCAAAATGAACGGTCGACAGTTCGTTTGAGCGACGCCACTCTTGCAGATCATAAAACAGGCGGGAAACAGTCTTGTCCTCGTCCAGCAGCGCCAAAACTTCACCACCAACACCGACGAGGGCGTTCTCAGTTTTGATATGTTTTGTTGGCATCAGCATGTCGCAAAGCTCGGCACGTTCTCAAAAATGTCACAAGCGTCAATGTAGTAAGCAAGAATCACGTACGCGGCGGCGCTTACAGTGGGAGTTCCGTCGCTGCCTACAAAAGTAAGCAACTTTCCCAGAACTTCATCCGAGGTGTACCCTAAGTCCCGCAACTCTTCGTATTTGGATCGCATCTGCGTTTGAATCACGGATGCATGTTGGGGATTGTTCATACCGGATAGGTAGCGATCGACAATGTCGACGTGCGGTCTCGCGCGGGTCAGATCGTGCTTGGCATCTGGGCTGAGGGCGTTGAAGTCCAGCTTGGCTCTGTCTGGCAGCTCACCAAATGCTGTTGGATCAGGCTGAACCGTCTTTTCTGCGATGATCTTCTTGAGCAAAGGGCGCACATCTCCCATCGAAACAGCCGAGAAGTTCCTACTTGCAGCCGGGTACAGATCGAGCATCTGTTGCAGGCTCAACTTGTCGTGGAAGTTGTCCTTGAGGAAACGACGCGGCGGCGAGGGCGCCGAGATTGTGATCGCTGGGTATTGTTCTCGAAGTTTTTCAAGTACATCGCTTGCCGTCGTCGGAAGGCCCTCGACATTGTTGTGAACGAACACCCAACCTTTCATATTGGGCCAGTAGGTCGTCACCTCAGGAAAACTGTCGAAAATCTTGTCTTTCGCTTTCTCTGCAAACCTTCTGGATGACTCTGGCGCGTAGCATTGATACACGGTCTCAGTTGAAATGCGCCGTCCATCGCTCTTCTTGTCCCCGTGGTGTCCGCCTGCCTTTATTAACTCGAAATCAGCACCAAACACGCACGCAGCCATCTGCGCGAACCAATCCTCAAACTTGGTTTGGTTGTTTGTTTCCAAAGCGAGGTCAAAGTACAGGTCAAAATTGGATTTGTTCATACTGGATCTACCCCCTCAACCAATCCAATGGACCGAGTATTGTATTTGACTTGAGCGAATCAGCGTACAATTTTCAATCTCCCTCAACATACCATGCACGCCTGCGTTGCTCTTGTTTATTCCTTGGGCAATGCGGAAAAGCAAGTTCGGAGTGATTGTGGCGGCGAACTTCCTTTGCTTACAGTGGGCAGAGCCCATTGTTCTTAATTGAGAGAGTTGACAAAGTGATGTGTCGCGACCCACGTAGGCAGTGGATCGACTCGTCTACGCTTGGATGGGTGATGATCCAATCTGTCCTGGCTGCAGTCATTCAAGCCATGTGAATGCTGCGCAATGAACCGATGGCAGCTTTAACGGACAGAACCTCAACTATGTGATGTTCGGTCGAACGCCCGCAAAGGGCCGGAAGGACACAGAGCTGCACGCTTGTTTTTGCTCCAAAGCCAAACCCACCACGATACCCCCTGGACCGCAGCAATCGGCTTTTCCATCGAGACGGATCGTCGAAAAACCGTTGGTCGGCGCCCTTGCAGGAATCAGCAAGACGGCGCCCGCACCGGCGCTGCCGGCTAGGAAGCCGGCCCGGCCGCGTTCCCCGAATGCGACTGCCAGCGGGGCACTCCGTCCTCGCCGCCAATGTACTCGATGTCGCTCATCACCTCGGGATAGCGCGCCGGGTTGTCCGCAGCGGTAAAGCGGGACAGGGGACCGACAGGCATGCGGTCGACGTTCTGAAAGAAGGCGAGGCTGACGCGCGGCCGTTCGGTATCCAGCACCCGATGACGGGCGGCGGGGATGCGGCCGTTGGTGAAAAGCTCTATCCAGTCGCCAGGGATCACCGTGAGAGCGCCTGCGGGATCGGCTGGCGCGGTGATCCAGCTGCCGTCGCGGCCGCGAATCTGGAGCGAATGCCGGTTCTGGCTCAGCATCGTGAAGACCACACAGTCGGAATGCTCGTGGAGGCCCGCGGCCTGTGCCGACGCGCCGTCTGGTTTGCCCGGATACTGCTTGAGTGCAAAGTGAGCGGGTTTATAGCGCAGAAAGCCCGGCTCTTCGCCCAGCACGTGTTCGAAGGCGCCAAGCAGGCGACGGGCCACCCGGTCAAGAAGTGCCGACATGGCCGCGACATCGCCGGCGAAGCCTGGCGCTTCATCGTTCGACGGCCAGCGGGTGCCCGCAACATCCACCATCGACCCGAACTCCTGCTTGGGCTCGTCGGTCCCGGCCTCCTCGGAATTCATGTGGCTGGTGTAGACGGGTTCGTCGCGCATCAGTAGCCAGCCGCCGTAGCTGGGGCCGTCCTGGTTGTTGCGGCGATAACGCTCGCGTACCGCGAGCGGCAGGCCGGCGAAGGCTTCCCAGCTCCGCAGCGCTGAACCGACCGAGGCCAGCTCCGCACCATGCAGCAAGAGGTGGCCGTCGGTTTTCAGCGCCGCCTCGACCTCGCCGGCCACCACCACGTCGTCGTCCGAAAGAAGGCCTTCGATCTCCACGGGCTTTGCCCTCCCTCACCCTGTGCTGCCTGCCAACAGGCGCGAGCATACGCTTTTTGGACAGCGGCTGCTATCGGGCCGGTCGTCGACCAAATTGAAATTCGAATGGATGTGTGGACTTGGCCAGAAGGCGGAGGGGGCCAGAAGGCGGACAGGGCTTGACTGCTGCCGACAGTGCTTGTGCCCTTGACGATCTGTGTGAGCTTGTCGAAGGCCGGGTACGTGACGGTTCATCTCCCGGGCCGCGTCCCTTCTGCATCATCCCCCGCCATGCGGCGGATCCAGGCGATGAATGCCTTCAACGCCGGGCGCTGGATGCCCGGGCGCCAGACGAGATGATACCCGGTGGCGGTTTCGCGCACGCCTTCGTAAAGCACGATCAGCCTGCCCGATGCGAGATCGTCCTCGACGAAGGCGCGCGCCGTTGCCGCAACGCCCTGGCCGTCGCGCAGCGCCGCGAGCACCATGTAACCTGGAAGGTTGGTGATGTGTGCCGGTGTCGGCTGTTCCAGCCCCTGCCCGGCGAGCCAGCGCTCGACCTCCGCCGAGCCCAGTTCCTGCAGCCATGGCAGGTCGAGAAGTTCGCGCGCGTCTCCGGTCCACCGGCCGGCGACCAGATCGGGCGCGGCAACGATGACGAAGTTCGACGACACCAGCGGCTCGCTCTCAAGGCCGTCCCAGCCACCGGAGCCGAACCGGATGCCAACATCGCAGTCGGAGTTTGCAAAATCGATGACCTCGGCGGTCGGGTTGACCATGAGGTCGATGTCGGGATGTGCGTCGCGAAGCAACGGCATGCGCGGCAAGAACCAGCTCACCGCAAAGGCCGGCGTCATGGTGATGTGGATCGGACGCTCCGCCTCCTGCGCACTCAAGGAGCGCAACGCGTCGCCAATCTGGCCGAAGCCGCCGGTCAGTTGTCCCGCAAGCGTCTCGCCTTCCGGCGTCAGGGCAATGCCGCGCCCCGAGCGATGCGCCAGCCGAAACCCGAGAAAGGCTTCCAGCGCCCGCACCTGTTGCGCGATCGCGGCGTGGCTGACATTCAGCTCGCGGCCGGCGGCGGAGTAGTTTTCGTTGCGTGCCGCGGCTTCGAACGCGCGCAGGCTCGCCAAGGGGGGAAACACGGACCAGTCCATATGTAATTCCTGCTTACATATTGCCAGAATTTCTGCCTCGCAATCTCCCTAAATCGGACCATATCTGAGAAAGTCGCAAAACAAGGAGAAACGAAATGTTTCATATATTGGCAGATACCATGATGATTGCAACGCTTCAGGAAGACGCCGGGCGCAGCCACTCCGACAGACGGCCGTTCTTCTCCCGCCGCGCGCGGCCGACGCGGTCGCGGGTGCGTTACCAGGCGAATGAAGGCGTGCGGATTTGAGGCGTTGGCGAGGGGCGCGCAGCAGGCGCGCCCTCACCCGCCCTTCAGCGGCGGGAAGATGCCGGAGGTCAGCGGGTTTCAGGGAGCTTCATACAAAATCTGCAGCCGCGTGTTTCCATCACCGCAATTAGGCAGCGATATCTTCCTTTTTGACTACGATGACACCCGCTGCAGGTAGTGTTCGAACATGGGAACGGTGAACACGATATCGCCGTGAGCCGGGCTGTAAATCATGCCCTTGCTGATGATTTGCGCTCGGCGCGGCCCCAGGGACTGCACACTCTCAGCAAGCGCTTCTGCCACATCAGAGGACCGGTAGGGGCCTCTGCCAAGGCTCGCCATTGCCATGACGTACTCGCGCTCCTTAGGTGTCAGCCGATCAAACCGAACACGGAAAAACCCTTCATCGAGCCGGCGCATCGCGGCCAACGACGCCTCGCCAACATCGCCCTCGTTAATCGGCGATGTATCCGCAATATTCCAGACCTGATACCCCCATTCCTGCAAAAAATACGGATAGCCTTCAGTCCGGATTACAATCAATTGTAGGGCGTCATGCGAGATCGACTCCCCTTCATTTTCGATCGGCTGCCTGATTGCGGTAGCTGCCGATGCAGCATCGAGAGGACCCACCGGCGGAAAATCGAACAACCGTTCGGCGTACGATTTTGCATCGCCGGACAGCCCGGCGATTTGGGGCAGACCGGCCCCAAAAAACATTACAGGAAGCTGTTTCTGATTAACCCGGTGTATGGCGACGATTAGCGCAGCGAGCTCAACACCGGAGAGGTATTGAACTTCATCGATCAGAAGCGTCCATCCCCTGCCCGCAGACTTCGCGGCATCGCCGATACGGATGAAGAGGTCACTGAGGTCGTATTCAAGAATTCCGCTGTCGGCGACACCGGTTTCCGGGTCGACGGAGAGGGAAACATCGCCAACGGATATGCTGAAAGCGCTGGCAAATCCCCGCAATGCGCGCGTCGCGGCATGAGCTGCAGATTTTGCGCTTTCGATGACTGAAAGCTTACGCAAAACCTGATGGATGCGGGGGTAAAGCATGTCGGCCAGAGACCTGTCATCCGGCGCTTCAATAAACGCGGTCAAATGACCATGCGCCTCCGCCAGTTCCTCGATCTTGTTCAAAAGGACGGTTTTGCCCGTTCCCCGAAGCCCCAAAAGCATTTGAGACTTATCGTGCTTTCCAATGAGTACGCGCTGCAAAGCCACTTCAGCCGATGCGATAATTTCATCGCGGCCGGCAAGTTCGGGAGGTTGCGAGCCAGCGCCCGGTGCGAAGGGGTTTCTTACAGGGTCCATAGGCAGAGTATAGTAATATATATGATCGTATAACAAGATAGTGCTATACAAATATATATTTCATTATACGCTCAAAACCGGCGAGCCTTGTTCGCCGCGCCCTCACCCGCCCTTCAGCGGCGGGAAGATGCCGAGTTCGTCGTTTTCAGACAGCACCTTGCCCTCGCGCTCGGCGGTCGGCAGAAGCTCGCCGTTGAGGACCGTGAGATAGGTTTCATCGAGCGGGAAACCCAGCACCGCCATGGCATCGAGGGGGCCTGCGCCTTCCTTCAGCTCAACCTCAGCCTTGTTGCCGGCGCTGCCGGACGGCAGATACTGACCAAGGATGCCGCTGGTGACGACGGTGATCTGCATGGCGTGCCGGCTTTCGCGTCAGTAGCCGTAGGACGAGCCTTGCGTGCGCACGAGATAAGCCTCCATGACGCGGTGCGGGTCCTGCATCAGGCGGTCCTTCCAGGGACCGAGCCGTGTGCCGGTCTGGATGAGGCCGCGGATGACGCCGACATGCTGCGTCAGGCCAAGCGCCAGCGCGCCGACAATGACATCGTCGCGGAACGCGAGTTTCAAGTACTTGAAGCGGCCGGCATCGGCGACTTCGGTTTCCTCGCCGCCATCGACCCCCATCCACTGGCCGAACGAGCTCGAGATAAGACCGAGCGTGTTCAAGACATTCATCGACAGGGACCCGCGATAGTGCGTCGGATACCCCGACATGTTGCGCGCGGCGATGCGGCCGTGTTCGGAGGCGGTCGGCTGAATGGCGTGAATTTCCTTCTTGCCGGTGATCAGCTCGGGACCTTCCGCAATGTCGCCCGCGGCGTAGATGCCGTCGACATTGGTGGCGAGCATATTATCGACGAGAACGCCGGTGCCGCACTCGATGCCGCTGCCTTCGAGAAAGGCGATATTGGGGCGCACGCCGGCGGCACACACCACCAAGTCGACATCCATGCCCTCGCCGCCCTTGAACGAGACTTTGAGTGCATCGCCTGCCTTTTCGACGCTTTCGACCTGGGTCGACGTCAATACGCTAACGCCCTTGCCTTCGCACCAGCGCTTGATCATGTCGCCGCCGGTGGCGTTCATCATGCGCGGCACCATGCGGTCTTCCATCTCAACGATGGTGAGTTCGACCTTGCGCGCGGCAAGCGCCTCCAGAACGATGCAACCGATGAAACCGGCGCCCATGAGAACGACGCGCGAGCCGGGCTTCGTCGCAGCCGCAATGCGGCGCGCGTCTGCAAGCGTCCAGCAATTCTCGACGCCATCGAGATCCATGCCGGGCACCGGCGGGCGGATGGCGTGCGAGCCCGCCGCGATCAGCAGCCGGTCGAAGCCGAGCGCCCCGCCGCTTTCCAGCGAGAGCTTGCCATCAGCGCCCGATACGGATGCGACCCGGTCCTGCACCACATCGATGCCGAGCGATTTGAAGTGGCCGGAGCCGTGACGCAGATGCGTGCCGTCTTCGGCAATGTCTTCGGCCAGCAGATAAGGCAGAGCCATGCGCGAATAGGGCGCTTCAGGCTCATCGCCGATCATCTTGATCTTGCCGCCGGGGTCTGAGCGCCTCAGCGTTTCCGCCGCGACAACGCCGGCAGGTCCGGTACCGATTACCACATAGTCCATGGACGTCTCCTGATCAGTCGTTGAGACCGAGGCGCTGCAGCGTTTGCGTGGTCGGTTCGCCGTCCGGCGTCCAGCCGCGATACTCGTAATATTCCGGAATCATCATATCGATGTCGGACACCTTGCCCTTGGCGGTGCCGCTGGGTGCGGGCACTTCCTTGAGGCGGGCGGGAAGATCATCATCGGCGCGGGTCAGCCCGGCCTTCAGATTGAACATGCGTTCCAGATTCCACACCCGCTCACCGGTCTGGGTGAGCCGATCATCGTCCCAATCGCCGCCGCAAGCGGTTCTTACAAGCTCCGTGAAGTGTCCGGGCTTCATGCCGGCGCCCGCCGAAAACAGGCACAGGCCGGTTGAATCGAGCATCGCGACAAAGTCCTGACTGTCCTTGCACGGCTCCGCCTTGCCCTTGCCGGTCTGATCTTCCATGTCCGGTCCGAAGACGTCGTGCTTGAGGTGGCAGGCTCCGCGGTTCGACGTGGCGTAGCCGAGGCCCATGCCCTGCAGCGCGCGGCTGTCGTAACCTGCAAACTCCTGACCCTTGACGGTCATGGCGAGTTCGGGGTGGCCGTATTTTTCGCACATGCGGTTGGAGCCGAGCCCCAAAATCTCACCGAAACCTTCCGCCTTGCCGGTCTTCTCCGCCATCACGGTCAGGGCTTCGGCATTGCCGAAGTTAAGCGCGATGCCGTCCGTGTCTTCTTCGGTGATGACGCCCATCTCGAAGAGCTCCATGGCGGCGGCCAATGTGCCACCGAACGAAATCGGGTCGTAGCCGTGTTCGTTCGTCAAGAAGGCGGCATATGTCAGCGCATCGATGTCGTCGATACCGACAAGTGGCCCGAAGGCATAGGCCGTCTCGTATTCAAGACCGCCCGAGGCGTGGATATATTCCTTGCGGTTGACGATGGTGAAGTGTTCCTCGTCGATATGCGCGATGCGCCCGCAGGCGATGGTGCAGCCGAAACAGGCCTTGTTGGTCAGAAGGTTGACATGGCCGTGCTCGTTTGGCGTCACCATGGCGGCCGGGTTGATCTTGTCGACACCGTCGAACTGCACCGCCTGGAAGTTACGCGTCGGCAGGCCGCCGAAGTTCTGCATGACATCGATCATGGCGTTGGTGCCGAACTCGGTGAGTTCCTTGCGCCCGCGGTGCCCGGACATGCGCTCATGCGTCGTACGCACGACATCCATGAAGGCTTCCGGATCGTCCACCGTCACACCCTGGGTGCCGCGCACGGCGACGGCTTTCAGGTTCTTCGACCCCATGACGGCGCCGACGCCCGAGCGTCCCGCCGCGCGGTGCAGATCGTTGACGATGCAGGCGTAGCGCACGCCCTTTTCGCCGGCGACGCCGATCGAGGCGACCTTCATCTGCGGGTTCTGGTGGTGTGCCTTCAGCCATTCCTCGGTGTGCCACACCGTGGTGCCCCAGATATCGTCGGCCGGCACGATCTCGACCTCATCGTCTTCGATGTGGAGATAGACCGGCTTTTCGGAGCGGCCGTGAATGATCAGGAGATCGTAGCCCGCGTATTTCAGCTCGGCGCCGAACTTGCCGCCGGAGTTTGAGCAGGCGATAGCGCCGGTGAGCGGGCCCTTGGTCACCACCGCATAGCGCCCGGACGTCGAGGCCATGGTGCCGGTGAGCGGCCCGGTGGCGAATATCAAGACGTTTTCCGGGCTCATGGCATCGACCGACGGGTCCACGTTTTCCCAGAGATACTTCGTGGCAAGGCCGCGTTCGCCGAGGAACTGCGTGGCCCATTCCATATTGAGGTCTTCGGTCTCGCAGGTGCCTTTGGTGAGGTCGACGCGGAGGACTTTGCGTTGCCAGCTCATACCAAATCTTCCTTCTGCTTTATCTTGTGTCTTAAAGGGCTTCGCGTCAGGCCGGCCGGCCGTGACCGGATACAGCGGACGCCTGCATGCGCTCGTAACCGGTCCAGTCGGCGTCGACATAGGTGATGGCATCGGTGGGACACGCCTTGGCACAGGCCGGATCGCCGCCGCACAGATCGCACTTGATGACCTTGCCGGAGGATTTGTTGTAGTTCACCGTGCCGAACGGGCAGGCAATGGTGCAGACCTTGCAGCCGACGCAGATGTCATTTGAGACTTCGACCGCGTTGGTGTCGGGATTGCGCGTCAACGCCTCCACGGGACAGGCGTGCAGGCACCACGCTTCCGCACACTGGGTGCAGGTATAGGGGATCGCGCGCGCGCCGTGCTCAAACTCGAAAATCTTGATACGGGACTTCGCCGGATTGAACACGCCCTCGTTCTCAAATGAACAGGCCATCTCGCACTGGAGACAGCTTGTACATTTCGCCGGGTCTATCAGGAGTGCCTTGTGCATGAACCTCTGCTTCCCTTCGCGGGCGCGGACTTTACCAACGCCGCAGTTTCCTCTCTTGGTTTGTACGATATTCACTGACGAAAATCACGCCCTGGTATTGGATTAATTATCGCAATGATCAACTTGCAGTGTATCGCTCACGCATCGCCGACGCAGACCATGGGTGAGGAAACTCGCCGTAATTCGCCATCTCCCTGATTCGCGAGAGTCCAAATATTGACTGAGCATTCAGTCAGCCATAATGTTTACCCTCTTACCGCCCCGTTGAACAAGGTGAAAACCGGCATCAGGTTTGCTGTAAGCACCGACCGGCCGACCCTGAGTGTTATGCAGCGACAACAATGTAGGTGACCCATGGATCCTCGCTACGACATCCTATTCGAACCCATCCAGATCGGCCCGGTCAGAGCAAAAAACCGCTTCTACCAAGTACCGCACTGCAACGGGATGGGCCATCGCTGGCCGCAGGCCATGGCAGAAATGCGCGCCATGAAAGCCGAAGGCGGCTGGGGTGTCGTATGCACCGAGGAATGTGAAATCCATCCGACAAGCGATTTGTCGGGCTTGGCACTGATGCGGCTATGGGACGACAGCGATCTCGCCGTGCACGAACTGATGGTGGAGAAAGTCAAACAACACGGCGCGCTGGCAGGCATTCAACTTGTCCATAACGGTTCTGAAGTGGCGAATTATCTGAGCCGTATGCCGCCGATTGCACCAACCGCAATCCCGACAGGAAATCAGCCGTCGGTCCAGGCCCGCGAACTGAGCAAGCAGGACATTCGCGAAGTGCGTGGCTGGTATCGCGAGGCCGCCCTGCGTGCCCGCAAGGCGGGTTACGACATTGTCTATGTCTATGCGTCGCACAGTGAAATGACGCTGCCCTTCCAGTTCCTGTCGAAACACTTCAATCAACGTACCGATGAATATGGCGGCAGCCTCGAAAACCGCGCCCGCTTTTTGCGCGAACTGCTTGAGGAGACAAAGGAGGCAATCGGCGACACATGCGCCGTAGCCTTGCGGATAACGGTGGACGAGATGCTCGGCGAGGGCGGCTACTCGGCCAACAATGAGGGCCGCGAAATTGTCGAGATGCTGGCAGATCTGCCGGATCTCTGGGACGTTAACGTGAGCGACTGGAGCAACGACTCCATGTCATCACGGTTTGGATCGGAAGCCGGTCAGGAGGACTACGTTCGCTTCGTCAAGGATGTTGTCGACGCGCCGGTGGTCGGGGTCGGGCGTTTTACGTCTCCCGACACCATGGTGTCTCAAATCCGCCGAGGCGTGCTCGACCTGATCGGCGCCGCGAGACCCTCCATTGCCGACCCGTTTCTGCCCCGCAAGATCGAAGAAGATCGGGTGGATGAGATTCGTGAATGTATCGGCTGCAACATGTGCACGACCTCGGATTTCCTGGCCTATCCAATGCGGTGCACACAAAATCCGACGACCGGTGAAGAATGGCGCAAGGGCTGGCACCCGGAAAAAATATCTCCAGCGGGATCGCAGGATCGCGTCCTTATCGTTGGCAGCGGGCCGGCCGGGCTCGAATGCGCTCTGGCACTATCGAACCGGGGCTATCACGTGGTGCTGTCTGAAGCACGAGACGTGCTGGGCGGAAGAGTAGTGCAGGAGAGTAACCTGCCGGCTCTAAGCGAATGGCGGCGGGTCGCGGACCACCGCACCCACCTCCTCTCCACGAAGCCGAACGTCGAGACTTACCTTGCCAGTCGTCTGACCGCCGGCGAGATCCTCGAGTTCGGATTTGGCCGGATCGTCCTGGCGACAGGTGCGCGGTGGCGCACGGACGGTGTCGGACGTGGAAACAGATTGCCGATCGAGGTTACCGGAGGCGCTGAAATCGTTGCTCCGGAAGATGTCCTTAGCGGGCGCAAACTGACCGGCCATGTGCTCATCTTTGACGACGACCAGTACTACCTCGCCAGCGCCCTGGCGCAACGGCTGTGCGAAGATGGCTGCACTGTCACTTTCGTGACGCCTTCATCGATGGTCTCACCGTGGTCGGAATATACTCTTGAGCAGCACAAGATACAGCAGACCCTGATGTCCATGGGCGCTCAAATTATCTGTAACAAGACTCTGACTGCGGTACACGGCGGCACGGCAACTCTTGAATGCGGCTATCTGGGCACTGAAAGCACTGTCGAAGCCGGGACGGTCATCCCGGTAACATCGCGGTCGCCCAACGACACGCTGTATCATGAGTTGCACGAAATGGAAGAAAGGTTTGCCGATCACGGGATCAAATCCGTGGACCGCATTGGCGATTGCCTTGCACCGGGAACAATCGCGATGGCGGTTTACGCCGGCCACCAGCACGCTCGACAGCTAGACGATCCAGCCAGCCACGTCTCGGGGTTCAAACGAGAAAACTATTTCCAATCGCCTCAGCAATCGTCCCAGGCCTGACCGGGAAATACCGATGACAGGTAGTCGACACAAGTCTTACGCGCGAGGTGCAGATCATAGCGTTCGGTTTCATTGTGGGCGACGTGCCAGTGACCGAAAATAAGAACGTAGACGGTTTCGGCGACACATAGCTCGTCGATGCCGGCGTAGCCGCCCTCGCCAACGACATCGCTGACAATCTGCCTGATGTCGTGGCGGCACTGATCGTCACTAGCACGCCCAATGCCCTGGTATAACAGTCCGCCTCTTGCCTCGCCCCAAAAAGCGTACCAAGCGGCAACGTACTCGGGGTGATGACGGGGGAACTCCAGATCGAACGTGACCGTCCGCATCAGACGGATAGCGGCGCGATCGTCGAGCGGTAGTAACGCGGCTTGCCAGCCCATTTCGTAAAACTCTCTGAGATGGCCCAGAACCATCTTCAAAAGGTTGTCTTTGGACTTGAAGTGGAACACGACCAGTGCAGAGGAAACCCCAGCACGCTCGGCGATGGTTTGCAGCGTCGCCTTTCCAAGACCTTGCTGCGCAATCACCATTGCCGCGGCTTCAATAATCTGTTGCTTGGAGATTTCGGCTTTAACGTGAGGCCTTGCAGATTTCGGTTTTGCCATGATCCACCCTTTGAGCCTCGGTCTGGCAAATCGGGGTGCGATACTGGAAAACACTCCCGCAACCGCCCGTTCTCGCAGAAAATCGGCTAACTGATCAGTTAGTCAATACATATGATGGGTTGGTCAAAGTCAATAGAATGCGCCACCAAAACGTTGTATGAAACGTGACCGCGCCGCACGTCCCTCGACCGGCGAAATAACCCGGAATCGGCAATGCCAGACAGAAACAGCTATCTTGAAACTCTGCTCCTCTACTACGAGGAAGAGGTCATGGGCGAAGCGTACTTTTCAGAGCTCTCCCGGCATTTCGACGAAGCGGGCGCAGCCGAGAAATTGCAGCTGTTGGCCGACGTGGAACGGCATGCGGCGCAAGCCGTGGAACCTCTGGTCAGACGCCATAAACTCAAGCCGCGTGATGCACGCGAACTTGCCGACCTCGGTGCCGCGGATGTGAGGGGGCATTGCAAACTTAGCTGGCAGCAATTCGTTACATACATGGTTGAGCGGTATCCGGCCTACATAGACGACTTCGAAGGCCTCGAACGCATGGCACCATCGGAAGATCTGCCCGCGTTGAAATTCCTGACCGAGCATGAACACGCGGCGATCGATTTCGCCAACCGAGAGCTCGATGGCCGACCCAACAGCATCGCGCCTTTGCTGGCTTACCTCAAAGACCCTGGCGCCAGACCACCGTCGGCGGCGCCGTGAAAATCATGCGCCGAACGTCTCCACCCCGGCCAAACGGCGTGCCTGCCCCCAAAACCGCTTCACGAGCAGGGCACCCATAACGGACAACGCCACAGCGAGACTGATCCAGACCGCTTCTCCGCCGTAATCCAGATAAACGCCAAACAGGGCGGCTAAGGGAAGTCCAACGCCCCAGTAGCCGACGAGTGCGATGATCATCGGCCCGCGCGTGTCCTTGATACCGCGGAGTGCGCCTTGAGCTGCGACCTGCGCGGCCTCGCCAATCTGGAACAGTGCCGCGATCGCTAGGAACGATACAGCCAAGGTGATTGTCGCGTGGTTTTCAGGAATCGCCGCATCGAGATAGAAGCCAGCGATCGGCCGTCCGAAGAACCAGAGCGCCGCAGCTGACAGAAACGCCATCGAAACGCCGAGCGCCATGGCAATCCAGCCTGCCCGGGCAGCCGCCTGGCGATTGCCGGCACCCATAGCCCGCCCGACGCGCACTGTCGCCGCCTGAGAAATTCCGAGCGGCACCATGTAAGTGATGGAAATGCACTGAATGGCAACGGCATGGGCGGCCAATGTGGCGGTTCCAATCATCCCCATAATAAGAGCGGAGGCGAGGAACATGCCGATTTCGGCAATATGGATCACGCCGATCGGCAGACCCAACCGGAGTATCTCGACAAACTGCGGCCAATCCGGACGCCAGAAACGGCCGAGCAGGCGATAGCGACGCAGACGCCGGTCAATCAGCACGAAGCCGAGTAAGGCGAAGAACATGATCGAAGTGACCGCCACGGTGGCAACGCCGGCGCCGACCAGTTCCAACCGCGGGAACCCGAAGTTGCCGAATATCAACGCATAGTCCGCAAGGACATTCATGCCAATCCCAAGAATGACGACGACCAGTGTTGCGCGCGGCCGCGCATGTGCAGCGAGGAACTCGCTCAAAACCAGGATCCAGAGACCGGGAAGAAACGCTCCTATCATCGCGCGCAGGTATGACTGGCTGGCGGCTGCGATGGCGGGGTCCTGTCCGAGGCGGGAGAGAATTGCTTCGGCCTGCCAAACAACCGCCACGCAGGGGAGCGCCAGCATAACCGCCACCCAGAAACCTTGGCGGACGGTACGCCGGACCATGCGGAACCGCCGGGCTCCAAGGTGCTGAGAGACGATAGGGGCGACGGCGGCGAGCACACCGAGCGCAAAAAACTCAAAGAAGGCATAGAAATGACCCGCCAGAGAGCCCGCGGCCAGAGACTCCGGTCCCAGCCAGCCCATCATGATCACATCGGTCGTCACCATTGCCATATAGGCAAGCTCGGTGAACACGAGCGGCACCGCCAGGGTCACCATGGCGGAGAATTCCTGGCGCACCAATGCGCCGGTCTGCAATTTGCGAATCTGAAACAGTGTGAACGGGTTCATGAGTTTCAATTTAGCCAGAATGAGAAGCTGTCGAGGCGGGGGAACTTATACCAAGGGCGGCAATTATTGACCCATTTCTTGAGCCTTTCCGGCACGCTCGACGTGGCGCGGGCCGCAGTGCGTTGCGGTGTATCGGACAAGGCCCGAAACGTGGTCGACGGGCCGGAATGGCCCACCGCAGGCCGGGTGCTTTTACCCTCCAGCAGCGTTGCGTACTGCTTACGGTACCTGTACCGCGGCGCAGTACGCGCCTCGCCGGAGGGTAAAATCATCCCGGTGAAACGGGTCAATAACTGCCGCCCTTGGTATCAGACAGT
>JAJFHE010000075.1 GCA_021775755.1 Hyphomicrobiales bacterium | reverse complement strand
TGGCCCACCGCAGGCCGGGTGCTTTTGCCCTCCCGCAGCGTTGCGTACTGCTTACGGTACCTGTACCGCGGCGCAGTACGCGCCTTGACGGAGGGTAAAATCATCCCGGTGAAACGGGTCAATAATTGCCGCCCTTGGTATAACAGAGCCAGCCTTCATCCAGCCGCGAGACTCCGGTGCAAACCTGTGATTAAATCCGCCGCGACACGATCACCAAGGAGCATCAACATGAGCATCGAACGACACGACGTTGCAGCACGCATGAGCCAGGCCGTTGTGCACAACGGGACAGCCTATCTCGCGGGCCAGGTCGCTTTCGACAAGGCCGGCGCCTCGGTTGCCGAGCAGACCCAGAACATTCTCGACCGCATCGACAAGTATCTGGCAGCTTCCGGCACCGACAAGACCAAAGTGCTGGCTGCGGAAATCTGGCTATCAGACATATCGACGTTCGATGAAATGAACGCTGTCTGGGATGCCTGGGTCCCCGAAGGCAACGCCCCGGCGCGCGCCTGTGTCGAAGCCAAACTCGCCGCGCCCCAGTTCACGGTGGAGATTATGGTGACTGCCGCGGTGTAGACCCGATGAAGGCGATTGTGCTGGGCGCCGGCCTTGTCGGCGTCACCACCGCATATGAACTCCTCAACGACGGCTGGGACGTAACCGTCATAGACCGCGAAGAGGCGGCGGCGCAGTTTACGAGCCGCGCCAACGCCGGCCTCTTCGCGCCGGGCCACGCCTATGCCTGGTCGTCACCCCAGGCGCCCGGCATTTTGCTGAAATCGCTCATTCGCAACGATCAGGCTCTACGTCTCAAACCAACGCTTGATCCTTCCATGTGGCGCTGGATGTGGAAGTTTTACCGCCAGTGCACCGCCGAAGGTGCACGTATCAACACAACGCGAAAAGTGAGGCTCTGCTCCTATTCCCAGGACATTTTCAAGACCACACTGGCTCGCACCAAAGTTACCTATGATGGCCAGGACGGCGGGCTTGTGTTTTTCTATCGATCGCAAAAAGCGTTTGAGGCTGCTGCGAAACGATCGAGCGTCCTACGCGACAATGGCTGCGACGTGCAGATCCTCGACCGTGATGCCACCGCAAGAGTGGACCCCGCCCTTGAGCCGGTAAAGGACCAGATCGCCGGTGCGCTCTATGCGCCCGGCGACGAGAGCGGCGACGCCTGCATGTTCACGCAAGGACTGGCCGACTGGTGCGCGGCACGCGGCGTTCAGTTCAAGTTCTCAACCACCGTCACCGGCGTTGAAGCAGCCGGAGACGACGTCACCGCTGTCATCACCGACAATGGCCGGGAAACGGCTGACATCTATATCCTCTGTCTCGGCGTCTACAGTCCGCATCTCGCTCGCCAGCTTGGTGCCGACCTGCCGATCTATCCGGTGAAGGGATATTCTGTGACCCTGCCGATCTCGCGGCACAACAATCCACCGACGCTTGGAGGTGTCGATGAGGAAAACCTCGTCGCCTACTGCCCGATGGGAGACCGGCTACGCCTTACTGCTACGGCGGAGTTTTCCGGCTACAGCACGGCCCACGCGCCGCGGGATTTCCGCCACATGCTGGCGGTCGCCAAGGCGTTGTTCCCGAATGGCGGCGATTTCTCAAAACTCGATTACTGGGCGGGCCTCAGACCTATGACCCCGGAAGGCACACCGATATTCGGGCGAGGCCGGCACCGCAATTTCTGGTACAATACCGGTCAGGGACATATGGGCTGGACCATGTGTCACGGCGCGGCGCGGATAACCGCCGACCTGATTGCCGGCAAACAGAGCGCCATTGATCTTGAGGGCATGCGCCTGGAAGCGTGATGCGAGGATGGAGACGACGATGAGCGATGCTGCAGTTGCTGACCACGGTGAGATGCTCACCCTGTACAATCTTCCCTTCGATCTCGATAGCGGCATCGCCGAGCGCGCGGCAATCGGCGTCATCGTTCTCGCCAGCGATCAAACCGTCGAGCACGAGTTTCGCGCGCTGCTCGACGCACCGGGCGTTGCGTTCTACGAAAGCCGGATCTGGATGGACACCAAAGTCACTCCCGAAACACTGTGGGCGATGGAAGACAAGATCGAAGACTGCACCCGTGTCATTCTGCCGGGCATCGATCTCGATGTTGTAGCGTTCGGCTGCACGTCGGCATCCATGGTGATCGGCGAAGAGGGCGTGTTCGAACGTATCCGCCGCGCCCGTCCCGATGTTGCCTGCACCACACCGATCACCGCCGCGTTCGCCGCGTTCAGGGCATTTGGCGCACAACGCATCGGTGTCATTACACCCTACCGCGATGACGTTAATCAGGTGGTGCGCTCCTACATCGAGAGCAAGGGGTTCACGATCCCGGTGTTCGCCTCGTTTAACGAGGAGGACGATTCAAAAGTGGCGCGGATCACCAAGGACTCGCTGATCACCGCCATCGACCAGGTCAAGGCAACCGCTGACGTCGATGCGTTGTTTGTGTCGTGCACCAGCATGCGTTTGGCCGATTGCGCCCGCGAGATCGAAGAAGCAACCGGGCTGCCCGTCACGTCATCGAACCATGCCATGGCGTGGCATTGCCTGAGACTTGGCGGCATCACCGATGAACGGCCCGAATTCGGGCGTCTGTTTGCACTCCAGGCAGAGTAGGCCAGCCGGCGGGTTCAATGGTTTCGCGCATAGAGATCGTTCGCGCCGACATTACGACGCTTGCCGTCGGCGCCATCGTCAACGCGGCAAATTCAAGCCTGCTTGGCGGCGGCGGAGTGGACGGCGCCATTCATCGCTCCGCCGGGCCGGAGTTGCTCGCCGAATGCAGAACGTTTGGTGGCTGCCCGACTGGCGAAGCACGACTCACGGCCGGATACAATCTCCCTGCAGAACACGTTATCCACACCGTTGGCCCGGTCTGGCAGGGCGGCGGCCACAACGAAGACGGCCTCCTGGCGTCCTGCTACACCAACGCACTCGCGGTTGCGGCGGAAAACGCCATTCGTACGGTCGCCTTTCCTTCCATTTCAACAGGTGTCTACGGTTTCCCGAAAGACCGGGCGGCCGGTATCGCCGTGGCACAGGTCTGGAAGGCGCAGCAGGCGGAAAATCAGTTTGAGAGGCTCATATTCTGCTGTTTCGACGCCGAAGGGGCCGAGCTGCACCACATTCATCTGGCGGCACTTCAGGCCTGAGCTAGGTAGATATCGTCTGCCCCGACCGGACGGTCCTGTTTCGCCGGCAGCGTGATCGTAAACGTCGATCCCTTGCCCGGCTCGCTCTCCGCGATGATGCCGCCGCCGTGACGCTCCGCGATCTTGCGGCACGTCGCCAGACCAATGCCGGTGCCTTCGAAGTCCGAGCGCGAATGCAACCTCTGGAAGATCGTAAAGATACGTTCGGCATATTTTTCGTTGAAGCCGATGCCATTATCGCTGACGCGAATGTGGCAGAGAGTATTGTCGGCGGCATCCAGGCTCGCCTCGATGGAAACCTGTGGCGGTGTCTCGGGCTTGCGGAACTTGAGCGCGTTCGACACCAGGTTCATGATCAGCTGGCGGATTTGCCCGTCATCAGCGTCGATTACCGGTAACTCGCCAACGCTGACCGAGCCTCCGGCGGCTTCGATCGTGACCTCCAGATCCTGCAGCGCCAAAGAGACGACTGTTTTCAGATCCACCGATGCAAAGGGTTTTGCCTTGCTGGTAACGCGCGAGTAATCGAGGAGGTCATTGATGAGACTGCGCAGGCGGCTTGACGAGTCGCGCATACGATTGACGTAGAGCCTGCCGTCCTCGCCGAGGCGGTCGCCGCATTTGCGGAACAGCCGGTCGCCAAAGGCTTCAATTTTGCGCAATGGCTCCTGCAGATCGTGCGAGGCCACATAGGCGAAATCTTCAAGTTCCCTGTTGCTCGCCTCAAGCTTCGCCGTGTATTCGCGCAGCCTGCGTTCCGCCGCGACCCGCTCCGTCATATCGCGGTAGATTGCCACCGACCCGCCTTGTTTGACCGGCTGATGGACAATTTCGATGATGCGCCCGTCCGCCATCGTTCGATTGAACACCTGGCGGTCAGGGCTGTTGGCCACTTTGAGCCGTTTTTCAACGATATGTTCTGGATCCCCTTCGTTTCCCTGATCGACGCTGTACCGTGTGATGTCCTCAATCGATACGCCCGGTTCCGCGAAACCATCTGGAAGTTGGAATATTTCGATGTACCGCTTGTTGCGCACCACCAGCTTGTGATCGGCATCGAACATCGCCAATCCCTGATCTATGTTGTTGAATGCCGCATCAAGCTGTGTATTGGCATTCATCAGCTGTTCGGTGAGAGCAAGCACTTCGGCTTCGCGGCGGCGCGCTTCGGTAACGTCGGTATAGGTCGTCACGAATCCGCGGCTATTGTCCAACGGCGTGCCGTGCACCTCGATTATGGTGCCATCGGGCCTCGTGCGCTCGAAGCGATGTGGTTCAAACTTGGCGGCCAACTCAAGACGATCGCGAACCTGCTGATCCACGTCTCCCGGCCCGTATTCCCCGCGCTCGGCGTTAAAGCGGAAGAATTTTTCCAGCTTGTCGCCGTCCTTCAAATTATCAGATGGGAATTCCAGAAGCTCCATGCCTCGCCGATTGAAGGCCCGCATGACGAGGTCACCATCTATCAGGCTGATACCCTGGTCTATGGTCTCCATGATGGTTTGAAGGTCGCTGCGCTGCTGCTCGATTTTGGCAGCGCTTTCGTGCAACTGCCGCTCCGCCCGAACACGCTCGGTAACGTCTTCGTACACGGTAATACTGCCGCCATCTTCGAGCGGCTCATTGATGGCATGAATTATCCTGCCATCCGCCATGGTCATCGTGTAGTCGGCCGGCTCGGCTGACTCAGCAATGGCGATGCGCTCTTCCGTCAGTCGGGCGGTATTGGTTTCGTGGCCCTGTTCGATGCAATAGGCGCACATCTCGTTCAGGTGCGTGCCTGGCCGCACAAGTTGTTCCGGCAAGCTGAATATCGCCCGGTATTGTTCATTGCAAATCGCAATGCGTGCGTTGGCGTCGAACATGGCAACGCCTTGGGCCATGTTGTTGAACACCATATCGAGCTGTTCTGACTTCTGCTTGAGCTCGGCCGAAGTATCTCGAAGCTCCAGCTCCTGCCGTTTACGGTCGGTTACGTCGCTGAACAGACCGAGCCAACCGCCATCCTCAAGCGGCTCGTGCACGAATTCGATGACGCGCCCGTTGGTGAGTGGCGTATCGTGAGCGAACCGTTCGCGCGATTTGGCCAGTTCGTAACGCCGTGCGACAACTTCCTCCCTGGAAAGGCCGCTCGCGGTCTGACCGCTGTGTCTGATAATGTCCGCAAGTTCGGTTCCGCGCTTGGCGAACCTCGGCGGAATCTCGTAAACGTCGAGAAATCGGGGATTGCATGCCACGAGCCGCTGGCCGGCATCGAATATGGCGAGCCCCTGCGCCATGGTGGCGAAGGCGGAGTCGAGCTGAACACTTTTTTCGCGCAGCTCATCGGTTACGGCCGTCAGGGCATCTTGTTGCCGGCGGCTTTCGGATATGTCCGTGAAGGTGAAGACAAAACCGCCGCCCGGCCGGGGGTGGCAGCGAACCAGCGCGGTAACGTCGCCGGCGCAACTGCGTTCAAAGCTGAACGGTTCTCCGGCCGTGATCTTGTCGCGTATGTTCGAAACGAAACCTTCTATGTTCTCAGAGCCGATACCGTTCAGGGCAGCATCCTCCCGGACCAGGTTCTCCAGATCGCAGCCCGGCTCAAAATACTCCCGTGGAATATCGAGCATCGACTTGATGCGTTCGTTTGCAAACAGCAGTTTCAGGTTTCGATCGAAAGCAAACAGACCCTGATCCATGTGCTCAACAAGGGCTTCCAGCAGCCCCGACTTATCCGCGAGCTCACGCCGGCTCATCCGGATTTCGCTAACATCGTCGACAGACAACACGAAGCCGCCATCATCGCGGACCCGTCCCGCACACAGGACGATGGTGCCCGAGGACATCTCCTGCTCAACCGTGAAGGGTTCGCGCCGTTCAAGGTGGGCGGTGGCCTCAACAAGCCGCGCACGCGCCAACTCGGTGCTTTCGGTGCCCAACTGGACGTAATATTCAAGCAGCGAACGCAGGCTTTCGCCTGGCCGCAGAGCATGAACGGGAACGTCCAGCAGCACACTCGCACGCCGGTTATGAGCGACGATGCGCTGCTGGGAGTCGGCAACCACCAGGCCCTGTTCAGAGTAGTCCAGCGCAATATCGAGCAGTTCTGTCGTGCGTCCGAGTTCACGTGCATGCACACGCGACGCCGTGACATCGGCGTAGGTAGCGACAAACATATCGCCGCCGACATGCTTGCGCTTGCAGGCTATGACGCGGCCGTCTTGAAGCGCCCGGTCAACATGATAAGAGTCGGTTTTGTTGATGGCGATTTCGATACGCTCGCGCAGGCGGAAGTCCGCATCTCCGCCGCCATAGTCACCCCGTTCAGCACAAAACGAAAAAACCTCGAGCAGATTTTCACCAACGCGCAGAAGCTCCGCCGGTACGTTCTGAATCTCCCGCGCTCGATCATTGGCGGCAAGAATCTCAAGTTCGGAATTGTAGACGATTATACCCTGATCGACATGTTCGATCGCCGCG
The DNA here is from genome assembly GCA_021775755.1 of Hyphomicrobiales bacterium. Lineage (GTDB taxonomy): Bacteria > Pseudomonadota > Alphaproteobacteria > Rhizobiales > JAJFHB01 > JAJFHE01. Next base: position 130,119 of record JAJFHE010000075.1, on the reverse strand, counting down.
ACCAGTGGATCAATCGCGCTCCCGGCCTGTCGTACATCTGCGTCCTCGCCGGCTAGCTCCTTGTCTGCCGATGAAGAAACGTTGCCCCCTCCGTCCCGTTGATCCTGATAATCGAGCCAGCCCGAAAGCACGTCCAGAAACAGTCCCGCCGCAGCCGCCGCATCATCGCAGGGTGTTCCATCGGCAACAATCAGAACGCCCGTGACCTCACCATCGCGCATCTTCAGCGGCGTGATCGCCAGGTGCCGGGCGTCGAACTCGCTCACCAGAACATCGTCGTTGTTTTGATCGTCGGTTAATGTGACGCGCGAGCCGCTTTTGATCCGTTCGCGCCAGCGCGCACCACTCAGATCGATCGATGCAGACTGCTGCAACGCATCGTCATGGCGCAGCATAATCAGTTTCGCAGTTGAGTTCGTGCCAAAATAGGCGATTCCCGCTCCCTGGGCCTCGAAACCATCGAGCAGCGCCTGTGCGGCATAAGCATCGCGCTGTTGCGCGCTGAGACCTTGCGAAGCCACATCGGGCAGAGTTTCGGCGACACGCTGCATGCGTTGTGAAACGGTGAGCTCCTGCAACGCAATATCGACCGGTAAAACCGGTTCGCAAGCGCCACCACCCGTCAATGCAGTGGCTGCAGTGTCTCGATCCTTCACCCGCACCGCCCCTAGGCCATAAACTCTTGTGCAGCGCCTTGCCGGGCACCTCCGCGATAGGGACATCGCGACCCGGCATGCGCTACCTTGATGTAACCGGTTTTTTGCTTAATGAACGCTTAATGCTGCAACCTAAGAATGTGTAGAATTTGAGCGCAATCAACCGTCGATGAGGGTTGTGAGCTGATCCAGGCGGGCGATATTATCCGGCGATTCGCCCCACAGGATCTGCCGCAGCCGTGGCGCACGAAGGACAATGCCCGATTTGCGGCGTGCCGATGCGATCACGGCGTCGAATTCAACAAGGAAGGCAAGACCCGGCGCCAGCGAACGGACCGGCCCAAACCGCTCTTGCGTGTTTTCGCCGATCCATTCTTCAATCTTGTCGAAACCGCTCTCGTCGGACGCGATGTCCATCTTGCCCACCGGAACGAGCGCGCCATCGCCTGCACCGGGCGCCCGCGCGGCTCCGAGCGTAAAAGTGAGTGAAGATCCCACGGCCGTGCTATCGCCCCGCTGTACATAAAGTGCGGCGAGGCGTGTGCAGAGCGGTGCGCGCGGCCAAGCATACCATTCACCCGCGGATGCTGAGTGAAGATAGGGCCCTGCCCGACGTTTGAGCAAAAGGCCGCGGACGCCTGCCCGGCGCGCTTCGCCACGAAGCCTTTGCAGATCGTCACTGTGATCATAGTCAAGCAACGGCGAAAGCGTTGCCGGCACGTCTCCGCAGTCGCGCATGAAATCTTCCAGCAATTCGCGCCGGTCGGAAAGCGCAAGCCGGCGCAGATCACGGCCATCCCTGAAGAGAATATCGAAGACCCGCACCTCGACCGGCACTTCCCTGCACAGCCGTGCACTCGACTTCTTGCGGCCAAGCCGGCGGTTCACTTCGCCGGGCGGGCCGTTTATGGAAACGAGTTCGCCATCAAGCACTGCATCGCCCCACGCGCCGCCACAAAGCTCTGGCAGCGCCGTACTAAGATCGTCACCCCGGCGTGAGAACACTCGCGTCACGCCACCGGTCGACGAGATCTGCACGCGAACGCCATCCCACTGCCACTCTGCTGCAAATTCCGCGTTGTCGAACCGTCGCCGCTCAGCACTTTCGCCTGTCAGGGTTGCCGCCGGCATAAACGGCCGGAACATGCTTTCGCTTTGAACTTCCGGACGGCTGCCATGCCCGTCGAGCCAGGCAAACAGATCGAGGTAAGGAGGGTTAAGCCCGTGCCAGATCTCTTCGATGTCATCTACCCCAACCCGTGCGAACTCCGCGATGGCCACCTTCACGACGGATACCGACACGGTCACCGGGGCGAGGCCCGCCGCAATTCTCAAAAGCAGCCAGCGCCCGGGAGCATCGAGGTGTCCCATCCACCCGGCGACCAGCGCACCTAGGTCCGCCGCAGTCCGGACGTCAAGCATCGCGCAGACGGCATCGTCCAGGGGCGGCGGTCCTTTCGACACCGACGGCTCCGGCCACAACAGCGCCGCGGTTTCGAAGACATCCCCCACGTAGTCTTTCGACCACTCGGCCAGACGGGCATCTTCGTAACCGTCAAGAATGTCGCTGGCAACAGTGCGCGACGTTACCGGAAGCACAAGGGTTCCCGCCAGAAGTCCGATGGCCCAGCCGCGATGCGGGTCGGTTGTGGCGGCAAGGTAGTCGGAGATCAAAGCGATTTGCGCCCGGCTATGCGGCGCGCAATGAAGTCGGTCGGCAAGATCGGCAAAGCGTTGCATCAGCTTACCCGCCCATCGCGCCCGACCGACGACAGCGCCCGGCCGTTGACCCCCATTCGGGTCATCTGGTGCAGGAGCGCCTCTTCGCGCCCGTGCGTCACCCATACTTCTTCCGCGCCCGTGTCCCTCACTGTTTCTATAATCTCGGGCCAGTCCGCATGATCGGACAGAACGAGCGGCAATTCGACGCCGCGGCGGCGCGCATGCGCCCTGACCCGCATCCAGCCGGACGCGAACACATTCACCGGATCGGAAACGCGCCGCGCAAGCCGCCCGCTCGCCTCGCCGGGCGGTGCGATCACCACGCCACCGGCAAGATCGTTCTTGCGCGCTTCGGAGACCGGCCTGATGTCGCCGAGATCAATTCCGAAATCGCCATAGAGAGCGCACAGCGCCAGCATGCCCGAGTGCAGCCAGACCGGTGCGTCGTAGCCGGCGTCGCGCAACAGCGCGATGAACCTCTGACATTTACCAAGCCCGTAGGCGCCGACCAGATGCGTGCGGTCGGGGAACATGCGGCACGACGCCAAAAAGCGCCCGATTTCGCGCGCATCGGGCTCATGCCGGAAGATCGGCAGGCCAAACGTCGCTTCGGTGATGAAGACGTCGCATCGCACGGGCTCGAACAGCTCGCAGGTAGGATCGCGCCGTCGTTTGTAGTCGCCCGAAACGACGATGCGCTGGCCTTGCCATTCAAGAACCGCCTGAGCGCTGCCAAGAATATGCCCCGCCGGCACCAGAGTTACGGTAACGCCGTTGATGCTCACGGCCTCGCCAGGCACCGCGGTCTGAAACCGCTGCGCCGCGCGCGCGCCGTACCGTACTTTCATGATTTCGATGGTTTCAGCCGTTGCCAGCACACTTACGTTCCGAGGCCTCGCGTGATCGCCGTGGCCATGCGTGACGACGGCACGGTCCACGCGGCGCCCCGGGTCGATGTAGAAATCGCCGGGCGCGCAGTAAAGGCCACGGCCGGTGGGGTAGAGCCAGGTATCGGGGCGAAGCAGGGAAGCCATGCACACAGAGAACCGCACAGGGACACTGCAGGTCAACGGCGACGGTCATGTCATAGCCGCGAGACTGACACGAACTGTCATGGACCACCGCCAGCGCGCAGTCTATATGAAGGCCGATCCATCACAGCCCAAGGCACGCTTATGCCGAGACTTGCCGCCAACCTGAGCTTCCTTTTCCGGGAAGTCGATTTTCTGCAGCGTTTCGCCGCCGCCGCAGATGCGGGATTTTCAGGTGTTGAGTATCTGTTTCCCTATGAGCACGACCCGGCAATGCTGTCGGACCTCCTGACCGCTCACGGGCTCACGCAAGCGCTTTTCAACTGCCCGCCGGGCAACTGGGACAACGGCGAACGCGGGATTGCATGCCTTGAGGGCAGGTTATCGGAGTTCGAAGACGGCATCGGCATGGCGATCGACTATGCGACGAAGCTGGGCTGCACGCGGCTGCACTGCATGGCCGGCGTCCCGGACCCGGACACGCCGCGAGAGCAGGTTCGCGAAACATTCGTGGAAAGCCTGAAAGTAGCCGCCCGGGCCACGGCCAACTACGGTATCTGCGTCCTCACCGAGCCGATCAACACACAGGACATGCCGGGCTACTTTCTGACTCGCAGCGATCAGGCACTGGACATCATCGCAGATGTCGGCGTCGGCAATGTCGCCCTTCAGTTCGACATGTATCATGCCGAGATAATGCAGGGCCGCCTCGAGCAAACACTGCGCAATGCCATCTCCCAAACGCGTCACATCCAGATCGCCGATGTTCCCGGCCGAAACGAGCCGGGCACCGGCCGCATCGACTATAAAACGCTTCTGCCGCTTCTCGATACGCTCGGCTATGAGGGATGGGTCGGATGCGAATACAAACCCTCCGACCACACCGGCAAATGCCTGGGGTGGGCGGCGGATTATCTTACCTTGCATTCAGGCTGATCAATCGGCAATGCCGCTTGAGTGAGTTGCAATTAGGGCCCATATAGGGCGAAATAGAATAGTGGCGGCATCCGGACTAAGCGCAAATGGACCAGTTAAGCCCATACGAGGAAGAATTCTATCCCGACATTTTACGGGGGCTTTCGACCTATTTTGACAGTCCGTTCGTACTCAATATTGCACGCACCGCTCAGCGCTTCCGGCGGCCCGACCTTGCACACGCGCTCAACCGCAAGCAGATCGCCTGCAAAACCTGGCTCATCGAACAGCTTATCTCAGCCTATGGCCCAAGCTACGGCACGATCTGGGTGCTCGGCGGCTGGTATGGCGTACTCGCAGCGCTCATGTACGAAAACCCGGGGATTTCGGTATCGAAATTCATCAGCATCGATGTTGATGAGGGATGCGCCCCTGTAGCGCAATCTCTGAACCGCGAGCAGGTTGCCGACGGCACATTCGAAACCCTGACCGCCGACATGCACACGCTCGACTATGCCAGCGGGACCCCCGATCTGGTCGTCAATACGAGCTGCGAGCACATCAAGAGTTTTACCGGCTGGTTTGAAAGTCTGCCCAAGGGCACGCGCCTCGCGCTCCAGTCGAACGACTATTTCGGCGAACCCGATCACGTAAATTGCGCAGCCTCGCTCGACGCCTTCAAGGCACAGGCGCCAATGTCGGAATTCGCCTTTGCCGGCGAGCTTGAGCAGAAGAACTACACGCGCTTCATGCTCATCGGGCGCCGCTGACATCGCCTTCCCTCCGCCTTCAACCCCGCGCGCGCACGATGCCCCGTGACCTTCTCACGTTCGACGGCTTCTCGATCGGCATCGATCTCGATCAGTGGCCGGCGAAAATTCTGCGCGCGTTGCTGCGGCGCCACTACGAAAAGAACGAGCGCCACCTGGTCAGCCGCGTGCTGCACGCACAGGACCGCATCATTGAGTTGGGATCGGCAATCGGCGTTGTTGCTCTTGCCGCGGCACGGGTCGTCAAACCTGAAAACATCTTCTGCTATGATGCCAACCCCGCCATGGTCGTGCAGGCCGAAGCGAATTTTTCCCTCAACAACACCGCCATCGCGGTTTCGAACAAGCTGCTTGTCGCAGACGCAAGATTCGAAGAGGGCGCCGCGGCAAGCTTCTTTACGACACCCTATTTCCTGTCATCGTCGCTTCTGCCGCACCGCGCCGACATGACCGCCGTCGAGGTCGAGACCGCCTCCCTCGAAAAGTCGATCGCCGCCCATGGCGCCAATGTCATGATTATGGACATAGAAGGCGGCGAATACGGATTGCTCACCAGCGCCAATCTTCACGGCATCGAGAAACTGGTGCTTGAACTGCACATTGAGCACGGCTCCGTTGCACAGGCGCTTGAGCTGATCGCGGCGCTTGGCGCGCAGGGTCTCGCCCTCGACATGCGCCTGACGTCGGAAAATGTCTTCGTGTTCCACCGCACCGGTGAGACCGCGGTGGAAGACGGTTTCGCCAGCGCTTATCTCGAAGCACTCGAGCACACCGGCAAGAACGCGCTGGAAGCCATCGAGGCAGCCCTGCGGCACGAGCCGGACAATGCCTATGCACACGCGCACAAGGCCGCGCTGTTTGCAAAACAGGGCGATTTCGCCGGGGCGCTTGCCGCAGCACAAGCGGCCTGCCGCATCGATGGACACAATCCCGACACTCTTGAACTGATCGGCATCCTCAACACGCGACTTGGCGACAATGAAAACGCAGCCGCCGCCTATGCGGGCGCCGGCATGACCGACAAGTACCGCCCGCTATTCCACGCGGCACTGGGGACTGTGCTCATGCGGCTGGGCGACGATGCGCGGGCCCTCAAGGCCTTCCGCTCAGCATGCGCCCTGCTGCCGCCACGTGCCTGTACTTTCGAGGCACTGCTCGCGCTTTCCGCCCGCCAGGACAAGTTCGACGAAACCCGGCAAGAATACGTAGCGCCCGCACTCGACGACAAAGGCAGGTGTGAACTGCTGCACGCGCTCGGCGAGCGCATCGCAGGCAAATTTAAGCTGCCCGATGCCGGGTCGGCACTCACGCAGGCGCTTCGCCTTGCGCCGGAGGAAAACGCGATGCATGCCGGACTGGCCATGCTGCTCGCGACACCTGGAGACCTGCGCAAGGTTCTCAATCACTAGCCGCGAAAATATTTGACGGCTCCGGCCAATCCACGTCCGCGCGCTTCATGTGTTCCAGAACCCGTCCGATAAACGACCAGCATCCCTCGTCATGCGCCAGATGGTGGGTGATCAATCCGGTCGGCTCATCACGGTCGGCCGTCCCATCCCGCCGCGCCCGCAGGTGGGCAACCGCCTGCTCGAGCACCGGCCCGTCGCCGCGGAACCCGCGCGTGCCGCGCCAGTCGATAATATCGACATGCGTGTTGACGCAGATGACACCCGGGGCGTCGACGGTCCGGTTGCGCGGACCGAATGTGGAAAGTCCCGAATAGTTCCACGCGCCAAGCTGTGCTGCGACATCCACACCGATCCGGTTCCAGGGCGGCGCGAGTGCCGGCACGAAGAGCTTCGGGAACAGCCCTTCAAGCAGAGCGCGGCCGTCCGCGAGTTCGCGGCCAACCACGTCTGCCGCGCGGTGATCGCCAAGCTCGGTGTTCTTCTCTCCGGGGCCGGCATGGTTTTCATGCGCCCAGCCGTGCTGCAAAACGTAAATGCCGTCCGCATCGCCAAGACACCGCACGAGCGCATCATCGGCACCCTTGGGAATGACCGCGAGCGCCAGCGGAACACCGTGTTGCGAACACAGCCCCGTCATGCGGCGCAGGGCGTCGGTATCTGTCTGTGCATCGTCATCGCGCACCCAGAAACTTGGACGAAGGCCTTCGGCACTCCAGCGCTCAAGTTCCCGGTCGAGATCAGACCACGGCGTCGGCATCGCGGCTCCCTGCATCAAACATCATGGCGGCAAACCGTGCCGCGCCGTCAAGATCGGGCGCCCGCGACCAGTCCGGCTCGCGCGACTGCAACGCGGCATCAATGGCGGCGGCAAGCGTGTCTCGGGAGAGTTCGGCCTCTGGCACCACCTGTGCCAGACCGCGCTCTTTCAACAGCCCTGCCCGGCGCGTCTGTTCGGTCTCGCCCTGATAGGCCGAGGGCACGAAAACCGCACGGCAGCGCGCCCGCAGGACATCGGCGGCGGTATTGTAGCCGCATTGCGAGATGGAAAGCCGGGCGTGCTTTAAAAGCGCTGGAAAATCGGCTCGGAACGTCTCGATTGCGATGTTCGGAGCGGCCGCATCGCGCAACCGGTCTGCGGCGCTTTGCGCCAGATTGGGGCCGGTGACGAGGGCGCATGAAAGCGCCCCGGCAGCTGCACCGGCGAGCGCTTCGGCCGCCGACATTAACAGCAATTCTCCGACCGCGCCGCCGCCTGCCGACACCACAACATCATAGGCCTTCCCAGTCAGGACACCATCGCTCCCGGCGCTGACGATACCGGTGTGCCGGACTGCGGGCGCGATGGTGTGCGCCAGCGGAAAACTCTCCTTAAGCGCGATAAAGCTCTCATCTCCGTGCACAAATACAAAATCGAAATACCGGTCCAGCAGGCCCACGGTTTTCTCGTTGAGGCCCGGCTTGCGGTTCTCATGCAGGATGTCGCGTATCGAACAACCGGTGACGGGACCATTGTCCATAGCGCGGGCGCGCTCCAGTAAAGGCAAAAGTTCAAACCGCATGGCACGACGCCCGAACGGGAAAGCTTCAGTGATCAGAACATCCGGAGCCACATCGTCGAAGAGGCTGAGAAGCGTATCGCGCCTGTGTTCGCGAAAAACATCGTCGAGCGGTTTTCCCTCAACGGTCACAAGGTCGGCATAACCGCCCGCGCCGGATGTAATCGCGGGCAGTTCGGCGATACGCGCGCCGGACCAGTCGATGCCGTTCACAGGCACGCCGCCGAGCGCAACGGTTACTTCGATGCCTGCGTCGCTCATGGCCGCAACAAGTCGTGCAGCCCGGCTTAAATGACCGATCCCCAGAATATGTTGCACATAGAACAGAACCCGGTGCGTCATCGGGTCACCTCAGGCCGCGCCCTTGCGGCTGTGCAGCGCCACATCGGATCCCGCGAACAGATCAAGCAGTTGCGTCACGCCCGCATCGTGGTCGAACTCCGAGCGCACCTTCGACTGGGCGTTGGCGCCAAGGCGCTGGCGCAACGCTGGTTGTGCGATCAGGAGGGCGAGCGCATCGCAGAGCTGGCCTGCATCTTCAGGATCCACAAGCAAACCGGTTTCACCGTCCGCGATGAGCTCGGGCACACCGGATACCGGCGTTGAGAGGCAGACAAGTGCCTGGCTCGACGCCTCCATCAAAACGTTCGGCAAGCCGTCCCGGTCACCGTCCCCGGCAACCCGGCACGGCAGAACGAAGACATCGGACCGGCGGTAAAGGTCGAGCACATAGGCCTGCGCCTGGCTGCCATGCCAGGTAATCCGGTCCGCAAGTTCGAGCGCTTCGGCCTGTGCCTTCAACGGCGCCATTAGTTCGCCGCCGCCCACGTGATGCCAGTGCCAGTGACAGTCCGGCGGCAAGCGGGCGAGGGCCTCGAGCAGGACATCGAGACCCTTTTTTTCAACCGCGCGGCCAACGGTGATCAGTTGCACGGCGTTTTCAGGCGAAGCGCCATCCCTTGCCGTGCGTGCTTGAGGGGACGCCGAGAACCGCTCAAGATCAAGCCCGTGATAGACGAGATGCACCGAGCCTTCGCGGGCCGCCAGACCCGCCAGATGATCGCGGCCGTATTTCGTACACACGACGGTCCATTGCGCACTGTCGAGTTTTTCCGACAGCTCCCAGTCGGGAGACGTCCAGATGTCCTTGGCATGCGCCGAACATGTCCACGGTAGCGCGAGCATGAGGCTCGCATAGCGCGTCACCGATGCCGGCGTGTGCAGAAAATGCGAATGCAGGCGCGCCACGCCATCGCGCATCTCATGCGCCAGAACCATGGCCTGGCCAAAGCGGCGCACCCGGTTTGGTGTGCGGTCGCGCTCGTAGTCGGCGCGCCAAATCCTGTATGCCTCGGCATATCCCGCAAGGCGGTGCACATGACGCCAGGCGCGCAGCACCCGCAAAGGCTCCTGGTAGAGGTATTCCGGCAGATAGAGGACAGGCGCGGAGATCTCGTCGTGCACCGGGTGGCGGCGCTTGTCCGTCGGATGGCGCAGCGACACCAGCTGGATATCAAGCCCGGCTTGCTCCAGTGCCAGTATTTCCTGTGCGATAAAGGTTTCCGACAGCCTCGGATACCCTTTCAGGACGAATGCAATGGGTGCGCTCAATCGGATCTCCTTGCCGCACACGGCGGCAGGCGGAAATTGCCGTTCGCAGCGGCGGGCGGAAAGTCATGATCCATGTCGTAACGTCAGCGTTCCACGACCGTCAAGGCCGGACGCATGCGGCGCGTCATAATGCGCTCCACGGCAGCACCGATAGCGTCGAACCCGTCGAGAAGACCCTCGACATCCGCGGCCGAGGGGCGCGTCTGCATCGGCAGTTCGTGCAGCGCGCGCGCCATAACCTGCGGGTCGGCTGCATCGTCAGGGTGTAGCAGGCGCGTCAGCAACAGCTCCTGCCCGCGTTTTGCACGAATGAGCTGTTCTTCGCGCGGCTGCGTCCGTGGCACGATGATAGCCCGCTTGTCGAACGAGAGAATCTCGCAGAACGTATTGTAGCCGCCCATGGCGACCACCCCGATGGCGCCGGCGATCAGCGATTCCATGCGGTTGTCGAATTCGATCATATAGACCGACTCAAGCGCGTCGGCGCGGCGCATGAGGCTTTCGCGTTCCTGCATCGGCATGAACGGCCCAAGCACGAGAACGGCCGGATAAGGCAGCGCCTTGTCCTGCTCGTAGGCGCTCAGGGTCCAGTCCATGAGGGCCGCGCCATCGCCGCCGCCACCAGCGGTGACGAGGATGTAGGGATTGGTGAACGGTATCGCGACGGGATACTGGGTCGCCGGCAAATGACGCCGCAGGAAACCGGTAAACGTCGTGCGGGTGCGCAGCGAATCGCGGCCTTCAAGACCCGTCATCGGATCCCAGAAACCCGGCGTGCCGTAGACCCAGACCTCGTCGTAATACTGCTCGATCTTCTCTATGACGTTCTTGGTTTCCCATTCGCGTTCAAGCTTGTCGGGTGCGTCCATGACATCGCGCAGCCCAAGTACCAGCGCGGTGCCCATGCCCTTCAAAAGGGCGAGCGTGTCTTCCACTTCGCCCTGCAGGCCAAGCGGTTCCTTGTCGACGATGAGGATATCCGGATCGAACGCTTCCGCCGTGTTGCGGATGATCGACTTGCGGATCGACAGCGTGTCCTCAAGATCGATCAGTTCATCGATCGAGGTGTACTCGCCATTGTAAAGTTTGATGACACTTGGAATTTTGACGAAGTCGACACGGGCGCGAAAATCGAACGTCCCGGCAATTTGCGAGCCGGAAATGATCAGCACGTACAAGCCCTTGAAACGTTCGACGAGAGCATGCGCGATGGCGCGGCACCGGCGCAAATGGCCGAGCCCGAACGTGTCATGGCTGTACATGAGAATACGGGCGTGTTCCAAACGGTTCATGACCGCCGCCTCCTCATACTAACCTGGTTACATCCGCCCGCGGCCGCACTATGGCACACATGAGTGATCGCTGGAAGATCTCAACAAATTGCAAAGATTTAAGGTTTGAGCGCGTCGTTTCGCCGGTTCCGGGTTGTTTCCGGAAGCTTCACACAAACAGGTCCGTTTTCTCAAACTTCGTAACGTCAACCAGCCCCATGTCGGATATCCGCAGTTCAGGGATAACGACCAGCGCCAGAAGGGAGTGCTGCATATAGGCGTTGTTGAGACTGCAGCCGCACTCGATCATTGCCTGCACCATCTTGTCGGCCTTGGCCGCGACCACTTCGGAGCGCTCATCGGACATCAGTCCGGCGATCGGCAATTCGACGAGCGCAAGCTCCCGGCCTTCTGAGAAAACCGTGATGCCGCCGCCGACCTCGCCGAGCCGGTTTGCCGCGAGCGCCATGTCTTTCTTGTTGGTGCCGACAACGATCATGTGATGGCTGTCATGCGCCACCGTCGAGGCAACGGCGCAGTCGACATTGTAGCCGAACCCCGAAACGAACCCGTTGGTCACGGCCCCGGTCGCCCGGTGACGCTCGACAAGCCCGATCTGGCAGACGTCGTTGCCGCCGTCCATCTGCACGATGCCGTCTTCCACGGTGAGTTCGGCCTCAAGCGCACGCGTCGGCGCCTGGTTCTCAATGACGCCGATGACGCGCGCACGCACACGGTTCGATCCGGCAGGCGCCGCGATGTCGAAGTCCGTTGCGGTGAGCACCTTGCCGAGATGCACGGTGCCCTTGGCAAAATCCGGATAGCTGCGCGGTGGAATATCCGCGATCAGCGCACCCTCTTCCGCCACCACGCGCCCGCGCGCGATCACCATGTCGATGGGCAGGGTCGGCAGATCGGAGCTTATCACCAGATCGGCGCGGCGGCCGGGCGCAATCGACCCGAGTTCGCGTTCAAGCCCGAAATGCTGTGCCGCATTGAGGGTCGCCATCTGGATTGCCGTCACCGGCGCGAGCCCCTGCGCGATCGCGTGGCGCACCACCCGGTTCATGTGACCGTCATTAACGAGCGTGCCTGAGTGGCTGTCATCGGTGCACAATATGAAGCTGCGGGGGTCAAGGCCGTGCTCGGTCACCGCCTTGATCTGGGCCGCGACATCGTACCAGGCAGACCCCAGCCGCAACATCGCGCGCATGCCCTGGCGCACACGGGCAATAGCATCTTCAACGCGCGTGCCTTCATGATCGTCCGCCGGCCCGCCGGCCACATAGGCATGGAACGGCAATCCGAGATCGGGCGAGGCATAGTGGCCCCCAACCGTCTTGTTGGCGGCCTGTGTGGCGGCAATTTCCCCAAGCATCTTGGGGTCGTTGAAGGCAACTCCGGGGAAGTTCATCATTTCGCCAAGGCCGATAATGTTCGGCCAGGTCATCGCCTCGGCGACATCTTCAACGCCCAGTTCCGCACCGGCATTTTCAAGGCCGGGCGCCGATGGCACGCAGCCCGGCATCTGCACGAAAATGTTGATCGGCATCTCGGCGGCTTCGTCATGCATCAGTTTGACGCCCGGAAGCCCGAGTACATTGCCAATTTCATGCGGGTCGATGAACATGCTGGTCGTGCCGTGCGGGATCACGGCGCGGGCGAACTCGCTCACCGTCACCATGCCGCTTTCAACATGCATATGCGCATCGCAAAGGCCCGGCACCAGATAGCTGCCACAGGCATCGATGACTTCGGTCTCATCGCCAATGGCGTGTTCCGCGCTTGCACCGACATAGGCAAACCGCCCGGCGGCAATTGCAATATCTGTGTTCGCGATAACCTCGCCGGAATAGACGTTGACCCATCTGCCGTTGCGCACGACCAGATCCGCCGGCGTGCGGCCCATCGCAACATCGATCAGCCGCGCCGCGACATCGCCCCACGGTTGCACTTGGTTCATAGGGTTCTCCATGGATACGAGACTACACCCGCCACCGCCGCGTTGTCATTTCGCAGAACGGCGAGCGAGTGTGCTTTATTCGATACTTTGAACCGGCAGCGCCTACTTATACGGATCCGCCGCGTCGCGCAGGCCGTCGCCCATGAAGTTGAAGGCGAGCACCACGAAGATCACCGGCACCACCGGCAAGATGAGCCACGGGTAAAGCGCGATGACGTTGAAGTTCTGCGCATCGTTCAACAACACGCCCCAACTGGTGATCGGCCGGCGCAGGCCAACGCCGAGATAGCTGAGTGCCGTTTCGGCGAGCACCATGGTGGGCACCGCAACAGTGGCGGTCGCGATCAGGTGGCTGGCAAAGCCCGGCACCAGATGCCGTCCGATAATGCGGCCGCTGTCGGCCCCCATGAGCTGGGCGGCAAGTACGTAGTCTTCTTCACGCAGCGACAGGAGCTTTGAGCGCACGGCGCGCGCAAGCCCCGTCCAGTCAAGCAGTCCGAGGATCACCGTTATGCCGAAATAAACCAGCAACGGGCTCCAGTTGACCGGCAGGATCGCCGCAAGCGCCAGCCACAGCGGGATGTTCGGCAGCGACGACACGACCTCGATCATGCGCTGGATCACGAGATCCGCAAACCCACCGTAATAGCCCGCGATTCCGCCGATGGTGATGCCGAGAACGAAGCTGATCGAGATGCCGATGATGCCGATGGTGAGCGAGATGCGCGCGCCATAGACGATGCGCGAGAACATGTCGCGGCCGAGCTGATCGGTGCCGAGCAGATACAAAGTGCCGCCCTCGGGCGGACACATGAAATGAAACGTCGCGTCGAAGAAACCCCAGAAACGGTACTCGTCACCGGAACAAAAGAACCGCACCGGCAGGCGTTTTGAAGTGTCGTTCGTATAGTTCCACTGCAGGAGCTCCATATTGAGCTCACGCTCGGTGCCATAAACGAAGGGAAAGTTGATTTCGCCCTCATGGAACATGTGGATGCCCTGGGGCGGGAAATAGACCGCATGCGAATTGCGCGTTTCGAGGTTGTAAGGCGCGATCACTTCACAGATCAGGATCGAGGCATGCAGGAATATCAGGAAGATCGCGGAGATCAGCGCAAGCTTGTGGCGTTTGAACTTCCACCACATGAGCTTCCACTGCGACGCCAGGTAAATGCGCTCCTGCGCTTCGGTAAGACGCTCCGTCGACATCGCGTCGAACGGGGCTTCGGCCACGTAGTGTTCGAGCTTCTGTCCTGGCGGCGGCAGCGGGGTCGGGCTCATTTCGTGCTTCCCCCCGAAAGCCGGATCCTTGGATCAAGAAACGCCAGCAATATGTCTGAGACGAGCACACCCACAACCGTGAGGCTCGCCAGGAACATCAAAAGCGAGCCGGCAAGATACATGTCCTGGCTCTGCAGACTGTCGATCAGAAGCGGGCCCGTGGTCTCCAGCGACAGCACGATCGCAACGATTTCGCCGCCGCCGATGAGAGCCGGCAGGATCGAGCCAATGTCGGAGATGAAGAAGTTCAACGACATGCGCAGCGGGTATTTCACCAACGCGCGGAAGTTTTTCAGCCCCTTCGCTTTCGCGGTGACGACATACTGCTTCTGCAACTCGTCGAGCAGGTTGGCGCGCAACCGCCGGATCAGGATCGCCGTGCCCGATGTGCCGAGAACAATGACCGGAATCAGCAAGTGCTCCATGATCGACTGGGCTTTTGCCCAGCTCATCGACTCGTTAACGAACTCCGGGTCCATCAGGTGGCCGATCGAGGTGCCGAACCACACATTGGCGAAATAGAGCATGATGAGGGCGAGCAGATAGTTCGGCGTCGCCAGCCCCAATAGCCCGATGAACGTGAGGCCGTAGTCGCCCCAGCTGTACTGGTGCATCGCCGAATAGATGCCGATCGGAAAGGCGATGATCCAGGTAAAGATGATGGTTACGAAGTTCAGCAAAATGGTGAGATAGAGGCGGTCTCCGACAACGTCCGAAACGGGAAGCTGATACTCGAACGAGAACCCGAAATCGCCCTGGAAGATACCGAACAGCCAGTGGAAATACCGTTCCACCACCGACTTGTCGAACCCGTACTCATGGCGCAGAAACTCGATATATTGCGGGTCGACTGTTTCACCTTGCGTCTGCAGTTCGGCGATATAGCTTTCCAGATAATCGCCGGGCGGCAGTTCGATCACGAAATAGACGACCGCTGAAATGATCAGCAGTGTCGGGATCATAATCAAAAAACGCTGGATGATGTACCAAACCATGGCCGGTGCCCGTCCTATCCGTCCCTACTCGTCGATCCATACGGAATCGAGGAGATACATTCCGAAATAGGCGCCGGGGTTCCAGTTGTAGACGCCTTCCGCCGGCACGTTGCGCAGCTTGTTCGCCACCAGAACCGGTTGGCGCGCACCATTGACTGTGCCGATCGAGAACACCTGATCGGTGTAGAGCTGCAGCATCGCCTTCCAGGCGTCCGCCTTCTCTTCGTCGCTGGTCGCGCCCTGCCACTTGGCGAAAAGGTCGAGCAATTGCTGTGCCTCCGGCATGTCGACACCCGTGCCGCCCGTGCCGCCGCTTTCGTAGAACTGGCCCCACATCGGCCATTGCAGCTGCTGTTGCGTGGTTGGCGCGAGTTCCCACGGGCTCATTTGCGCCGTCGGCACGCCGTTGGAGAGCCCCTGCCACACCGCCATGACGCTATGACCGGAGAACACCCGGTTGCGGAACACGTCGCGCTGTGAGGAATGCACCAGAAGTTTGACGCCGATCTTCTCCCAGCTCGGCGTGATGAGCTCCAGAATATCGGTTTCTTCCGTGCTCTCGCCAGCCGTTGTCACGATCACTTCCAGCAGCCGTCCGTCCGGCATCAGCCGGTAGCCGTCGCTGTCGCGCTCGGTAAGTCCCATCTCGTCGAGCAGGACATTTGCCTGATCGATGTCGTAGCCGGACCACGCCTCGCTGAACGAGGGATCGTAAAGCGGGCTCTCCGGCAGGACCGTATCGGCACTTTGCTGAACCAGCCCGAAATAGATCACCTGTGCAATTTCAATGCGGTCGATGGCGAGCGACAGCGCGCGCCGGAAGCGGACATCGCGAACAAGCTTGCGCCATTCGGGGTCTTCCGTGTTCAGATTGGGATAAAGCGCGACCTGGGAGCCCTTGGCGGTTCGCCACAAACGCGTTGTGTAGTCGTTGCGCTCTTCGGCCTGTTTCAGGAATGTGTAGTGGTCGAAACGAATGTAGCGCGCCTGAATATCCGCTTCGCCGCTGCCTGCCTTGGCAGGAATGAGCGAGGTTGTGCCCATGCTTAAAACCACCTCATCCACATAAGGGAATTGATGACCGTTGGTGTCGACACGGTGGAAGAACGGATTGCGCTCGAACACGAATCGCTCGGACGGTGGCTGTGTCGTATTGTGCCAGGGCTGCAGGGTCGGCATTTCGGGATTTTCAGGCCGGTATTGGCGGCCCCGGCGCAAATGCAATCCGGTCCAGCTGCGCACGCCCGCTTCTTCAACCAATACGGCGAGATCATCAGCATCGCGATAGTTTGCGTTGTACTGCTTCATGAAATGCGAGGCATGATAGATGAACAGCGGGCTTGCGCCTGCGAGCGCGGGCAGGAACTCCGGGTTCGGCGCATGCCACGTGTAGCGCACCACCGTGTCGCTCAGATACTCAACCTTGGGCGGCTGGCCGTCGACCAGCAAAGTGCGCGCCGGGCCACCGGGTGAAATGTCCGGGTTGTTGGCCATGTCCTCCCAGTAGTAGCGGAAGTCTTCGGTGGTGAAAGGATGCCCGTCGGACCAGCGGTGTCCCGGCCGCAGATGGAAGGTGAATATGCGGCCTTCCTCAACCTCGAACTTCTCCAGAATATCGGGGACAAGGTTGAGGTTTTCATCGAAGCCCACAAGACGCGCATAGCCGTAAACGACCATCATTTTCACGTCTTTCTGCTTGCCCATGAGCATATTCATGCGCCCGCCATAGCGGCCGTTCTCTCGGCCGACAGCGGCGAGATCGATGACGCGGGGCACCTGCGGAACGCGCTCGGCAATGGGCGGAAGCTCGCCGGAGCTCACCCGTTCGGCGAACAACGGCTGCTCGACCCAATCGGCGGCGTGGCCGGCGGCGGCAAAGACCGTGGCCGCGAACAGCAGGCTCAAAATCACAACACCGGTATTTTTCATATCCGTAACTCCCGGGCGTCGACATTCGCGTTTGCAAGTACAATATGATCATCCCCCAGATCGATATGCTCAAGGGGCGATGCCGCATCTAGTTGTTGAAAGGCGGGTAACCATCCGCCCATATCGGAGGCGCCGCGCAATTCAAACGAGTTGAGATCGAGTGGCGTATCGAGATCCGCATAAGGTACGGCGCGCAACAGCGCGCGCGTATAGGAGTGAACCGGCTGGCGGAACAACACCTCCCTCGGCGCCACTTCCACGAGCCGTCCGCCGCACATGACGGCAATCCTGTCAGCTACGTAATCGACCACCGCCAGATTGTGCGAGATGAACAGATAGGTAAGGCCAAGCTCGCGCTGCAGGTCTTTGAGAAGATTTAGGATCTGCGCCTGCACGGAAACATCGAGTGCCGAAACCGGCTCATCGCAGATCAAAAGCTCCGGCTTGAGCGCGAGCGCGCGCGCTATGCCGATGCGCTGGCGCTGCCCGCCGGAGAAACTGTGCGGGTACCGGTTGAGAAACCGCGGGTCGAGCCCGACAACACGCATCAGTTCCGCCACCATCTCGCGGTGATCTCGCGGCGTGCCGCCTTCGTGAATGATCAGCGGTTCGGTAAGAATGTTGAGCACCGTCATTCGCGGAGAGAGCGAGCTGAACGGATCCTGAAACACCATCTGCAGCCGCGTTCGGAAGTCTTTCAGTTCCCTGCCCTCGAGATCGAGCACATCGACGTTCTGATAGCCGTCATTGAACAGGATGTTGCCGGAATCGGGCCTCACCGCGCGCATGAGCATCTTGCTCACCGTCGTCTTGCCGCAACCGCTCTCGCCAACGAGGCCGAGACATTCGCCACGGCGGATTGCAAAATTGACCGCATCCACAGCCTTGACGCTTGAATGCGCACCGCCGCCGAAGAAACTGCCCTTGCGGGTCGAGTATGTCTTGGTCAGGTTCTGCACCGTGAGCAAAGGCGCGTCGGACGGCTCACGCACCGCCTCGCCCCGCTCCCGGCCGAGCATCGGACCGATCTCGACATCGACCTGGCGGATCGGCACGAGCCGCTCACCGGGCTTCATGTCGAAATGCGGAACCGCGGCCAGGAGGGCCTTCAGGTAGTCGTGTCGCGGGTTGCGGAAAATGTCTTCAACCGGGCCCGCCTCCATCAGCTCGCCGTGGTAAACGACCACAACCTCATCTGCCATGTTGGCGACAACGCCAAGGTCGTGCGTTATCAGCAACACCGCCATGCCGAGCTTCTGCTGCAGATCTTTCAGGAGTCGCAGGATCTGCGCTTGCACGGTCACATCGAGCGCCGTGGTCGGCTCATCGGCGATCAGAAGCGCCGGCCGGCAGATCAGCGCCATCGCAATCATCGCGCGCTGGCGCAAGCCGCCGGACAGCTCGAACGGATACATGTCGAAGGCGCGCGAGGGATCGGGAAAGCCGACCATGTCAAGCATCTCTTCGGTCATCGCGCGCGCCTGGCCGCTCTCCACTTCCCGGTGCAGCAACAGCGCTTCCTGAACCTGATTTCCGATCGTGTGCAGGGCCGAGAGCGATGTCATCGGCTCCTGGAAAATCATTGAAATACGGCCGCCGCGCAGCGCCCGCATGCGTTCTGAGTCCTGATGCAGACCGGCGATATCGATCATTTCGCCGGGTTTGTCCGGATCGGAGAAGTTAATGGATCCGGCGATGATCGATGCCGCTCTCGGAAGGATGCCGAGGACCGCCTGCGAAATCACCGACTTGCCGGAGCCGGACTCACCGACCAGCGCAACCACGGTACCCGGCCGGACGCGCAAGCTCACACCCTTCACGACCTCCAGCTGCGAGCCGTGAATATCGAACGCGAGCCTGAGGTTTTCGATCCGCAGGAGATCGCCACCGGTAGTCATATTTTCGGACGTGTCCACAATGCGTTTTTTCTTGTCTTGAGGTGCCGCGGACCCGTCCCCTTTTCAGGAACGGTGGCACCTTTGTCTCCCCTTATGGAGCGCCACATTATAGTGTGCCCGCCCGGATGAAAAGCCGGGTTCTCGGCCACGTTGACGAACCGCGCGCGCACATGCCCGCAACTTCCGTCTGCGTCGCAAACTCCTGGCTTTGACGAAACACCGCTCCCCCTCCCCAACCCTTTGGAATTCAGTCGCTCTCGCGCTCCAGCACCTGATCGGCGGCGCGCATGTTTTTGTACAGTCTGCACGTCGTGCACGGAATATCGTCGCGCGGCTCTTCGAGACCGAGCAGCATATCGCGTGCGTAACGCATCTGTTCGTTGTTGAGACTTTCTTCCAGGCCATCGCGGAAGACATTGCCGCCGAAATGCCCCCAGTTGTTGCGGCAGCAACCGAGCACATCGCCATTCCAGTTTATCTGCGGCCAGTCCCACAGCTGATGGCAGATGTATTGCGTGTATTGCGAGCCATATTTTTCCTGGTACTCAGCGCGCGACGCGACCCCGGACTCCATTTCGCGCCTCACTGCCTCAACATCTTGAACCGGCGAAAAACTGTCGTCCCAGTTGAGTTTGAGATGAAACTCCATCCCGAGTTCGGCTGCCATCTCGCGGGCTTTTGATATCTCATGTTCATTGTGGCCAAACACGACGAACTGCCAGGTCAGCAGGGGCAGCGTGCTGTCGTATTGTTTCTTGTAGGCTTTGAGCTTCTTCAGGTTGTCGATCACCCGGTCGAAATGGCCGCGAATGCGGTATTGCGAATAACTCTCGTCCGACGCGCCATCGAGCGAAACGCGCAGATGCTGAAATTCGAACTTGACCAGCGCCTCCAGCATTTCATCGGTGGCGTTGTTGAGATTGACGCCATTGCGCGCCGTCAGCCGCACGCCGCGCGCGTGAGCATGCTCGATCATCTGCGGCAGTTCGGGATTGAGGAAGATTTCGCCGTAATTCGACAGCTCGATTTCTTCAAGCCAGGGGCTCGCGTCGAGCAGCTTGGCAAAGTCGGCAAATTTCAGAAAACCAGCGCCGATGCCGCGATGGGTTTCGCCCGTCGTCGTCGGACAGGTCGGACATCTCAGCTGGCAGTAGGTTGAAACTTCAAGGCGGATATTGGCCGGCTTGACGCTCACCTGTTCGACGCCGCTGGGTGCATCGTCTGTCGCGAGAACGGTGTCATGAGACTCGGTTTTCATAATGGCTTTCTGATATTCGTTCGCTGTGCCCTGCGCTTACCGGTGCAGTACGACCAGTTCGCTCGCTCCTTCTGTACCATGGACGGCGCTGCGAGAGAATTCCACATCGCTGTTCACAGCTTCATAGCCTTGTTGCAGCGCAAGGTCATAGGTTTTTCGTGTCACCACCGCGCGGCTCTTGAGTTCCTTGTTGTGTTTCTCAAGCTTTGCGGAAAGGTTCACCGCATCGCCGATCACCGTGTATTCAAGCCGTGTATCGTCTCCCACGGCACCGAAAGCGATCGGGCCGTCCGCCACCGCCAGATTAATTGTCAGATGGCCAAGCGGGTTTTCAGGATCGTCGCTGGCGCATTTTTCAATGCCCGCAACCACCGCATCGACGGCTCTCAGTGAGTCCGCTGCAAAGCTGTCGGTCTCCTTTACCGCGCCGAACGTCGCCATGATGCCGTCGCCCATGAACTTGTCGATCGTTCCGCCGTGCGCCTGAACGATCGGCACGACGCATTTCTGATACTCGGTGAGCAACGACATGACCTCGCCTGCATCCATATCGCCGGCCATCGTCGTAAACCCTCTGATGTCGACATTCAGAACCGCCGCATGCCGATTAAGGCCTTCGCCGGCAGCAATCTCGCGATCGGCGCCGCGAATCTGCGTTGCCACAGATTCATCGAAAAACCGCGACAGCTCATTGGCGGCCGTCTGTTCTGTTACCGCCCTCACCAGCAATGTATGGGCGCGCTTGAGGGCAAGCCCGAGTATGCCCGTGACGATCAGTATCGTAACAATCTTGTCGAATTCCGCGCCAAGCAGGATCGAGTTGCTCGTCAGATATTCCACGTAATCGCGGGTGATCATCGTGTCGAACGGATTTGATGTCGTCACGTAGAGGATCATGGCGCTCCAGCCGATCGCTGCCATGAGCCCAGCTGCAACAACAAAACGGGCTTCGAACCGCAAGGCGCGCAGGGCGATGAAAATGAAAATGTAGAGCAGTGTCGGTGCCTTCAGCACAAAGGACGGCGGTTGCTCGTACTGAATGTGAAAGCTCCAGATCAGCGACATGAGCAGGGCAATATCGATAACGATCGACCCGTAGACCGCCCAGTTCGGAAGACCCCGCCGCAGCGCCCAGTAAAGACCGAGCAGATTGAGCACAAGGTAGGAACCGAGCGCGAAAGGCACCGGCGAAAAGGCGGTGCCGGCATCGGTTTTCGGCGTCACCAGATAGAGCACACCGAGAATGAAGACCACCGTCAGCTGGATAATCTTGACCAGCACTTCGCTGGTATTGTCCTGGCGCCTTATTGAATCGAGTATCCGCTGCGGCAGCTTAACGCTGCTCTCCCTCTCCGTCAGGTTGGAGACGATTTCGCGCACGCCGATCGGCTGGTGCTGCGTTTTGGTGATTTCGCCATGTGCCATTGCGTCCCTGCCGGTCGGAGTTCAGACGCTGAGCGTCAGGCCTTCGCGCGCTACGAGTGTGCCTGGCCGTGCTGCGGCCGCTTGCCGTGCCATCCGGTCCATGAAGCCGTCGTCATGGTGGGGGCAGTGGTGGAAGATCACATATTGCCCCGCGTCCGCCAGATCGCAAAGTTTCGCGCCTTCTTCCCATGTCGAATGGCCGTACCCCTGGCATTGCTCGTACTCGTCTGCAGTGTAAGAAGCGTCGTAGATCACCACATCCGCACCGGCGATCAGTTCGACGATGTTCTTATCCGGCCCCGCCGCTTCATGCTCCGTATCGGAGACATAACAGATTGCCCGACCGCCATATTCGATGCGGTAGCCAATGCAGCCGTTTGGATGATTCAGCGCCGTGGTTCTTACGGCGATACCCTCTCCAGGCGTCAGCGTGTCGCCCGGAGCAAAGTCATCGAATGCCAGCTGCGCGGAAAATACTTCCGGCCCCACCGGAAAGAACGGTGCCTGCATGAAAGACCGGACCATTTGTTCGGTTGTCATACCGTTTTGATGATGACCCGAGACAATGGTTACACTCGCATCCTCGCAGAACAGCGGTCCGAAGAACGGCAGACCGCATATATGGTCGTAATGACAGTGGGTGAAGTAAAGATGCAGGTCCTTGACCGCATCGCCATTGAGGGACGCCCCCAGCGGGTGAATGCCCGAGCCTGCGTCGAACACAAGCACCTTGCCGCCACAACGCACTTCCAGGCACGGCGTGTTGCCTCCGTAAACGGCATAGCGTTCGCCGGGACAGGGTATACTGCCGCGGACGCCCCAGAACCGCACAGAAAATTGGTCAGATTCCATCGCACACCATCCGCCGCCCCAAACCCGCGGTGACGCCGGTGAAGCTTGGCGGTAACTCCCCAAACACGGTGCGGCCCACACCGCACCAAGCAAACCGAAATGCCGGTTTGCAAAAAGCCCTAATGATTAGATAAAGGAACGCGGCGGCCAAATTTCAATGGCGAAAAAGAATCGAAGCGTCTCAAGGTCCCGTGCTAGGAGTGTCCCGCGGTCGCCAGAACCGTGTGTCACCGGTGGCGATTGTCGGAGTTGCAGGTCAAATTATGTCGAAACTCGAGTCCTTCATCCGCCGTATGCAGGCCCAGGTCGTCTGCATCGACGCGGCCTGCGAAATGGTGGCGGACGTGCCGGGCGTCGTCTTTGAACTGGGTCTCGGCAACGGCCGGACCTACGACCATTTGCGCGAACGGCTGCCCGGCCGGGAGATCTATGTCTTCGACATGAAGGTCTACGCGCCACCTGCATGCGTACCCGATGAGGAGCACATGATCCTCGGGCGCATTGAAGACACGCTGCCGAAACTTGCGGATCGCTTCAGCAACAACGTCGCTTTGCTGCACACAGACATCGGCTCCTCCGATCAGGTTGCCAACAAGCGCCTCTCCAACTTCATCGCCGCACATATTGCGCCGGCGCTTTGCGCGGGCGCAGCGGTTGTTTCCGACCGTGAAATCGCCGCGGACTGCCTCACTTACGAGGCCGCCCCCGAGAGCGTCTATCCAGGCCGTTATTTTATCTACCGTCGCGCCGGTGACCGTGGCCAAACACCCGCGCCTCGAACCGGGCTTGGGAGCACCGCGTGACGATTCTCGTGACCGGGGTCGCCGGGTTCATCGGAAACCATTTGGCATTGCGCTTGTTGCGCGACCGCGAATCTGTTGTCGGCATCGATAACTTTTCACCCTACTACGATGTCGCCCTGAAAAAGGCGCGCATGGCCCGCCTCGAAGGCCACGCCGAATTCACCATGGAAACGCTCGACCTGTGCGACGGTGATGCCTTGCGGTCTGCATTCGAGCGCCACAGACCAAGCGCCGTGATCCACATGGCCGCCCAGCCCGGTGTGCGCTACAGCCTCGAGGCGCCCGAAACCTACGTGCAAAGCAACCTGGTCGGCTTTGCCAATCTGCTTGAAGCGGTGCGTCATCACCGCCCCGACCACATGATCTATGCCTCGAGCAGTTCCGTCTACGGCGCCAACCGGTCGTTGCCGTCGAGCGAACACGAACCCGCCAACCACCCCCTGACGCTTTATGCCGCCAGCAAGAAGGCGAACGAGGCGATGGCACACAGCTACAGCCACCTGTTCGGTATCCCGATGACCGCTGTGCGGTTCTTCACGGTCTATGGCGAATGGGGGCGGCCCGACATGGCGTTCTTTACGTTCACCCGCGCCATCTTGAACGGCGACCCGATCACCGCCAACAATCGCGGCGAGATGTCCCGCGACTTCACCTATATCTCCGATGTCGTCGAGGCGCTTGTCCGCCTGATCGCAAAGCCGCCTGAAGCCGACGCGGCCTGGGACCCGCATGCTCCGGACCCGGCCTCAAGCGGTGTCGCGCCACATCGCATTCTCAATATCGGCAATGCGCAGCCCGTAACCTTGATGCGGTATCTGGAACTGCTGCAGGAGGCGCTCGGACGCACCAGCCGGATCGATCTGGGACCAATGCAGCCGGGCGAGGCGGTCGACACCTGGGCAGATACAGAAGAACTTCGCAAGCTGACCGGCTTCTCGCCACAGACACCCGTCGACGTCGGCATTGCAAACTTTGTCGGCTGGTACCGGGATTACTTCGGCACCGGCAAAGTCTGAACCCTCCTTAGAGCTTCATGCCAAGTTTGCGGCCCTCGTATATGGCCATGTGCGCGGTGCGTGCGGCAACGGCATCGCCAATGTCGTGTACTTCAAGATCGCTGTCTGCGAGCGACAACGACAGCGAATTTTCAGAAGTGTTCGTCGTCGCCAGGACGAGGGAATCGAAGTCCCGGGTTTCCCTGTCTCCGGTATAGAGATCTACGAGTGTCGCCGTGTTGCCCTCCCAGGCTTCGAGCGCGGTGGCAAGAATCACCTCAACGCCGTACTTGATGAACCGCGCGCGGGTCGTGTCGCCGGTCAGGCTGCCATCGAGCTTTCCCGCCGCCTTTTCCGACGCCGTCACGACGGTGACGACGTGGCGCTGCTGGGCCAGATGCAGCGCCGTTCCGCTTGCCGGCCACCAGCCGTCGATATCATCGAGCAGCAGCACATTGGTCCCCGGCACGACCGACCCATCGAGCACATCGTGCACGGTAGAGACATTGTCCTGCCCCGCACCTGGCAACGCATCGCGATGCGAGTAGACGCGCTGATAGCCGTTGCGCGACGGCTTCGATCCCGTGCACAGAACCACCGCATCCGCACCCGACGAGATCACGTCCTCAGGGGTCATTTCCGTACGCAGGTCGATCTTCACCTGCAACTTTTCAAGCTGTGTCTGATACCAGTTCAAGAGGCCGCCAATTTCTCCGCGTTCGGGCTGCCCTGCGGCGAGGCGGAATTGGCCGCCAAGCTCGTTTGCGCGCTCTACCAAACGCACGCGATGGCCACGTTCCGCCGCGACCCGTGCCGTTTCCAGGCCCGCCGGGCCGCCTCCGACGATGAGAATGTCGCGCGGTTCGCCTGTCGGGGCCGTGCCCTCGCCGTCCCATTCGCTTTCGCGGGCAACGGAGGGATTGACGAGACAGCTCGCCCAGTAATCGCGCATGCGCCGGCCGATGCACACTTGATTGCACGAGATGCACGGCCGGATGTCCTCAACCCGGCCCTCGCGCGCCTTGTTGACGAGATGAGGGTCTGCGATCTGTCCGCGCACGATGCTGACGAGATCGGACTGCCCGGCTTCAAGAACCTCTTGGGCATTGGCCGGCGTCTTGATGCGCGACTCCGCCGTCACCAGCGCGTGTTTGAGCACCTGCTTGTAGGCCGCGGCATCCGGCACACCGAGTTTCATGCCGAACTGAAAGCTCGGAACGATCCTGGAAAAGTCGTGCAGATAGCTTCCCGTGCCGCAGGACACATAATCGATCAGGCCCCGCTCATCGAGATGGGCGAGGATCTCCTGCTTGTCTTCGAGCGACAGGCCACCGGGAACAGGCTCCGCACCGGAAACCGTAAGTCCGATGATGAAATCATCACCCGCCATCTTGCGCACCCGGCTCAGCACCTCGACAGAAAACCGCAAGCGGTTTTCCAGGCTGCCGCCCCACCGGTCGGTACGTTTGTTGGTAACCGGCGACCAGAACTGGTCGAGAAGGCAGTTATAGGCCGCATAGATTTCAACGCCGTCGAACCCCGCCTCGCGGTCGCGGCGCGCAGCGGCGACGAACGCCTCGATGAGTTCCTCGATCTCCGCTTCGTTCATCGCATGACTGCCCCAGGGGTCGTGCATCGAGGGCTGGCCGGAGGGCGACCAGTAAGGCTCCCACGAGTTGTCCTGATCACCGTGTCCGCCGACATGATAGATCTGATGGATCATTGTCGTGTCGTGGCGGTGGCATTCGTCGGTGATCTCGCGGAACCGTGGAATGACATCGTCATTTTCGGCAAGGAAGTTGCCGCGGATCAGCACACCGGTACGGTGGGCGGGTACGGGTTCGACAACAATCATTGCGGCGCCGCCGCGGGCGCGTTCGCGGTAATAGCCGAAATGGCGGTCGCCCGGCAGACCCTCGTGGCTCATGTTGACCGTATGCGGTCCGAACACGACCCGGTTCTTCAAAGTCCGGTGCCGCAATTGGACGGGAGAGAATACGTCGGGGAATTTCTCGCTCATGTTCTGAACCCGGCAGCTGTGATGAATGCGCGCTTATTGTAGCGACCCAAGCGTGAGCCAGTCGATGGCAACAAGCGTCGCATGGCGACTAGAGCGGGATCCTAAACAGGCAGATCCACTGCCTTGTCGATAGCGATTACCTGAACGCGCGCGCCGCGCCCCTTGACGGCAATGCGCGACTTGGCGCCGATCTCCTCGTCGAGCGATGCCGCCTCGGCGGTCGATTGCGAAATCACCAGTTGGCAGGAGAGTTTCTTGGTTGCCGATTCCAGACGGCTCGCGGTGTTCACCGTATCGCCGAGCGCGGTAATGTTCTGCGAGGCTCCACCGCCGCCGGACCCGCCGATGCGGCCAAGAATAGCCGGCCCGGTGTGAATGCCGATGCCGATGCTGATCGGGTTGTCGAGATCGGCTGCCAGCGTGCGGTTGAGCGCCTGCAGCACGCCGCCCATCGCCTTGGCCGCGCGCAACGCACTCTCCGACCCGGCTTCCGCACCCTGTTCCATGCCGAAGATCGCCATGATGCCGTCGCCAATGAATTTGTCGACATAACCGCCGGCATCTTCGATCGCATCGCTCATCTGTCCGAGATACTGGTTCAGTACGAACACCACGTCGTAGGGCAGCCGGCTTTCGGAAAACGTCGTGAAGTCGCGAATATCTGCGAACATCACGGCGACAGTCTGCTCAACGCCCCACAGGTACTTGTCGCTTTGCACTGTATCGGCCGGAAGGACGCGGCGCGCCGGCAGAAGCGGTGCAACGGTCAAATCGCTCGCCGGCACAAGCTGGCAGGCCAACCGGACATTCTCCGCCGCGCCGACCCGCTCGAGCACACGCTGCTCGGTTTCTTCCGGCGGAGCGAGGGTTTCCCCGCCATCCAGCACGCGCACGCGGCAGGTCGAACATCTCGCACGCCCGCCGCACACAGCCGCATGAGGAATGTCATTGTTGCGCGAAATCTCAAGCAGCGTAGGTCCGACTTCGCTCATTACCTGCCGACCTTCGGCATAGGTTACCCGAACGCGGGGCCTGAAGCGGTCGAGGACCATCCGGAGTACCCGGTAGGCCAGCACCGCGGCAATGACGGCGAGCGAAATCCAGACCGAACGGCCCATGGCGCCGATCAAGAAATCATACTGCTCCTGAGTGTATGGACTGACGAGGGAGGCTTCCGCAAGGACGGCCCGGCCCGCCACCGTGAACCCGGCATAGGCAAGTGCCGGCACCAGCACCGCCACCGCGAACAGGGGCCAGCGCACCTGCGCATACCACGGCTTGATCCGCCACCAGAAATGCAGACCAAGACAGCCATGCACCCAGACCAGCACAACAAGCATGGCCATGTTGAGCGCCTGCCCAGGCCACAACGCGGAGAGAACGAGCCTGTAATTGTCGTCAACCCCGAACAATTCATGCGGCAAACGGGTGCCCAGCATGTGTCGTACAAGCAGCAGTGGTATGGCCAGACCGAACACCAGCTGCACGGCCTCTGACGGCTTCACCCGCCATGAGCGCCGTTGAGCGAACTTGCCGAGCGCCAGCATCACATGCAGAACCATGGCACCGGCCAGGAGAACGGTTCCGGGCAGACTGCGCCAGAAGCCCGCCCTCACCTCGCGCACCGCTTCCATCGCGTCGAGCGAAACCAGGCCAATACTGTGATTCAACAGGTGCGTTGCCGCGAACACAAAAAGCACGACGCCCGAATAAAGCCGGACCGGATTGTTCCAGTCGCGCAAACGCGAAGCGATGCTTTTACTGTCAGACATCAACCGGCCTTTCGAGCAACGCCGGCCACACCCGGCAATCGGGTTCCCGCTCCGGCGGAGCGGCTACGCCTGAAGTTCGCGGATCTTGTTCTTCGCGTCCGTCAGCTCTTCCGTCGTCGAGCCCAGCCGGTCGGCGAGCACCCGCATGACTTCGATGCCCATTTCAGGAAACTCCTTGAGCATGCGCAGGAAGTGCTCTTTCATGATTTTCAGGGTTTCGACCCGCTCCGATGCCTTGATCGTCGCCGTGCGGGGCACATCGCACAAAATTGCGATCTCACCGACAAACGCGTTCTTGTCCACATGCGCCACCCGAAATTCTCCATCGGGCGTATCGACGATCACATCGGCTGACCCTGAGATGATGACATAGGCCGCATCGCCGGCATCTCCCTGATGAAACAGTTCCTGCCCATCTTCGTAGGTGATGCGCTCCGATGTGAAGGCCAGAAGTTTCAGCTTGGCAGGCTCCACATTGGCGAAGAGCGGTATCCTCCTCAGAAGATCAACCTCATGCTGCAAGCCCGCCATGTCTTCAACTCCTCGAACTTTTGACTACGTTTGCCCCGCCAACGCGCCTATCCCACCAGCGCGCTGAGTTTGCTGTCGGAACCGGCCAGTGCAACCGGTTCGCCTTCTTCAACAAGTGCCCCGTCTTCGAACACCAGAACATGTTCGAAATTCCTCGCAAGCTCTGCGTTCTGCAATACCCAGAACAGACCGAACCGGTGCCCGCTCTCGCCTCCCGAAGCAACTTCCATAACCGCCTTGATCATCTTTTCATGTGCCCTGGTGTCCAGCGACGAAAGTGCCCGGTTCACGACCATCAGATCCGGGTTCTTCAGCATCGCCCGCGCCAGCCCGATCTTGCTGCGCTGCAAGGCGTTGAGCCGCTTGCCGCCTGTGCCGACATTGAATCTCAGCCCGACCTGGAACACCGCATCGCGCAAATCGAGCTCGGTGAGCACCTTCTGGATTTCCTCGCCGATGCGGGCCGGCCCCTGCGCCATGCCGTAGGACACGCGCCCGAACAGGATGTTGTCCTGCAGCGAGGAGGCCTGATTGTAGGCTTCTTCGTCGTAGAACTCGACACCGCCGGCATTCTCTTCAGGAAGGTTTTCGCGGAACATTTCCCGCGCCTTGAGAATCTTGGCTTCAAGTTCGTCGGTCATCAGCCCCAGCCTGTGTCGGGGCTCGATATAGGCAAACGACAGTTTGAGCAGCGCGCTTATGTCTTCCGCCTTGACGTTGGCAAAATCGACGCCGGCGGTGCGCGTCAGCACCTTCTTGTATTCCGGGATCTCTTCCGACGACATAAAGCTTAGCTGTTCAAAGAACGGATGATCTTCCGGCAGATCGGAGAACAGCTCCGCGACCGTCTCGGCAATTCCACGGCCCATGTTGAAAAGTTCGCCATCCAGTTCCGACTTTTCAAGGGTACCGAGCATATATGCGTTCGAGGCAAGATTTGCGTCGGCGAACGTATCGCCGACCGCGGTACCGAACATCAGGTTCTCGCCAAGCGTTGCCTGGTGATTGTACTTTTCGTGGTCAAACGGATCGACGAGATCCTTAAGCGGTGCTTCCAGCAGCCGCTCGCGCAACTCCGTGCGCGCCTTCATAACGGATTCGGCAAGCTCCGGCGCGCCTTCCGGATCGATGGTGCCGCGAAGCCCGAGATCGAATATGTCCTGATCGAGTTCCACGACTTCAAGCACCTTGTGGACACGATGCTGCAGCTCCCCGGCACTCTTCACACCAGCAGCCTCGAAATCGATCCAGTTGGCATCGATATCGAGAATCGAGTTTCCGGCGCGCCGCGCCTCGGCGATTTCGAGTGTGCGCGGTATGTTATCGCTGTCTTCCGTTGGCGGCTGAAGCGGCGCGTGCTTCAGTCCGTAGAGAACGCTGTCGATCACGCTTGCCTGAGGCAGGTAGGTTTCCACTCCGACATAGGCGACGCGGCGCCCGATCACAGCTGCCGGCACATCTTCCACATTGTACTGGCCAACCTGGGCGCGGCCGGCGGTGGGAGCGGCCAGCCCCGCCAAAACATCGCCAATCGTTTCCGCGCCTGAATTGACCAGCCCCACGGCCGCCGCATGCTGCTGCAACGGCAGCTTGAAGGTTGCGCGTTCAAGCAGCTTGGCTCCGGTATCATCGGTGACGCCGACATTTGAAACTTCAATCTGGCCTTCCAGCGGCAGGACCACATTTCCATCGGGAATGCTCTGGCGGTCCGGCTCGACCATGTTGTCGGTTTCGAACTGCTCGATCACCTGGGAGTATTTGATCTGCACATCAAGGCGTTTCTGATCCCAGTTGATCAGTTCGCGAATGGGCGACGGCAGGTCCTTGTAAGCGGCGATGACGGCGATCAGCTGGCCGATGTCGAGACTGCCGCGAATGGCGAAATATCCACCCACGAGATAGAACAGGAACGGCGTGAACTGCGCCAGAAAGTTGTTCAGGAACTTAATGAAATACTTTCGCTGAAACAGCTCGTAGCGAATGAAGAAAATCTGCCCGAGCCGGTTTGCGAGATCGGCGCGTTCATAGTTCGTCGTATCGTTGACGTGGACCTCCGCTATGCCATCGACAATTTCGCCGACCCGGCCGGAGAGCGCCCTCGCCATCAGCTGGCGCCGTTTCATCAGCACCAGAAGCTGACGCCGCAGCCGCGGGATGATAAGGGTCTGCCCAAGCACCACGACAAGCGCAATGCCGCCGAGCCAGTAGTTCTGCATGACGATGAAGGCAAGCGCGATGGCGGCCTGCGAGGCCTGGAACAGGGGCAGTGAAAACGCGTCGCCGATAAATTCGCCGAGCGGCTCAACCTCGTCCTTGATCATCGTCGCTACTTCAGGCGCCTTGACGCGCTTGAAATGCGCGATCGGGAACCTCAGGACACGATCGAGAAGCTCATAGCGCAGACGCCGCAGCATGCGCTCGCCAATGCGGCCCTTGTAGGTGTTGATGTAGAACTTGAAGAGGCCGTTTATGCAAACCAGACCGAGGAAAGCGATACAGAGCGCCACCAGGTACGGCAGGCGCTCCATATCGAAACCGGAGAAGAAAACCAGTTCGCCGTCATAGATGAAGCTTGGCGGTTCCCATGCGAGGCGCAGAAAGTCAGCCGTCGCGGTCGGGCTGTCGAAGCCTTCGCCCTGGATCGGCCCGTTGACGATCTGCTTGGGCAGCTCATAGGACAGCAGGACAAACGGCATGGACGCGAACACGATAACCGCAATCCACAGCTGCTGCTTGCGCGAGTGCCGCAGGATGTATTTGAAAAGACTGGGTTCCAAGGCGCCGCCCGCCCCTATTTCTTGTTTTGCATTGCGGAGAATATGACTGCTCAAACACGGGCTTGCAAGGACGGTTTGGAGCGCCCGGGAAACTCATCGCCATTCATCGTGCAAGCCGTAGTAGGCATATGCTGCCTTGAGGTAGGTCAAACGCAGTGCGGGGAACGGAAACCTGACCGGTGCTCCGCGCATGACTGCGGGCACCTCTTCGAGCGAACTTGATCCAGCGGCAAGGTCGCCCAGGCGGCGTCCGGTCCAGGTTCCCATGGATACGCCATTGCCATGATAGGCAAGGCCCGCCCAGGCGCTCTTATGCGAACCGATCGTACCGATACAAGGCACGCGCCGGTATGAAAGACACGCCAGTCCGCTCCAGAAATGCGTGTCTTCCACACCGGACCATGCTGGAAACATACGCTCAAAATCGTGGCGCAGGAGGGCGTGCATGGACGCCTGTGCACCGATGCCGGCATCGGTACCGCCGCGCCCACCGAACAAGAAACGCCGGTCCGGCAAAAGGCGAAAGTAGTGCAGCAGGTTCCGGGTGTCGAAAGACATGATGGATGTCGACCAGCCCTGGGCTGCAAGCTCGCCATCGCTCAGCGGCCGCGTTACGAGAATATTCGAGAGCACTGGCAGCAGGCGCCCGGCAAACTCGCGCGGCACGTTTTCCGAACTGTATCCGTTTGTTGCAACGATGACGCTGCGTGCCGTGATGCTGCCGCCGGGCACCTCGAGGCGGTGCCGGCCATCTTCAAGGTCCAGCCGCTCGACGGGCGAATGCGCGAATATCCTGGCGCCCGCCGCGGCGGCGGCGCGGGCAAGGCCTTGCACATATTTCATCGGGTTCAGGCCGAAGCCTTTGGGAAACAGGATCCCGCCGTGAAACTCCGGCCCCGACGCGCCGAAGGCCTCAAGCCCTGCGCGGTCGAAGACGCGAGCGTCGAAGCCGAACTCCCGCCGCACGGCATCGGCCTCTTCCTGCAGCGCGCCCAGCCGGCCCGCCTTGTGCGCAAGCTGCAGTTCGCCTCCGTGCTCGGCATCGGCGTCGATGGCATGGGTCTTGAGAAGATCCGCGACCAGGTCGATTGCCTCGAACTGGGCGTGCCGGTACTTGCTGGTTTCCGCGTCGCCATAGCGCCGGCGCATAGCGGCGTCTGAAAGCTTATCTCCGCCAACACAGCAAAACCCGCCATTGCGCCCCGATGCTCCCCAGCCGGGATAGCCCGCGTCGACCACCACCACATCGCGGCCGTGGTGGCCGGCCAGCCGCAGCGCGGCACTCAACCCCGTAAAACCCGAGCCGATGATGGCAACATCGCAGGTCTGGTCGCCGGAGAGACGCACGAAGTCGCCTGCCATTGTGGGAGCGGTCGTCTCCCAGTAACTGCCGATCGCACCATCGGGCGTGCACGCGGCGGTCTCATAGAGTCGTTTGAGCATCGTTTCGGGTTCCTGACAGCGCCGCGCCGGCCAGTGCCTAAGATCGCACCACCGCGGCGCGCCGATCAACGGAAATACGCCCTCGCACGTGGCGCCTTCATGTGCGCGCCACAATGCCGGACACCAGATCACCGCGCGCGCGTCAATTGCGGCTTTTCCTTGCCGACAAATTGTCATGCCCGGATTTCGCCACGCGCTCACCCAGAAATAACCGCGCGCCGGGCCGCGTTTTGCCAAGGACGTGCGCTATTTGAGGCGCAATACCGGACGCGATGCGCCCGGCATTGAATGAACGACAGCGGGGACTGGGAGGCAGTGACCGTTCGGCACATCAAGTGCCGAGCCCGACGAGTAAGAGGGGACCTTACCATGACAACCAAATCAACGACGACGCGTCCGCGCAACGGCGACGCGAAAGAAACCGAAGCCGGGCAACCGCCGGCAGAAGGCACACCATCCGCATCGCACTACAAGGGGCTTGATCTCGGCACGAGCCGCATTGTGCTCGCCACCGCAAGTGGCGATCGCACGCGCTATCGAACCGAGCTGAACGCTTTCGTATCCTTGCCCTATTCGAAAATGACCAAGGCGATGCTTGAACGCGAGAGCATCCACCACCGCGCCAACGGCAAGGAGATTCTCGCCTTCGGCAACCGTGTCGACGAGTTTGCCAACATACTTGGCGGCGATACCCGCCGGCCCATGCAAACCGGCGTGCTCAACCCGAGCGAACCGCGCAATCTGGAAATGCTTGAACTGGCGCTTACCAAACTGTGCGGCCGCGCGGGCAAAAACGACAAAATCTGCTTTTCGGTGCCGAGCGCCACGAACGGTTCCGATGCGGACGTTATCTATCACGAGCAGTCCATTCGCACCGTTCTTGAGAATCTCGGATTTGAGGTGCACAGCCTCAACGAGGGGCTCGCCGTCGTCATTGCCGAGCTAAAGGACCATGAGTTTACCGGTATCGGCATCAGCTTCGGTGCGGGAATGTGCAATGTGTCGGTGTCTTATCTCGGCCTTCCCGTGGTGCAATTCTCAACCACGCGAGCTGGCGATTTCATCGACTACAGCGCCTCTTCGGTGACCGGCGAAACACCCACCACCGTGCGCATGCGCAAGGAAAGCGAAACCTTCAAGCTCAACGGCAAATCGCATGGCTCAAGCGTCGATCAGGCGTTGTCGGTCTATTACCGCGACATTATTCAGACCATCACCCTGACACTTGAGCGTGTGCTCAACGAATGCCGCCACCTGCCGCCCTTCAAAGGCCCGGTGCCGGTGATCTTTTCCGGTGGCACGGCGATGGTTGAGGGCTTCCACGAAGAACTCCGCGAAGCCCTTATGCGCGCCGACCTGCCGTTTGAGATTCTCGATGTGCGCCGCGCGAAATACGGCATGAACACTACCGCGACCGGAGCGCTCGTTGCAGCGATGGCCAACACCTGACAATCGGGCATCCTCTGCAGGGAGAAGATTACGAGCGCCGCTCGACGGCCGGGCCGGATAACAATCCAAAAGCGGCCCGGCCGGCCGGGGGCGTTTGGCCGGGGAGGTGCTTGTCAGAACCGGTCGACCCTGTAGGGTTCAAGGTCAAGACTTGGCGGCTGCCCGGCAACCATCTCCGCCACCAGACGGCCACTCGTCGGTCCCCAGGTCAGCCCCAGATGACCGTGCCCGAACGTGTAGAAAACGTTCGATATGACCGGTGAGCGCCCGATGACCGGCACGAAGTCCGGTAACGCCGGGCGATGCCCCATCCATTGCGTTCCGCTTGTGTCCTTGAGGCCGGGCAGGATTTTCGACGCCTTGCGCAGCATCGCATCGGCGCGGCGGTAGTTCGGCGGCGCGTCTAGGCCGGCAAACTCCACGGCGCCGCCGATCCGCAGCCCTTCCGACAAAGGCGTCACCGCAAGACCGCCGGCTTCATAGACAAGCTGGCGCCCGAGTTTGATGCCGGTATTTGGCATGGTTGTGTTGTAACCCCGGTCTGCCTCAAGCGGCACGGAACTGCCAAGTTGTTCCGCCAGGAGATGCGACCATGCGCCCGCCGCCACGACCACATGGTCGGACCGGTGCGCGCCGCCCGCGGCAAGTCGCACGGCATTTACCTGGCTGTTCTCAACGTCGAAACCGACAACTTCGTCGCACACAATCGTGCCACCGTTTCGCACGAAACACTCCGCCAGGGCGGTGACGAACCGGTAGGGGTCGGAGTAGTTGCGCCAGCCATCCATGATCACGGCACAGCCAATGTCCGGCGATATGTCCGGTTCGAGCTCGTGCATCTCCGCGCCGGAGATCTTGTGGCAGGGAAAGCCGAGTTCTGCCCGCAGGTCCCAATCCGCTTTCGCCCGCTCGTATTCCGACTCGCGGTCGTAAATCGATGCGCAGAAATCGCCGAACAGCAGATGTTTCGCGTTTGCCGCCGAAAGCAGGATCTCATGATCGTCGATGGAACAGCGTGCTAGAGCGGCTGCGGCAACCGCCAGCTCGCGCACACGCTGTGCAGATCCGGCCCGCAAAAACCGCAGCATCCAAGGCGCCAGCCGCGGCATATAGGATACCGGCACCGAAAGCGGCCCGTCGGGATCGAGCAGCCAGCCTGGCACTTTCATCGCCATGCCGGGTCTGGAAATCGGCAGCATCTCCGTGATGGCGACGCCCGACGCATTACCGAACGAACAGCTTTCGCCGGACCCCACCCTGTCGATAACGCTGACCGCAAAGCCTGCGCGCTGCAGAAACATCGCACAGCTGATGCCGACGACACCGGCGCCGATCACCAGCACCGAATTTCCGCCACCTTGTTCAGCCATGGTCTCCATCCCAAAATCATACGGCAGCGCACCGCGAATGCGTTGACCGTCCCGCCGCCTTGGTGTCAGATCGGCACCGAATTCACAAGCCCCTTCAACGCCTGGATACACCCGCAACATGTCACCCGTCGTAGATCAGGTACAGACCGATACGGAACTTCCCGAAAGCGCCGACGTTGTCGTTGTCGGCGGCGGCATTATCGGCACGGCCACCGCCTGGAATCTGGCGCGCCGCGGCATCTCCGTGGTGTTGTGCGAGAAAGGCCACATTGCCGGCGAGCAATCGAGCCGCAACTGGGGTTTTTGCCGTCAACAGGGCCGCGACCCGCGTGAAATTCCGCTCATCATCGAAAGTCTGCGCATGTGGCGCGACATCGAGACCGAAATCGAGGCCGATGTCGGCTTCACTCAATCGGGCATTGTCTATCTCGGGCGCACGGAGAAGGACCTTGCCGGCTATGAAGACTGGCTTGAACAGGCCCGCCCCTACCAGCTCGACAGCCGCATGGTCGGCAAAAAGGAAATCGCCAAACTGTTGCCGGGGATCAAGGACGAATGGCCGGGCGCCCTGCATACCCCAAGCGACGGGCGCGCCGAACCGACGCGCGCCGCACCGGCCATTGCCCGCGCCGCCCGGCGTGAAGGCGCTGTGGTGATGACAAGTTGCGCCGTACGCGGCGTCGAGACGGAAGCCGGCCGCGTGTCCGCCGCGGTCACCGAACACGGCACGATCAAGACATCGCGGGTTGTAATTGCCGGCGGCAACTGGTCGCGGCTGTTCTGCGGCAATGCGGGCATAGACCTGCCGCAGCTCAAGACCCTGTCGTCGGTCATGCGCACCGAGCGCATGCCGCTCGTCACCGATCGCGCCGTGTGGGGTCCGGGCTTTGCCTTCAGGCGGCGCCAGGATGGCGGTTACTCCATCGCCCATGGCGGCGTCAGCGTTGCCGATATAACGCCTGACAGTTTTCGACTTCTGAGCGCGTTCGTGCCTGTCATGCGCACCGAATGGAGCAAACTCAAACTGCGGTTCGGCAAGCGCTTCTTCGAAGAGTTTTCAATTCCGCGAAAGTGGGCACTCGACGATGCCTCACCGTTTGAAGCCGTTCGGGTGCTCGATCCCGAACCGCACAAAGCCTCGCTCGATGAAGCGCTGGCAAACCTCGCCCGAACCTACCCGGCGTTCAAGGACGTGAAGATCGCCGAGAGCTGGGGCGGGCTGATCGATGTGACGCCCGATGCGGTGCCGGTGATATCGAATGTCGACGCGCTTCCCGGTCTCACCATCGCCACCGGCTTCTCCGGCCATGGCTTCGGCATCGGCCCCGGCGCGGGGCGCCTTGCCGCCGACATCGCAACGAACGCCGAGCCCATCGTCGATCCGGCGCCTTTCAGATTTTCGCGCTTTGCCGAGGGCTCCGGTTTTGCGCCCATGGGTCAGGTCGACAGTGCGGCATAGGCCCGGTTGCGGAAGTTCCACACCGTATCGCAGCGGTTCCGCATGGAGCGCAAGTCTAATGGGAAAGAAGTAACCAGGTGTGGCTCACCCGTGGCGGGCGAGGTACTTGCGTGCACGGCCAAGCGCCATGATCGGGAAGTAGTGGCGGTAGAGATGGTAATTGATCATGAAGCCGCGGCCGAGTTCGCGGCCCTGCTGCAGCTGTGCCACAACCTTCGGATCGCTGAAATCGGCCTCGTCGCCAAAGCCATAGCCCGGGAACCCGGTGCCTGTGTAGTGCGGCTCGTCCCAGGTACCATCGGCCTGGGTCGCCACCAGATACTCAATGCCAAGCTGGACGACGTCGCGGTCTTGCGCCCGGTCGACGGCGACAAGTCCCATAAGCGCCCAAGCGGTTTGCGATGCCGTGCTCACGGCGCGTGCCGCACCGTCCTGCGTCACATAGCGCCCGCTTTGCGAGGGATCCATGTAGGACGCACAGGTCTCGCCCCAGCCACCGTCTGAATTCTGCATCGACCGAAGCCATTCAGCAGCGCGCTGCACATAGGGCTCGCGCATGTTCTCACCGATCGAACGCAGCGCCGGCAGCACCGCGCCGGTGCCATAGATGTAGTTCACGCCCCAGCGGCCAAACCAGCTGCCATCCTCTCGCTGGCGTTCGCGGATGAATTTGAGCGCGCGAACCACATTCGGGCTGTCTTTGGGAACATCCAGAAGCCCGAGGCCTTCCAGCACATGCGCCGTCACATCGACACTTGGCGGATCGACCGCTTCGCCGAAATCCGAAAACGGGATCTTGGTGAGGATCGGTTTTGAGTTGTCCTTGTCGAACGCCGCCCAGCCGCCATTGCTCGACTGCATGGCGTTGGTCCAGTTTTCCGCACGGTCGAGTGCCTGCGTGACGCCCGCCTCGCGCCATTCCGGCATGTTGCGGTAGCGCGACAATACGGTCAGCGCGACGGCCGTATCGTCGACGTCGGGATAAGAGGCATTTTCGTATTCGAACGCCCAGCCGCCCGGCTCCACATTCGGCATCTTCAGTGACCAGTCGCCTTGAGTGCGGCATTCCTTGCTCAGCAGCCAGTTCAGCGCACCACCAAGTTTGTCACTGTTTTTGGCATCCGTATCCGCATCTGCGTCCTGCAGCGCCAACAGGCTCAGTATCGTATCCCAAACCGGCGATGTGCAGGCCTGAACGTAGGTTCCGGTCTCGGTCTTGCACTGCCAGCGTTCGTCGAGCAGCGCACCGAGCCCCTTGGCCATCACCGGATGATCGTGCTCGTAACCCTCGTTGTGAAGCGCCATCAGGCTGTAAATCCAGGGCGGCTGAATGCCCCCCCAAACGCCGTCGGCGTCCTGATGCCGGATAATCCATTCGATCAAGCGCGCCACCGCGGATTCGCGGCCCGGCACGAGACCGGACTCCTGCAACCGGTGAAGCCACTTGTCGGTCATCAGGAAAAAGCGTTCCCAAGACAGCGCACTGTCACCTTTGCGAGGCAGCGTGAAATCGAAATTCTCACGGCCCTCCGGAAACAACTCGTCCAGCTTGTCGCCCCCGGGCAGGGGCGCGACCGGCCGGCGCGCCGACAAAATCGCAATCGGTACCAAAGTGGCACGCGCCCACGATGCGAAGTTGTAAATCGAGAACGGGAACCAGCGCGGAAACCGGATGACTTCAGCGGGTATGTTGGGTGTCTTCTCCCATGGCCACACGCCGATGAGCGCAAGCCAGTATCGCGTGAATACGCGTACCCGGCGCAACCCGCCGCGCGATTCGATCCATTTGCGCGCCAGAACGAGAGGCGCCGCGCCCGGCGACATGCCCGCAACCCGCAAGGCTGCATAGCTTTCCACGGTGGCGTTGATGTCGCCCGCCGGCGCGCCGTGATAAATCTCCCAGGCACCGTCTTCGCGCTGTTCGCTCAATAGCGCCTGCACCAAACCATTGTGAAGATCGATATATTCAGGGCTCTTTTCGACGCCCATGAAATGCAGGGCGAAAATCCACTGCGCTTCGATACAGGAGTTGGATTGCAGCCGGCCGGCCCAGTAGCCTTCCTCGGTTTGCCGGTCCCATAGCCAATCGACGGCGCTGGAAAGCGCCGTTTCCAGACCGGTCTGGCCCACGCGGCCACCGGTGAGAGGCGCTGCCGCCCCTTCAATTTGTTCACGTACAACCGTCATGGCCTTCGACATAGCGCGCTAAACGGTGGCGTCAAGGAAGATCGTCTCACGATTCCTTGCGCCATCACCGAACCATTTGCACAAATGTGCATTGCACACGCCTACTAACCCTCTAGATTATGGCCTCTTGAAGGCGGTTGGAAAAGGGATGAATGGATGAACATCAAGCCCGAGGTTGCGGCGCTGCACGACGAACTGACCCAATGGCGGCGCGAGATACACGCGCACCCCGAACTTGCCTTTGAAGAAACCAGGACATCTGACTTCGTCGCACAAAAGCTCGAGGAGTTCGGCATCGAGGTGCACAGGGGCATCGCCCACACCGGCGTTGTCGGCGTGTTGCGCTCAGGCGATCCGGATGCGGAGCACATCGGCCTTCGCGCCGACATGGATGCGCTGCCCATCGAAGAGCAGACGAATGCCGAGTACAGCTCCCGTATTCCCGGTAAGATGCATGCCTGCGGCCATGACGGCCATACCACCATGCTGCTGGGCGCGGCCAAGCATCTCTCCCGGTCCGGCCGGTTTTCCGGCACTGTCTATTTCATCTTCCAGCCGGGCGAGGAATCCGCCGGCGGCGGCCGCGTCATGGTCGAAGAAGGACTGTTTGAGCGTTTCCCGATGCGCAGCGTTTACGGCATGCACAACTGGCCCGGCATCCAGACCGGCGTCGCCGCCACGCTGACTGGGCCGGTTATGGCGGCATCCGATACGTTCTCCATCACTATTACCGGCAAGGGCGGCCATGCCGCCATGCCGCACCAGGGGATCGATACGGTCATGGTGACGTGCGAGGCGGTGGGAGCGCTTCAGACCATAGCCAGTCGCAATTGCGATCCCGCCGACCCGGTCGTCGTGTCTGTCACGCAGATCCACGGCGGCGATGCCACGAACGTGATCCCCCAGCAGGTCAACATTGCCGGCACCGCGCGCACGTTTTCAAAAAATGCGCGCGACATGATCGAGCCCGCCATGCGGCGCATCATCAATGGTGTGTGCGCCGCCCACGGCGCAAGCGCGGAGTTCGAGTTTGAACGCGGCTACCCCGCTACCGTCAATTCCGCGCATGAGACAACCCTCGCCGCCCGGGCGGCCGCCCGCGTGCTTGGCGACGGCAATGTTATCCACGACATGAACCCGTGCATGGGGTCGGAAGACTTCGCCTACATGCTGGAGGAAAGGCCGGGCTCCTACATCTGGCTCGGCGCCGGCGAAGGCCGCGCGCAACTGCACAGCCCGCACTACGACTTCAACGACGAAATCCTGCCGCTCGGCGTGAGCTACTGGACAGCGCTCGTCGAGGATCAGCTGCCGGCTGAATAAACCCTACTTGCCAAGATCGAAGGCGGGGATGTCGCGCCAGCCGGTGTCGGAACCCGGGTCGACCTGAAAGTCGATGCGGAAGGCCCGCTGGTTGTGTTTGTGCAGGCCGGAATATTTGACGAAGGCGGCAAAGGCCATCTTCGCATAAAGCCCCGCACCCGACGTTTGCGCGGAAAGATGCTCCGCACCGGTCCAGCGCCGCAAGATTCCGTTGGCATAGTGCACTGCATAAGATGCGCGCAGGTCGTCCGTGTAGTGCGACGTGGTGAAGGAGACATTCATGCAGTCGTGATTTTCGACCCGATGTGGCGCATTGAGCGGCCAGTGCGCCATCTGACCGGGTTCAAGATCGAACACCACCGCGTGATTGTCGAACCACGACTCGTAGGGCATGTGCTCTTCATCGGCTTCGCCCAGAACAATGGTTTCCATCTCCTGCGGGCACAGAAATGGCGGCCGGTTCGGATAGACATAGACGCGCTTCCTGCCGCGCAGCTGCCACAGCATCTGACCTGGAATATCGCAGTGATAGAAGACCTGCGCCCTCGGCGAGGAAATCAAAAGCCCGATGTCCCGCTTGTAGGTTTTCATGCCGCGAACCCGGGTCTCGATCCCAGCGTAGATGCCATCGAGCACGTCGGCGTATCGCGCATCGACCTCGTGCAGGCGTTGCAGGGACACCCAGATGCGTCCGTTTTTTACCGCGGACAGCACCTCGTGACCGCTTAGGCCATCGAACTGGCCTTCGCGCCACATGCGGCCGTTGCCGCCAGCCTCGGACATGGCGTTAACGTGATAGTGATGGCGCGGCAGGCACTCGATCAGATCCGCCAGTGCGTCGTCGGAAAAAAGCTCTCGACGATGAAGGTCATGTTCGATCATCACCGGATGATGGCCGAACAGCGCCGTCTGTTCATGGGACCAGTCAGAAAAAATTGCCTCTGCGGACATGCCTATTCTCCGTGTTTTTCTTGTGTCCCGCGCACATCGTGCTCGCCGAGACCTTCGCTTTCACCCGGCTGCCACTGTGCGGCATCGAGTTCCGGGTCGACCTGCCAGCGTCCCGGTTTCAGGTCGCCACCAAAACGTTCGACAATGGAAATGTGCTCCGATCGGCCGATCTCGAAAAACCCGAGACTGCCCAGGTGCCCTGTGTGGAACTTGCCGTCATTGGCGGCAAATCCCCATTTCTGAAGGTGCTGATTGAGCACCGCGAAACCGACCTTGGAAGCATCGCGCTTTCTGAAGAACTGCGATTCGGTGAAAAAGACTTTGCCGATCGCGAGACCGTAGGCACCGCCGACAAGCGCGCCCTCTTCATCCCAAACCTCAACCGAATGCGCATGGCCAAGGCCGTGCAGCCGAGTAAAAACGTCGATGATCTGCGGAGAAATCCAGGTGATGTGGATACGGTCCGGGCGCGGTTCGGCGCAGGCGGTCATCACCCCTTCGAAATCGCGGTCGAAAGTGACCGTGAGTTTTTTCTGGCGCAGCAACCGGCGAAGGTTCTTCTCGATGCGGTAATTGTCGAAGAACAGCGTTGAACGCTGCTCCGGCGACCACCATTTCTGCGGCCCGATATGCGACCACGGATACAGCCCACTGGCATAGGCTTTAAGAGCAATCTCCGGCGTCAACTCATCGCAGATGCCAACAAGCCCGTCCGGTGCCCGCAATGCGCGTCCAGGATCCGGCAATGCTCCGGCAACGGGAGCTTCCAGAAGATGACGAAATACCACATAGGCCGTGGGCAGTACGCCGGCGAGCCGCTCGGGTTTCAGCGCCCATGCAACACCCATGGCCGTCCGGTGCATCCACTCGGCTGCCGTTTCCGCCTGCGGCGCCGCGGCAATGCCTGCCGCACCCTCGGGCTTTGATCCGCCAATTGCAGTGGTCGCGTTCTGATCGACGTGAGCCATTGTAATCCTTCCACACCTGGCACGGGACGCGGGGTCTCGGGCCGCACTTCAAAGCTCACTCCCGTGCAAGCCTCGAGCCATCACCTGTTATTGGAAAATCTCTATCGCGAAGCACCGAACATTCGGTGAATCGCCGCGATAATTGAGATCTGCCCGGTAAGAAGGTTACCGAAAACATAACGTGTGTATTCCAATGAACCATGCGTGGGCCCAAAGCCGTTAATCGCATCGAAACGGGAAGATACTAGGGTGAATTTTCGGCGGCGGACCGCCACAAACACACCGAATTCGGGGCATCGCGCATCACCTTGGGGGTTGGCACAGGATTTGCTCGTCCAATACGCGAACCATTCGAACGGAGTACGCGTTTATGCGTGACATATTGGAAAGAGAAGCAGCGGCCGCCCTTGATACCGGTTATGCGGTGCGGGGCAAGGCCGGTGCGCATGTGG
Organism: Hyphomicrobiales bacterium; assembly: GCA_021775755.1. Classification (GTDB taxonomy): domain Bacteria; phylum Pseudomonadota; class Alphaproteobacteria; order Rhizobiales; family JAJFHB01; genus JAJFHE01. The sequence continues at coordinate 87,077 of JAJFHE010000075.1, read as the reverse complement.
GCCCTGTTCACGCCGATCTTGCCTTCGCAACCACGCGAGCCGATTTCGCCGCGCTGAAACATGACTGGACCGCGCTGGAGCGCGAATCCGGCCCCGCACTCAATTTCTTCCAGACATATGCCTGGCTGTGGAGCTGGTTCGAAACCCACGAAGCCCAGCTGCAGGCCGACAACACCGAACTCCTCATTGTGACGACCCGTGCCGGCGGCAGGCTAACCTCTGTATGGCCGCTCATGATCGTCCGCGAAGCCGGATTGCGGGTGGTGCGGTGGATGTCCGAACCGCACCTGCAGTATGGCGATGCGCTGGCCACTTCCGATGCCGAACGCATGGGCCATTTCCGACAGGTCTGGGATGAACTCATGTCCCTGCGCACCTGGGACACAATGGTTCTGTCGAAATCACTGAAAGGCTCGCGGTTGCATGGCTTTCTTGAGGCGCAAAACATCCTGACATGCAATGACGGTGTCGCTTCGATGCTCGACCTGACGCCCTACCGCACCCCGCAGGACTACTATTCAGCGCTCTCCAGATCGCGACGCAAACGCACCAAACGGCGCCGCAACAAACTCGCGGGCGTCGGCGAGTTGAATTTCAGTGTCCACACGGACGGGCCGGAGTTTGCCGCAGCCGTTCAAACCGCGCTTGAGCTCAAGCAGCAGTGGCTTGTTGAAAATGCCCTGCAAAGCCAGACCATCTTCGGTGCCGAAACGCAGGACTTCCTCGGTGAGCTTGGAAACTGCACACCCGCGGGCGCACACCACATTGCGGCCGTCATGACGGTTGGCGGAAAGCCGGCGGCAATCGAAATCGGATTTCTGCGCGGAGATCATTACTACGCCTATCTCGGCGCATTCGACGGCAGCTTGCGAGATTACTCCCCCGGCAAAGTGCAGATGGCCATGATGGTCGAGTGGTGCATTGAGCAAGGTGCGGAAAAATACGATCTTCTAGGCACGCCGGCGCTGTACAAGTCCGAATGGACCGATACGGCGGTGGAAATGCGCGATTATTGCTACGGTCGCACCTTGTGGGGTTATGTCTATACGCGGGTGTGGCTCGGCCTTCTGCGTCCGACTGCAAAGGCCATGCTGGAAAACCTGAGTGTCGAACACCGGCGCCGGGTGCTGGCGCTTCTCGGGGCGGGTCCGCGCGTCGACCGCCCGCGTGAATCCGGAGAACCAATTGCCGGCTAGCCCGTAGCATCCGCCTTCCATCGGCCGATGAACCGGTCGAGCAGGTCGATCCGGTCGTTGCCCCAGAAAATCTTGCCCTCGAAGATCATTGCCGGCACCCCGAACAGCCCGCGTTGCGCCGCTTCCGCGGTGTTCGCGATGATCTGCGTCTTGTAACCCTCATCCCCTGCAGCCCCGGCGATTCCCTCTTCGCACAGACCCGCCTCGACGCCGAGGGCTGCCAGCGTTGCGACATCCGATATGTCCGCCTGCTCCGACCAGTAAGCGCGCATCAGGCGTTGAACATAGATCTCGGCCTCGCCCTGTTCGGCGGCGTAAAGGCACGTTCGCAGGGCCCGCGCCGGGCGCAGCGGATAATTCTCGTGCTGGTCGAAGGGCAATCCGTGCAGCTCCGCGTGATCCCTTATGTCCTGCTGATACCAGCGTACGAAGTTGTCGTTCGCGTCCAGCGGCCGGCGCCCGTCGATGAGATCCATCAGCCTTGGCAAATGCACTGGGCGCCAGATAACGCTGCCGCCGTGCGAGCGCAGCAGATTGCCGATCCGGTAGCTGGCGAAATAACACCACGGCGAATGCACATCGAACCAGAACTCCACCTGCGGTGCCGGCCCATCCTGCGCAACCGGCCCGGAGGAGAACTTTTCGGACCGGACCACCACACGCACGTGCTCACCCGACATCACCGCCCGCCCGTCCTGGCTCACGTCAACCTCGAATGTGTAGCGCCGTCCCTCAAGCCCGCTAAGCGTGGCTGCAATTTCGACCGTGCGGCCGGGATAGGCAGGACCGGTATGGTCGAGTGCAACGTGCGTGCCGACTGTTGCATCGCCGTCTTCGTAGCAAGCCTCGATGACACCGTAGCAGGCCGTTTCAATGAGCTTGACCAACGTCATGGTGGACACCACATCGACGCCGGTATTGCCGATCGCCGCGGCCGTATCGCCCGCTGTCACTTCGAAACTTTGTGTGAGCGTTGCGCCGATGCGCGCCGGTTTCATGAGCCGTTCCCCTGTGCCTGCCGAAAATTGCCACCGCCATTGAAACGGTATGTGCGCTCAAGCCGCACATTGCCCAACGCCCCCGCCGCGCGTAGAATTCGTCATCTAACATACGCCACCACAGGGAGACAGCCTCCATGGCTCGCCAACGCACACCGCTTAAAGGGCCTTTTGCATGGACCGGGAAGTCACTGGCGGATGAGCCGCGCTGGAAACTTGTTCTCGATGCCGGCCAGGCAGGCGAAATCAGCAGCGCAATTGCCGAGTTTGCGCGATCGGGACAAAACTGGCACGAAGCAAACCGCGAGACGCTTCCGCTGCCGGGTATCGCATCGCTTGGCGATGACATCCGCGACGAGCTTGAGAACGGCCTTGGCCTCTTCCGTCTGAGCGGCGTGCCTATCAATGATCATTCGGTGGACGAGTTGAAAGCGTTCTATCTCTCATTCGGCGATCATGTCGGCATCCCTGTGTCGCAGACGCTCGAGGGCGAGCGCATCATGAGCATCGAGAACGAAGGCACAAAGTCGAACGATTACGGAATCATCGACGACAAGGAAACGGCTGGCGGCTTCCGGTCGTCACGCGCACGCGCCTTTTCCAATGCCGGACTGCGATTTCATACCGACCGTTGCGATGTCGTCAGCCTGCTCTGCGTTCAGCAAGCCAGGATCGGCGGTCACTCCAAAATCGCCAGCGCCGTCGCTATCCACAACGCCATGCTGGAACGCCGGCCAGATCTTCTGGAGGAACTCTTCACCGATTATCCCCGCAGCCGCTTCGGCGAAGAAGTGAACGATGCTTCGGCGCATTATATGCTGCCCGTCTTCACCGAGCGGGACGGCAAATTCGCAACGCACTATTCGCGCACCTATGTGGAGGCGGCGCAGACAAATCCCGACCTCCCCCGGCTGCGCTCCAGTCAGAACGAGGCGCTCGACCTCCTTGCCGAACTTGCCGGGGAATTGTGTTTCGAAATGACACTGGCGCCAGGCGATATCCAGCTTCTCAACAATCACGTGCTGTACCACGCACGCGACCCTTACGAAGACGATGCATCGTCCGGCAAACGGCGCATGCTGTTACGGCTGTGGCTTGCCATGCCCAACAGCCGGGCGCTGCCGGAGAGTTTCGAAGTGCTGTTCGGGAACATCGAACCCGGCGCTATACGCGGTGGCATCTGGCCGCCGGAAAGCGCCTATCGAATTTAGAGCGGGAGGTCCCGGGACCGAGGATCCTATGAAAATCACCGCTACGATTGTGCTGGCTGTCGTGATCGCAACCCTTTCGATTGAAGCGAGGGCCGAGGATACCTGCAATTTGAACATAGCCGATCGTGCGAGAGCTGCGGTTGCATTCGATCAGATGCTCAGCGTCTTTCGCCATCCGCGTTGTGCGAATTGCCACGGTGCACTGAACGTCTATGAAGCGGACACCGCCCATCCGCCCGGCAGCATGATGCAAACCGAGACGGATATATTCGGCGATACCATGTCGACGCCCGCGGGCGCTGAAACCTGCGTCCAATGTCATGACGCGGCGCGCGGCGAATGGATCCAAAAACCCAATCCGACCAGTGAAATCCAGTGGGCGAACCTGAGCGACGAAGACCTGTGGCGGCGCCTTCGCAACACGCGGATTATTACAAACAGAGTGACGCGGGAAACCGAAGACAGCACCGGCAATCTGCTCATTCAACACACGCGTGACGACCCGCTGATCCAGCACGGATTTGCCGGCACGCGCGCCATGACCGCCAACACGAGCTGGTGGGGTGAGCGCCCAAGCCCCGAACCGCCGCCGTTTACGAAAGAAGAGTTTATCGTCGCACTTGAGGATTGGGTCGATGCCCTGGACGCCCGCGAAACCTGGCCCGAAGGCGACTGCTCTGTCGCCCTGGCCGAACGTCAGTTCTCCATCCGCAGCCTTCAGTATCCAGAAACCATTGCCAGCGGTGCCAGGGCTATCGACCTGACGGTGGTCTATAGCGGCCGTCCCGAATTCCCCATCCAGGTCATATTGCAACCGAGAACTTGTCCGTCGGATTCCAGTTGCGGCACCGAGCGCCGCAACGTCTCAGAAACAAGCAGCGCGAACACAATTACCGGCACGGGAATGTTCTGGTGCACCGGCCTTTCTGCCAGCGAGGTGTGGGATATGGACTACGAGGTCGTTCTCATGGACGCACAGCAAAGGCGTACCGAGCCATTTGCCTCTCCGGTAACCTGCAAACCACCTGAAATGCGGACCCGTTGAGCGGAAAACAGGTAATACCAAGGGCAATCAGGTGAATTATCGCGGCGCCGGCCCCACAGGCGAACACAAAGAACCTCGCCACAACCAGCGTAGCTATAACCCAAAAACTACCGCTGACAACCACGCCCTACAGCACATAAAGCCGTATGAATGGCCGACCCTGACGCGCCCGGCAGATGAGAAACGGCAGGAACGCAATGCAGACTGTCGCCAGTGCAGTGCCAACGGTGTTTGATCGATCGCGGCGGTGTTTGAGTTCAACGGGTTTGGCTGCAGCTCAGGAAGCTGTTGATCGCGGCACCCGAACCATCGAGCGAGACCGGAATCAACGGACCGCCGGCGACAAGGATGTTGAGATTTTTCCCCGCAGCCATGGCCTCAATGTTTTCGCGGCTGATCTTCAGGCTTATCACGCCGAAATAGTCATCGACGCTTCCCGTCAGCACAATCTCTTCGTCTTCATCCACCTCGAAAAGAACGGAAACATTTTGCGTGTCCTCGGGATAACTGGACAATGAAATCAAAACGACAGCATTAAAATTGCCCTCTGTGCTCATAAGCGTAAGGTCGCCGTCAGAATGGGTGTGCGTCACAAAGCACGATGGCCCCCAGTCTTCCTCGCCTTTGGAGAACTCCCAGGCATTCGCGTTCGCGGATCCAAAAATTGCGAGCGAAACTGCAATTGTCAGAACGAGAGCAGCATACTTACGGGTCAAAATCATAAATGGAATCCGTTCCGTGTTTTCATCCGTATCGATACGAAACCATAGTTCCCGACAGGGCATGACGATAATTAAATTATTGAAACATTGCGCAGCGCTGCGGCGTCCGGTTGGCTCTGTGGTGAGGACAGCAACTTCCTCGACCGGCCATTTCAGATTTTCTTTTCCCGCCCGCTCCAAAAAGTTTCCTTCAAAACATTCTTCTGGATCTTACCGATCGGCGTTTTCGGAAAATCGTCGACGAAGCGAACGGTTCGCGGGCGCTTGAAACTGGCGAGCTTTTCCGCGCAGTGCCGGGTGACCGCGTCCTCGGTCAGTTCCGCGCCCGGTTTCAGATGCAGATACGCCGCGGGAACTTCGCCCCATTTGTCGTCGGGCACACCGAAGACAGCGCATTCGGCGACTTGCGTAAGCTCGTAAATGACGTCCTCGATTTCCTTCGGGTAAATGTTCTCACCTCCGGAGATGATCATGTCCTTCGATCTGTCGATCAGCGTGATGAAGCCCTCGTCATCGATTGTCGCCAGATCGCCTGACCAGCCCCAGCCATCTCCCAGCTTGAAGAACTCGTCCGTCTGTTCCGGTTCGCCGTAGTACTCCATCATCAGATTGTCGCCACTTGACACCACCTCTCCGATTTCACCTGGAGCAACATCGCGGCCTTCCTCGTCAACCACCCTAACATCGACGTTATAGGGTTGGCGGCCGACGCTCCCGAGTTTTTCGGGCAGGTACCAGTTTCGAAGAACCGCGATCACTCCCATTTCCGATTGCCCGTAGATCTGTGTCAATGCGAGTTCCGGCAAGCGTTTGCGCAGTTCGGTCTGCACCCAATCCGGCATCGGGGCGCCGGCGAAACTCACCTTGCGCCAGCTCCGCAAAGCCTCCGCATCGAAGCTTTCGTCATTCAGCAACATGGCGGCCTGGGTCGGCACCATGAAGTTCGCCGTCATCTCGTGACGCGCCACCATCGCGACGAATTCCGCCGGGTCCCACTTTGGCAGAAACACCGTTGTGGCGCCTGCAAGCATGGCGGGTTGAAACATGATGTTGAGCGCGGCGACATGAAACATCGGCGTCACGATGCCAACGCGATCGCGTTCGTCGATGGCCTCCTCCACCATCACCGTGTGGGCGGTAACCGCACGTGCGCGATGATTGCACAAGACACCCTTGGGACGCCCGGTCGTGCCACCCGTATAGGTCATGCAGAAGGGATCGCTTTCGGATAGCTCAACGTCCGGCGGTTGCGTTGCGTGTCGCGACATGAAATCCGCGAAGTTGTGGACATCCGGCAAGGTACTATCCCCACCGAAGCCGATCAGCGTTTTCACCGCAGGCAGCCTGTCGCGCACCGATGCGACCTTTTCGGCGAACACATCGTCAAAGATCAAAACTTCGACATCGGCCTTGTCCAGGACATAGGCGAGTTCATCGGGTGCGTAGAGCACCGAGATGTTGGTCAGCACGTAGCCGGTGCGCGCCACGCCGAAAAACACCACGCCGTACTCCGCAAGATTGCGGCTCAACATACCAACCTTGGCGCCTTTCGCCAGACCCTGATCAAGCAGCGCATTGGCCAACTGGTTGGCACTTCCATCGAGCTCCCGGTAACTGAGCCGTCTATCACCGCATATGATGGCAGCCTTGTCCGGAAACCGCTGGGCGGACCGCTGCAACATTTGACCTGTCAGCACTTTCTTCCTCTTTCAGCAAACACTCACAGTCATGAGCTTCATTTCGGCAATCGGTTGCGGGCTCACGCCAGTTTCGCACCTGCCCTATCGTGCCGTTTGTCCGGGCAACTTCGGTTTCTTGGCAAAGAACCAGATGAACGCCAGCACCTCGAGCGAAATCATGATCGCAAACGCCATCTGGTAGCCCCGTGGATCGTAGCCGCCGTCCTCGGTGAGGGGGTATATGTCGATGACGCTGCCGATCGCCGACTGCACGGCGAACGCCATACCGAACATCAGAAGATTGAGCGCCGTATTGGCACGGCCTGAAAGTGCGGCGCCGAAATATGACGAGAGCCACGGGTAGGCCAGCACTGACGACTGACCGGTCATGCCGAAGACGATCCAGATGACGGCGGTAAACGATGTCACCTCAAGCATGATCAGGATCTGCGCTCCGATATAGAACGACAGAATGGTCGCCATCACTGTGAGACCGTCGACCCCGCGCCGCCCGAACCAGTCCGCGATCATGCCTGTGCTCAAGGTACCGGCAAGGAACGCCACGGCGGCAATGCCGAGATAGAGCGCCACCCCATCGCGGTCGAACCCCGCCACATCGCGAAACCACGGGCCCGCCCAAAGCGTCTGCACGCCGATATGCGAACCTGCGGTGATCGCAACGATCGGCACGAGCCGCCAGAACACCGGTGTCTTGAACACTTGAACCACACCGCCAAGCTGTTCGGAAAGCGTCTGCGCGGAGCCGCCGCGCGGCCGCTCGGGCACAATGAAGAAGATAAACGCCGCGACCGCTACCGTGACACCGGCAAGACCGAAGAACACCGCACGCCAGCCGTAGGCCTGCACCGCAAGCTCCGTCGGCACGGTTGCCACGAGGATGCCAAGGCCGCCGAACGACATGACACACGCGCTGGCAAGTGCGCGGCGCTCTTCGGGCACCCATAGCACCACCGCCTTGAAACCGGCCATCAAACCACCGGCGAAGCCAAGTCCGATAAGCGCACGCGCCAGCGCCAGCGTATGCGCACTTTCCGCCAGTCCGAAGAGAGCAGCCCCCGCCGCGGCACAACACAAGAGCACCGCCTGAACCTTGCGCGGGCCATGGTGATCGAGCAGCACACCAAGCGGCAGCTGAAATACCGCAAACGCAAAAAGGTAGGCGGCCGTAAGCAGCCCGAGCTCCGATGCGCTGAGCCCGATCTCCGCCACCAGATTGGGCGCCACCACCGCGTTCACAGCACGGAAAAAGTACGACATGAAGTAACCGCATGCGAACGGCAGCAGCACGGTCAGAACGAGAGCGGAAAAGGGAATGGCGCTGGCGGGCTGGTTCGGTGAAGACGACAAGATTGCCTCGGAACGGTTTGTGGATGAGCGTCACTCTACGCGCGCTGGCAAAGTGAAGGAAGGCCGCAACGGCATTCGGACATCCGGCCACACTGAGTTTTTTTCGCTTGGTCCCTACATGCCCTCATGGCAACGTCGCGCCCATGTCAGCGTCATACGAAACACTCGCCATCGAGCGTCAGGGCCCGGTTGCGGTTATCACCCTCAACCGCCCCGAACGTCTGAATGCGATCAACGTCAAGATGATCGAAGAAACCCATGCGGTCCTTGATGAGCTTGAGGCATCGCAGGACGTGCGTGCGATTGTCGTACACGGCACCGGCCGCGCCTTTTCCGCCGGCTTCGATCTGAAAGACGGCGCCAGCGAAAAGCGCGACGGCGTTAACGACTGGCGCATCATTCTTGAGCGCGATCTCAACTACATCATGCGCTTCTGGCACTCACCACTGCCGACCATTGCCGCGGTGCACGGCCCCTGTCTTGCCGGTGCCTGCGAACTCGCTATGGCCTGCGATGTGACCATTGCAGATCCGACGGCGCGCTTCGGCGAGCCGGAGTTGCGCTTCGGCTCCGGCATCGTTGCTTTGTTGCTGCCGTGGCTCAGCAACCCCAAGCGCGCCAAGGAGATTCTCCTCACCGGCAATGACAAGGTCAGTGCGGAAGAGGCAAAGGAAATCGGCATGATCAACCGCGTGGTCGCGGAAGGCGAACATCTGAATGCCGCTCTGGAAATGGCACGCACCATGGCGGTGATGGACCGCGACGCTTTACGGTTGACAAAACAGGCGATCAACCGGTCGTTTGAGATTATGGGGCTCAACGAGGCTCTCCAGGTCGGGCTCGATACTGACATCCAGATCGAATCCATCGTTACACCCGAACGCGCCGAGTTTGGCCGCATCCTCAAGTCAGAGGGCCTGCAGGCTGCACTTGAATGGCGCGAATCCCGTTTCGACTGACAGACACCGCTCCAAAGCCCTTATCATGTTGACGCCCGCCGCCGCCCACCGCCTCGACCCGCTTCTTGTGCCGCGTTCCATCGCCCTGCTCGGCGCTTCGACACGGCCCGACTCCGCCGGCAACGACATGGTGGTCATGGCCGCGGCGGGCTCGCACGACGTGAGGCTCTGGCCGGTTAATCCGAAGTACGCCGGGATTGAAGGGTTAACCTGCTACGGCGCCCTGAGTGACCTTCCCGATACGCCCGACCATGTCGCCATTGCGCTTGGTAACGAACGCCTTGAAGACGCCCTGCGCGCCGCCATCGACGCCGGCGCGCGCGCCACGACGATCCTTGCAAGCGCCCACGATGTCGATGATCCCGAACTCGCGGAGCGGCTTGGCGACATGGCCCGTGAAGCCGGCGTCCAGATGTGCGGCGTCAACTGCATGGGATTTTACAATATCGAAACGAGCCTGCGCGTATGCGGCTTCGCATCGCCCATGGACATGACACCGGGCGGCATCGCGTGGATATCCCAGTCAGGCTCGGTTTTCGGCGCACTTGCCCACAACGACCGCCGCCCGCGTTTCAACATTTGTGTGTCATCGGGCGCCGAGACCGTGACGACGGCCGCGGACTATCTTGATTGGTCCGTGCGACAGCCTTCGACGAAGGTGGCGGCCCTGTTTCTGGAAACCGTGCGCGACCCGCAAGGCTTCGAGTGCGCACTTGCCGAAGCATCGGCCAGGCGCATCCCCGTTGTCGTGCTCAAGGTCGGCCGCACCGAGGCGTCGGCGCGCATGGCCCTAAGCCATACCGGCGCGATTGCCGGCAACGATGGCGCCTATGAGGCACTCTTCCGGCACTATGGCGTCATCCGGGTGCGCACCATGGATGAAATGGCCGCAGTGCTTCTTCTGCTTCAGGACGGTCGCGACATTCCGCCCGGCGGGCTTGCGACACTGCATGATTCTGGCGGCGAACGTGAGCTGATCGCAGACATTGCTGATGACCTCGGCATGGGTTTCGCGCCACTCGCGGAGGCGACCGCAAAGCGCCTCGCCGACAATCTCGACCCGGGCCTCAAACCTGAAAATCCGCTCGATGCATGGGGCACCGGACGTGCGCATGAGGCGCAGTTCACCGCATGCCTCAATGCGTTGACAGACGATGAGAACGTCGCGGCGACCGGCATGTTTCTCAATCTGCGTGAGGGGTACTACCTGCATGAGATAAACGCCCGTGTCCTGCGGAAGGTACGCGATCTCACTGAAAAGCCGCTGTTCCTGGCCACCAACTACGCCATGGTGCGCCATGAGAACTGGGCTCGCGCTCTGACCAGCGAGGGTATCCCGGTGCTTGACGGAACGGAGGAGGCCCTGCTCGCCATCCAGCACCTCTTCGGGTACCGGGACCACTGTGCACGATCAGCCGAACAGCCCTCAGCCGCGCCACGCGACGTCGTTTCCCGCTGGCAGAAGCGGCTCTCGGGCGGGGCGGCGCTGGACGAGGCGGAAGCTCTCGACCTGCTTAATGACTTTGGTATCCAGACGGTGCCGCACAAGCGTGCGAATTGTCTGGATGACGCGGTCGCCGCCGCCGAAGCGCTCGGCTACCCTGTCGTTCTGAAAACCGCTGTACCCGGCATTCTCCACAAGAGCGATGTGGGCGGTGTCGTGCTGGCACTCAAATCGGGCGATGAGGTGGCCGCCGCCTACGACGTCATGGCCGGCAGGCTCGGCCCTGAGGTGCTGATCTCGGCCATGGCCGGCAAAGGCACCGAAATGGCGCTCGGCGCCCTGTTCGATGACCAGTTCGGCCCCTGCATCATGATTGCGGCCGGGGGCACGCTCATCGAAGTGCTCGACGACCGCGTGTTCCTGCGCGCACCTGTACGTGCGGACGCAGCGCTCGCCGTCGTACAGGATATGAGGATCGCCCGTCTGCTTGCCGGAGTGCGCGGAGCAGAAGCATCGGACCTCGACGCTCTGGGCACGGCAATCGAGCTCTTCTCTGTGATGGTCGCCAGCCTCGCGGGCACCGTCGCCGAAATTGACATCAACCCCCTGATTGCATCGCCCGCCGGCGTTTGCGCGGTGGACGCACTCGTCGTCCCGCACAACAAGAAAGCAACCTGACCCCCATGGATTTCACTTTAACCTCCGAACAGGCTGACCTGCGCGACAAGGCGCGGAAGTTTTTTGAAGATGTACTTGCCCCGCTTGAGCCCATCGCCGAAGAACACGGCCACCTGCCCGAAGAACACCGGGTGCCGCTGCGGCAATCGGTGATCGACTGGGGCTTCACCGGTATCAATCACACGGCGGATAACGGCGGCAAGGGCTTCACCCTGCTTGAGCAGGCGGTGTTCGATGAACAGCTTGGCCGTGCGTCCTGCGGGCTCTGGGCCGCCGTCGCCCGGCCGGCCACATGCCTCAGCGAAGCAACACCGGCCCAAAAGGAGCGTTATCTGAAACCCGCTTGCCGCGGTGAGCGACGGGCGGCCTACGCAGTTACGGAGCCGGGTGCGGGATCCGATGTCAGCATGATCAAGTCGTCCGCGACGCGGCACGGCAACGGTTTCAGGCTCAATGGCGAGAAATGGTTCGTGACCAGCTTTGACGAGGCCGACTTTCTGATTGTTCAGGCTAATGTCGATGGCGACCCGGATCAGCCAACGCTGTTCCTCGTCGACAAGGACACCCCCGGCATCGTGCATCTGCGCTCCCCGCGCTTCATGCACGACTACATCTACGACCACGCGGAAATTCTGCTTCAGGATGTTGAAGTCGATGCAGATGCTGTTCTTGGTGGCATCGGCCAGGGCATGGACCTCACCAAGGACTGGTTCGTCGAGGCGCGCCTGCAGATCGCCGCCCACACCATTGGCGCGGCAACACGGGCGGCCGAAACCGCGTTGGAGTACGCCCAGTCGCGCGAACAGTTCGGGCAACCCATATCGCAGTTTCAGGCGATTGAACTGAAACTCGCCGATATGGCGGTTCAGATCATGGCGGCACAGTCGATGCTCTACCGCATCGCCGCCAATATAGACCGTGGCGCCGACCGCAAGACGGTGCACGCCCAGGCAAGCGGGCTCAAACTCTTCTGCTCGGAAATGGCCGGCCGCGTTGTCGACGAAGCCCTGCAGGTGCTGGGCGGACGAGGCTATATGCGCGAGAACCCGGTGGAGCGCCTTTACCGCGACATCCGTGTCGACCGCATTTGGGAAGGCACATCGGAAATACAGCGCCTGATCATTGCCGGCCAATTGCGCAAGCGCGGCTTTGCGCCCTATCTCGACATCGAAATCGCCTAACCGACATGGTCGTATCGCGTCCCGCAACACCGCAGGCTGAGAATATCCCCCTCGGCATTATCTATATGGTGCTGACGACGTTTCTCTTCGCCGGGCTCGACGCGCTCGCCAAACTCGGCATGGAAACCTATCCGGTCATCATGATCGTCTGGGTGCGCTTCACCATTCATCTCGTGATGGTCGCCGCTGTGATGCTGGTGTGGTATCGGAATTATTTCCGCTCGGACTGCCTCAAACTGCAGCTCGTACGCTCAGCCCTGATGCTGCTGACGAACGGCCTCTTCTTCGCAGGCCTGCGCCATACGCCGCTGGCAACGGCGACGTCCATCGCCTTCCTCGGCCCCATCATCGTCACCATTTTGTCGGTGCCCCTGCTCGGCGAGAGCGTCGGCATCCGGCGCTGGACCGGTGTCATTATCGGCTTCGTCGGCGCCATGATCATCATCCGACCGGGCAGCGGCATCATTGGTCCCGGCGCCCTGTTCTTTCTCAGCTCCGCCACCACCCACGCGCTCTATCAGATCATCACGCGGAAGATTCGCGCCGTCGACGATCCGATGACGACATTGCTCTACACCGCACTTGTGGGCTGTGTTGCAACAACCTTCCTGCTGCCGGCCAACTGGCAGACCCCGGCCATCGCCGACCGGCCGATCCTCATCGGGCTCGGCGCCACGGGCGCCATCGGCCATTTCTTTCTCATCAAATCGTTGCAGGCCGCCCCGGCCGCCGCCGTCGTGCCGTTCTCTTACACGTCCCTTGCTTGGGCGACCGCCTTCGGCATCATCTTGTTCTCCGAACTGCCCGATGTGTGGACCTTTGTCGGCGCGGCGGTCATCGCGGCAAGCGGCATCTACATTTTCTACCGCGAGCAGAAACTGAAGAAACGCGCGATGCAGAAGGATTAGGTCATGAACTCACAAATGGCGTTCATGACCTATAGGTGTTTTGTCAAAGCGGAGACGGCTGAAGACACGATATCGAACTCGTCCCGGACATATTCGACCGCAACCCAGCCGACGGCGACGGTCAACCCGAGGCGCAGCGCCAGAAACACCAGATAGGCTGGCAGAAAGCGCATCATTTGACGATGCGCAGGTGAGAACGCCGCCCGCCCGCCTCGGAACAGAAACGGACGCCCATTTCCTTCGGCCCGTTCCAAACCAGCGCGCACCGGTAGCTTTCACGGTTCTTTGCGACGAATAGATCGAACACGTTGGGCATCTGGACCGGTGTGTCGATCTTCAAAAATGCCCCGCCGTCGGATTGGTTGCGTACGACGCAATCGACTACCGATTGCCGGTTGTTGAATTCAATTATTGCGCCGAGATATTTCGGCATGCGGACCGACGCCCGCGCTTCGCGTGAATTCACGACCACCCCCGTAGGTTGTCATCTCACGCCGCATCTACGTTAACACTACGTAAATTTGCGCCCGAGGGAACCTCAACCGACATTCTGGGTTAATTGCGCTTGCGACTTGAACGGGCAGTAGAAGGGTTCCCGGTTTTGTCTTAGATTTGCCACCGCCAGCCAGGAGAGCCATCAAATGCGCATTGTCGACTTATCCGTACCCATTGCCCATGGCGACGGCCGCCTTGGCCTCGAGGTCGAGTTCGAAACGCCCTATACTTTCGACAATTGCGGCTGGGCCGGGTCGAACTTTAAAATGTTCTGCCACTACGGCTCCCATGTCGATGCACCAAACCATTTCATCGAGGGCACCGACGGCATTGACCGCGCACCGTTGAACAAACTCATCGGGCCGGCGGCGGTTATCCCGCTCACAGATCATGGCGAAGACGCCGGCATTTCCGGCGATACCCTGGAAGACCGCGGCGGCCATGTCGGACGCGGCGATATCGCCATCCTGCAGACCGGATGGTCGGACAAGTTCTGGGGCGATGACCGCTTTTGGAAAGACGGCCCTTATCTCGCACCGGACGGCGCCGACTGGCTCGTCGAGCGTGGTGTGAAGGCTGTGGTTTACGACTTTTCGGAGGAATACATCGTACGCGAAAAGGGCTTCCGCGGCGAAGACTGTGAGATCCACCACAAGATACTCGGCGCCGAGATCTTCAATATCGAGTATGTGCACAACCTGCCGAAAATTTCCGGCGAGCGCTGCACCATCGTGGCTCTGCCGTTGAAGCTGGTGGGCCTTGACGGCGCACCCGCACGCATCCTCGCCATCGAAGGGCACGATATCCCGGGTGAATTCGAAGTCTCTGGTTAGCGCGCGTCGGAACCGTCTGGCAGGAACAACGCCGCATCCCAGCGGTATTCTACGCGCCGCTCGAACCAATTGAGCACACGTGGCGGAATTTCAAGACCATCTGCAGGTGTGAACGGTGCAAGCTCAGCCCCCGCCTCAATGACCACGCCGCCCTTGTAGTTCCTCTCTTCGAACCACGTGCGGACGGTTTCGGCGCGCGCCAGCGCCAGCGCATCGAGATCGAGCCCGGCATCGACTTCGCGTTCATGTTCTCCGGCATTCCCGGCCAGCCGCAGTGTCGGGGAGCCGATCCGGTCAAGCAGACTTTTGAGAATGACCAGAGCCTCACCTGCATGACGCGACAGTTGGGCCGATGCGAACTTGAACGTAATCGGAAGCAGCGGCGAGGCCGGCGTGTGACCGCGCAGTGGATCGACCCCGAGCGCGCTCGCCCAGGAGATTTCACGGTGCCATTTGCGCGACTGCGGCCCGCCAATCAGGATCGGCAACGGGCGTACGTAATAGTCCGCCACCGTCCATACGGCGGAAAACTTCCGCAGCACCCGGTCAATGTCACCTGGTCCCGGAGGTTCCGATGTCACCCGTTCGTTGGCGATTGTGTGGATGGCATAGACGTATCGCAGCGCGGCCTCGGCGTAATCCAGTTCGAGCATCGCCAGATCGCCAAGGCGCTCGAATGCGCGCCACTGATAGCGGTAGACCAGGCTTTCACGCAGGTCGCGCTCCACTTCCACTGCCGGGCGGCCGCGCAGCTGCGCCTGCTCGCCGCGCGCAAAAAGCCTGGAAGAAAGGTCAAACCGGATGGCTTGCTCAAGATCGCCGCCACAGTCGGTCCGCCCGCGCACTTCCTGGAACAGTGCCCGCAGTTCATCCAGCGAGCCTGATGCACCAAACGTTTTCGCCGCGACTTGCAGAATGTCGCACGAGCGAACTTGCGCCGCCGGAGCCTCACGGGCTCCCGCCCAAAGCGCCACAACCGTCATCAGAAAACAAAAAACCTTCCGGTTCATCCCGCCTCGTTTCGCGCCTTGCTTTCGCCTTAATTGAGCTTATGTTGCGCCGCAACAAATCAATCGTGGACCGACCCGTTGCGATCGGCCCCTAACCTAGACCGCTTCAGGTTCATATGGAAACGTTTGATGGGCCAAAGCGGTTCATCCGGCAAGACGCGGCGCGAAGCGCGATGCGGTGTATCGGGCAAGCGCCGCAACGTGGCCGGTGAACCGCTTTGGCCCATCAAACGTTTCCATATGAACCTGAAGCGGTCTAGATTCTTCCAGAAGATTGGCAAACACAATGTTTCGTTACGTCGTTTATGGCGCAGCGCTTGGCGCCGTGCTCACCTTCCTGTTCGCCACCGGCGCGCATGCCCGCAATCAGTGCGGGGGCGCCTCGTGGTATGCGCTCACCTCATTGACCGCCAGCGGCGAGCGCGCCAACCCCAACGCCATGACCGCCGCGCACCGTTCCCTGCCGTTCGGCACGCAGGTGCGCGTCACCAACAAGCGCAATGGCCGCTCCATTACGGTGCGCATCAATGACCGCGGCCCGTTTGTAGGCGGCCGCATCATCGACCTGTCACGAGCTGCCGCCCAGCAGCTCGGGTTCATCAATCAGGGAACCGCGCCGGTGTGCATTTCAGCGAGATCGGCTTCGGCGAGAAATCAAGGCACCGACACCTTCCGCCAGCAGGGACGCCTGCCGTCACTTCTGGTGCGCTAACGCCTCGAGCGCCCAGTCGCGCAACGCGCGGATGGAGTGCTCTGAATTGACGCCGAAATCGGGATCGATGATGAGTGTGCCCCGGTCGTATCCAACACTCGAAAGACCGCGCTGCACGGACTCGACCAGCGTGATGTCTTCGGCAACCGTGGTGTCAAGGTCCTGCTGCGCCAGCCCGGCGATGACATCGCTGTGCACGCCGCCAACGGTGTGCCAGCCGCGGTACATCGTTGTGCGGTCAACACTTTCGGGCTTCCACCAGTAGGAATTCAGAACGTTGCCCGGATAGACCTGAAACGAAAAGGTCGGCCACAGGAACCACGAGCTGTAGTCCGTGGCGTGGGCGTTGGCGTCCGGATCGATTTCGTAGGTCAAACGGTCGAGATTTGCCGCCCGTGTCGTGTGCCGCAGACAATAGCCCTGCGGCATGATGTTGTAGCACTCAGGATCGACCACGCCCTTGACGAAGGTCGGGTGGCACAGGGCGCAGTGATAGCACTCGGAGTAATTTTCGACCGCGACCTTCCAGTTGCAGCGCTCTTCCACTTCATTGACCAGGACCGGCTTCAGGTCGCCGACCTGCGGTACGAATGCTGAGAGCTCTTCGCGGACATTCGGATACCAGACGTCCATCGGCTCGGCATCGCGGTCCAGATTGACGAACAGGAAACCGCAGAAATTCTCGATCCTGACGCCTGAGAGACAAATGCTGGAGGGTTCGAACCCGACAACCTTCTTCTGGTTCGGCGCGCGCCGCAGGCGGCCATCGAGTTCATAGGTCCAAGCGTGATAGGGACATACCAGCAGCTTCACCGAGCCTGAGCCCGCGACCATCTCATGCGCGCGGTGCTTGCAGACATTGTGAAAGCAACGAATCTCCCCATCACCATCGCGGATCATAAAGAGTTTCTGCCCGAGAATATCGAAAGTGAAATAGTCGCCTGTATTTTCAAGCTGCGACACGTGCCCGGCATACTGCCAGGTGCGAAAGAAGAGTGCCGTTCGTTCGCGTTCCAGCGAAGCGGGGTCGGTATACAGGTCGGACGAGAGCGTGTGCTCCAGACCGCCTGCGCCATTTATCGTGGTGCGATCTATGTTTTCCGTCACGACCATACTCCCAGAATGCAGGCCATAACCCGGGGCAGGTGTTCAGACCCGCCGACACCGGAAATCTATCACAATGGTGCAATAATCCCATTGCAAATAATTCATGGCACAATTGTACCAAAATCCGGTTTCGCTATACGGCGGTGAGAAATCCGACGACGTCATCCACCATCGACACGCCCTGTCCTGTCCGGTTGAGCACGGCGCGGAACGCACCGCCCGGAGAATGCGTGACATCGAATGGCGCGACAAGACGGCCCTGTTCGATGTAGCGATCGCACAGTCCCGACCAGCCGAGCGCCACGCCGGCACCGTCCGATGCCGCCTCGAGCAGATAGACGTAGCTTGAAAACCGCCGCTGCGTCGCCGACATCGGCTCACCGAGGTCGTGATGACTTAACCAGCCCGGCCATGACGCCCAGCCGAAATTTCTCTTGCTCAGATGCAACAGCGGCAATTCCGCCAGGGCCTTGGCACCGTCGGCTTCCAGAAGCTGCCGATGCTCTTCGGCAAATTCCGGTGCGCAGACCGGGAACACTGTTTCATCGAAAATGTGCACGGCCTCAATGCCGTCGGGCAGCGGATTGAGATAGGTGAGCCTTAGATCGATGCCGTCGTCATGCGCCAAGGCCTGTTGTTCATATTCCGATGCCACGACACGAATTTCGGTGTCGGCCCCAAGCCGCGCCTGCAACCCTTCGTGACGGGGCATCAGCCACAGATGCGCGACATCGTAGGAACACGCGATCGACACGACCCTGCGCCGTGGCGACCGCCGCACCTCTTCCATGGCGCGGCCGATCTCCTCAAAGCCGGCGACCACCGCATGATACAGGCGACGCCCGTCGGCACTCAGGCTGACGCGGTTTCCGTCGCGCTCGAAAAGACTTGTGGCAAGCATGCCTTCAAGCGCCGTGACGTGGCGCGATATCGCTGGCTGCGACGTGTTGAGCTCCTCCGCCGCGCGCGAAAAATTGCAGTGCCGGGCCGCACTTTCGAACGCCTTGAGGGCGCTGATCGACGGCAGCATGTATCTCGAAGTGGCCATATCAAATCTGATATCGAATTTCACACAACATAGCAGTAGCACATCGCAGGAATTAGCTGAATACTCCCGCGAAATACTCAGCCGGGAAATTTCATGCACAAGATCCTCTCCCTGTGGGCCATACCACGTTCGACCTCAACGGCATTCGAATGGATGATGCGCCAGCGCGGTGACTTCCTGTGTCGTCACGAACCGTTTGGAGAAGTCTGGTATTTTGGCGAGGACCGGCGGACGCACCGCGAAAACACCGTCATACCGATACCGGGCCTCAACTACCGCAATGTCTGGGAAAGCCTGAAGGCGGACGCCGTCGAACAGCCTGTATTCATAAAGGAATTCCCCCACTACGTTCTTCACATGGCCGATGACGATTTCCTTGACCGTTTTACCCACACCTTCCTGATCCGCGATCCGGCAAAGATGCTGCCCTCCATGTGGGACAAATGGCCCGATTTCCTGCTTGCCGAAACCGGCTATGAAGAGCAGCACGAATTGTTCGACAGAATTTGCCAGCGGAACGGCGCGTCGCCGCCGGCGATCGATTCAGACGATCTCCTTGCCGACCCGGCTGGTATCGTAAGGCACTATTGCGAAGCGGTGGGTCTGCGGTTTATTGAAGAGGCGCTTGTTTGGGATGCAGGCGAGCGCGGCGAAGTGGGCTGGTACGACAAAGGCAGCTGGCACGAAAACCTGAAATCCAGTACCGGTCTCAAACCGCAGAAACGCACCTACGTTTCCATCGACCACAACGATCATCTCAAAACCTGTTATGCCGCCTGCCGGCCGCACTATGACGCACTATATGAACACAGACTACAACCGCCGACACATGAGCCGGTGGAACGCAACACAAACACCAGTTGACCAAAGCCCATGACCATGCCGAGCGACACTGATCGAGTTGTGAGCGAGCTGCGTGCACTGTCCCTGCGGGCCGGCGCCGAGATCATGACGGTCTATGCGTCGGAGATCGCGGTTGAAATCAAAGACGACAAAACGCCGGTGACCGCTGCCGACCGTGCCGCCGATGCGGTAATCGTCGATGGGCTGAAAGCGGCGTTTCCGGAAATTCCCGTGGTCACCGAGGAACGCGTCGCAAGTCACACGCTGGCCTCCGCCGACGAGCCTTTCTTTCTCGTCGACCCGCTCGACGGCACCAAGGAGTTCGTCAACCGCAACGGCGAATTCACCGTGAATATCGCGCTCATCGCCGACCGTGTACCGGTACTGGGCGTAGTCTATGCGCCCGCCGCCGGCCGGCTGTTCTACACGGTGAGCGAAACCGAAGCCGTGGAGGCTGCGCTGCAAGCGGACAAAGAAGAGCTGATACCGCTTCATGTGCGCACGGCGGACAATTCGGCCTTGCGCGTCATTGCCTCCAAATCCCATCGAGACGCCGCCACGAACGCCTATATAGAGCGCTACCAGGTGGCGGAATTTCACAGCGCCGGATCGTCGCTCAAGTTCTGCCTTGTTGCCGCCGGAGAAGCAGACTTTTATCCAAGGCTTGGCCGCACCATGGAGTGGGACACGGCGGCCGGCCATGCAATCCTGCGCGCCGCGGGCGGCGATGTGCGCCAACTGGATGGCGCACCCTTTATCTATGGCAAGCCGGGCTTTGAAAACCCGCACTTCGTTGCCTGCGCTCCCGGCGTCGATACGATCGCCGCCTGACCAAGCCGCTCAGCCGAGAACTTAAGAAAGACCCGCCAGCCGATGACCGCACCGTTAACCCACCTCCAGCGCCTTGAGGCTGAAAGCATCTACATCATGCGCGAGGTTGCCGCCGAGTGCGAAAACCCGGTGATGCTCTATTCGATCGGCAAGGACTCCTCGGTCATGCTGCATCTTGCCATGAAGGCGTTTTATCCCTCAAAGCCACCCTTCCCGCTGCTCCACGTGGACACCACGTGGAAGTTCCGCGAGATGATTGAGTTTCGCGACCGCATGGCGGCGGAACTCGGATTTGATCTTCTCGTGCACACTAACGAGGCCGGTGTCGAACAAGGTGTCGGCCCGTTTTCGCACGGCTCGGCCGTGCACACCGACATCATGAAGACGCAGGCTCTCAAGCAGGCGCTCGACAAATACGGCTTCGATGCAGCCTTCGGCGGCGCGCGGCGCGATGAAGAGAAGTCCCGCGCCAAGGAGCGCATTTTCTCCTTCCGCACCCGCAATCACCGCTGGGATCCGAAAACCCAGCGGCCGGAACTGTGGCAGGCCTATAACTGCCGCGTCGCCAAAGGCGAGAGCATGCGCGTGTTTCCGCTCTCCAACTGGACCGAACTCGACATCTGGCAATATATCTATCAGGAGAACATCCCGATTGTGCCGCTGTACTTCGCCGGCGAACGCCAGATTGTCGAGCGCGACGGGTCGCTTATCATGGTCGACGACGACCGCATGCCGCTTGAACCGGACGAGGCCCCGCGGGCGATGACCGTGCGCTTTCGCACGCTTGGCTGCTATCCGCTGACGGGGGCGGTCGAGTCCACGGCCTCGACGCTTGAGGAAATCATTCAGGAAATGCTCGTGGTTACGACGTCTGAGCGCGAAGGCCGCGTCATCGATCACGATCAGGGCGCTTCCATGGAGAAAAAGAAGCAGGAGGGCTATTTCTGATGCTCCCGCGCAGCGACATCAAGCCCGGCGACGTCAAGGCCTACCTTGCCGATCAGGAGAACAAATCCCTGTTGCGATTTCTCACGTGCGGCAGCGTCGACGACGGCAAGAGCACGCTCATCGGCCGCCTGCTCTATGATTCCAAGCTCCTCTTCGAAGACCAGCTCGCCACCTTGAAAGGCCAGTCGCAAAAGACCCTGAAGGACGAAGGAGAACTCGACTTCGCTTCCCTCGTCGACGGGCTTCAGGCCGAGCGCGAGCAGGGCATCACCATCGATGTCGCCTACCGCTTCTTCGCCACCGACAAGCGCAAGTTCGTGGTCGCCGATACGCCTGGCCACGAACAGTACACGCGAAATATGGCAACCGGCGCATCGGCCTGCGACCTCGCGGTTATTCTGATCGATGCCCGCAAGGGCGTCATCACGCAGACCCGCCGCCACAGTTACATCGTCCGCCTTCTCGGCATCAGCCAGGTCGTGCTGGCGGTGAACAAGATGGATCTTGTCGGCTACGATGAAGCCCGGTTTGACGAAATTGTCGCCGAGTTCGACAGCTTCGCGCGCGAGATTGAGTTGCAAAACGTCACCGCGATCCCGGTGTCGGCGCTAAAAGGGGTCAATGTCATCGCCGCCTCGGACAAGACACCGTGGTATTCTGGTCCATCGCTGCTTGAGCATCTTGAAACCGTCGATGTCTGGTCCGATACGGCATCCGCGCCGCTGCGTCTGCCGGTGCAGTGGATCAACCGACCCAACCTCGACTTCCGCGGCTATTCCGGCACCATCTCTTCTGGCACGGTTCGGCCCGGCGACAAAATCACCGTGCAGCCGGGCGGTCGCACGAGCACCGTTGAACGCATCGTCACCTATGGCGGCGACCTTGAAGCCGCGGGCGCCGGCGAAGCCGTGACGCTGACACTGGCGGACGAAATCGATATCAGTCGCGGCGATGTCATTGCTGCAGACGAAACGCCGCCCGAGGTGACCGACCAGTTCGCCGCACACATCATCTGGATGCATGACGAACCGCTTCTGCCGGAGCGCTCCTATCTCCTGCGCATCGGCACCCAGACCGTTCCCGCCGTGATCACCGAACTGAAGCACAAGATCAACGTCAACACGCTTGAACAGCTTGCCGGCAAAACCCTTGAGCTGAACGAGATCGCGTTCTGCAATATCGCCCTCGACCGGGCCATTGCCTATGAACCCTACGCCGACAACCGTGAACTTGGCGGCTTCGTGCTGATCGACCGCATTTCAAATCACACGGTCGGCGCCGGTATGATCGAATTCGGCCTGCGCCGCGCCACCAACCTTGTGTGGCAGGAACTGCATGTCGACAAGTCGGCGCGCGCGCTCATGAACAACCAGAAACCGTGCGTACTGTGGTTCACCGGGCTGTCGGGATCGGGCAAGTCGACCGTCGCCAACCTCGTCGAACGCAAACTGCACGCCGCCAACCGGCGCACCTACACACTCGACGGCGACAATGTGCGCCACGGGCTCAACAAGGATCTGGGGTTTACCGATGCCGACCGGGTGGAGAATATCCGCCGCGTCGCGGAAGTGTCCCGCCTCATGCTCGATGCCGGCATGATCGTGCTCGTGTCGTTCATATCGCCGTTCCGCTCCGAGCGCCGCATGGCGCGCGATCTCGTCGAGGGCGGCGAATTTCTGGAGGTGTTCGTGAACACGCCGCTAGAAGTCTGCGAGGCGCGCGATCCCAAGGGGCTTTACGAGAAGGCGCGCGCCGGCGACATCAAGAACTTTACCGGCATCGATTCGCCCTATGAGGAACCGGAAAACGCGGAAATCATCATCGATACGTCAACGCTTTCGCCAGATGCCGCAGCCGACCGCATCATCGAAATGCTGAAAGACTGGCGGATCGTTCTATAGTCCACTCATGAGTGCGCTTTTTGAAGAACTCGACTACGCGCCCACGCCCATCGGTGCGCTGAGCCTCAGGCGGCGACGGCATCTGGCGAGCGGCGAGGACATTTACGAAGTCAAGCTTGGCGACGACTTCCTGATGTCGAGCCTGTTCACACAAGCTGAAATTGCGCTTGCCGACATCGGATTGGCGGAAGCGGCCGGCGGCGATCTGGACGTTCTCGTGGGCGGGCTCGGTCTCGGCTACACCGCCGCCGCCGCATTGCGAAACCCGCATGTCCGATCGCTGCTCGTGATCGAGGCCTTTGCCGAGGTCATCGGCTGGCACGGTGATCACCTTGTGCCCCTTGGCGAAACGCTCACCGACGATCCGCGTTGCCGCCTCCAGCAAGGAGACTTTTTCGCAGCCGCCAAAGACCCGCGGCAAGGGTTCGACCCCGCCAAACCCGGGCGCCGATTTCACGCCATCCTGCTCGATATCGATCATTCACCGGGCGATCTTTTGCGCGCGTCCAACGCGGAATTTTACTCGCATGAAGGCCTGCTTGCTTTCTCCGGGCATCTGATGCCCGCAGGGGTATTCGCCCTGTGGTCGAACGATCCGCCTGACGCCGAGTTCCAGGATGTGCTGCGGCAGACATTCGATGGCGCACGCGCCGAAGTCGTGACATTCGACAACCCGGTTCAGCACGGCACGTCGACCAACACCATTTACGTCGCCACCACTGCAGCGTGAAGCCCTGCGCCTCAGACGAATCACGCGCATGATGTAGTCTGCGCCTGCACTAACGAACCGGGAAACAGCGATATGCGGCGATATCTGAAGGCGGTTCTGGCCGGGCTTTTGGCCGTTGCGTCGAGTGCGAGTCTAGCCCATGGCGAGCCGGCCATGTGGAAGGCGAGCGATGCGGACAGCGACATCTGGCTCTTCGGCTCAATTCACGTTCTGGACGCGGAAACCCGCTGGCGAACACCCGCATTCGAAGCCGCGTTTCGCGAAGCGGATTATTTCTACTACGAAGCCCTGACCACGCCCGACGTCGAAGCACGGGTTCAAAAGCTTGTGATGCAGCTGGGCGTCAATTCTCCGGGCGAGCGGCTCACGGCGCAACTGTCGCAATCCGATATCGCCCTGCTGCGCGCGGTGTCGGGCAGTTTCGGGCTGAATGTCGGCCAGCTTGAGGCGATGCGCCCCTGGCTTGCCAGCATCACCCTCTCAACACTCGCCCTGCAGGCCAACGGCTACAATCAGGAATCGGGCATCGAACGGGTGTTGCAGCCGCAAACGCCCGACGTGGCGGAGCGCTTTTTCGAAACCGCGGAACAACAGCTCCGTTTATTCGCCGACCTTCCTGCCCCGATCGAAGCCGCCATGCTCTCCGCCACTTTGCGCCAGCTGCACGACGAGCCGGAAATCATCTCCGATATGATCGAATTCTGGCGCAGCGGCGACACGGACGCACTCGACAAGCTTCTCAATGACTCAATGCGCGACGAGCACTTTGACGTCCATCACGCGCTGATCGTCCGCCGCAATGAAGCATGGCTCGAAGAGCTTGTCTCTTTCATGGCGGGCGATGAGGAGGCGATGATTATCGTCGGCGCCGGCCATCTCGTCGGCGACCAGGGTCTGCCGGTCATGCTCAAGGCGAGAGGCTTCAGGGTCGAACGGATTCAGTAGTGCGGAATTCCCGCATACCAGCCATGCAATCTTCCCCATTGTTGCTATGACCGCCGTCGGCTAAGCCGCGTCAATGAACGCTCCACAGAACTCCGACAACACGGCACGAGGCATTGCCATCATCATCGTTACGATGATGATCTTCGCCTGTCAGGACGCCGTAACGAAGTATCTGGCGCAGGATTATTCCGCCGCGCAGATCATCTGGGTGCGGTATGTACTGTTTGCCCTGTTCGCGCTGGCACTGGCGCGCCGCAAGCGGCCCCTGCGCGACGTGCTGCGTTCCAAAATGCCGTGGCTGCAACTCTTGCGCTCCCTCGTGATTGTTGTCGAGATCGGTATATTCGTTATCGCGCTGCGCCATCTGCCGCTCGCCGACACCCATGCCCTGATGGCGACGTTCCCGCTCATGGTCACCGCCCTATCGGCGATTTTCCTCGGCGAAGCCGTCGGGGTGCGGCGCTGGTCGGCAGTAGTTGTCGGCTTTCTGGGCGTATTGATCATTCTGCGGCCGGGTATCGGCGTCTTTGAGGAAGCCGCGCTCTGGGCGCTGCTTAGCGCATTTCTCTTTGCCTGCTATCAGGTTCTCACCCGCGTTGTCGGGCGCCACGACGATGGTGAAACCTCGCTTTTATACATGGCCGTCGTCGGTGCGGTGGTGATGTCATTTATCGGCCCGTTCTACTGGACGCCGCCAACGGCCGAAGGCTGGATCGGCCTCATTGTCCTGACGATCACGGGCACGATCGGTCACCTTTTCCTGATCAAGGCGCTGGAGCTTGCCCCGGCATCAACGCTGCAGCCGTTCAACTTCACGCTCCTCGTCTGGGCCACCGTCGTCGGTTTCCTGGTGTTCGGTGAGTTCCCGGATGGCTGGACCATTGCCGGCGCCATTGTCGTCGCAAGCGGCGGCCTCTATACGATCTATCGTGAACGCATCCGCAAGCCACCGGGTGCCCGCCACCGGCCCGGCCGGCCGGCGGTCTGAACGTCTCCCGCTCCCGCAATTGCGGTTCCAGTATGGATTTGTAATAAAACATTGGCTTGAACGGCTCTGTATACGGCGCTAATCTGCGGTCTGGGAGCCAACGACGAATCCAGACCTGATTTCAGGTTCTTAGGAGCACTTTGCATGAAACTGAAAAAGACCGACATCGAAACGGTCCGCGACATGAACCGCAGAAGGCTATTGAAGCTTGCTTCTGCCGGTGCGTTGGTATCCATGGTCTCGATCGGCAGCACATCTCGCCCTGCACAAGCCAAAGACCGGGACCCGGGCGACGCGGTCGACAATGACCCGGGCGACGACCGCGATATCGCTGATGGCCGTTACTCTGATGCCCCCGGCGACGTTTACACAAACGACGCGGACTACTCAGACAACGACTGATCGCCTTCTTGACGATCTCCGGCTTTGTGCCGGACGGCACGAGTGCGCGCCACGCGCACTCGTGTAATTGTTATGGTTGCGTAAAACATCACGAATTCGGGCCAGGTCGCGAAGCACACGGCCCCGCGCGGAGTTAGAACATGTTCAAGATGCCGGACAAAAGCGACAGCAAGCGCCTGAGCGCCCTTTTGGGCACGCTTTCAAGCGCTGAGTTTTTTGCGACATACTACGAAAAGCAACCGCTGTTCATCACCCGCAACGATCCCGGTTTTTACGGCGATCTTCTGACCACAGACGCCATCGACAAATACCTGGAATACAACGTCGATCGTGTTTCGACCGTCAACAGCCTGAGCGATGAGGGTCAACGGGTCGGTTATGCGGAGGGTTCGCGGACAGCCTTTGTGGAGCAGGCGCTGGGCAAGCTTTATGACGGTTACTCGATCGTCCTCGATGCGCTGCAGCATCGCCACCCGCCACTGCGCGACCTCTGCATGACACTTCAGGCTGAAACCTTCCTGCGGTTTCAGACCAATATCTACATCACACCGCCCAAAGCGCGTGCCTTCAAGTTGCATTTCGACAGTCACGATGTGTTCGTACTGCAAACCTACGGCAGCAAAAAATGGTTCGTCGACGACACCCAACTCTACATGCCTGCCAAACACGACCACTTCTCCGGGGAAGACACCCTGGAGGAGCGCACCTACACCGAACACCTGATGCAGCAGGGCGATCTTCTCTATCTGCCGCGGGGTTATCTGCACCGTGCGGAATCAAACGCCGACGATTTCTCCATTCACATCACGCTGGGCATCCACCCGCCGACCTGGCACAAACTGCTCGGACAGATTGCTGAATCAGCGGCCCGTGCCAATCCGTTCCTGCTTGAGACGGTTCCGGTGCACGAAATCAGAGACGACAATCCCGACGCAGTGCGCGCCTATGCCCGCAAGATCGCCGAGGTCATCGACGAAGACCTCATCGCGCGAGAACTGATGGAGTTGCCCCGGCAGTGGCAGGACGAGCTCGACGGCGAATTCCAGGGCCAGTTCAAGTCGGCCCTGTCGTTCCTCAGCGCTGAACAGGACAAACGCTACAGCGCAAATGCCGGCCTCATCGTACAGAGCTACATGGACGCAGAGGAAAACCAGATCGTGTTGCGGTTCTACGGCAAGGAAGTGCGGTTCCCCGATCACGTGAGAGCGGCGGTGGAGTACTGCATGAACACGCAGAACTTTGCCAGCAGCGACATACCGGGGCTCGATGCGGAAGAAAGCGCCATCCTGCTCGAGCGGCTCGTACAGGAAGGACTGATACTTGCAGCCGGTACTACCGGGTAGGCGCCGTTTCAGCGCCGGTCAGGTCAGATAGAAAACGCGTGCAAACGGTAGCCAGCAAACGAAGAGGGCAAGAACCGCAATTGCCCACCAGAACGCCAGAGATTGGCGGTCGCGGCGGTAGGCGATCCAGGGCACGACGACGCCTGCAAGGGCAATCAGCGGCATAAGCACCAGCAGCAGAAAACCCGCCCAGACATAGAGGTCGTGGGCAAACCCGCTTCCCGGCGACTCAAACAGATAAATGGCAAAGCCCGCCGGCAGCAGGCTTGCAAACAGCATAACCGCCGACAGCACCGCACACACGATTGTCACTGGCTTCGCGTAACGTCGAGCACCGCTCATTGCGCCGTCCGTTCAACAACCGCGGAAATCGCACCTGCAACGAAAGCCGCCGCAAGCAGGATCAGCACGCCCTTGAGCACAAACCGGCCGAAACCACTGCCCGATCGAGGTGGCGCCTCCGTGCCTGCGCGCGATACGTCCGGCCCGGGCGCATCCTCGCTGCGTTGCGGAACCTGTTGCGGCGCCCCTGAGGTCCGCCAGAGGTAAACCTTGCGGATTGCAAACACCGCACCGGCAATCGCCAGCAATCCGGGAAGCCCCGTGAACACGGTCACAAGAACGATGGAAATTCCGTACTCGGCGACGGACTGGTAGAACGGCGAGGTACAACTTACGCTTCCGGTGCTGAGGTTTGGACATGCGCCGAGCAAGGAGACAAGCGCCAAAGCTGCAAACCCCGACAGCACTACGGCCAACGCCACGTAGCAGATCAGCCGGAAGATCAGATAGAGCACACCGCGCATGACCAAAGCCTTTCCCGCTTGTACGGTTTCAGGTTTCAGGTTTCAGGTTTCAGTGTGCAGCGGTCGCACCATCCTTGTCGAGCCCACGTATCAGCCGTTCGACAAATTTGCCGGAGCATCGTCCGCTCGGATATAATGCCGGCACCCGTCGTACAGGCCGAGCGACATAGACATGCGCACGTTGATCAGCGGAGCCACTGGCTTCATCGCGTCTCACACCGTCGAAAAGCTGCTCGCGGAAGGCCATGAAGTGGTCGGTACCGTGCGCGATCCTTCAGATGCGGAGAAAACGGAGTTTCTGCGCAAGCTGCCCGGTGCCGCAGAACGCCTAACCCTCGTCGCCGCCAACCTCAACGACCCGCGTGCCTTTGCGGACTACACCGGGGATGCGGATTATGTGATTCATGCCGCAAGCCCTTACGTCCTGACAGTCAAGGACGCGCAACGCGACCTCGTCGACCCGGCGGTAAATGGTACGCTCTCAATGTTGCGGGCTTGCGCCACGAGCAAGCGGATCAAACGTGTTGTCGTGACGTCTTCCGTAGCCGCCATCACCGATGAGCCGGACACCTCTCAAATTCTTGATGAAGCGGACTGGAACGACCGTTCGACGCTTAGCCGCAACCCCTACTACTACTCCAAGGTCTGCGCCGAGCGTGCCGCGTGGAAATTCGCCGAAGACGCAAATCCTGGCTGGGATCTCGTGGTGATCAATCCGTTCACGGTCATCGGCCCTTCCAAGTCCGTTTCGCTCAATACGTCGAACCAGGTCATTGCCGATCTGCTCAATGGAAAATATCCCGCGATCATGGACCTGACGCTTGGTCTCGTCGATGTGCGCGACGTAGCCGAAGCACATGTTCAGGCGCTCGCCAGCGATCGGGCAAAGGGGCGCTATATCTGCGCCCATGATTTGAGAACGGTCCGCCAGATCGCCGGTCTTCTCAAATCATCGGGATTTGATAACGCCCGGCTTCCCTCGCTCGGGCTGGACACGCGCCTCGGCAGTGCGCTCATCCACCTTGCCGCCTGGCTTCAGCCCTCGGGCGTGCGCACCTATCTGCATTCCCATCTCGGCCGCGTACCGCGTTTCGACAACTCAAAGATACGCGAACATCTCGGAGTTACCTTCCGCGACCTCGACCGCTCGATCGTTGAAACGGCCGAGGATCTCGTGCGTTGGGGACATGTGCCAGAGCGCTGACGGTAACTTCAGCGTTTTTTTCAAAAGTTTCAATTGTATCGCACCGCTTGCCCTTGGCCGCGGCTTCTCCCACATGCGCGATAACGGCGGTTAAGACGCCGGACTCTCTTGAGGAGACGTATCATGCTCATGCGCACCTACCCCCTGCGCCCTGCCGCCATCAGCGACGACCGTGCACTCGCCGAGCTCATCAACTTCGCCGGCGAAGGCGCGCCCTACTACTTGTGGGGGGAGATGGCAGAGCCGGGTGAAACACCCTGGGATGTCGGCTGCCGACGCGCACGGCGCAAGGAAGGCGGCTTTTCCTACCGCAACGCCTTTGTCACCGAAGCCGGCGGCGAAGTGGCCGCTGCCCTGATCGGATATCAGCTGGGGCCGGAGCCCGAACACATCGATTACGACAGCACGCCGGCCGCCTTTGTGCCGCTGCTGCAGTTGGAAAACCTCGTGCCGGGAACATGGTACGTCAACGTCCTGGCCACCTATGAGCGCTGGCGCGGCTGCGGTTTCGGCACGCATCTTCTCGAGATCGCCGAATGCATTGCGCAGCGCGCGCAGGCCTCAGGCATCAGCCTCATCGTTTCCGATGCCAATACCGCTGCGCGCCGTCTCTACGAACGCTGCGGTTTCGCGGAGTGCGCAAGC
Organism: Hyphomicrobiales bacterium; assembly: GCA_021775755.1. GTDB lineage: Bacteria > Pseudomonadota > Alphaproteobacteria > Rhizobiales > JAJFHB01 > JAJFHE01. The sequence goes on along the minus strand of JAJFHE010000075.1, from coordinate 56,897 downwards.
CGCACCATGGTCAAGGACGGGTGGCCGGGCGAAGGCGACAACTGGATTTTGATGGTGAAGGAGATCTAGAACCAATCTGACGGTGAAACGATCTGCGTTTACGTCTTTCTCGCCTTCAGTGAAAACGCCAGAGGGATTTTCGCAATGCCCTCGGGCAGGCGATAGAACCCATCCTCGCCGAGTTCCATCATCGGCACATGCTCCCACGGCAGGGCTTCGTGCTCGTTGAACATTTCGATCGCAAATCCGTTCCGCATCAGGCCCTGGAAGATTGTCGACAACGGGTGATTCCATTCGTTGCTGCGCTGGTGTTCGCGCACGGTGGGGTCGCCGGTATAGGTCGTCACCTCGTCGAAGTGAAGCGGAGCGTCCGCCCGCGTGCGCCAGTCATATTCGACGACCAGACGGCCATCGACTTCCTCCAACACGCTTGCCATGGGGTGAGTATCGGCGAGATAGACAACGCCCCCGCGCTTGACGAAATGCCCCACTACATCGCACCACGCGGCAATATCGGACAGCCAGCAGATCGCGCCCCATGTCACATAGACCAAGTCGAACTGGCCCTCGACAAGCGCCGGTGCATCAAAGACGTTGCCTTCCACGAACCGGGCGGCAACGCCTGTCTCCTCCGACAGAACGCGCGCCGCATCGATGGCATCGCTGGAAAAATCGAGACCCGTAACCGCCGCGCCACGGCGTGCCAGCGAGAGCGTGTCGAGACCGAAGTGGCATTGCAGATGAAGAATGTTCAACCCCGTGACATCCCCGATCTCGTCATTTTCTATGCGCGTAAGGGCGTCGCCGCCGCGCCTGAAGGCGTCGACCTCGTAGAACCCGGTTTCATCGCGCACATGTATACGCGCAAGTTCGTTCCAGGAGAGGCGGTTCTGTTCGGTAAAGTCGGTCATCTCACGGTGCTCTTTCGCAGCGGTCGCAAACGCCCGTGGTATCAGAGTGGCGCCGCCAGCACCATTGCCGCCATTGAAATTCTGGAGAGCGATCCCTCCCTAGTAAGTCTCAACGTGGTAGCGGCCCTCGTCGCGCATGCCGGGCTTGAGCGCCGCCCAGTCGAGACCCGCCTTGCGGCAGACGGCGGCAAAGCTTTCATCGACGCCGGTTTCCATGCCGCGCAGGCCGCAAATGTAAACATGGGTATTGCCGTCGCGCAGAAGCTCGGCCAACTCGTCCGCATGATTGAGCATGCGGTCCTGAACATACTCTTTTGGCGCATCCGGCAGTCTTGAGAACACCAGGCGCTGCCGCAACAGGCTCTCGGGCACCTTCTTGAGCGGGCCGAAATAGGGTAGCTCTTCCGGCCGTCGCGCCCCGAAATAGATGTCCATCTGCCCCGGCGCGGACGGCATCGCCCGGCGGCGGCGTTCCGTGAACGCCCGGAATGGCGCGGATCCCGTACCGGTGCAAATCATGATGATATTTGCGTCCGGGTTCTGCGGCATAAGGAAAGTTGCACCAAAGGGGCCCGCGATGTTCACTTTCGCGCCCCTTTCGAGATCGCACAGGTAATTCGAACAAACACCCTGCAGCTCGCGTTTGACGGTGATTGCCAGATTGTTGGTGTTGGGGCGCTCGCCGTCGCGCGAACTGGAAATCGAATAAAGCCGCATCTGATGCGGCTTGCCGGCGGCGTCATTACCCGGCGGAATGATGCCGATGGTCTGCCCTTCGAGTACCGGAAACACCGTGTCGCCCATATCGAGAATAATGTGGCGGACATCGTGCTCGACCGCCTCTTCGGTCAGGCGGAAATTACCCTGTACGGTTGCCACGGCGGGCTTGGATCGGCTGAACAGATTGACGCTCGGCTTGCTTGCTGACGCTGCCGCCACCGCCTTGCCACCGGTGCCGCTGTGCGCCTCGTCGAGCAGCGATGCGATTTCATCGTCGAGCGCCTCGATGGAAGCCGCCGCCCCTGCGTCCTCCATGTCTTCCTGCTCGGGCAGTTCTTCCCACCCGAACTGCTCTTCCAGCGAATAGGCGTCGCGCACCACGCGCCAGTTGTCGATGGAGCCGGTTGGACAGGGGGAAATACAGTCCATGCAGTAATTGCAGATCGCCGCATCCACCACGTAGTTGTCGTCATTGTGGGTGACCGCATCGATCGGACAGGTTTCTTCGCACGTGCCGCACCGGATGCAGATTTCCGGATCGATCAGATGCTGTTTGAGGAGCGCGGTCATATGTTTCTTTCCGGGGTGGCGGGTGGCCCGTCTCCGGGGCCTTCCCGCCTCTTACTTCATCAAAGCTCACTCATGAATTCGGACGTACTCGAAATCACCCGGCTTGCCGTCGATGCCGATCTTGGGTTCGGCGATCCAGTTGGCGTATTTTCCGGTTTCGCTTTCCGGTTTCATGAGCGAGGCGATGTAGTCTCCATCCTCGCTTGACGGCAGCCATTGGTCACGCTGGGCTTCCCATTCCGCCGCGTCCAGAAACTTGCCGTCGGGCGAGGCTTCAATCTGTGCAAACTCTCCGATCGCCCGGTGGAACGCCTGGTGCGGCAGCTTGAGCTCGAAATCGACGCCCGTCTTCGCGATGATCTTGTTCCAGCGCCCGACACCCTTGCCGCAGTCGTTCGAATAGTCGTCGCGCAGCCGCATGTTGAGTGCCGAAAGGGCTGGTTCGTCGACATAGTCAAAGCCGCCATTGATGCACTTGAGCACCGGATAGGTGTCGTTGGTCAATTGATGATCGTCGTCGATCTTGGTTTCCCCGAACCGGCCTTTCAGGCCGGCATTGAACGAGTTTGCCGCATTGGTCGACACTTCCGAGCCGAACAGATCGAGCGACAGCGTGTAGTGCATGTTGAGTTTCTTCTGGATCGTCGGCAGGTCGATGACGCCGAGCGCCCGAATTGCTTCGACATCGTTGGGGTCTTCAATGCCGGCCTCGTTCATCGCATCGCAGGTGCGCTGCAGTGCCCGCCCGACACCGGTCTCGCCAACGAACATATGATGCGCCTCTTCGGTCAGCATGAACCGGCAGGTGCGCGACAGCGGATCGAAGCCCGACTGCGCCAGCGATTCAAGCTGCATCTTGCCGTCGCGGTCCGTGAAGAACGTGAACATGAAGAACGACAGCCAGTCGGGCGTCGCTTCGTTGAAGGCGCCCAGCATGCGCGGCTTGTCGTCGGAGCCGGAGCGGCGCTGCAAAAGTTCTGCCGCCTCCTCGCGGCCATCGCGGCCGAAATACTTCTGCAACAGATAGACCATGGCCCAAAGGTGCCGGCCTTCCTCGACATTGACCTGGAACAGGTTGCGCAGGTCGTAGAGCGAGGGGGCGGTGGTGCCGAGATGGCGCTGCTGCTCGACCGAGGCAGGCTCCGTGTCGCCCTGAATGACCAGAAGCCGGCGCAGCATCGCGCGGTGTTCACCGGGCACTTCCTGCCACGCGGGTTCGCCCTTGTGTTCGCCAAACGGCACAACACGGCCTTCTTCCTGTGGCGCCAAAAGTACACCCCAGCGGTATTCCGGCATCTTCACGTAGTCGAACTTCGCCCAGCCCTTCGGGTCGACGCTCACCGCCGTGCGCAAATAGACAAGCGCCTCCTGAAAGCCTTCCGGCCCCATGTCCATCCACCAGTCGATGTAGCCCGGATGCCACTGCTCCAGAGCTTTCAGTACCCGGCGGTCATCCGACAGGCCGACATTGTTCGGGATTATTGTGTCGTAATCGACATTCATTGCATCATGCATCGCCTTGCTCCTTGATCTTGTTGGCCGCGCCGGTTCGGGTCACACCCGCCGGCGGTCGTAGGTCGGTTTTTGTCCGCTGCCGTAGCGCCGCAAAGCGCCCTCTTCGCCAACCGCGTTGGGGCGCTGGAACACCCAGTTCTGCCAGGCGGTCAGACGGCCGAATATTTTTGTTTCCATGGTCTCAGGCCCGGCAAACCGCAGATTGGCTTCCATGGCCGTGAGGCCGTCGGGAGAAAAGCTCGCGCGTTCCTCGCGGAATATGCGGATCTCGTCGTCCCAGTCGATATCGTCGAACGCAAAGGTTACAAGACCGAGCTCGTCGGCTTGCTCCGCATCGAGCGCCTCGCCCTCGTGCGCCTTTAATGTCTCAAAGCTTTCCGGTTCTCCGAGAAACCGGGTTTCCAGGCGGCTGATGCCATTGCTCATCGGGTAAGTGCCGAAGTTGAACCCGTTCAGTGTCATCGACGCTTCGGGCCGGTTGTCCTGGTCAAGCGTACCGATCAGCATGTAAGAGCGGTCGGCGGCGAACGCGAGCTCTGCAAGTGTGCCGGCAAAACAGCTGCCGGGCTCGATCACCGCGGAAATGGTGCGCGACGTCAGGTCGACCCGTTTCAGAACCCGTTTCCACAAGTGCACAACCTCGCGCACCAGCCAATGGCCGGAATTGGCGGCGAGGAAAGCGTCCCATGCGAGCACCGCTGCGGGATCGCCCGCCGTCTTGAGTTCAAGAAGGCCGATTTCGGTTTCGTTGAACCGCAGGTGCAGGATCGCGTCATCGAGTTCACGGGCAAGTTTCAGCGTCCATGACCCGGCACCAAGCTCTGCAAGGCCATCGCCGTCCGCCGGTGGCGGGGCATCCGGGCCGTTTATGGAGATTGTTGCAACGCCGCCGGCGCGGTCGATCTCGACGCTCACCAGAGAATACTGCACCACGTCATCGCCGATCGTCCGGTCGAGCGGCACGAGCGAAACGCCTGGGCCCTCGCCGACCCGGTCCGACTGCTCTGCAAAGGCGCGTGCACGCTCCGCAACAGCTTCATCAAGCCGCGAATTGGGCGCCGTTTCATCGACAAGGCGCCAGTCGACGGCGCGCTTGCCCCGAACGCCTTCTTCCGTCGTGCAGAACACATCCGCCCGATCGCGCCGCACCTTGCGCTTGTCCGTGACACGCGTCAGTCCGCCGGTGCCCGGCAGTACAGCGAGCAGCGGCACCTCGGGCAATGACACCGCCGACGAGCCGTCATCGGTCAAAATGATGTGGTCGGTCGCAAGAGCCAGTTCGTAACCGCCTCCCGCTGCCGTACCGTTGACGACCGATATATACTTCTGTCCGGAAACCTCGCTTGCATCTTCGATCGAATTGCGCGTTTCGTTCGTGAACTTGCAGAAGTTTACTTTGTGGTCATGTGCCGCGCCCGCCAGCATGCGGATATTGGCGCCGGCGCAGAACATGCGCTCTTTGGCTGACCGCAACAAAACCACCTTCACTTCCGGGTGCTCAAAACGCAACCGCTGCAACGCATCGGCAAGTTCGATATCAACGCCCAGATCATAAGAGTTGAGTTTCAGCTCATAGCCTTCGAACAGACCGCCTTTCTCGTCCACATCCATGGTCAGTGTGGCGACGGGCCCTTCGAAGTCGAGCTTCCAGTGCTTGTAGTTCTGAGGGTCGGTTTGGAAATCAATCTGCATCGAAGCCGCCATCTTGCGTGTTTCCTGAAATCGGATGTTCGGGTGGGCCGGGCTGCACCGGCGACGCTAATTCGCATTATAATGCCTTAGTGTCTAGACATCAATAAAAATAGGCATTATAAATACCTTTCTGTCGGCAATTCCGACACCGAACCCTGTGTTAGTCGAAGATAACGGAAAATATGATGCAAGGGGAAAGCATAATAGTTCCTGCACCCGCCGAAAACACGCCGGAGGGCGGCGATGCGGAGACGCGTGAAGACGGCGGCCGTGCGACGGCCAAACTGCTGTGTTTCCAGGTCGGTCAGCAAGTCCGTGCGCTGCGCCGCGAGGCCGGCATGACACGCCGCAATCTCGCCGCTGCCGCCAGTATTTCGGAGCGCTATCTGGGCCAGCTCGAAAACGGCCAGGCCAATGCATCGCTGCAGATTTTGCATCGCATCACGCATGAATTCGGCAAACAGGTATCGGCGGTACTGCCGGTCGAGAACCCCCACGGCGTAGACAATCCGGCATTGACGGAACTGCTCGCACGCCTCAATGAGGATGAGCAGGAGCAGGCCTTTCAGCTGCTGGCAAAAAGGTTCGACAAGGCGCACTGCCAACTCAAGGGCGTGGCGCTGCTCGGGATGCGCGGCGCGGGAAAGACGACGCTCGGTACCGAGCTCTCAGAACTTACCAACGTGCCCTTTGTCCGCCTCAGTCAGGCGGTCTCCGAACGCGTCGGTCTGGGTATGGGCGAGATCATGGAGCTGTGGGGGCCCAATGTGTTCCGCCGGCTTGAGCTTGAAACACTGCAAGCGCTGTTCGAGCAGCACGAACGCATGATTCTGGAAACCAGCGGCGGCATTGTTGCCAGTGAAGAGAGCTTTGAGCTGCTCAATCAGAGTTTCCACACAGTGTGGCTCAAGGCGTCGCCGGAAGAACACATGCAGCGGGTCATAGATCAGCGCGATCTCCGGCCCATTGCCGGGCGCAACGAGGCCATGAAGGATCTCGTCGGTCTGTTGCGCGAACGCGAGGAAGCCTACTCACGCGCCGACAACGTTCTCGACACGTCCGGGCGCAACACCCGCGACTGCCTCTCAGAGCTCGTGCAGATGTGCAAACCCTACATTTGCCGTTGATCCCGCGCCGCTGATCCCCCTCTAAGCAAATCTCAGGTAGGGAAAGCCGGAAAGCCCGCCGGGCTCGAAACCCGACGCCGCTACTTCCGCGCCCAAACTCCGCGCTGCAAACGTCTCAAGCGCGCCGAGCCACGCCTCGACATCGACGCCCAGCACCACGGAACCGCGCGCACATGCCTCACGGCCGAGCCGCACAGCTTCGCCGGCAACTCGCTGAAACGCATTCTCCCGCGAGGTGGCAAGTTTCAAGAACGCATTGGCCGCCTGAATGAAAGCCTGTGCCGCGAGCCGCTCGCGGCTGTTCGGTGCCAGCCGCATCCACACCGGTTCCCATATTTCATGGGCCTCCCAGAAATAGCCGCTGTTGAAGAGATCGATCCCGTAGCGGAACGCCACCGAGGCTGCGGCCTCATCGGCCTCGAGTTTCGCAGGCAATCGGTCCGTAATGCCGGACAATGTCAGCCGGTCGGGCAACGCGACATGCACCGGGGCGCAGCGCCAGCGCGGCAGGACAAGGTCGGTATATCGCTCAATGTTTACGTCTGACACGGTAGGCGGAACCCACGTTGGCGGCTAGAGCCCATTCTGCCTCATGCATGTCTTCCAGCGAGCGCAATTGCAAGTGCAATCGGCGGGGAAGCTCTCACCCGCCGCGTTCAATTCTTTCCAGCGCGCCGGCATCGAGAACCTCGATGCGACCCCGCGTCAGCCGGACCCATCCCGCGCGCTCAAACTCCTTCAGCCGCCGGCTTACGACCTCGCGCGCCGAACCCAACTCAAGCGCCAGACGTTCATGCGTATCGCGCACGTCAGCCGTTGTTCCACTACGCTCCAGCAGCAACTGGGCAAGGCGGTTGTTTACACCTTCAAACGCCACATCCTGCAGAAGATCCATCACACTTGCGATACTCTTGCCAAGCGCACCCAGCACGAATTCGCGGAAGGCGGCATCATTCGCCATCAGCGACTGGAATCGCGATCTCGGCAACACCAGGACCTTCGATCCGGCTTCCGCAAAACCATCGGCATGAAACGGGCGCGCGGCAAACAGCGCGGTTGTCGTCGCCATGCACAGCTCGCCCTGCCGCACACGGTAGAGCACAATCTGGCGGCCGTTCCGCGAGGCAACCTGCACACGCAACACACCGGACATCATTACAAAGAACTGGTCGCAGGTGTCGCCGCAGCGAAATAGCGCTTCACCGTCACGCAACGAGACCTGCCGGGCATCGCGGTCACGGGCGCATTTGAGCAGGACGCTCTGCACGGCCGGGATGCGTGGCTCCACGTCATAAGGAACATCAAGGAGTGTCATGGCACTCTTTCCTGTCATCAAGAGGACAGATCGTGCGCCGGAAGGCCTGGTCTGAGATTCACATTGGAGGGCCGGAATCTGAGACCTGACGCATCCGGACGCACGTCCGCAAACACCGGCTCCTAGATCACAATGACCTTGGCACCGGTACGCGCACGCTCGTAAAGGTCTATGACCTCTTCATTGAGCATGCGGATGCACCCGCTCGACACCGCAAGCCCGATCGTGTGCGGTTCCGATGTGCCGTGAATGCGGTAAAGCGTATCCACACCGCCCTGATAGAGGTAAAGCGCCCGCGCGCCGAGCGGGTTGTCGGGGCCGCCTGGCATGTAGGCGGGAAGTTCGGGCTGGCGCTGCCGCATGGCTGCGGGCGGGCGCCACGCGGGCCATTCCGCCTTGCGGGCAAGACGGGATTCACCGCTCCAGGAAAATCCTTCCCGGCCGACACCAACGCCGTATCGGATCGCCCTTCCGCCTTCCAGAACGAAGTAGAGCCGGCGCTCGGACGTGTTGACAATAATGGTTCCCGGCGCGTGATCGCTGGCGTAGTCGACCACCTGTTTTCCGGTGTAGCGCGGGGATGCATTCGGGCGCTCCGCGGTAAAGTTATAGCGAACGATCTCTTCGCTCGCCGATGCCGCCTGAATGCCCGAGAAGAGCAGAATGGCCGCAAGGGTGTAAAAAAGGGACTTCATTGGTTTGCATTCTCCGAAACTCGTTTCAACGAAGCGCCGCATGGGCGCATCATGACCGGCCGGGCATTACATGTGCGGGACTGAGCCCGCGGACGGGTCGCCGGACCGGTTGTTCAGAATTTCGGAGAAATCAATTCAGAAGGCGGGCCGTGATCGCATAGACGGCACGGTAGGTAAGCCAGAACTGCGTTTCAGGCGGCCCGCGCGGACTGCGCGCAAGCGAACGATCCGTTGTCGCCGGCCACACCGCCCGAATGACGCCGTAGTGAAAGTCAGGCTCGATATCATATCGCGGGGCGGGTACCGTCTCGGCGTTGTGAACAACAGCCGGTACGAGTTTGCAGGACTTCATGCAGGGCGGGGTGTCATGAGCCGCCTCGCCGGCCGCTTCGCCGCCGGCAACCGCATCGACAAGCGCCGAGCCGGCATGCACCGCTTCGTCCACGCCCGCCGCAAGCGCGGACGCGATCTTGGCGCATGGCAACATGACCAGCGCCAGAGTGACGATCCAGACAATGGATTTGCGGTTCACGATGCTCAACCCGACTTGTTTCCTGCCCCAATGGCTATCCGTTGTGGGCGTTGCGCGGAAGCCCCCCGGTTCTCAATTTCGCGTGACCGCGCCTCCGCACACACGACACACCCATTATTTCACCCGCAATTGTGTCATCACAACTGCGACAGGTCTGTAACCGCGGTCACAGAACAATCTGTCTGCGCACTATTAGTTGGCTGCACCGCCGTAACGGATGCACCTCCCCCATGGCCTTGAGAAACTCCCGGACGACATTTGGCGCAGTCGCCAAGTTCCTGCATTGGATCATGGCCGCCCTGATCCTTTCAAACTATGTATTTGAGCAGTTCATGCACCGGCTGGCCATTAGCCCGTTGAAATGGCTGTTTTACGATCTGCACAAGTCGGTGGGCTTGACGGTGCTGCTGCTCTGGGCGCTACGGCTTGCATGGCGCTCGTTCAGCCCCGCGCCGGCGTCTCCCTCCACCCTCCCGGCCGTTCAACGCACCATCGCGCGGGCAAGCCATGTCCTGCTCTATGTCTGTATGCTCGTCATGCCGGTCAGCGGCTTCATCGGGTCGAAAGCCGGTGGCTTTGCCGCAAGCTGGTTCGGCATCGTGGAAATGCCCGACCTGTTCGGCAAGAACGACGCCATTAATTTCTGGGCGGAAGCCGTTCACACATTTACCGCCTATGGCCTTCTTGCACTCGTCTGTGTGCATGCGAGCGCGGCCTTGCACCATCATTTTGTGCGCCGCGACGCCGTGATGGCACGCATGCTGCCGGGCACTATTTCTCGCAACGGCTGGGTGCCTGACGAACCCGTGCGGCGATGATGCAACCGAGCCGCAAACAGATTACGCACGCGACGCTCAAACCCGCCGGCAAACCGCCACGCCTTGCACCGGCTATTGCGCTCGTCGGCCTTTTCGGTGGTGCGCTTCCACTCGCCTATCTCGCGTACCAGGCCGCTGGCAAACCGCACATACTCGGTATCGTCCTGGCGGCGAACCTTGCCTATGCGGCTTGTTTCACCTGCTTCATGCTGATCAACGCACAGCGCGCGCTGAAACCCTCCCGGCCGGCGCTCAGGTGTTCCGGCATACCGGACATAACGGTGGCCATTGCCGCCCACAACGAGCACGCGGTTATTCTCGACTGCCTGAACTCGCTGCTCAGACAGACCGTCACGGTCGACGAGATCATCATTGTCGACGACGGCTCAGATGACGGGATGGCGGACCTCCTGACGCTCTGGCTCAAACTTGAACCCGACACCAGCCGCAATCGTTTGCAGAAGGATGCCGGTCCGCAGGTGGCCTATTACCGCAGCACCCGCCATCCGCAGGTTCGCCTGATCCGGCAATCCCGGGCCGGCAAAGCGCGCGCGTTAAACTTTGCACTGCAGGCCGCGACCGGGACGCTTTTCATAACCTGCGATGCCGATTGCATGCTGCAGGAAACCGCTGTCGAAACTCTCGCCCGTGCCATGGCGGAAGATCCCGAAGTTGCAGCCGCGGGTGGGATCGTCAAACCCGGCAACGGCGTTGCTTCAGGTGCTGCGGACCAGATGATATCAGACCTGCCCGATCAGCTTCTCGTGCGCTTGCAATGGGTCGAGTACGCGACAGGATTTGTGTGGCGGTTTGCCTGGTCGAACCTGCAGTGCCAGCTGTTGTTGTCCGGAAGTTTCAGCGCGTTTCGCACCGCGTCCCTGCAGGCCTGCGGCGGTTTCGACGAGACCTCGCTCACCGAAGACTATGAAATCTCCTACCGCCTGCACAGGCTATTTCTGTCGCTGAACGAGCCGTATCGCCTGATTACGGTCCCGAACGCCGTTGCCCTTACGCTTGTGCCGGAAACGCTCACCTCGTTCCTGCAACAGCGCATCCGGTGGTTTCAGGGGTTCGTCGAAACCCTTTGGACCTATCGGCGCTGCGTGCTGCGGCCACGATACGGATGGTTCGGCGTGTTCGGACTGACCATCAAATGCATCGATGCCGTGTCGCCGCTGCTGGCGCTTGCGTCGATCGTGACGATCGCGGGCACATTGATCGCCGGCGGCGCCGCCTGGATAGCGCCGGTGCTGGCTCTTGTTGCGGCACGCTGGGTCTTTGAGTTCGCAATCTCGCTGATTCTGCTCAAAATCCACCATGCACGCGTACAAGCGGACACGCCACTGGCGCAACGCCGGCGCCTCTACATACTCGGCCCGGTCAACTTCATGTTTCAGTCACTGTGCTGGTATGTCTACGGATGCGGCGCATATCTGAACATCCTTTCGGGCCGCGGCCCCTGGCGAAAAACCGCACGCACGGGCTTTGCCCGACGCGACCCGCAATCCCCATCCTGACATCCGCCCGCAGGCAACGTATCTCGGCTGCGTCACTGTGGGCGCACGGCGAGCCTTTGAATTCTGGTCGTTTCGTAATAAATTAAGATTTGCAGGCCATCCGGGGCCATATGCAGTGCAGGATAATGATTCCGAATCGAGACCAGGCGCCGATAGAGCGTTGCCAGAAATGTTCCGTCCGCCACAAGGCGGTGTGCGGTGCGTTGAATGACGCTGAACTCGCGCGCCTCAACCAGATTGCACGCACCCGGCAGATCAAACCGGGACAAACAGTATTCTCCGATCAGGAACAGCCGGAGTTTTTTGCCAATATTGTAAGTGGCGTCATCAAGCTCACAAAAACACTGAGCGACGGCCGCCAGCAGATTGTCGGACTATTGTTCGCGCCTGATTTTCTCGGCCGGGCCTATGGCGGTGAAAGCCCTTACCTCGCGGAAGCCGCCACCGACGTGGAGCTATGCTGTTTTCCGAGCGACAATTTCGAGCACATGCTTGGCGATTTCCCTGATTTGGAGCACCGCCTGTTTGAAAACACTCTTGATGAGCTCGATTCAGCACGCGAGTGGATGCTTCTCCTGGGCCGCAAGACGGCACAGGAGAAGGTCGCGAGCTTCCTCCTGATGATCGCCCACCGCGCGCCCAATATCGGCTGCGCACACTCTGATGAAATGAATTTCGTGCAGTTCGCCCTGCCACTGTCGCGCGCCGACATCGCCGACTATCTCGGACTGACCATCGAAACCGTCAGCCGGCATTTCACCAAGCTGAAATCCGACGGCGTCATCAACATCATCAACAACCGCGAAATCGCGGTGCCGGACATTGATATGCTGGCCAACCGCGCCGACCTCGAAGACGCGCTGTAGGTTTAGCCCGCCGAACCCGGTTGATCAGCGCCGCCGGACACCGTCAAACAGGACCGCGTTGCCAACGGGGACAGGTTTACGGCGGCGATTGGACACCATAACCGTTGCGAGGGTGGTAAGATCGTCCGCATCCAGGCGCTGCCGCGCCAGCGGCAGAACCACCGCATCCTCCCAGCCACGGTGGCGGCGCTGGCCCTCGAAGAAGCCGCGCAGCATATAACCGAACGTGTTTGCATTACGCAGATCCTGCCCTTGCTGCAGCAACTCCAGCTGGGCAACGATTTCCTCCGCGTATCCCTGGTCGGTCAAGTGTTCCTGATTGAGCTGGCCGAGAATTTCACTGACATTGTCGCCAGGTTCGGAGCGTTCGCGCAACAGCGGGAACAGCCCGTATTCTTCATCCTCGACATGAACCGACAGATCGATCTTGAGAGCCGGCAGCAAGGTCGCCACAAGCAACCTGTCGACCCGGTCAGGCAGACTGTCGGCCAGACGCTCAAGCGCATCGCACAGCCGCTCCTGCAACCGGTGTTCCTCGGCCATGATATCGAGTGGATTGGACGACCCGATACCCACAAACGACCCGCCGGGACCGTTTGATGGTCCGCCGTTCTTTTTCATGCGTTTCGCCCTTCAACGAACACATGCGACAACATGCGCCCTATAAAACCGACACGCTATAGACCTATTCCCGGATGGATCTTGATTTAGGTCAAGTCGCCTCGACAGAACTTGAGGCATTTTGCGCGCGAATCCTAAGGGGGGGCCGGCACGCCACTACGATACCGGTGTTGTGCACTCGTTCGAGCGGCCCAAACTACCGGAATCATTTGCGCAGCTGCATGAGGGAAGACATGGGGACCGTTGCCTATTTTATCTCGCTTGGACTCGCCGCGCTCGCCGCGGTAGTGCTCGCCGCAAAGGCCCATGACGGCCTGTTCGCGGCTCACGCCTGGATCGTCATCATTGCCTGTGCGATCGCCATTATCTGGCGCGCCCGCACCGTGAGTTTCGGTGGTGCGAGCACCGCGGGTCAGGAAAAGTATCTTGACGGCGTCGTGCGAGCCGGAGCCATCGCCACCATTTTCTGGGGCCTTGCGGGCTTCCTGGTCGGTGTCGTCATAGCGTTTCAGCTTGCCTATCCGGCGCTCAATCTGGACCTGCCATGGACAAGCTTCGGCAGGCTGCGGCCGCTGCATACATCCGCCGTCGTGTTCGCCTTTGGCGGCAACGCATTGCTGTGCACGAGTTTCTATGTCGTCCAGCGCACTTGCCAGACCCGTCTGGCACTCGGCAATGCGGCCTGGTTCGTATTCTGGGGCTATCAGCTCTTCATCGTGCTAGCGGCAACCGGTTATCTGCTGGGCATCACCCAGAGCAAGGAATACGCCGAACCGGAATGGTATGTGGATCTCTGGCTGACAATCGTCTGGGTGGTCTATCTGCTCGTCTTCCTCGGCACGCTCCTGAAGCGCAAGGAACCGCATATCTACGTCGCAAACTGGTTCTTCCTGTCGTTTATCGTGACCGTTGCGATGCTGCATGTGGTGAACAATCTTTCCGTGCCCGTATCGTTCCTCGGCACCAAGAGCTACGTGCTGTTCGCCGGTGTGCAGGATGCGCTGACACAGTGGTGGTATGGCCATAACGCGGTGGGGTTCTTTCTCACCGCCGGCTTCCTGGGCATTATGTATTACTTCGTGCCGAAGCGTGCCGGGCGCCCGGTCTACAGTTACCGTTTGTCCATCGTGCACTTCTGGTCGCTGATCTTCCTGTATATCTGGGCGGGGCCGCACCACCTGCACTACACCGCCCTGCCCGATTGGGCGCAAACCCTTGGCATGGTGTTTTCCATCATGTTGTGGATGCCGAGTTGGGGCGGCATGATCAATGGCCTGATGACGCTGTCCGGTGCCTGGGACAAGCTGCGTACCGACCCGGTGCTGCGCATGATGGTGATTTCGGTGGCGTTCTACGGCATGAGCACCTTCGAAGGTCCGGTCATGTCGATCAAGGCCGTCAACTCTCTCAGCCACTACACCGACTGGACAATCGGCCACGTGCACTCCGGCGCGCTTGGCTGGGTCGGCATGGTGAGCTTCGGCGCCATCTACTTCCTGGTGCCGAAACTGTGGAACCGCACGGAAATGTACAGCCTGCGCCTCGTCAACTGGCACTTCTGGCTGGCAACGCTCGGCATCGTACTCTACGCATCCTCCATGTGGGTGTCGGGCATCATGCAGGGCCTCATGTGGCGCGCCTATGATGCACTCGGCTTCCTCGAGTACAGCTTCGCCGAAACCGTCGCGGCCATGCACCCCTTCTATGTCATCCGCGGCCTTGGCGGTTTGCTCTATCTCACCGGCGGGCTGATCATGGCCTACAACATGGTTCGCACGATCCGCGGTGACGACCGTGCCGATGCCCCCGTTGGCGATGCCGCGCCGGCACAGTCTGCAGCTTGAGGAGACAGCGGATAATGAAGTTTTCTCATAAAATAATCGAAACCAACGCCACCTTGCTGCTTGTCTTAAGCCTTCTGGTGGTGACCATCGGCGGCATCGTTGAGATTGCACCGCTGTTCTATCTGGAGAACACCATCGAGCGTGTCCGGGGCATGCGTCCCTACTCGCCACTGGAGCTCACCGGCCGCAACATCTACATCCGCGAAGGCTGCTACACCTGCCACAGCCAGATGATCCGGCCGTTCCGCGACGAAGTGGAACGCTATGGCCATTACTCACTGGCGGCCGAGAGCATGTACGACCACCCCTTCCAGTGGGGATCGAAGCGCACCGGCCCCGACCTTGCCCGGGTCGGTGGACGCTACTCAGATGAGTGGCACGTTCAGCACATGGTTGACCCCAGATCCGTGGTGCCCGAGTCAGTCATGCCCGCATACTCGTGGATGCTTGATGTGGACGTTCGCGTCGACGACATGGCCGATCACCTGCGCGCCAATGCGGCGGTGGGTGTGCCGTACAGCGATGAGATGATCGCAAACGCGAGCGCCGACCTGCTCGCTCAGGCAAATCCTGATGCGGACGGTGCCGATGCCGTAGGAGAACGCTATCCCAAGGCTCAAGTTCGCGACTTCGACGGAGACCCTTCGCGGGTGACGGAGATGGATGCTCTCGTCGCCTACCTTCAAATGCTCGGCACCCTGGTGGACTTCTCCGCCTACCAGGCCGACCAGAACCTGAGGTGAAGCGATGGACTATGAAACCATGAGACAGTTCGCCGATACCTGGGGCCTGGTCGGCCTCACGGTCCTCTTCGTCGGCATCGTCATTTTCGTGTTCCGGCCCGGCTCGCGCCAGAGATACGAAGATGACGCAAACATCCCTCTGAAAGAGGATTGAGCAATATGGCTGACATCGAACGCGACGAACACAGCGGAACCGACACCACCGGCCACGAATGGGACGGCATCAAGGAACTCAACACACCGCTTCCCAAATGGTGGTTGTGGACCTTTTATGCGACATGCATCTGGGCGCTCGGCTATGTCATTCTGTATCCCGCGATCCCGCTCATCAACTCGGCCACAACCGGTGTGCTCGGCTATTCGAGCCGCGCCGAAGTCGCGCAAGAGTTGAGTGAGGCGGCGGCCGAACAGTCGGTTTACATAGACCGCATCCGCACAAGCTCACTCGAACAGATCAGGAGCGACCAGGATCTCTTTACCTTCGCCGTCGCGGGCGGGCGTTCGGCCTTTGCCGTAAACTGCTCCCAGTGTCATGGATCGGGTGCGGCGGGCGCGGCCGGCTATCCCAATCTCAATGACGACGAATGGCTGTGGGGCGGCACGCTGGACGACATCCACTTGACGATCGCACACGGCGTGCGTTTCGACGACGACGACGAAACACGGTATTCGGAAATGCCTGCGTTCGGCCGTGATGAAATGCTCGAGAAGACGGAGATCGCCGACATCGCCCAACACGTTCTGGCGCTGTCGAACCAGGAACACGATGGCGAGGCTGCAGGCCGTGGCGCGATCGGTTATAGTGACAACTGCGCGGCATGCCACGGTGAGAACGGCGCGGGCGATCAGTTTCAGGGAGCACCGGCACTCGGCGATGCGATCTGGTTCTACGGCAGCGATGGCGCTTCCATACGTACCCAGATTGCGAACCCGAAACATGGCGTGATGCCTGCCTGGGCACACCGTCTCGATGAGGCCACCGTAAAACAGCTGACGGTATTCGTGCATTCGCTTGGAGGTGGTGAGTAACTTGCAATGACCAAGGTGCTGAACACTGTCGACACGATTGACGTCGAAGCCGTCAATGCCAAGCACCGGCGGGAAAATTA
Organism: Hyphomicrobiales bacterium; assembly: GCA_021775755.1. Lineage (GTDB taxonomy): Bacteria > Pseudomonadota > Alphaproteobacteria > Rhizobiales > JAJFHB01 > JAJFHE01. The sequence continues at coordinate 40,302 of JAJFHE010000075.1, read as the reverse complement.
CAAGTCGCGCGTCAAAATCTTTCCCAAGCGGGTTTCGGGAACCTTCCGGAGTCTGAAGTGGTGGATCATGGGCATCACGCTTGCGATCTATTACATCACCCCGTGGCTGCGCTGGGACCGCGGCCCGCACGCACCCGATCAGGCCGTGCTGGTGGATCTCGCGAACGAGCGTTTCTACTTCTTCTTCATCGAGATCTGGCCACAGGAGTTCTACTATATCGCCGGCCTCTTGATCATGGCCGGCATCGGGTTGTTCCTGGTCACGTCAACCGTCGGGCGGGCCTGGTGCGGCTACAGCTGTCCGCAAACCGTCTGGGTTGATCTGTTCCTGGTTGTGGAACGGTGGGTGGAAGGCGACCGCAACGCCCGTATCAAACTCGACAACGCAGCCTGGTCATCCGACAAGCTACGCAAGTATGTCACCAAGCACGTGATCTGGATTCTCATCGCCATCGCCACCGGCGGCGCTTGGATCTTTTATTTCGCCGACGCACCGGGCCTTGCCTACAATTTTGCGACGTTTCAAGCACCCTTCGTTGCCTACGCGACGGTCGGTGTACTCACCGCCACGACCTACATATTCGCCGGATTCATGCGCGAACAAGTGTGCACCTACATGTGCCCTTGGCCGCGCATCCAGGGAGCGATGCTCGACGAGTCGTCGCTCGTTGTCACATACAACGCATGGCGCGGCGAGCCTCGCGCCCATGAGGGCGCACGGCGCAAGGACACCGACACAACCTATGGCGACTGCATCGACTGCAATCTTTGCGTTGCAGTGTGCCCACAGGGCATCGACATTCGCGACGGCGAGCAGCTTGAGTGCATAACCTGTGCACTGTGCATCGACGCCTGCGATTCTGTGATGGAAAAAACCGGCCGGCCGCGCGGGCTGATTTCCTACAACACCGTGCAGAACTATGCCGCCAGCACGCCGGAAAACCCGGTGCACACGACGCTGAAATCCGTGATCCGTCCACGCACGCTGATCTACACCGCTATCTGGGGGCTGGCCGGTCTGGCAATGCTTGTCTCGCTGCTGTCACGCGACCGGCTCGACATCTCCGTTCTGCATGACCGCAATCCCCAGTTCGTACAACTGAGCGACGGCGGCATCCGTAACGGCTACACCATCAAGATCCTCAACATGCTAGCCGAACCGCGCACGTTCAGGCTGAGTGTCGATCACCTGAGCGGCGCCACGCTGGCGCTTGCGGGAGCCTCCGATGACGCAACGCGGACGGTGATCCTCGATGTTGAACCCGACAACCAGCGCTCGGTAAAGATTTACGTGACCGCATACCCTGCCTATCTGAGCGGCGATGCGACGTCGTTCAGATTCTCGATCGTCGAAGAAAACGGCGAGGAAACAGCCTTCTACGACGCCATATTCAATGCGCCGAGCGAGTGACCGAAACATGGCCCAATCAACCGCACCCCGCGAAAAGCCGATAAGGCCATTTACCGGCTGGCACATGCTGGCGATCGTCGGCAGCTTTTTCGGTGTCGTTATCGCAGTCAACGTTGCACTCGCGGTTTTCGCCGCCGGCAGCTGGAGCGGCCTCGTTGTGGAAAACGGCTTTGTTGCAAGCCAGCACTACAATGAAGTGCTGCGCCAGGCGGACGCACAAGCGCAGCGCGGCTGGCAAAGCGGTCTCGAATACAAAAGCGGAGCCTTGCAATTCACTTTGCACGACAGCACCGGCACGCCGGTCCGCGGTGCAACCGTAACCGCCAGCGTCGCCAGACCCGTACATGAGGACGCGGACCAAAGCGTCGTGCTGCGTGAGACCTCGCCTGGAAACTACGAACTCGCCATGGTGCTGGACGATGGCATATGGACAGCGGACCTGCGTGTCGTTTCCCACGGGCACGAGCCCTACCGGCTCGATTATCGGCTGTGGATCAGAGCCGGGGACCGGCAATGACCAGTTGCCGCAGCAAGACCAATGGCCGGTTGCCGGACATCTCATTTGCAAACCCTCAGGCCGTCGCCAAAAGCACCGACGAACTATCCGGATTTGCACACGAGGTTAGGCCCGGCATTTCTCGCCTGGAGCTCGTCGTCCCCGACATGCACTGCGCCGGATGTATCGGCCGCATCGAACGCGCTCTGAACGGCCATAGCGCGGTCACCGAAGCGCGCGTCAACATGTCAACGCGCCGCGTTGCCGTGCAGTGGCGCAGCGCGGCAGCCGAACCGGCCGAGTTCGTCGATCTTCTGCAGACAGCCGGCTACGCCTCGCATCCCTTCGCCGAGCGCGAAGACGCCGCCGAGGCCGACCGCAAACGCAGCCGCGAACTGGTCCTCGCAATGGCCGTCGCCGGCTTTGCGGCGGGCAATATCATGCTTTTGTCGGTCTCCGTCTGGTCCGGTGCGAGCGATGCGACACGTGATCTGTTTCACTGGCTTTCCGCTCTGATTGCGTTACCGGCGATCGCCTTTTCCGGACGCGTCTTCTTCCGCTCCGCATGGACGGCACTCAGCGCCCGCAGTCTCAACATGGACGTGCCGATCTCCCTCGCCGTGATCCTTGCTGGCGCGATGAGCCTCTATGAAACAATTGGCCACGGCGATGTGGCGTATTTCGATGCCGCGGTAATGCTGCTGTTCTTTCTTCTGGTGGGCAGGTATCTCGATCACCGGACGCGCGCGCGCGCGCGCGATGCGGTCTCGCAGCTCGTCTCGCTCACCGCACGCACCGCTGCGTTCAAACTTCCCGATGGTTCCCTTACACCGCGTGCGATCGCCGAACTCGCAGCCGGCGACATAATAAGCGTCGCCCCCGACGAGTCGCTCCCCGTCGATGGTGTCGTCGTTTCCGGCACGAGCGACATCGACCGCTCGATGCTGACCGGGGAAAGCATGCCTGAAACCGCCAGCGCCGGCACACGTGTTCACGAAGGCACCACCAATCTTTCCGCAACGCTCGACATACGCGTCGAGGCGTGCGGCGGCGAGACATTGCTGGCATCGATCATCGCCACGATGGAAGCCGCTGAACAACACAAGGCGCACTACGTTCGCCTCGCCGACGCCGCCGCACGCATCTATGCCCCGGCTGTGCACATCACCGCCCTTGCGACATTCATCGGCTGGATGCTGGTGGGTGGTGGCGACTGGCACACCGCCCTTCTCGCGGCAATCGCGGTACTGATCATTACCTGTCCCTGCGCGCTCGGTCTGGCGGTGCCGGTCGTGCAGGTGGTCGCAAGCGGTGCATTGTTTCAAGCCGGCATCATGGCAAAGAGCGGCGACGCAATGGAACGCCTTGCGGCCATCGATACCGCCGTGTTCGACAAGACAGGCACGCTGACACTCGGCCGCCCGCACCTGACTGGCCCCGCGGCACTCGATGTCGAGCATCTCGGCCTCGCCGCCGGTCTGGCGGCCGGCAGCCGCCACCCCCTATCGCGCGCGGTGACCGCCATGGCGGCGCAACGCGGCGTTTCACCCACCCCGCTCGACGCGGTCGAAGAGGTGCCCGGATCCGGTCTTCTCGGCCATCGTGGCAACCAGACCGTGCGGCTCGGCAGCCGGGCATGGTGCGGCGAAGCGCCGGGGGACGGAAACTCTCTCGAAAACGAGACGCCATCCGACGACGGCAGGCTTGAGCTTTGCCTCAAGGTTGGCGACAGCCGCATGGTGGTGTTGCGCTTTGAAGATGAACCGCGCCCTGACGCCGTGCAGACGCTTGCGGCGCTGAAACAGCGATCGCTCAAGGTGGAGATCCTTTCCGGCGACCGCCCCGGGGCAGTCGAACATATGGCCCGTCTGCTCGGCATCAAGCGCCGGCAATCGGCCGTCGACCCGGTTGCCAAGGCACGCTACCTGCAAAAGCTTGCCGGCGGTGGTGCCAAGGTTTTGATGGTCGGCGACGGGATCAACGATGCACCCGCGCTCGCCGCCGGTTACACATCCATGGCGCCTTCGACAGCGGCAGACGTCGGCCGTATGGCGGCGGATTTCGTTTTCTTTGGCGACAATCTTTCCGCGGTTGCTACGGCGCATACCATCGCGCGGCGCGCCAAGGCACTGGTTCTGCAGAACTTCGGCATCGCCGCGGCGTACAACGTGATCGCGATACCCTTCGCGGTACTCGGATATGCCTCGCCACTGGTCGCGGCGATCGCCATGTCGACCTCATCGATCATCGTAAGCTGCAACGCCATGCGACTGCGGATCGGCATCCCGCATTCGGGACGGGACACGGCATCGGGCGCTGAGCCCCGGCAGCCCGCCGCGTCTGCGCGGCCGTCCGACCGGAGCGCGGCATGACGAACCTGCTCATCCTAATTCCAGCGGCCCTGTTTCTCGGCGGCCTGGGCCTGATCGCCTTCGTCTGGTCGCTGCGCTCGGGTCAGTATGAAGATCTCGACGGCGCCGCCATGCGCATCCTCGTGGATGAGGAAGACGGCGAGTAATACCAAGGGCGGCAATTAATCTTGACGCAAATCAAGGGGCGCGAAGACGCCGGGCTCTACCCTTTTCCATATTGCAGGGAAACTGGCGGGACCATGGCACGCACCATCGACATTCTGCGCACCGAGCATGTCAATATGTCCAGGCTCCTCGGCCTGCTTGAGCATCAGATTGCGAAGCTGGAACGCGCCGATAACCCGAATCTCGAGTTGATAAAGTCGATTACCGAATATTTCGACGCATTTCCCCGGCTTTGCCACCATCCCAAGGAAGACGTGATCTACCGCCGCCTCATGGCGCGCGCGCCGGACAAGATCGCAGACCTGAGCGATCTTGAAGACGAGCACGCCGATGTAATGACGCGTCTGGAAGAATTCATCCACGCGCTAGACAACGTCCTGCTCGAAGTGCAGATGCCGCGCAGGCAGTTCGTTGAGATCGCGAGAAACTTTGTCGTCAAGGAACGCCAACATATGGCCATGGAAGAGCGTGAGTTTTTCCCCGCAGCGCTGGCCTCATTGAAAGATCGGGACTGGGCCGCGATTGATGCGGAACTGAACGACAACAACGACCCGTTGTTCGATGCGCAAGTGGAAGACCGATTTCGCAATCTGCGCCGCGAACTCCTCGCATGGGGCGAGGAAGTCGCTTAGACACTATTCTGTCTCGGCTGGGAAAAACACCTGTACTCCGTTTACCCTGAATTCGCCTATGGCTTGCTGTCCATCGCGCGAAACAAGCCAATCGGCAAAAGCCGTCCCGCCCCCCGCACTGGTGCCGGTACGTGTCACCAAAACGCTGTAGCGGTTTTCAAGTGCAGCATCGTCGCGAGCCTTGATCTCCATGCCTGTGCGGTTGCCGAAGGCCTCCCACGAGGCGATGTCGCTCAGGGTAAAGGCGCCGAGGCCGGTCGCCATATTGAGCGTCGCCCCCATACCGTTTCCGGCATTCCGGTACCAGGGCGCAAATTCGGCGGGCGACACGCCGTTATCTTGCCATAGCGCGAGTTCAGCGCGATGAGTGCCGCTGTTGTCGCCGCGGCTGATAAACGGCAGTCCGCGGGACCGGATTTCAGACAGAACGTCCAGCGGTGCGGATGCGTCCGCCCCAAGCGAAACGTCGTCCGGTCCTACAATCACAAAACTGTTCGTCATGACCGTGCGACGCGAAAGCGCGTGGCCCTGGGAAACGAATTCTTCCTCTGCTTTGGGATCATGCACGAGAAGCACATCGAAATCGCCGCGCCGGCCAAGCTCAAGCACCTCGCCCGATCCGCGCACAACTGTGCGGATCAGATGCACATCGCCACCGGCGAACCGCTCAAGAAGAAACTCAAGCAGCCCGGAATCCCGCGTCGTCGTCGTTGCGCCAAGAGTGAATTCGTTGCCATCCGCCCACGCCGGATTGAATGGCATGACAGCCAGCGCATACCCGAGTGACCGGAGAACTCCACGCCTGTCGATCATGAATCCTGCTGCATGAATGAGTGTGTGACCCTGGTCGCACGACCTAGAGCGGGTCGCGGCCGAGCACTTCGTTTAATCTCGACGCATCGGTGATACGCACCTCGCTGCCGCTTACTTCCACGCCCAGTCCTCTCACGTCAACAAGTATGCGCGACAGGGTTGCAGGCGTCATGCTGAGAAAGCCAGCCGTCAGCCGCTTGCTGAAGGGCAGGCGGATCGACCGCCCGGCGCTCGCCTCTCCACGCAGGTTGAGGAGATAACGGCAGAACCGCTGCAAAGACGTTTCCGTCTTGAGCGCCTTTAGTTGCGCGGTCATGAGAGTGTGGTCGCGCGCCGCCGCGCGGGCAGCGGAGATTGCGATATCGAGATCGCTCGCGACCGCCTCCAGATAAGCCTCCGCGGACAATTGCAGCAACCCGACACGGTCGAGCGCGCGCGCCTGCACCGGAGAAATGCCGCCCGCCAGAAGTGCCGGCAGCAACAAAGCGCGTGTCGGCCGAACCAGATCGACAATCGCGGCATCTCCGTCCGGCGTAATGCAGGAAAATTCGACGCGCCCGCTCGTCAACACAAGCAGATGAGAAATACCGTGGCCTTCTTCGATCAGTATCGAATTACGAGCCGCATTACGCATCACCGGTTGCAGATTATGGCGTGCCAGCGCAGCCGCGCTGTTGTGCGTCACCAGACACGCATTGCGCAAAACCTCAAAATCACTGTCGCTGAAGGATGGCATGGGTCTCCTCCGCGCCTCTTCGACCGCGCACACAATGAACTCCGTGCCAAAGCCTTACATTGACTTGAGTCAATTCTCCCGCTGTGCCGCCGCCGCACCGATGGGGTGCCCGTTGACGCAGATCAACCTGAAATCCGCACCCCAGGCATAGGGTGAACCATCGCTCATGCGATTGGTATCCCGTGCTCCCCGCTCCGGACGCACACCCGATCCGGGATGGCGGCCGTCAGAGGATCGCACGAGATGAGCCCCGGCGCCGCGTGCCACCACCAAACGGCAAACCCCCAAAGCGCGGCGGCCGGGGCCACACCGCGACATTTCAGATCCTTCCCGGCGCGGCAACACGCCCCGTTGCCTTAACGCCGCTCACCCGACACAACCTCTGCCCGAACAACAAGAAAGACGGTCAGGCTTTCCCCGACCGCTCATGATCGCAGCAACCGACCCCTCACGGAGAACACAAATGTCCCGATTGACGTCACCTATTGCCCCTGTCCTGATCATCGCCGCAGGCCTCTTCGCGAACCCGGCCCTGGCCGCGGGCGACGCGTCCCAGGGCGAGAGCGACTTCAGGCGCTGCAAATCGTGTCATTCCGTGGATGAAGGCACCAACCGCGTCGGCCCCAGCCTCCATAACCTCATTGGCCGGCAGGCCGGGACAGCACCGGACTACAACTATTCGGAATCCTTTACGGAAGCCGGAACCCAGGGGCTGACCTGGACGGTCGAGAACCTCGTTGCGTATCTGGAAGACCCGGTCGCGTTTCTCAAAGGCTATCTGGATTCAAACAGCGTGCGCACGAAAATGCGCAACATGTTCCGCAAGCTTGCGCTGCGCGAAAACATTGCTGCTTATCTGGAAAGCATCACTGAACGGGCGGAGTAACACTCACGCCCGGCAACGGCGGCAGGCCGCTTCGTGCGAGAAGCGGCTTAGCCCATCTCCGCAAGTACGGCATCGAGCCGCGCGCGGGCATCGCCAGCGAGACCGCGGAATTCGAAGTGACTGCCGTGCGAGCTGTGCGACACCAGCCGCACGCGCAATGCTCCGATGCGTTCGAGCTCAAGTTCGGTGACATCGCCAACCGTCATCGTCAGGTCATCATCGAAGCTGCAAAGAACACCGCGAGATCCGATATCGATGGTGTGGCCGCGCACGGCTCCATTGCCGCCAAGCGCCACTGACAGCGTCCCGGCATGACGTTCCGCCGTGCGGCGCTCGACAGTTTGATCGTCTGACTGAAAATCCATAGCGTGAAGTACCTCTCTCCGGGCCCCACCCAATACGCGGAGTGTGCCGCAACGGCGGTAAACAACTCTCTAATGCCGAAGCGCCTTTCCGCCCGACCGCTACACATGAAGACGCTGCCGTGACACTGTAGGCGGGCGCCGGGACGGTGATTCGCCGGGCCGGCGGGCGAAAACACGGAAGATCCGCGCTGTGGCGATAGAACATCTGGGAGCCCGGGGCGCTGCGGCCTTGAACCTCGAGGCCGGCGGACGGACCCTGGCAGACCTGCGTCCGGGCCAGATTATCCAGGCCCGCGTCGACGCTCGTCTTGTTGACGGATCGTTGCGCCTCAGCACGGCCACATCAAGCTTTGAGGCAAGACTGCCCGGTAACCACAGCCCCGGCACAACGGTCGCGCTGCGGGTCGTCGGCTCCGGCAACGCTTTGAGCGTCGTTCCGGCGGGCACCTCCACCACACCATCCGCAGGCCAGGCTGGCGCTGCATCGCCTCCTTCCCTGCCGCAAACACTCGCAACCGTCACCCGAGAAGCGGTCACGACGCAGAACAGCCTCGCTCCGCTGATCGCCACCGCCCATACGGCGCAATCGGCCGGCGCCCCGCTCCCTCCCGCCCTGAACACGATGATCGGCCAGTTGTTGGGACTGCGGCTCGATGGCGGCACCGGACCAACCGCGGAATCGGTGCAGCGCGCGACGGCAAACTCAGGTCTGTTCTATGAGGCAAAACTTGCACAAGGTGTGCCCCGGACCATGGTTGCCGGCGACCTGAAAGGCGTACTGCTCGCCATGCAGGGCGCCCTGCGCGCGCTGGCCGGCGGTGATGCCGCGGTTGCGCAAAAGTCGGTGACAGGAAAACCCGCACCACCACCACGCAAAGGTGCCGTTCCACACGCGCCCGTGCAAGCGCCCCTGCCCGATCTCAACGGCACCAGCGAATCGGAACTCGCGCGGTTGTTGTTTGCCGAGACACGCTCGGCGCTGTCGCGCCTGCGCCTCGCGCAGATCGCCTCTTTGCCCGATAGTCGGGAAGGAACCGCGGGCGGCGGCGACAAACCCGGGGCCACATGGACCTTCGAGCTGCCGATGCTCATGAACGGCCGGATGACCGGCATTCAGTTTCTTATCGAGCGCGACGCCGCCCGCGCCGGCGACGACGAACACGGGGCCCAATGGCGAGTGCGCATTGCGTTTGACGCCGGCGAACCAGTTGGCGCCGTCACCGCGCAGGTGGCTCTCCTGGCCGGGACGCTGCGCGTGACGCTGTGGGCGGAGACGGAAGAAGGTGCGGCGCAGTTACGTCAGAATCAGGGCGACCTCAGCGACAGCCTGCAGGGCGAAGGCCTTGAAGTGGCCGAGTTAAACATCCGTGCCGGCCTGCCGCGCGATGACACGGGCCCCACCGGAGCGTTTCTCGATGAGGCGACCTGAAGTGAACCGGCATGGCTGACAACGCCCCCCCATCGCCGGCGCGGCGCAAAGCCGTTGCCCTCCACTATGACGGCGAGGCCGCGCCCCGCGTCACCGCCAAGGGCGAAGGTGAGGTCGCGGAACGGATCGTTGCGGTGGCACGCGAACATGGCGTCCCGGTCGAAGAAAACGCGCTGTTGAGCGAAGCCTTGAGCAGCATTGAGCTTGACCGGGAAATCCCGATGGAACTCTATCAGGCGGTCGCACAGATCATCGCCTTCGTTATCAATTCCGGCCGCGAACGAAACTGAGAGCATGGTGGACGCCCAGACTTTCACCGCGTTTCTTTACGGCTGGACCGCGCTTGCACTTGTGCTGCTGCCCATTCAACTCTTTCTGACGCCGCCCTATGGCCGCCACCGCAGCACCGCGTGGGGTCCGGTGATGGACAACCGCGCGGGCTGGGTCGTCATGGAGCTCGTGTCGCCGATCGCCTTCGCCTGGTGCTTCGTGACCGGCGGCGGCGTGGGCGGTGTCGCATGGATCTTCTTCGCCCTGTGGATGGCGCACTACATCCACCGCAGTCTCGTGTTTCCCATGCGCATGCGCACATCGGGCAAGACCATCCCCGTGGCCATTGTCGCATCCGCCATCGGGTTCAACGGCATCAATGGCTGGAGCAACGGGTACTATCTGGGCGGCCTGGGCGGACCTTATCCCGAAGACTGGCTGGCCGATCCCCGGTTCATAATCGGCATGCTCTTGTTTTGCGCGGGCGCTGCACTCAACATTTCTTCGGACAATATTCTGCTGCGCCTGCGCGAGCCCGGCGGCGGTGGTTACAAGATCCCCCGCGGCGGACTGTTCGCGCTGGTATCGTGCCCGAACCATTTGGGTGAAATTGTCGAGTGGGCGGGGTTTGCGATCATGTGCTGGAACCTGCCGGCGCTCGCGTTTGCCGTCTGGACGGCGGCAAATCTGATCCCCCGGTCGATCAGTCATCACAGATGGTACCGTGAACGCTTCGCCGACTACCCGCGCGAGCGCCGCGCCATCATCCCGGGCATCCTGTGAGCCGCGGCGGCACGAGGGTTGCGGTTACCGGCGCCACCGGACATCTCGGCGCCAATCTGGTGCGCACCCTGCTCGATGCCGGCTTTACGGTTCGTGCGCTCTACCGCACATCCGCCACCCTCACCGCTCTCGACTGCCTTGATGTTGAAACCATCCAGGCCGACGTGCTCGATCCGGCAAGCCTTGAAGAAGCGTTCAGCTCCGTGGACGCCGTGATAAACCTTGCCGGTGTGATTTCAATCGATGGCGACCCGCACGGTCACGTCATGCGCACCAATGTCGAAGGCCCGCGCAATGTCGCCCGCACATGCCACCGTCTGGGGGTCCGGAAGCTCGTCCATGTGAGCTCGATCCACGCCTTCAAATATCGCGCCGCCGATGCCGTCGTCGACGAGACCCACCCGCTGGCCGATGCGGACTGTTTCATCTACGACCGGTCGAAGGCACTCGGCGAAGCGGAAGTTTTGAGCGCTGCCTCGGAGGGTCTGGATGTCACCATTCTCAATCCCACCGGCGTCATCGGTCCGCACGACTTTTTCGGCTCGCGCGCCGGGCAGATGCTGACCGGTCTGTTCTCCGGCAAACTGCCGGCCGTGATCGACGGCGGCTTCGACTGGGTCGATGCCCGCGACGTGGCCGAGGCCGCGATTGCCGCCATGGAGAAGGGCCGCCGCACGGAGCGCTATATCGTTTCCGGTCACTGGGTCTCGATCGCCGACCTTGCGGAACAGTGCGCTTCAATCGCTGGAATACTGGAATGGAAATCGCGCTATCCGCTGCCGGTCTGGTCGGCGCTGGCGGGGCTGCCGTTTCTCAAAGGCTGGAGCCGGCTGACCGGCACGCCGCCGCTTTACACCTATGAATCGCTGATGATCCTGAAACACTCCAACCGCAACTGCTCGCATGACAAAGCGGCGCGGGAGTTTGACTATCGGCCGCGCCCGATCGCCGTGTCGTTGCGCGATATCTACCACTGGCACCGCACGGCGTCGAAGACCTAGACCGTTTCAGGCGCGCGACCTCGCCAACAAGGGACCGAAGACAACAATGAAGCCCGCGAATGCCGCCACCCAGGCACCGGCGGAAAGAGCGAGCATCGCATCGCGGGAAATGTCGAAACCTGCCGAGAGCCGCGCGCACACCGCGACGAAAGCCGCTGCATAAATGAACTGAATGCGAAGCGATGCATGCAATGGCCGCCCGACATGGCCAAGGCTTGCACGGGTCATGATGGCCAGCGTCATCTGACCGATAGCGCCCATGGTCCAGGCATGCAGGGCGTCTTGAGGCGCCAGAAGTTCCGGTCGCCAGATGCTGAACGCCAAAGCAAAAAATCCAAGCGGAACAAACGCGAAGGCGACATGCAGAATGAGGACAAGCCGTTCGGAAAATGTCCTCTCCCCCGCCCACCGCGCCAGCCTGAGCACATTCGCGCCCCCGGCGATCACTGCCAGAACGGCCGTTGCGGTGTGACCGGGAACGGCGACCCAGACCGCAAGCGCCAAAGCGCTTACCGCGATAACGGCAATATCGATCTTGCTGAAAGCCGCCGGCAACCGCCCCTCGCCCTGCTTGACGAGCCAGTTGCGCGTGAAACTTGGAATGACGCGACCGCCGATCACCATGATCAGGAGGATGACCGCCGCGATACCGCCGCGCGCACCATAGCCGCCACCAGTGCCGTTCACCGCCTCCCAGTGGAATACGGCGTTACCGGCAAACAGCAACCCGATGACGATAAGGATCTTGAGGTTGCGCAAATTCTTTGCCGCAATGATCTCGCGCGCAATGACCGCGGCAAGTGCCGCCAGAAACGCCAGATCGAGGATGGCGGCAGGGACCGGTCCAAGCCACGCAGAAAAGAGAATGGCTAGACGCCCGACCACCCACACCACGAAGAGATACAAAAGCAGATTGCCGACGACGGGGAGCCGCCCGGTCCAGTTCGGAACCGCGGTCAGAAGGAAGCCCGCAACGATCGCCGGCACATAGCCGTAAAGCAGTTCATGCACATGCCATTCGACCGGCGCGAATGCGGACGGCAGTTCAAGATGGCCCGACAGCAGCGGCAGCCAGAGCGCCACGACAACGGCGGCCCATACGCCGCCCGCCAGAAAAAACGGCCTGAAGCCGAAGCTCAGAATGGCCGGCCCCCGGTAGGATCGAACCTGCTCAGCCGTGCTCGTCACATCACCCTCACACTTCTGTTCCACACAACTTTGGCAAAAACCGGTACGGATTTTGCGACGAAGGTCCCGAGCGCTGCAATGCGACATGAGGGACAAGCACGGAAGAGCACTTTACTGCCGGTTTTCTGTGCCACCCACCGTCGCGGCCCGACGCCAGAGCGGCGGTCCACACACGAGAAACAGACCTGCTTTTGCGAAAAAGTCGTCCGGTACATGAGCCGGCGGTGGCCTGCGTAGTCGTTCACCGCGTAGTGCTGGGTTTTGAAGTTGTCCCAGACGGCGACCGCGCCCACACTCCAGCGAAACCGGCAGCAGAATTCAGGCCGCGTCGCGTGGCGTTGAAGCTGGTCGATGATCGGGCGGCTCTCGTCTTCGGAAAGGCCGTCGAGCCGCGTCACGTAAATCGGGTTGATGTAGAGCGACTTGCAGTCGGTGCGGGGACAGGTGCGCATCGCCGGATGGCGGCGTTCTTCATCCGCCTTGGGATCGCCGCGCGTCATTTTGATCGATGCGCCCGAGCGCGTGTCTTTCGGCGGCGCCCACCTGACGCCGTAGGGCTTGCCGACGTGGATGGCATCGCGTCCCTCAAGCAACCCCTTGAGCGCTTCGGGCAGCGCCTCCCACGCCGCTATCTGGTTAGCCCACATGGTATCGCCGCCATATTCGGGGATCTCGTGCGCACTGAGCACGGAACCCGCCGGCGGCTTGGGCAGGAAGCTGAAGTCGGAATGCCAGTCGCCGCCGAAAACACCCCCGCCTTCATCGGCTTCCTTGAGCACCGCGATGACTTGCGGGTCGTCTGACGTCGGCGTTACATAGGGCAGCGTCATTAATGGACCGAACGCCTCAGTCAGCGCTTTCTGCTGCGCGATGGTGAGGTGCTGGTCGCGAAAAAAGATCACCAGATGCTTGTCAAGAGCGGCGCGCAACGCCGCGACAAGATTGCCGGTGATGGGCGCTGTCAGATCGACGCCTTCAATTTCGGCGCCAATCGCACCGGTGAGCGGTTTCTCGATCACGCGAACCTCCGGGAACGGCCATGAACATCATGCGACAATGCCCCGGTCTCGCAGGCCCGGTCAACGACGATGCGCACCGCCCGGCACCTCGACAGTGCCCGGACGGTGCGCGCAACGAATGTTATTCCGCCGGATGGAAGTCAAACGCGGATTCGGCATGGAAGTAGAACTCGCACGGCGTTGCCGAAACGCAGGCCGTGGCATGTACCGAATTTGCCGGCACGTACCAGTATGACCCCGGCGGAAGCTGAGGCGGATTGGCCTCGTCCTTGAAAGGATTGGTCATAACACCTTTGATGACGACGCCGTGGTAAGCACCCGAATGGGTGTGGAACGGCGTAATGAAATTGCCGGGAAAACGGCCAAACGTTCCGTGTTCCCCCGCCCCTTTGTCGCCATACGCCGTCGCCATCTGAATGGCCGGGTTGATGTTCTCGTAATTCAGCGTGGTGCCGGGCACGGCGCGCTCAACCATCGCGTCATAGGTCGATGCGGCGATTGCGGCGCCCGAGACAATGACGATGGCGAGCGTGCCGAGCGCGGTTGACGCGCGGGGAATCTTCCAATTCATGACTTTAGGTCTCCCTTTTGGATAAACTGAAAGACGACCATAAGGAGTGATTTCAAGCCAATTAATGATTGAAACGCTAAAATACTGAACTGATCGTCCAAACCTGGCGACAAAAACGGCAGTCCATGCGAACTTCCGAACGCCGTGCACACACGCATCAGGAGATGCCTCTTGAACGACATCCTCGATCAGATCTTCAAAATGATACGACTGCAGTCCTGCGTCTATTTTCAGCGCGGGTTTCATGCGCCCTGGGGAATGGAGATCTCCGGCACGGGCTTCGCGCAGTTTCACATCGTGACGCGCGGAACCTGCTACGTGGAATCCGCAGGTAAGACGCTCGACCTGTCGAGCGGTGACGTTTTGCTGTTTCCCCGTGGCGCCGCACACACACTGGCCGATGCGCCGGCGCGAACGCCCGCACCCGGCAGCGACGTCATGGCGTCGCTTGCCACCGCCACGCCGATGTTTTCTGAAGGCGGCGCCGAAACCGGCCTCATCTGCGGCCACTACGCCTACCGAATGCACCCCTCGCATCCCCTGATTACGGGCTTACCAGATCTCGTGCATCTGCACGCCTTGCATGAACTCATGGATCCTGTGGCACTGTCGGTCCTGCCGATCCTCATCTGTGAAACACGGCGCTCGGAGCCCGGCGCGGTATCGGTTTCAGAACGTCTCGCCGAGGTCCTGCTGATCCAGATCCTGCGCGCCCATGTGCGGGATCGGCCCGGATTGAATGGCTTTCTGTCCGCCTTGAGCGATGCCCGTCTGCAGCGCGCGCTGGAGCGCATTCACGCCGACTTCGCAGCACCGCTGACTTTGACCGACATTGCCCATCATGCCGGCATGTCGCGTTCAGGTCTGGCGCAGCATTTCCGGCAGAGCATCGGCCTTGCGCCCATTGAGTATCTTGCCAAATGGCGCATGCTCAACGCCGGTGAACTTCTGCAGAGCGGTGGCCGCACCGTCGCCGATGTGGCCGAATGTTCCGGCTATGACTCTCAGATCGCCTTTGCGCGCGCCTTCAAGCGCGAGTATGGCATGACGCCCACACAGTTCCGGAACACCGCGGGCTAGAGTGGGTGCGGCGACCTTGCACCATGACCTTGAGCAACCGGCGCGGTAAATTTGCCTCCAGCAGTACATGAACCGAAAACCGGCATCTGGGCCCATGACCGTCGAACTTGAACGCATCGAACGCGCCACGGCAGAGCTTGAAGCGCTGCTTGGGGAACTCGATGCAGCTTTGAGCGGTCCCTACCATGCCGACCAGCATCACGCCCTGCCACTTGACGCCCTGTTCGAGCCGCATGTGCGCATGTTTCTGGCGCGCCGCGATGGCGAGGCCGTGGGCTGCGGCGGCGTTGCTTTCTACGATGGCTTTGCCGAACTGAAGCGCATGTACACGCGCCCCGAAATGCGCGGACGCGGCGTGGCAAAGACAATGCTCGACCGGCTTGAGGGCGAAGCCCGCGATGCCGGGTTGCCCCTGTTACGTCTCGAAACCGGCGTCTATCAGGACGCCGCCATCGGCCTTTACAAAGCACAGGGATTTGGCGAGTGTCCGCCCTTCGGTCCGTATACGGAATTGCCTCCGCATCATATCGAGACCAGTGTGTTCTTTGAAAAACCCCTAAGTGGACTGTGAACAAATGGCGACGGAAACAACCCCCAGCATCGAAACGGCGGAAGTGGTTCTGCCCTGCGGCAATCTCGATGACATGCTTACGTTTTTCATGGACCGGCTCGGGTTCCGAATCTCCACGATATTTCCCGCCGACGACCCCGCCATTGCGGTCCTCAGCGGTCACGGTCTGACTGTGCGTATTGAGAGGGGCGCCACGGGCACGCCGGGAACCTTGCGCTTGAACTGTTCCGATCCAGCGGCTCTCGGAGGCGGTGCCGAAAGCCTGACCGCCCCGAACGGAACCATAATCGAGCTGGTGGATGCAAACCCGCCTCTCGACATCCCCCCGGTTTCGCAATCCTTCGTGGTAACGCGGCTATCGGAGGGGTCCGAATGGAGCGCCGGGCGCGCCGGCATGGGATATCGCGACCTCATTCCCGAACGCGAGGGCGGCCGTTTCATCGCCTCCCACATCCGTATTCCAGGCGGCGGCCCGGTGCCGGACTACGTGCACTTCCACAAGGTGCGCTTTCAGATGATCTATTGTTACAAAGGCTGGGTGCGCGTGGCGTACGAGGATCAGGGCGAGCCGATGGTCTTGCGGGCGGGCGACTGCTTTCTGCAGCCGCCCGAGATCAGGCACCGCGTGCTTGAGAGCTCCGAGGGCCTTGAGGTGATCGAACTGGGCTGCCCGGCCGATCACATTACCGGCGTCGACCACGACATGACCCTGCCGACGGGACGCACCTTGCCAGATCGCGATTTCGGCGGTCAGCGTTTTGTCTTCCACCAGGCTGAGAAGGCGGACTGGCAACCCTGGCGGCTTGCAGGATTTGAGGCGCGCGACCTCGGCATCGGCGCGGCGACGAACGGGCTTGCCGGCGTGAAGGTCGCGCGGGTTTCAGGCACGCCGCAAGGCGAGGAGAGCGTCCACGACGTGGAGTTCCTGTTCCATTTCGTGCTCGAGGGTGCTCTCACGCTAGCCGCCCGGGGCAACGCGCCGCAAGCGCTCAAAGCCGGTGACTGCTTCGCCATGCCAGCCGGCATGAGCTACACTTTCAACGATTGCTCAAGCGACCTGGAACTTCTCGAGGTGGCATTGCCGGCAGCGTTCTGAACTACTTCGACCAGATCGCGGCATAGCGCGCCTGCTGGCCGTCCCAGTAACCGCTCACATGGACGAGCCGGTAACCCTGCCCGACATACTGATTGAATGCCGCTTGGTATTGCGCCGAGCTCAAACCGTGACGCGCCGCCCACTGACCGCCGCCGGTTTTTTCCCAAATCGCGGCATAGCGCACACCGGCAGGTGTCCAGTAGCCGTCCACATGGGTCAGCCGGTAACCCTGTCCCACCGTCTGGTCAAAAGCTGACTGGTATTGGGCGCTGGTGAGGCCGTGGCGCGCGCGCCAGGCGCTGTTGCCGCTCTTCACCCAAAGCGCGGCATAGCGCACCACACCGCCCGCGCCCGCATAACCTTCGACATCGGCAAGGCGGTAATCCTGGCCGACGAACTTGTCGAAGGCCTGCTGATACTGCGCCGACGTCAGGCCGTGCCGGGCGACCCAGCCGCCGGGACTTTGATCCCACAACGCCGCAAACGTGCCCGAGCCCTGGCCGCCTGCCGTCGCGCTAATGTCGCGCGGCCGGTAGGATTGACCGGAATACTGGTTGAAGGCGGTCTGGTACGCAGATGCGTTAAGACCGTGCCGGGCAACCCAGCCCGGGCCTCCCGTCTTCTCCCAGATCGCCGCATACTGGACGGCGGATCCCACCGCATAGCCGTCAACCGCAACCAGCCGGTAGCCCTGCCCGGTATATTGATCGAAGGCCGATTGATATTGACCGCCCGACATGCCGTGGCGCGCGACCCATTCGCCCGCCACGGCGTTTTGTCCGGATATGATCAGGCAGACAATCGCTAGCAGACAAGCCAAACCCACTGTCGGTTTCATAACCACAGTCCTTCTTTCAAGTGCTGATCGTCAGGCTGCCGGGGCAGCCGGCACACCTACCTGCAGAGGCACTGAACGGACGAAATTCTCTCGTTCATGGCACCGCCGAACTGCGACGTGTCAGCCTGATAGGTCTGATCGCGGCCGCTGAACGTTGCCCGCCGGAAGGCGCGCAGACGGCACTGCCCGCTGATGCGGACCGAGCTTGCCATGTTGTCGTAGGCGGTCGCGAAAAACGACTGTTGCGTGTTCGGCTGGATAAACACCTGCCGGCCGCGATAGTTGAAGTGCTCAAAGATGGTGCATCCGGCGACTACTGCAGGCGGCTGCGGCGCGGCCGGGGCTTGGGGATCATCGTCATCGTCGCCGAGCGTCACGTTAAGCTCGCGAATGCGGGCCTGGTAATGCGCGCGGATACAGCGCCGGTCGGTTCGGCAGCGGTTGCGCGCACGCACCCACGCAGCTTGTTGTTCACGGATCATGTAGCGCAGATTGCGCGGCGCATCGCGTACGACATCTTCAAAGAGTTCGCCGAGATTGCGGTCGAGGCGCTTCAGGCCACGGCGCGCGCAAACAGTGGTTTCATCCGGCGTGAACGCGTCATTGCAATCGATCGTTTGGGCCGGTGCCTCTTGGGCGGTAACAAGGATCGCGATAACAGCGAATCCGAGCAAACGTGTAAGGAACTGCATTGGGACCTCATTCTTTCATGTTCGCCCGGCCGGCACTCGACCCGACATCCTCTCAAGGCGAGAGTATACCGTGCGGGGAGCATGTTTCAATGATGTCCGATTTTAATTTGCCTCCCAATTTTCCCGGGAGGCGGCTGTGGAAATCACTTAGTAGTCGAACCCGCTGAGTTCGAGGGCATCGCCGTATTCGTTCGATGCTGCTTCGGCAAGATCGCCGACGCCATCGAGGCGGCTGAGCATGCCGAGCATTTCTTGCAGCTCAAAGCTCAACTCTTCGCTGTCTTCGAGATCGTCTGTCATAAAGCGGCGGTCTGTCATCTGCTTGAACTCCTGAGGTGTTTGCGTTGCGTTCGCGGGCCGCCGCCATCGCGGCTGTGATCCCGTCATCTCATAAGCTCAATGTAGGCCGCGTCATGCCCCCGGCCTGAAATCTGGATCACACTTCGGCGGCTTTTCTGGAGGAGCGAAGCATAAAACCCGGTGCATTCATCCAAACTATAAAACGCTTACAAATCAATCAATTAGATAAATTCACACTCTTCTAAACGTCAAATTAACTGCACCAGCGTAGGTTGCCGGTATTGAAATGAAACGTTGTCGACCGGCGGGAGCAGCTAAAATGTGCAATCAGTCAGTACGGCGCGCGATCGCCGTGGTTCTCGGCCTTTGCGCCGGCCTTGTGTTTCAACCGGCACATGCAGAGTCGCCGTATCTGACGTTGACCACGGAAAACTATCCGCCCTTCAATATGCAGGAGCCAAGCACGCGGCGCATTGTCGGAATTTCAACCGATATCGTGCGTGAGTTGATGGTGCGCGCCAAGGTCAAATACCGGATGAAGTTCCTGCCCTGGCAACGCGCTTACGACATGGCGCTGAACGAAACAGATACCTGCGTTTTTTCCACGACGATCACCGAGGAGCGCAAGCCTCTGTTCAAATGGGTCGGCCCGCTGGTTGGGAACGACTGGGTGTTTTTCGGGCGCGCGGGAACCGGCATTGAAATCAACTCGCTCGACGACGCGCGTGAATACACCGTCGGCGGATACAAGGGCGACGCCGTGGCAATCTATCTGGAACAGCAGGGTTTCAATCTGGACCTTGCGGCGCACGACGACGTGAACCCAAAGAAACTGCAAGCCCGGCGATTTGAGCTTTGGGCATCCGGCAACCATCTCGGCCCGTTCCTTGCCGCCCAGGCGGGTGTCGCCATTACGCCGCTGTTCACGTTTCGCGAAACGCAAATGGGCATCGCCTGCAATCGTTCCGTCGAAGATGATCTGATCGGACAGTTGAACACTATCCTCGAGGACCTGCGGGCCGAAGGCGCGTTGAACGAAATCGCGGCGCGGTATCAAGATACCGAACAGGAAATCTCGGCCGCCGAAACGCAATGACTGACGCGCCCACATCTTCGACTGTCGCTCCCGGCAGCGCGGTGCGCACAAACCCTATTGCAGATGGCGCCGCCATGCGCCGCACCAAGGGGCTTTCCCTGCGCTTTAAATTTCTCGCTTTCAATCTCCTGATTGCGTTCGTGCCGACGATTATTCTGTTTTCGGCCTGGGAGTATGCTTCCTACAACGCCGCGTTGCGCGAACTTGAGGAAAAGCTGGACGAGGTGCTCGCCATTCAGAGCGACATCCTTGCAGCACCGCTGTGGAACCTTGAAGGGGACCGCATGCAGCTAGTACTGGACGCGATCCTCAAAGACAGCGATTTCGTTATGGCCGCGGTGAGCGATCATCGCGGGCGCCTGATGGCGCAATCCGGCGTCATAAGTCCTCATCATCAAGGCCAGGTGATCAACTCAAGCCATGCAATTGTATCGGGCAGCGGCGACAGCACCGAACTGCTTGGCGAACTGAGCCTCATCGCCACCGACACCCGCATCAGCGAACTGGTCACCAAGCACCTCTATCTCGACGTCGCGATCATCGCGCTGTGGCTTCTGGCCTCGATAACGGCCGCGCTTGTCGCCTTCCGCCGCACCATCGACACGCCGCTATCGCGTCTTCTGGAAGCCATTCACAGCACTGGCCAGAACTTGCGCCGCAAACGCGTCAACTGGTCTTCCGAAGACGAGATGGGTGTCGTCGTCCGCCAGTTCAACAAGATGCAGGATCGCCAGGAAGAGTATGAAGACGAACTGCAGAGCGCGCAGGCCAACCTGGAACGGCGCGTCAAGGAGCGCACGGTCGAACTTGTGACTGCGCGCGACGAGGCCCACGCGGCATCGAACGCAAAATCGGAATTCCTGGCCGTCATGAGCCACGAATTGCGCACGCCGCTGAACGGCGTGCTCGGCCTCACCGAAACGCTCATGGATACAACTTTGAGCCGGGAGCAGAATAACCAACTCGCCCTGATCAAGGAATCCGGCTGGGGGCTCATGAGCCTGCTCAACGACATGCTCGACCTGACAAAAGTGGAAACCGGTTCGCTGAAGCTCGAATATC
Organism: Hyphomicrobiales bacterium; assembly: GCA_021775755.1. GTDB lineage: Bacteria > Pseudomonadota > Alphaproteobacteria > Rhizobiales > JAJFHB01 > JAJFHE01. The sequence continues at coordinate 19,430 of JAJFHE010000075.1, read as the reverse complement.
TGACATTCGATCTTGAGCATATGGTGAAACGGGTTACAGAGCTGTGGACCGGGATCATCGCGGATAAAGGCCTCACCTTCACGCTTGAGACGCCCGATGAACTGCTGCCCCTCATTCACTCCGACCCAACGCGGTTGCGCCAGGTGATACAGAACCTGCTCAGCAACGCGATCAAATTCACCGATGCCGGCGAAGTGAGCATGACCGTGACGTGGAGCGCGCTGGCCGGTAACCGAGCCCGGATCGCATTTCAGGTGCGCGATACCGGCCCAGGCATCGACTCCGATGTGCAAAGCTCGATATTCGACCGGTTCACGCAAGCCGACACGTCGATTACACGGCGCTTCGGCGGCAGTGGCCTGGGGCTTTCGATCTGCCGCGAACTCGTGGCGTTGATGGATGGTACAATCGGCGTGTCCAGCGAGGCGGGCAGCGGATCCGCATTCTGGTTTACGATCGAATGCGACATCGGCGAAGAGGCCGACAAGGTTGTGTTGAACAACGACCAGGACACGCCGGACGATGACGGGACACAATCCGGGCTTGAGGATCTGCAGATCCTTGTGGCGGAAGACAATCACGTCAACCGCATGGTGATCAAAGCCATTCTCGACAGTTTCGGCATCAAAGCCGCCGTTGTCGAAAACGGGTCTCTGGCCCTGGAAGCCGTTAAGGCCGGCGGGTTCGACATTGTGCTGATGGATGTTCAGATGCCCGTCATGGATGGCATAACGGCAACGGCGGAAATCCGCGCCCTCGAAGGCGAGAGCGCCAGCATCCCGGTCATTGCGCTGACCGCAAACGCCATGCACGGCGACCGCGAAAGATACCTCGCTCAGGGCTTTACGGAGTATGTCTCAAAGCCGATCGATGCCCGTGCACTGCACACCGCGCTGGTGCGATGCTCCAGGGCAGGCATTGTCGATACCGAGGTGCCCGCTCAAAGCCTTCAGGCTTGAGAACGGGGACCACAATTCCGTTCTAGAAAATGTACTGCAAACGCCACGAAGTCCTTCGCCTCAATCAATTGCGCGGCGGCCCGGCCGACGCAGCCGGCGCTGTGGCGACCGGTTGAGAAATAGGCTGTCGCCGTTGCCGCCACCCAGTCCTGCCCGGCCCGTTGCGCCGCGACGGTAAAGCCGTCACGGTTCATCTGCGTGGTTTGCCGCCAGACTTTTTCACCGTTCTCCAGAACCGGAACATCATAGGCGATGCACTGCTTGTCCGGCACATCCGCCAGGTACTCTGCATAGTGGACCAGAGTGAGCGACGATGCCGGCGCGCCAAGCATCAACGTTTTGCCGCCGGCCTGCACGAAGCGCTCCAGAGGCGATCCTGGACCAAATCCGTGCGCCAGCTGATGGTCTGTTATGAGTGCCACAGCGCCACTCCCCAGCGCCGCGAGCGAGCGGTCGGGATTTGCACTGCGGTAGGCTTCGCGATGGTTCAGCAATGCTTCGCCGATGGCACCGGCATAGTTACGGCGTATGCCCGAGTGATTTTGATCGAACGCCGGCCATACCTCGCGGTCCGCCGTACTCAATCCCCCGCCGCTGGCGTTTGCCTCGTAAGGTGAGCGGTCCCAGGAGACGAATACAAGCACGCCACCATCCGGTCCAACCGCCGCCGTAAGCGCCTCGACAACCGCCTTCGGCCCGCCCGGCACCGGGCCCAGCGCCTTGAACGATGAATGCAGCATCACAATATCGCCCTGCGCAACCCCAAGTGCTGCAAATTCACGGATTAGATTATGATTGGGCGCCCTGTTCATGGATCAGGTGTATATCAGGAAACACCACAGAATTGACGCGATCCCGTCTTATCAGTTTCCCCATGAGCGCGCACAAGATGGACCGTAGGGGCTTTACCTCAGGCCTTCTGGGCGCAGGTGCCCTGCTGGCCGGGCCGGCGCCGCTGTTTGCCGAAACAGACCCGACACCCGTACGCACGCCCTATGGCGGCCCCAATGTCATCGTCATCCGTTTCGGCGGCGGTGTGCGCCGTCGCGAAACCATCGACCCAGACCACACCTACAGCCCCTATCTGCGCCATGTTCTGGCACGGCGCGGCACGTTGTTCACAAACATGCGCATCGCCTCGCAAGAAGGCATCGTCACCAGCCATGCGCAGGGCACGCTCTATATCCTGACCGGCCGCTATGACCGCTACGTGGATGTCGAGGCCAGGATTTTCTCTGAGCGTTACGAGCCCAAGGCGCCAACGATCTTTGAATATTTGCGCAAGGTTTACCGGGTACCACGCCACCAGGCGTTGATCGTCAACGGCGAAGACCGCGTGAACGAGGACTTTCTGACATTTTCGACCGACCATCTCTACGGCGTCGATTACCGCTCATCGGTCCTGTCCCTGCACTGGTTCAAACTTTATCTGGTACGCCGCAGATTGCGCGAAAATCGCGTGTCGGCGCGCGAAAGGGAGCGTCTTGAAAAGCAGCTTGCCGAACTTGAAGCGCGCAACTACCGCCCCGATGCCCCCGACCGGCAGGCGCCCCGGCTACAAGACTTCTGGCGCCGCTGGCGCAGGCACTACGGCGACAGCGGTCTCGTCAACCCGCGCGGAGACCGGCTGCTGACAGAGCTGTCGGTACGCGCAATCAAGGAGTTGCGCCCGCGGCTCATGATGGTCAACTACCAGGACCCCGATTATGTGCATTGGGGGAACCTGTCTCACTACACCCGCGCGATCTCGATCATCGACCAGGGCATACAGAGGCTGGTTGAAACCGTCGAAGCCGACGAAGAGTACCGCGGCAACACCGTATTCGTCGTTGTGCCCGATTGCGGCCGCGACAACAATCCGCTGATGGAGGTGTCGTGCCAGCACCATTTCAATTCGCGCTCGGCGCACGAGATCTGGGCACTGGTGGCAGGTCCGGGCATTGCCCGAGACGTAATTGTCGATCGCCCCGTTGAGCAGATTGCCATTGCCGGAACCGTCGCACAGATAATGAGCTTCGGAGCGGATCAGTCGGAAGGCGAGGTGCTCGCCGAATGTTTCGCGTGAGCATGTGCGCATCATGTTGAAATTCGTCATTTTTCTTTGGAAGTTTGCCGTTGGCACCGTGCTCTGCCTGACGCCCTTGAGCGCCATACTGGTTATAGGCTGGACGGCGCGCGCCATGCGTCGGCGATCAGCACTCGCCTGGTACCGCCACAGCGGGCGGCACACGGCCTCGACACCGTTTCGTACATTCGCGGCAACACGGACCGCACATGCCCATCTCGCGGCCTGGCCGAACTGGATCCTTGGCCAGGCACCGGGGGCGATGCGCGCGGCAGCCGCCGCACAGGGTCTCGGAGCCCGAGCCGTTCCGGGTCTGTGGTTGCGCATTCTCGCCGGATCCCTATGGGAGAACTTCCGTACCGGACTACAGGTGCTGCTCAACACCTGGACCCTGACGCTGCCAGCCGGCGCCCTGTGGCTCATGTCCTGGTGGGGCGGCTGGGAGAACTCGTTCAACAAGGGTTACGAGCAGGCCTTTGTCGGTCCCGGCGTGGCGCTCGCCGGCATCGCGATGTTCGTCACCGCGCTGTTTCATGTGCCGCTCGCCCAGGCGCGCCAGGCGTCGGGCGGACAGTGGCGCGTCTTTTACGGATTCGCCTTTGTCCGGGCCCTGCGCCGGCACGGGCGATTCGGCATCGCGAAACTGGCATTGCGCTATGTCGTTGCGGGCGCGGTTCTGGCCGCTCTCCATGCCGCACCTTTGGCCCTTGGAGGCTATCTCGACGGCCAGGAGGAGTTGAGCGCACAGCAGCGTACCAACATCGCCGCGCTATATCATCTCATAACGGCTGCGGCGGTCTTTGCGATGTTCGTCTGGCTGCGTCTTGCCGCCGCCATACTCTATGGCGAGGCCGTTCTGCGGGCGCTGCACGCCCGTGCGATTACGCGGTCGGACCTCAGCGCGTTGGAACAGGGTTTGTTGGAAGATCTCGACATCGACACCTCGCTTGACGAGACCCGGCCGAACGCTGTCATACGTGCCGTCCAGGTTTCCGGGCGCAGCATCGCCGCCCTGACACTGACCGCAGCCATCGCGGCCCTCTGGTTCGCCCTCGCCGCGGAGACATACATTGCCCAGTTCCTCAACCATCGCTGGCTCAGCTGGATCAATCATGCGTTTGTACAGATTCCCTGGCTCGGGTAGTGCCGACGATGTCAGGCGGCGCGCAGCGCCTCGATCTTCGTCTTGATGTCATCGATCTGATCGGCTGTAAACCCGGCCGTTGCAAGAAGCTCGCTCATAGCGCCATTGCTTTCACGCCGTATGATGCTTCTGACTTTTTCAAACCGCATCCGCGCGCGCTCGGAAAGCGCCACCTCGAAAAACGCAAGAGAACCGTCGTCGAGAGACTTGAGGAGCAGAGCGTCGGTAAGCTTGCCGTTGCGGTCGATCCGCTGCACCAGCGGCAGCAGGCGCGAAGTTTCCGTTGCACGGATGGAATTTAGCAGGGCGGCATGTTCCGCTTCGGTTGCGATCGCGTCCGCCGCGGCGTCGGGAATCTTGTATCGCCCAACCAGTTTGGCGCGCGCCGCGGCCGAAACCTTGTCCATGAGCCGGATGCCGACACCCGCCGCCAGATCGCCGCGCTCGGCAAGCTTGTCGAGCACCCAGTTCGATGTTTCGAACCGGTTGATGAGCGACCCGCAGACAATCTCGCTCATTGGCGCAAACCGGTTCTCGATCAGCGTTTCGCCAACCACCGCATCGCCGATTTCCGCCAGCGCCACCGCGAGGCCTTCGCTCATCGAGGTGCGCCGTGCCACCGCAACACGGGCGCCACGCGAAATGGTCATCACCAGTTGCTGCCAGTCTTCCTCCGAAAACACTTCCGTGACCTCAAGGAAAGAGCAGGCGATGGAATCGATATCATGGGCAATGCGCAATGCGGTTTCGCGCGGCAGGCTTTTGCAGTCGCGCACCGCCAGGGATAGTTCCCGGCGCACCTCTTCGATGGTGTCTTTTGCGAGATGATAGGCCAGCGCTTCGGCTGCGGCGCGCTCCGCCGATGGCAGGTCCTGCGTTGAAAACAGAACACCCACCTTTTGCGCAAGCTCCGCCCGCGCAGCACCGTCCTGCCCCGTCAGCAGGCTGCCCAAATCGATCTGTGCCATTTCTTGGCTCGACGATCCCATCCTTGTCCGTCAACCTAGTATCGCATCAGGGTCTTAGGCACAGGTTAACCGGGAATCAGGTTTTGCCGGCCACCTGCGGCACGTGGCGCGGGGAATAGGAAACGGCGATCCCAAATGCCGGGTTTGTCAAAAGCCAGCGGCAAGATGGACGCTTTTCTCCGTCCAGGCCAATGTCAAACGCTGCGGCGACATCTCGCTCCACGCATAATGCGACACCATCAAAAGGTTCAATCCAAACGGATCATGCTCTAGGTTGGCGGCAGGGGAGAGCATTCCGTGGAACGCAGACTTGCCGCCATACTTGCCGCCGATGTGGTGGGCTACTCACGCCTCATGAGCGATGACGAGGCCGGCACGCTTGCCGCGCTTAAACGCCACCGCGCCGATGTGTTCGACCCTCTGGTCGCCCGGCACAACGGGCGGATCGTGAAACTGATGGGTGACGGCGTGTTGGTCGAGTTTGCAAGCGTCGTTGACGCCGTGGAATGCGCGGTTGCCGTACAGGCCGCTTGTGCCAGCACCGCTGACACGCGCATCAATTTGCGCATCGGTGTCAATGTCGGCGATGTCATTGTCGACGGCGATGATTTGTATGGCGATGGCGTCAATGTCGCCGCACGCATCGAAGCCCAGGCCCCATCAGGCGGTATCGCGGTGAGCGAATATGCCCATGATCAGGTCGCGCGCAAAACAGACATCGTATTTGAAGATACCGGCGAACATGAACTGAAGAACATTGCCGGGCCGGTGCGGATTTTCCACGTCATCGCAAAACCTGACGCGGCGACGGCGACAGCTGAATCGGCGCCCGCGCCAGTTTCGGAGAAACCTTCCATCGCCGTCCTGGCCTTCACCAATATGTCCGGCGATCCCGAACAGGAGTACTTCTCCGATGGCATCAGCGAGGACATCATTACCGAGCTCAGCCGCTATCAGGATCTGTTCGTAATCGCGCGCAATTCGTCTTTCTCCTACAAGGGAAAGGCGACAAAGGTGCAGGACATCGGTAGCGATCTCGGCGTGGCTTACATCGTTGAAGGCAGCGTCCGCAAGGCGGGCCGGAGAATTCGCGTCACCGTCCAGTTAATCGAAACCGCAACCGGAAATCACATCTGGGCGGAAAAGTACGACCGCGACCTTGTGGACATATTCGAACTCCAGGACGAGATCACGCGGACCATCGTCACGGTTCTTCCCATACGCCTTCGAAGCGCAATGATTGAAAGTTCCAGCAAGAAGCCAAGCACAAACCTGTCGGCCTATGATTATTTCCTGAAGGCACGATGGCTGTACTATCAAACGAGCGGAAAAAGCCGGGATGACGTACTTGACCTGCTTGCACAGGCAGTGGAGACCGACCCCAAATGCACGGATGCGTACGCCCTGACGGCCACCGTTCATGCCTACAGCGTCTTCACCTTCAGTCCGATTGGCGATGACCCGACCATAGCAGCGGTTGAGAACATCGAACGTGCGCTTGCCTCGGGCGAGGGAGAACACTACGTGCACACCCAAGCCGCGCACGTCTACATGATCTGCGGCAAGCACGAACTGGCCAAGCTTCATTCCGACAGGGCTTTGGTTCTGAACCCGAACGATATATTTGCCGCGACCAATCAGGGCATGATCACGACCTACCTGGGCGATCCTCTGCAGGGTGTGGATCAACTAAACGAGGCGCTTGCGCATGATCCTCTGTCGCCGGACCTGTTTTTCGAAGATCTCGCCGAGGCATACTACATGCTGCACGATTACGAGAATGCGATTGAAATTTTCCAGCGTTGGAAAAATCCACCCGTTCATACTTATACACACCTGGCCGCGTGTTACGCACAACTGGGCCGCATGGAAGAAGCGCGCCATGCGGTTGAAATGTTCAACGAAGCGCGCCCGGAAAATTCCGACTTCGCTTTCTACGCAACAGCCCATGCACGGCTCTGCAAGCGTTCCGAAGATGCCGACCATTGGATTGAGGGCTACCGCAAAGCGGGTCTGATCGACTGAACTCCCGCCCCGCCGCGTGCTTCAAACCTCCTGAAACCTGTAGGGCGCGTCGACCGGCGCCAGTTGTGGCGCTCGCTGGATGTAGTCGGCGGCGCGCGCGGCAATCATCTGCGTCGGCGCGTTGAGATTGGCGCTGGTGATGCGCGGCATCACCGAGGCATCGACGACCCGCAGACCGTCGACGCCGCGCACCCGCATTTGCGGGTCGACCACGGCCATCGCGCCCGTCCCCATGCCGCATGTGCCGCAGGGGTGATAGTCCGTGCCGGAGGCCCCACGGATCCAGCGAACAATATCTTCGTTGCTTTGCGCCGAAGGACCTGGTTCCAGCTCCACGCCACGCAATCCGTCGAAAGCGCGTTGCGCCACCAGTTCGCGGGTCTTGTGCACGCCTTCGACCATTTCGCGCAGATCGTTCCGGTCGCTCAGATAGTTGAAGCACATCAGCGGTTTGTCGGCCGGGTTGGGCGAGGCGAGCGTGACTTGGCCGCGGCTGCGCGGGCGCAACTGGTCCACATGGATGGCAAAGGCCTGTTTCAGGGCGATCTCGGTACCGTGATATTCAAAGCCGACCGGCCCGAAATGATATTGCAGGTTAGGGTACTCCACCTCCGGATTGGAGCGAATCAGGCCGCCGGCCTCCCAGATGTTCGAGGCGGCCACACCACCGCGCGTGAACACCCATTGCGCCCCTGCCAATGCCTTACGCAGCGGCCGGTCGACCTTGTGGATCGGGTAGCTCTTCAGGCTTTCGTACTGAAGGATGATGCAGGCGTGGTCCTGCAGGTTTTGGCCAACGCCGGGCAGGTCGACGACCGGCGTTATATCGTGCGCGCGCAGGTGGTCCGCCGGGCCGATGCCCGACAACATGAGGAGTTGCGGCGAGTTGATCGCCCCGCCGGAGAGGATCACCTCTTTGTCCGCATGAGCGGTGCGTTCGACGCCTTTATGGTCGAAAACAATGCCGGTGGCTCGGGAACCCTCCAGCGCAACGCGCTTGACCATGGCGCGCGTCACAAGAGTTACGTTGCCCCGCTTGAGCGCCGGGCGCAGATGCGCAACGGCGGCGCTGCACCGCCGGCCATGGCGTTTGGTGGCGTCGAGCCGCGCCACGCCTTCCGGGTTGTGGCCGTTCAGATCGTCCGACCGCCCCTGCCCGGCCTGGCCTCCCGCGTCGATAAAGGCGTCGTACAGGGGGTTATCGAAATCGCCCCGGCAAACCCCGAGGGGTCCCTCGCCGCCGCGCCAGGTATCGGCACCTCCGGCATATGTTTCGCCGGCTTTGAAATAGGGCAGGCACTGGTCATAGCTCCACGCCGCCATGCCCGGTGCCGCGGCCCAGCCGTCATAGTCGAGCGGGTGGCCGCGCATATAGACCATGGAGTTGATCGACGACGAGCCGCCCACGACCTTGCCGCGCGGCACGCCGACGCCACGCTCGTCAAGCTCGCGCTCGGGCTCTGTTTCATAGTTCCAGTTGAGTTTGGGATCGCAGTAAACCCGGTAGACGCCGGCGGGAATGTGGATCATCAGATCCCGGTCCATCGGCCCCGCTTCAAGCACCAGGATCGACACGGACGGGTCCGCCCCCAACCGGTTCGCCAGAACGCACCCAGCCGAACCGGCGCCGACGATGATGTAGTCGAAAAGATCTGCCAACCGTCCTGCTCCCGCTCAGCATGCGCCAAGAGTGCCACGCACCATCGCGGCACATGTCTGCGCGACTATGACCGGGCGATGGGCAGCGGAAAAGTCAATTGTGAAACGACATACGATCACAGGCACGGGTTAACCGGAATACGGAAATCCCGGCTCACACCACGTTCGCGCCTGTGTTGGCTTCGGCGGCTTCGAGAATGTGCTTGTCCGCCAGCGCCACCACATCGGCCATCTCGGCAATTGCGGTTTCATCCGGCAGGCCGCGCGGCGGCGGCATCGCCATGAGTTCGAGGCAGATGTCGCGAGCCTGGTCAAACGCGGTGCGCCGGCCACAGGCCTCGTAACCATCCCGGTCCTGGCGCAGAAAAGCGCTCGGGACAAATTGCGACCGGCAGTATTTCAGCGTGTGCAGCGAATCGAGGAAATGGCCACCTGCCCGGATGCCGACGATTTCGTTCCAGTTCAGACTTTCATCGTCGATTTTCGGCACCTGCACAAACCGCCTCATCATGGCGCCAAGTTCATTGTCGAGCACCGCCTGGACGGGTGAGAACACGGTGGCGCATTCAAGCTGGCCAACACCGCCCAGGATATCTGCACCGGCGAGCGCCACATCGTGGCCCAACAGCGCGCGTTCTGACGTCGACTGCACATCGACGTCAGGCGTATCGGAGCCCGAACCATAGGTATGGGTAATGAGACCGAAGCCCCGCTTCATCACCTGTATCGCCATGGTCGCTGCCTGGCGCGATTCCACACACGCCTGCAGCGCGCTGCCGGTGCGCATATCGAGCGTGAACATCAAAGGCGTGGCGATCACCGGCGTGCCCGGCGCCAGCACATGCGCCATGGTCACCATGGCGATGATTTCAGCGGCTGCCATGAGCACCAGACCCGGCACGGTCAGCGGTGCGGTGCCGCCAGCGGAAGGCAAAGAGCACGCATGCAGCGGAATGCCGAACCTGCCTGCCTGAATTATCACCTCGGCGTCCATGACCTTGAATTCAAGCGGCGAGAACGAACAGGTGATGCAGCTTGCAAGCGGCCGCGCCCTGAGCTCTGCTTCGCCACCGGCGGCAATTGCCGCAAGGCGGAACAGGTACTCCACGTTCTCCTTGTTGTAAGGCTGGATCCAGACGTGCTTGTCGGTGCGTGCAATCAGCGCGGCCAGGGAATGAATGTCAGAGGTCAGCACCGGCACACCGTGCACGAAGGGGTGGGCAATGAACCCGACCTCGTCGAGATGATTGGCGACGCTGGCGATGGTCGCAACGTCGTCGACGGTTACCTTGCGGTACTCGGAGGTTTCAGGATCGACGAACCCGTGTGCGCCGGTGCCGGTGCGCATAATGAAACCGCCATCAGCCCGCGGCAGCGAAATGTCGCGCGTCGGCAGCTTGCCGCAGAGCGCCACCGATTTCGGCGTCTCGGCCAGCGCCTCCTCGACAAGCTCGCGCGGCAGCAACAGCCGGCCGGGGTCGCGCCCGTCGCGGCCGCCGAGCGCCTTGAGTGTTTTGAAGGCCTCAGGATGCGTTACGACGATGCCATGGTCGGCGATCAGCTCGATGGCGCGGGCACGAAAGACGGCGACATCGCCGTCGCTCAGAAAATCAAAGCCCGGCCGCGCGCATGGCGTACGGGCAAGCGTGAATGCGTCCGCCGCCGGGATCGCCGGTGCTTCCGGTGAAGCACGGCCACGCCGACGGTTTTTACGTGTAGTGGTGAGTTGTTCCATGGTGAGTATCCTCCAAGCGCGTTCGGTTGTTGCAAGTGGCACACACCGTTTAGGCTCACTGCCTGCCGACTTGAGAGATACTGTGTGAGAGAGCATATGCCCGCCGGATTCTGAGGCGCAATGGCCACAGTGTCGCAATGGGTGCGGTAGCTTCACATAGGTCAAGAACAGGGTGCAGAAACCGCCACGTGAGGCCGATTGTTGCGCTCAGGCATCGCGGCATGCTCCGGGAGGCAGGCAGACGTCACTTAGAGTCGGGGCCCTCAGTCCTTCGAAAACACGCCCGCGAACGGGTTGGCGTGGATGACTTCGGCTTCGAGATGGGCGCGCAGGGCGTCGACGTCGAGCTTGTGCTCGTCGATCATGTCGGCGCATTCGGCGACGATCTTGTCGATATCGCCCATGATCTTGAGCTTCTTGAAAAGATCCTCCACCTCGATGCCCATGGAGGCGCCGACCAGTTCCATCAGGTTGACGATCTCGAACGGGCGGCCTTCGCCCAGATGGCAGGTTTCGCGGTGGCAGGGATGGAAGATGGTGGCGAGCGTATCGACGTCCGCCGCCACGCAGGCCTCGAACTCTTCGGCCAGGAGCTTCTCCTTGAAATCGGGGAGAAGCGTCAGATAGTTCGAGGTGATGGCGGCACGCTGCACATCGGGCAGCGCCACGTACTCGACACCGGGGATGGCTTTGGCGATGGCGACCGCCGCGTCGCGGGCGCCGGGAATGCCCGGGCGCTCGACCAGCGCCACGCGCCGGTTCTGGGGCCGCGTCATCAAAGGCTTCAGGTCGTCGAGCCGGCCTGCGAGCCAGACATAAAAGGCAACCATGTCGAAGGGCGCCGGTCCGCTCTCCTGTTTCGCAAATGTCGGCAGCGCCACTTCACCGAACTGCACGACGCAGCTTGGGCACCAGGCGAGCACTTCGGGAGCCTTCGTCTCCGCAAAGCTTTCGATCGTTCCGCCGGCGATGCGGGCGGACGTTTCGGTGTCGCCTTCGCGGAACTGGAAGATACCGCAGCAATGGCCGGGCCCGCCCATGACCTCGTATGTGACACCCATGGCATCGAGGATTTCAAGACACAGGAGCCCGATATGCGGCGTGCGCAGCATGTTGCAGCCGGTGTAGTAGACGACCTCGGGCGCATCCTGCGAGACCCCCGCCTTGGCGGATGCCGGATTGATGCGCGCCAGCACCTCGCGCGGCAGCTGCAGGCGCGAGATCGCACGCACGGCTCCGGACATGGTGCCGAAGCTTGCCCGGCCGTTGGCACGGGTTTCTTCCGCGCCCGCCTCGCGCCGTGCCGCAAGCCTTGCCATCGCCAGCATGAAGCGCGGATTGACCGCTTCCGGGCACGCCTCGATGCAGAAGCCCGAGCCCGTGCACACCTCGGCCCATTCGCGCGCCTCGCTCGTGCCTTCGCCGCCTTGCAGGAGATCGATCACGCCGGAAACGATTTTCGCGCCAGCGGCCTCCGTTGCCGCATCGAGGCCTGCCGGTTCGGGCATCGGACAAACGGCGGCGCACTTGCCGCACAGGGTGCAGCGGTTGAGAATTTCCTCGTGCAGCCGAACGTCGAGAGCTTCGTCGAAGGTCGTCATGAGCGCACCCTCAGCCGATAAATTTCCAGTAGGTGTCTTTCTTGGTGACGTAGCCGTCGCGGAACTCCCACAGATCGCATCCGACATATTCGAACGGTTCGCCGCCCGCCGGCGTGCCGCGCACCACCCATTCGGAGATCGCCTTTGTCGGGTCGCAGATCCAGTGGCGCATTTCCTCCCAGCGCATGTCGGGAATTTCGCCGTAGCGCGAGCGCAGGACGTCGCCGATTTCCTGCTTGCCGAGACAGCGACGGCCCTCCGGCGCATTCGGCCCGCGCGCCATCAGCCACTCGCAATCGTCTGTGAAGTGGGAAAGAATGGCATCAACATCGTGCTGGTTGAAACCGTCCTGGATCTCGTCCAGAAGCGCAATTGTCACGTCGCGGGCCATGGCTGTTTGTCCTCCCTCATGCTGCGGGGGGATTATAGCCGCTACAGCCGCTATCTGCGCAAGCGCTTCAGCCCTGTTTTGAGACTTCCTCTTCGCGAAGTTCCACTTCAACGGCGCGGCAGAATTCGGTCATGGTGTTGCCGTCGACACCGTCGAAGCGCATGGCAAGTCCGTTTTCCTCATCGGGTTCGTAGCGAAGGATTTCCGCTTCGACGCTCAACCCGTCGTGGGCGCGGCCAATCCTCAGATACATCGATACCGATATGCGGTCACCCGGACGCAGGTCGCCTTCGTAATGGACAATCCGGCAGCCGCCGAGACTCCAGTCCGTGCAGGCATGCCGTTCGCCCGCGATCTCGATTTCGATGGAGGGTACATGTGTGCGCAAGCCCCGGCGCCGGCTTTGCCAGCTCCTCTCGGCCTGTTTCGCTGACCCTGTCGTCATAGGTCACCTGTTGCTTTGTGCCTTGGAATTGACAACAGGGTACATGCCATTTGTCTGCAAACGTTTAACAGCGCCCGTTTAACAACGCCCGTCAGTAATTTCAGTATACTGATGAAATTGATGATGCCGCGGCCGGGTCGGGCCGTCAGCGCAGATAGGCAAACAGCGCGTTGAAGTCGCCACCGTTTTGTTGCAGGCGGCGCGTGATCGAAGAGCGCAACACAATCCTGAGCCAGACACCGGCGATGTTCACATCGCGCACGCTGTAGCGGCTGCCGCTCTTGCGCACCCGGAATGCGACCGGCATACGCCCGCCGCCCAGCACGCGGCCATTGACCACATAGTCCCTCGGTCCGCCGTGACTGCTTGTGATTTCGAAGGTCCGTCCGCGCAGGGCGTCCGCATGTTTCTTGAACTTGCGCCCGACCCAGGCTTCGAACAGCCGGTAATACTCGCGCCGGCGGTTGCTGGGTAGCCGCGAGGCATAGTTGCCGAGTGCGAAAGTGGCAATCGCCTGCACGTCCGCATGGCGCCGGAGCAGTGTCCTGAAACGGCGTGCCGAACCTGCATTGGCCGCGGCAATGACTTCGTTGCCGCGCTGCAGCACATACCTTTCAATCGGCGATTGGGGTGATTGCGCCGCCTGTAGGGGAGACAGGTAAAACCACGCACTAGCGGCGATGGAACCAAGAAGCAGCGCACGCCGTGTTGTAGTCTTTTCGGCAAACCGCCTCGTCATTGGCTGTTCCTCCTTGAGACACGGTTCAAAATTGCTGTGCATGTGATTCGCCTGATCATATGAAGGTTACGCTTTTATAATAGTTAATCACACGCTTTCATGAAGCCAAATCAATTGCTCATGAGGTCGCTCCATCCGGGCAGCGGGCCGAAGCCCGGTGCCGATACTTGACTCTCTTGCTCTTCCTAAATTAGAACAAAACAGGAACAAAGAGTAAGAAAATGCAAACCGGGACGGTGACGTCATGACCGTGACAGTGCGCACAGACGTGATTTCAGGCCTGAAGAGGGAGTTAGGCGCCGTTGCCGCGGACGCCCCCTCTGTGCAGGGCCACACTGCGGTGACCTTTGGCGTGCCGGAAATGGACCACGCGCTCAGCCCCGAAGGCCTTGCCGCCGGCAGCCTGCATGAATTCTCAGGCGCCACGGCCACCGGACTTGTCGCAGCCCTTGCCGGGCGCACCGGTGGGGCGGTCCTGTGGTGCGCGCGCGCCTTCGACCCGGCCCCGCTTTACCCCCCGGGTCTCGCCCGTTTCGGGCTCGATATGAACGCGCTCGTGCTGGCCCGCGCCCGCCACCGCACGGACGCCTTGTGGGTTGCGGAAGAGGCCATGAAGAGCGGCGCCTTTACAGCCGTTATTCTGGAGGCCGACTTCGTCTTGAGCCTCACCCACAGCCGCCGTCTGCAGCTCAGCCTTGAGGAAAGCCGCACTCTCGGCCTCGTGCTCTCAAGCCCCGGCATCGCGGCCGCCGGCGCGGCCAGCGCTGCGCGCACACGCTGGCGGGTGACGCCGCACCGCACACCCGCCGCACCCGGCCCGCAGGCCTGCTGGCGGCTTGAGCTGCTGCGCAGCCGCGAGGGGCGCACGCGAACATGGGAGGTTGTCTGGCATGACACGGAGGATCGTTTCGATCTGCTTGCCCCGTCTCGCCATGGACCGGCTCGCACGCACCATGCGGCATGACTGGCGGCCCGGGCCTTGCGTCATCGTGGTGGAGACCGGCAACCGCGTGCTCGTTGCCGGCGTCAATGACGATGCAGCCGAAGCCGGGATTGCACCGGGCATGACGCTGGCGGATGCGCGCACCCTTGAGCCCGCCCTGACCACCCATCCATCCGACCCGCGCGCCGATGCGAAGTTCCTGTCGCGGCTTGCCCGCTGGTGCACGCGGTTTACCCCGCTTATCGCGCTTGACGGGCCCGACAGCCTGATCCTCAATGTTACCGGCTGCGCGCGGCTGTTTCGCGGCGAAGACAACCTCATGCACGAGATTGCCGAACGGCTGCCGGGCCTTGGCGTGCATGCGCGCATTGCCCTGGCAGACACCGGCGGCACGGCGTCTGCCCTTGCGCGCTGCGGGGAGAACGGCGCCATCGCAACCCCCGGCCGCACCCGCGATGCGCTCCGCGATCTGCCTGTTGAGGGCCTGCGTCTTGGCGGCGATGTTTGCGCGACCCTGAAACGCCTCGGCCTCGATCGTATCGGCGATCTTTTCCCCCTGCCGTCCTCGGCGATTGCGAAACGGTTTGGCAGAACATCCTATGAGCGCCTTGCCCGTGCGCTCGGTGCCGCACCGGAAGCGTTCGACTACCTCACCTTCAGCCCGCCTTATGTGGCGCGCATGGGGTTTCCCGAACCGATCGGCACGACAGAAGATGTCGCCGCCGCGCTCGATATGCTGACCGCCAGACTGTGCACCCGGCTCGCCCGCGAGGGGCGTGGCTGCCGCCGCCTCACGTTCTCTATCGAACGTGTCGATGGCACCACGCAGACCATTGTCGCGGGCACCTCTGCGCCCGTTGCCGAGCCCGCCCACCTCACCCGCCTTATTGCCGAGCATCTCGACGAACTTGACGCGGGCTTCGGTATCGAGCGCACCGAGCTCACCATGCCGGTAACCGAGCCGCGCGCACCGGCAACGCTGACACTCACCGACGGTGCGGTCTCCACCGGTCTTGCCGCCCTGCTCGACCGGCTCGGCAACCGCATCGGCTTTGACCATGTCCTGAGCTTTGCCCCGGCCGACAGCCACATCCCCGAGCGCGCGGTCATGGCAGAGGCCGCCGCCCATGCCGCCCCCTCGCATCATGTCTGGCCCGATGCGCACCGGCCGGCGCGTCTGCTGACCCATCCAGAGCCGCTTTCAGGAATGAGCGAAACGGAGTTTCTCTGGAAAGGCGTGCCCCACACGATCGCGCGCCGTGAAGGGCCGGAACGCATTACCGCGGAATGGTGGTGGGACGACCCCGCCTGGCGCTCCGGCCCGCGCGACTACTGGTGCGTGGAAGACGTTGACGGCCGCCGCTTCTGGATCTACCGCACCCGCCCGCAGGCGCCCGGCCTGCCGGCGCGCTGGTTCCTGCACGGGTTTTTCGCATGAGTTCGCCCGAAGATACCGCGCCCGCCTATGCCGAGCTTCACGTGCGCACCGCCTTCAGTTTCCTTGAGGGCGCTTCGCTGCCGGAGGAGTTTGTCGCCCAGGCCGCCTATCTGGGGCATAAGGCAATCGCCATCACCGATCGCAATTCGCTGGCCGGTGTGGTGCGCGCCCACTGCGAGGCAAAGGAGCGTGGTATCCAGCTGATCGTCGGCGCCCGCCTCGACTTCACTTCCGGGACAAGCGTGCTCGCCTATCCCGAAACCCGCGCCGCCTATGGCCGCCTGTCGCGCCTCATCTCGCTCGGCCGCCGCCGCGCACCCAAAGGCGAGTGTCACCTCACCCTTGACGATCTTGCCGGACATGCAGACGGCCTGGTGCTCGTTGCGCTCGCGCCGCGCGAAGACGTCACCGGGCTTGGCGAAACGCTTGACCGCTTGGCCGCCATGGCACCGGACGCTGCCTATCTCGCCGCCCAGAACCTCTATCTCGGGGCCGACCGTGTGCGGTTGTCGAAACTCGCTGGTCTTGCCGAAGCCCATGGCTGCCCGATTGTCGCGGTGAACGATGCGCTCATGCACGCCCCCCGCCGCCGCGCCCTTGCCGACGTCATGACCTGCCTGCGCGAAAAATGCACCATCGATCAGGCCGGCCGCCGCGTCCTGAAAAACGCCGAACGACACCTGAAGCCCGCGACCCAGATGGCGGATCTCTTCAAGGGCCATGAGGCCGCACTTGCCCGCACCCTTGAGATTGTCGAACGCTGCCGCTTTTGCCTCGACGAACTGGCTTATGAATATCCAGACGAAATCACCCATGAGGGCCGCACGCCCCAGGAAGAGCTTGAACATCTCGTACGCCGCCGCCTGCCTGAACGTTACCCCGAAGGCGCACCGAAGAAGGTGAAGGACGCGGTGGCGCATGAGCTTGAGCTCATCGCCGAGCTCAATTACGCGCCCTATTTCCTCACCGTGCACGATGTCGTGCGGTTTGCCCGCTCACGTGGCATTTTATGCCAGGGCCGCGGTTCCGCCGCCAACTCGGCCGTCTGCTACGTGCTCGGCATCACCTCCGTCGACCCGGCTCATATGGAGCTTCTGTTTGAGCGTTTCGTGTCGGCGGAGCGCAACGAGCCACCTGACATCGATGTCGATTTCGAGCACGAACGCCGCGAGGAGGTGATTCAGTATATCTACGGCAAATACGGCCGCGAGCGCGCCGGCCTTGCCGCCACCGTAATCCATTACCGCTCGCGCAGCGCCATCCGCCAGGTCGGCAAGGCGCTCGGGCTGTCGGAAGACACTGTCGCGGCGCTTGCCTCCCAGACCTGGGGTTGGTCGTCGGACGGCATCAACGAGACCCAGGTGCGCGAGATCGGCTTCGACCCGACAGATAGCAGGCTGCGTCTGGCGCTTGAACTGGCGCACGAAATGATCGGCTTCCCTCGGCACCTGAGCCAGCATGTCGGCGGCTTCATCATCACCCGCGGTCGCCTCGACGAAATGGTGCCGATCGAAAACGCCGCCATGGAAGACCGCACCGTGGTGGAGTGGGACAAGGACGACCTGAGCGCACTCGGCATTCTCAAAATCGATGTGCTGGGGCTTGGCATGCTGACCTGTCTGCGCAAGGGGTTCGACATCCTGCGCAGCCATTACGGCACATCGTTCGATCTCGCCACCCTGCCCGCCGACGATCCGGTCGTCTACGACATGCTGTGCGAGGCCGACAGTCTTGGCGTGTTCCAGGTCGAAAGCCGCGCCCAGATGTCGTTCCTGCCGCGCATGAAGCCGCGCAATTTCTACGACCTCGTCATCGAGGTGGCGATCGTGCGCCCCGGCCCCATTCAGGGCGACATGGTGCATCCCTATATCCGCCGCCGCAATGGCGAGGAGGCGGTCGACTATGTGTCGGAGGAACTGAAGGGCGTGCTCCACCGCACGCTCGGCGTGCCGCTGTTTCAGGAGCAGGCGATGAAGATCGCCGTTGTCGCTGCGGGCTTTTCGCCCTCTGAATCGGACGCCCTGCGCCGTGCCATGGCAACCTTCCGCCGCGTCGGCACGATCCACAGTTTCGAAGAGAAATTCATCGACGGCATGACCTCGCGCGGCTACGAGCGCGACTTCGCCGAGCGCTGCTTCCGCCAGATCGAGGGCTTCGGCGATTACGGCTTTCCCGAAAGCCATGCCGCCTCCTTTGCTTTGCTGGTCTACGCCTCCGCCTGGATGAAGAAGCATTATCCGGATGTCTTTGCCTGCGCCCTTCTCAATGCCCAGCCCATGGGCTTTTATGCCCCCGCCCAGATTGTCCGCGATGCCCGCGAACATGGCGTCGAAGTACGCCCGCCCGACGTCAACCATTCCGATTGGGACTACACGCTTGAGCCGGCAATGGAAGGAGACTACTGGGCCCTGCGCATCGGCCTACGCCAGATCAAGGGCCTGAAACAGGATGACGGCGACTGGCTGGCGGCTGCCCGTGCCAACGGCTATGCCGATCCCCATGACATCTGGTTGCGCGCGGGCCTCGGCCCTGCCGTGCTTGAGATCCTGGCCAATGCGGATGCCTTTCAGTCCATGGAGCTGAAACGGCGTGAGGTGCTCTGGCACATCAAGGCTCTGGGGGCTGCCCCCCTGCCACTCTTCACCGCCGCCTCAGAGCGCGATTACGGGATGGAAGCAGACGTCGATCTTACCGACATGACCCTGGGCGAGCACGTGATCGAGGATTATGCCGCTCTCAGGCTGTCACTCAAGGCGCATCCGCTTTCCCTGCTACGCCCGTGTTTTGAAAATGCCGTGCTCAACGAGACACTTCCCGGCCTCAAAACCGAGCAACGCACTTCAGTTTGCGGTCTCGTCATCGCCCGCCAGCGCCCCGGCACCGCCAAGGGTGTGATCTTCGCCACCCTGGAGGATGAAACCGGCGTCGCCAACATAATCATCTGGTCGAATGTCTATGAGAAATACCGGCGCATCGTCCTCACAGCCAGACTACTGCTGGTGCGCGGTCGCCTGCAGAAAGAAGGCCGGGTCATCCATCTTCTGGCCGAACGCCTTGAGGATCATTCCCATCTCCTGAGCGCTCTCGGCGACAGGGACTTCACTCCCGCCCCTGCACATGCCGGTGAAGTGGCGAACCCACCGGTCTATGACAGCCGCCTGCGCGTCAAGAACCGTCCGATCCCAAGGCCCCGCCACCCGCGTGAGCAGGCCAAGGTTCTGTTTCCTTCAAGGGATTTTCACTGAAAAATCGCATCGCCGATCAACGGTCCGCAAATTTATTGTCAATAAAGTGTATAAATAACACTTATATGTGCGC
>JAJFHE010000074.1 GCA_021775755.1 Hyphomicrobiales bacterium | reverse complement strand
GAACCCTTTTGACAGGGTTTTATCATCTTCCTAAGTTATTGAAAAACAAAGACCTTGATTTAATCATAAGGGTATGTCAAAAAGAATCCACGAAAATAGGCTATGCAAGAGTTTCCACAGAAGAACAAAACCTATCCCTCCAGCTCGATGAATTGAAGTAGCCGGTACTTGTTTTCAAACGTAAAGTAGACTAATAATCTAGTGCAGGGCGCTGGCCTTGTTATTTTGTGTATTTTTTTGAGACTGAGACAGTTGCCTTTATCAGGTTCTGGAATAATATGAGCCATTTTTTTAAAAATATGAAAGAGGTGACGAGTAGCAAACTCATCCTTCTCGTCACCATTTTTTTAGTGAGTTTTGGCAATAAGACATTTTTTTTAAATGTTACGGAAGTTTATCTTGTTAATCTGAAGAACATTGCATTTTTAGGCTCTTTAGCACTTGTCTTGGCATGTGCAATGATTCTTCTTTTTTCACTGCTCTGCTACAAACATACGATAAAGCCTGTCCTAATCACTCTGCTATTTATCTCGTCCTTCGCCAGTTATTTCATGGATTCCTATCATGTGATCATCGATGACACAATGATCCAAAATATCGTCAGTACAGATATCGCAGAATCTATGGATTTGATGTCTTTTAAATTGTTTTTGTACGTCGCGCTACTGGGCATCATTCCGTCAATATGGATTTATAAAATAAAAATTGTGTTCGCGGATTTCAGGACTGAGCTGCGTTCAAGAATAAAATTATTTTCGCTCTCTCTAACGCTTGCGCTTTCAGCCGTTCTTATCTTTAGCCCTTTTTATGCCTCTTTTTTCAGAGAACATAAAAAATTAAGATATTATGCAACACCTGCTTCTTCCATTTATGCGACCGTAAAATATATCAATCGATCGATTAAAAGAGAAACGCTTCCCTTGATGCCCATTGGGCTAGACGCAAAAATATCCGCTACGGACACTGATCGAGAATTAGTCATTTTTGTTGTTGGAGAAACAGCGAGAGCCGATCGATTTTCACTGAATGGATACGAAAGAGAAACCAATCCCTTATTAAAAAAAGAAGCGCTGACGAGTTTCTCCAACGTTTGGGCTTGTGGCACATCGACCGCGCTTTCTGTCCCCTGTATGTTTTCTATCTACAATCAGTCTGAATACAGTGATACAAAAGCACAAACGACCGAGAATATTCTTGATATTTTGAAACGCGCAGGGATCGCTGTGAATTGGTTGGATAATAATTCAGACTCAAAGGGTGTGGCTTTAAGAGTGAGCTTTGAAGATTATAAAGGGCCCGAAAAGAACCCAATCTGTGATCTTGAATGCAGAGATGAGGGGATGTTGGCAAACCTTCAGACATATATCAATGACCATCAAGAAGGCGACCTTTTTATCGTTTTACATCAAATGGGCAATCACGGTCCCGCTTATTATAAGCGGTATCCGAAAGCCTTTGAAAAGTTCATCCCCGCATGTCAGACAAATCAATTAGAAAATTGTAGCAAAGAAGAAATAGATAATGCCTATGACAATGCCATTTTATATACAGATCATTTTTTATCCAAAGTAATTCAGGTACTTAAAGATAATAACGCTCAATTTGAATCGGCTTTATTTTATGTGAGTGACCACGGAGAGTCATTGGGGGAACATGGGGTTTATCTTCATGGTTTGCCTCATTTTATCGCGCCTGATGAGCAACTACGAGTTCCTGCAATCATGTGGTTTGGAAGTAATTTTAATGAACCAAAGATAAAATCACTGCCCAGTAAACGAGATAGCAAATATTCTCACGACAATATTTTCCACACGATATTGGGTTTTATGGAAATAGAAACCTCCCTCTACAAGAAGGATTTGGATATTATTCATGGAGCTCAATAAGGAGACGACTCACGACAATAGAATTGCTGGGTTTTGAACAGAATACAAGGACCTGAAAACGGATGACGGCGAGACGGATGTTGAAGGGTTTCTTGAGCGGAGCTTCTAAAGAAATTATATTAACGGGTATTCTCTTATTATGCTCAATCGTGCTGCTTGAATACAGTAATATCGACATTTGGGTACAGGATGCTTTTTATAATTTTGAACTAAGGCAGTGGATTTTAGATCGAGATGAAAAAATAACGCGGTTCATTTTTTACGATGGTATTAAAAAAATATTCATCCTTGTCATGTCTTTGGTTCTGATTGGCTTACTATTTTTTAGAAAAATAAAACTCATACAGGTGTACCAAGAAGGCCTCTTGATTCTGTGTCTATCTGTGATTCTCATCCCTTCAGTGGTAGGTATTTTGAAGGCCACAACAAATGTCCCGTGCCCGAGGGATATTACACGCTACAATGGGCGTTACCCTTATGTCACGGTGTTGACCCCTTACCCTGAAAATTTCCAACAAACAGAAAAAATAAGATGTTTTCCAGCGGGTCATGCAAGCGGCGGTTTTGCACTCTTATCCCTATTTTTTCTGTTTAAGAAAAGAAAAAATAGATTTATCGCTTTGTTCTCTGCAACGATTATCGGATGGGCTTTGGGTGGATATAAAATGTTAATCGGCGATCATTTTTTGAGTCACACTGTTGTGACAATGATTTTAGCATGGCTTATTATTTTGATTATCGCAAAAAATGTTCAACCCCAATCGAAAAAGAACAGAAGTGAACTAATATTGCTTCGACAATAGAAAGGGGTTAGCATTTAAATTGGACGTTTTTACCCAATGTAAACGCCTATATTCATGATGGAAAGAGTACACCCTATATTTCAGCGTGTCAGCACAATATTTTTGCTGGAAAAACAAGGGCGTTTTTCTCAAAAACATCGGATACCCTATTTGTCAGTGAATAGGGAGTAGAAATATGCCGGAAGTGCTGGGGAGAAGATGAAGCAAAACGACCCGTTCTCTCTCACTCCCCTCCCCTCTTTTTTATTCAAATTTCAGTTTTGGCAAGCCCTTAATGATCTCCACCGACTGCGTACTCACATTGATGACGCTTAAAAGTAAATCCAATATATATCGTGGGTTCCCTACTTCATCTGCCCAATCGTTCGGGTCGTTTTTGATGCCGCTTTTTTTGTCTGTTTTGATTTGGTAACGTTCCATAATCCACTCAATGGCACTTTTTCCATTGACGATATAATCATAGGCTGGTGCCGGGATGTTCGAGAGCACGATTTTACTGTTGTAAAGTATGGTGTCTTTTTGGCCTTTTTTCGGGAAACGCATTTTGGATATGGCGTAAAACTGACTTTCTGCTCCGCTGATCTTTACGTCCGGGTGGGGTGCCACGTTTTCGTAGTGGACATGCAAGTCTGCCAATGCCCGGCCCGCCTTGCTGAATTTCCAAAAATTTTCGGGTTCATCGACTAAGGGGATTCTGGGAAGCATTTTCTTTAAATCGTTGGCAAAGGTGGTCCGGTATTCCGGGCTGTGCAGAATGCCGTACACATAGTAAAAAATATCTTCCTTGCCCACATGCTTGCCGTAAATCTTCCTGGCTCTGTTGAGTATAAAATCACTCACGCCATCCCTCCGGATGTATTCACGTTCTGCTGCTGCATCAAACAGGGTGGGACTTTGGTTGGTTTGTTCTTCGTAGTAATAGAGCGGGAAGCATTGGGTACTTGCATCGAGAATATTTAGGTCAGTAATGCAGTTCGTTATAATTGCTGAATTTTCTTTATTGCCTCCTATCCCAGAAGTGCAAATAACCTTATTTTCCAAGGCTGTACTGGGAAACAATTTTGGTTGTTGGAAAACATACTCGTTGAAGTCACGTGAAAAATAAAGGCGTTGCTTGCAAAACGGTCGATAAATGCTTAAAACGATATTCTGGTTATTGAGTCTATATGTGTTTCCCTTGCCTAAGGATTTCTTTAACCCACGAGTCCAGCTAATCTTACCCGGGTTCTTATCAATAAAGATATCTACATCTTGTTTAGACTTGGTTTGAGTAAGTTT
The DNA here is from genome assembly GCA_021775755.1 of Hyphomicrobiales bacterium. Taxonomy (GTDB): domain Bacteria; phylum Pseudomonadota; class Alphaproteobacteria; order Rhizobiales; family JAJFHB01; genus JAJFHE01. The sequence goes on along the minus strand of JAJFHE010000074.1, from coordinate 4,866 downwards.
CTGAAAATCTCTTGCTTGGTTGTTATAGAATTCGATCATTTTTTTCATATTGAAAGTGAGCGAGATTTCGGAACTATTGTAACACCAGGCATCTCTTGCTGTTTGATTACCTACCGAGTTAATTTCGTAGAATGAGCTTGAACTTTTGCCAAGTCTCTTGTTCGGGACTAAAGGGATAAACGTTTCAAATACATCATTTCGATGATTTATCCAATCTCCATGGTCATTGGGCTTGAGGATTTTCCAGTTCATTTTTGTATTGCAAACGCTCCCACATTTCTTCACAATTTCAAGTTTTTCTTCCCGTTTCAAGTAATCCCCAATGTCGTTATAATGAATGGTGGCTTTTCCCTTATCGACCTTCGGATTTTTTACCAACAAGGTTATGGAAATAGGGGTACGGGAACCCGAACCGAACATTTTCCCACCTTCTTTCCTTGACAATTCACCACTGGTACGTTGGTCCCCTCTCAAATTAAAAACATAAATGGAGGAAAACTCACGTTCAAGGCATATACGTAAACCATCCATCCCACTTCCATTAAGCCACCTGCTATTTGAAACAAAGCAAACAATGCCGCCATGCTTCGAGTCAAGACGGTCGGTACTCCATCGAAATGCCTTTATGTAAGAATCATAGATTGCATTTTTATTTTTAGCATTAGTTTCAATCACATAAGTTTCGGCAATTTTTAAATCCAATTTTGGATATGCCTGATTTTGTGCATTATCATTCGCTGATTTTTGTCCTTTTGAATAAGGCGGATTTCCCATAATGACTCGGATAGGCACCTTCTTTTGTGCCACCACCCGTGCGGAGTTTTTAGGGAACATCTCGGAATAGAGCTTTTCGTTTCCATCGCCTTCACCCAATTGGAAGGTATCGGTCAAGCAGATCCCCTCAAAACTTTGGTAGTCGCGTTCATTACCCAATAAATCATGATAGGCATTTTCGATATTCACCGCTGCGATGTAATACGCCAAAAGTACAATTTCGTTGGCGTGCAGCTCATGAGCGTATTTTCGGGCTAAATCTTTTTTGTGGATCAAACCGCTTTGTAGCAGACGGGTGATAAAAGTGCCTGTTCCGGTGAAGGGGTCGAGAATGTGGACGTTTTCATCGCTGATATTGCGGTCAAATTCCTGCTTCAAGACATCATTGACGGAATGAATGATGTAATCAACCACTTCCACAGGGGTATAAACGATGCCCAGCTTTTCCACCATTTTCGGAAAGGCGGTTTTAAAGAACTTGTCGTAAAGTTCAATGATGATACGCTGTTTGCCTTCAGCGTTATCAATGCCTGAAGCCCGTTTGCGCACGGAATCGTAAAATTTCTCCAATATTTCGGTATCTTTTTCAATGGCCTGTGCTTCCAGGAGGTCGAGCATGGATTGCATTCCCACTGAAATGGGGTTGTTCTGCACAAAAGAATAGTGCTCAAACAAGGCTTCAAACACCGGCTTGGTAATAATGTGCTGAGAAAGCATTTCGACCGCGTCCTGCTGGCTGATACTCGGATTGATGTTCTTTTGTAATCCATCCAAAAAAAGAGCAAAGGCCGCTTGATGCGTTTGATCATCTTTGATGAGACGATGAATGCGCTCCATTTGCCGCTCGGCAATTTCAGCGACATTCTTTGCCCATTGCTCCCAATATCGCCGGTCACCCACTTTCTTGACCATTCGGGCAAACACGACGCTTTGCAATTGCTCAAACTGCATGGCGAGTTGCTCGCTTAATCGTTGATTGCTGGTCTCTTCGGAGCCGGTTCCGGGAGAAACAGGATTACCATTTTCATCAAAAGAATAATCCGGCCTGCCGACTAAAATATTGCTGGGTTTTTTGCGGTTGAGTTCAATTTGATTGACCGTGGCATTAAAGCGGTCGTCATGCGCACGTAAGGCATTTAAGACCGTCCACACGACTTTATAACGTTCGTTATCATCCAAGGCCTTGGAGGCTTCCACATCAGAAGGCACCACCACGGGAATGATGATGTAGCCATATTTCTTGCCTGGTGCCTTTCGCATGACTCGACCCACGGATTGCACCACATCGACTTGTGAATTTCGCGCAGAGAGGAACATCACGGCATCCAGTGAAGGCACGTCCACGCCTTCACTCAAACATCGCACATTGGTCAAAACACGGCATTCGTTGGCATCCTCAATATCGGCTTTCAGCCATCCGAGCAGTTCATCCCGTTGCGGTGCGGACATGGTGCCGTCGATATGTTTGGCCGCAACGAAGACCATCTGGTCTTGTTTCTCTTCTGGCAATTCCTCGATGTAAGTATTTGAGGCACTATTGAAAATAGACGTGATTTCTTTTGATGCGGTAATCTTCGGACAGAAAGCGACGGCCCGGCGCATGGGGGCGGGGTCGTTGTCTTTGATGATGCCTTCATCACCCAATATCTGTTTTGAGAGGGCATTGATACAGCCAATGAGCTTTGAAGCATCATCGGCGTTAATCTCCTGGCTGTCATCGGAGATCATCTTTTGAACCGCCGGGGGAATGTCCTGATCATTCAAGGTCAATATCAGCACTTTATAATCAGAGAGCAGGTCATGTTCAACGGCCTCCCCAAAGCCGATACGATAGATTTCTTCGCCGTATTGCGCTACATCGTCCATCGAACAGAGCAGGGCCTCGGCCCGTGCCGCCTTGGACTTGGCATCATCGCTAAAAAGACGGGGCGTTGCGGTCATATACAGGCGCTTATGTGCCTTTAAAAAATCGTTGTCATGCACTTTTACAAAGGCCGATTCATCTTCTCCCGATAAAGTCACCCCGGTCGTCCGGTGGGCTTCATCGCAGATAATCAGATCAAATGCCCCAAAGTTTTGATCTACTTTCAAAAGTTCTTTTTGAGCACGGGCAATGACTTCAATGGATTGATAAGTCGAGAAAACCACCGTCATGCCTTGGCTGCCATTCGCTTTGAAAACCCTGAATTGTTTGAGAATATCTTTCACCTTGGTCGATGCGGGCAAAGCCAAATCCACGACACTAAACGTATCCACATCAGCACTCTTTGATTTTTTACGGGAAATTTCAGGATCGGAACAAATGCACACGGCATTGATCGGCTCATTGGCATCTGCCGACCATTCCCGCAAAGTTTGACCCAACAAGGCAATGGAAGGCACCAAGAACAAGATCAAGCCCCGACCCTTGGTTTCATTCTCGGCAATGCGGAGCGCGTTGAATGTCTTCCCCGTCCCGCAAGCCATAATGAGCTTGCCTCTATCGGCTTCTTTGAAATATGCCTGCGTTTTTTCTAAGGCTTCTTTTTGATGCGGGCGGAGTGTCTTTTTAGGAGTGCGTGAAGCCTCACCGTGAATGCCTTGGTCTAATTTTTCCCAGTCAACGGGTGCTTCTTGTAATTCGTAGAGGTTGAGCCGTGTAAGGGGTGGATTTTGATTTGAAATGGCTTCTTCGGCATTCCGTCCCCAGTGGTTCGTAGTAGAGACCCAAAGCCGATGCGAAAACCGGGTGGTTCGTAAATCTTCGCCTTTAAACTCACGGCTGGAAGTGGATAGGAAGGAATCAAGCGCGGGTTTATCAATCGTTGCACTTTCCTGAGAACATTTACATTGAATCGCCCAATAGTCACCCTCAAGCGTTAAAGCCACTAAATCTATCCCTGTATCGCCACCCCCTAGATCCCGTCTTCCGGGAAATTCATTCCACAACCAAACCTTTTTGAAGCGGTGGGCATATTTCGGGTCTGTTTGCAGATATGCCTGCATCAAGCGTTCAAACCGCGTTCCTTTATCTTGTTCTGAGAATGATATTTTCCTATATTTTTCGAGTACCTTATTAAAACTCATATTTGCTTTTCCGGGTTGTTTTCTTCTTGGGTATTCGGTCTATAACTGGCGAAACCTGTCATCTTTAATGACCCTTAGACAAGACATGGTGACTCTCCTAAAAGGTCACCACTAAAACCGATAGGAAGACAGTCTAATAACATTCCCAGTCGGAATACGCAATCCCCTCAACTAAGGGGGCGAGATGATGTTTTAAAGAGAGGTTTTTTCCCGCCGATGCGCCCTATAGGCTCCCCCTCCCCTATTTTTTTAAGAACTTACGACCCCTTCGGGTCAAACCGCCTTCGCCAAGGCATACAAACGACTGAGTTCCTCTGCCAGACTATTTGGTCGCATATCCTCCCCTGCCCGCTGATACCAGAAATTCGCGTTTTCAAAATCCCCCTCGATGCGATGCAGATAAGCATGAATGAGAAAGGAAAGCGGATCGGTGCATGCTTGAACCATCTCATGAGAGTCATCCCAATGACCGTCCCGGACAAGATCCAAAGCTTTTATATAATCACAAGTCATCGTCGCACACAGGAGCCAGGACTCCCCCACCCAAAAAACAACATTGACCCCCTCAAAAAAAGGACGGGGACAATGTCATCATCAAGCCGCCTGAAAAAACAAAACAGCCCGGTCTGACAATGGCCGTGAACGCGCACCATGAGGGCGCGGCCATTGCACACACCGGCTTCCACCCCTTTCAGGCCACCACTTCCCTACAAAGACCCTTTCAACACCGTGGATGGTTTAAAGCGAATTGACTTTGAAGCCTTAATCTTGATCGTCTCGCCTGTTCCCGGGTTGCGACCCTTCCGTGCGGGCCGTTTGGTGAGCGTAAAGGTGCCAAAACCGGGTATCCCCTGTTTTCCTTCTTTTTTAACCGTCTTGCCAATCGTGACAAAGGTCTCCGAAATCACCGCATCCACCAGCTTTTTACTGACCTCCGTTTTGGTGCTTTTAGAAACCGCTTTTGAAATCTTCTCAATCAATTCGCTCTTTTTCATGTGGGTTGTGCCTTTCTTTTTGATTGATCCC
>JAJFHE010000073.1 GCA_021775755.1 Hyphomicrobiales bacterium | reverse complement strand
GCACCATGCCGAATTCAACGAGCTTCTCCAGCGCGCGGTATACCTGTGGTGGTGCCCGGAACCCGTGATCGCGCAGCTGATCGAGAATGCTGTAGGCGCTTAAAGGTACATCCGCCGTTTCAAGCGCCCCGTAAACCAGTGTCTGGTTGCGCGTCAGGCTGTCATGTGAGTGTGCGCTCATGTGTCCGGTATCCCGTGTTTCGCGTTCCGGTTCGCCAGCCGGCCGAACAAAGGCGTCAGGCTGAGGACAAACAAGGCGAATGCGGCGACGACGATCGATGGGCCCGACGGCGTGTTCCATTCCAGCGAGCCTAACAGACCGCCGACAACGGCCGCTGCTCCGATGATCGCGGCAATGACCGCCATCTGCTCCGGCCCGCTTGCAAGTCTGCGCGCGGTCGCCGCGGGTATGATCAGCAACGCGGTAATAAGCAACACGCCGACAATCTTCATGGAGATGGCGATTACGGTCGCCATCAGCAGCATGAACACGGCGTTGACCCGTTCCGGATTGATGCCCTCCGCTTCCGCCAGTTCGCGGTTAACCGTTGCGGCAAACAGCGGATGCCAGATCGCCGCGAGAAGTGCCAGCACAACGATGCCGCCGCCGTAAATGATCGCGATATCGGTTCGCGAAACGGCCAGTACGTCGCCGAACAGATAGCCGAGAAGATCGACGCGCAGCCATGTCATGAAGGCCAGAACCACAAGCCCGAGAGCCAGTGCGGAGTGGGACAACAGGCCGAGCAGGGCGTCCGAGGAAAGCGTCGCACGTTTTTGCAGCTGCAGGAGCGCGATAGATATGATGCCCGAGACCGCGAATACCGCGAGCGTGATATTGACCTCGAACAGAAAAGCCAGTGCCACACCCAAAAGTGCCGCGTGCGACAGCGTATCGCCGAAATAGGCAAGGCGGCGCCACACGATAAAACAGCCGATCGGCCCGGCCACCAGGGCAACGCCGATGCCTGCAATCAGCGCCCGGGAGAAGAAATCGTCAAGCATCGCCGGCCTTCTCTCCTTGAGTATGACCGTCCCCGTGATGATGGTGGCCATCGTCGGGGTGGCAGTGATCTGTAATCGTGCCGTCGGCGTGACGCACCCGGCCATCTGGCAGATGCGTATGGTCATGATCGTGATGATAGACGGCCAGCGCATCGACACCCTTGCTGCCGAACAGTTGTCTGTAGGCGCTGCTCTCCGCCACCGCGCTCGGGCTTCCCTGGCAGCACACGTGGCCGTTCAGGCAGATCACCTGATCGGTCGCGGCCATAACGACGTGCAGATCGTGCGATATCATGAGGATGCCGTAATCCAGATCGTCCTTCAGTTTCTGAATAAGCTCGTACAGTGCGATCTGTCCCTGAAAGTCGACGCCCTGCACCGGTTCGTCGAGCACCAGAAGGTCGGGCTTTCGCGCCATCGCGCGGGCCAGCATGGCGCGCTGGAACTCGCCGCCCGACAGGGTTCTGACCTCGGCCAGCCGCAGATGGGTAATGCCCGTACTTTCAAGCGTCGCATCGATATCGGACTGCGAAAGCCGTGCCGTCAGCCGCATGAACCGGTCGACCGTAAGCGGCAGGGTCCAGTCAACCGACACTTTCTGGGGCACATAGCCGACACGCAGGCCGTTGCGGCGCTCGGCCCGGCCTTCGTCCGGCGCAAGAATGCCAAGTGCCATTCGGGCCGTCGTCGACTTTCCAGAACCGTTCGGGCCGATCAGAGTGACAATTTCGCCCGGCCGCACGCTGAGGTCCACACCACGCACCAGCCATCGGCCGGCACGCGCGACGCCGGCGTTCTCAAGCGTGACCAGAGAGGGTGTGGATGTCAGCAAATCGAAATCCTCTGAAACCGCGGTTTTCAGAACTTGCCCCGGGTTAAGTCACACGTTATATCATTACGCGAATTTGTAACTGTATAACATCCACTATGATGAGAATCAATCCTGTGAAAGCGTTCTTTGCGGCCCTGATTGCGGTCATTTCCGTAACTGCCGCCACTCTTGGGGCACGTGCTGAAAGCGCCGTTGTGGCATCCATCAAACCGGTTCACTCGCTTGTCGCCGCCGTAATGAGCGGTGCCGGCGAGCCCGGGCTGCTGATCCACGGTGCGGGGTCGCCGCATGCTTTTGCGCTGACCCCGGCGCAGGCGAATCTCATTGAGGAGGCGAGTTTGATCTTTTGGGTCGGCGGCAACCTCGAAGCCTTCCTTGAAAAGCCGCTGCACACGATCGGCGCTGGTGCGGAGGTCGTGGAACTCATTGATGTGCCCGGTCTGATAGAGCTTAACTGGGGCGAGGACCTCGGTTCGGAAAGCGGCGAAAATGACGACCGGCATGTTGATGATCAGCCTGATCAGAGTGAACCCGATCACGGGGAGCATGATCACGATCACGGGAAGGGGCGGATCGATCCGCATGTCTGGCTGGATCCTGAGAACGCAAAGCACCTTGTGCGGGCAATCGAGTCCGCGCTTGTCAGGGCAGATCCCGCCCAGGCCTCTGTCTACCGCGCCAATGCTGCGGGCCTGGTATCCCGCCTCGATGGCCTCATCGATGAGGTTCGGGCACTTCTTGCGCCTGTGAGGGGGCGAGACTATGTCGTTTTTCATGATGCCTACCGGTATTTCGAAAATCGTTTCGGCCTCGCCGCCGCAGGCATAATTGCGCTGTCTCCCGAGTCACAGCCGGGCGCTGAACGCATTCGCGGGATTCGCAAACTGATCCAGGACCTGGGCGCGGTGTGTGTGTTTTCCGAACCGCAGTTCGAAGCGAAAATCCTTGATGTGCTGATAGAAGGCACCGGGGCGCAATCGGGCGCGCTCGATCCGCTGGGGGCGGGGCTGGAAAACGGCCCGGAGCTCTATTTTCAGCTCGTCCGCAACATGGCCGTCTCGATGCGCGAATGCCTGAGCGATTGATACCCTAAACCGGTACCTGACCCTTGATCAGGCGCATGACGATGCGCCGGGCGCCAGCACGGTCGAACGTGTCCGGATAGAGGAAAAAATCCGACCATAGGCCTTCGGTGAGCGCGATCGTGCCGGCGGCGATTTCTCCGGCTTTCCCGCGGTCCGGTTCATCCGGTCCGAGGATCTCTTCATAAACCTGGCGGTAAAGCCCGTAGAGCGTCTTGTCGCGGGTCGTCGTGTGCGCTCTGATCTCTTCATCCGTGTGCGCGATACTGCGCAGCGCGTTCCACACGACAACCGTTTCCAGATTGAGGATCTCTTCGCTCAGATCCGCGTCGATCATGGCATTGAGCCGGTCGACGGGATCATCGCCCGCGGTGTCGATAAACGACTGCATCTTCTCGTAGTAGCCGTTGCTGTAGTGCTCGGCTGTCGCGATCACGAGCTCCTTCTTGTTCTTGAAATAAAGATGCAGCATGCCGCGCGACAGGCCCGCCCGCGCAATGATTGTCGAGACCGTGGTCTCGTTGATGCCGACATCGACGATCGACCGGATCGTCGCCTCGATCAGCGTCTTTCTGCGCAAGTCTTCCTTTTTCTTCGACGGCACGAGGTCCCGTCCTTTCTGTTCCAGGGCGCGGCCGCCAAGGCCAGCGCCGGCGAAAACCGCTTCGTAAAACCTGCCCTCAAGAAACGTCACGCAACACACCGCCCGAACACACCGCCCGAACACACCGCTTGACAGGTCAAATGCGTAATGCGAAAAATGGACGCTCGTCCATTATTGCTCGATTTGACCGGATTGAACAGCTCCGTCGCGACTTTTTTCGTGCCAGCTCCCTTTCGACGACAGGTGGAACCAATGCTGCAAACGGGTGCGTACGACATTCTTTTCGAGCCGGTGCAGGTGGGCCCCGTTACGGCGCCCAACCGGTTCTACCAGGTGCCGCATGCCTGCGGCATGGGCCACCTGCGGCCGCAGGCACACACCGCCATGCGCGCCACCAAGGCGGCCGGCGGCTGGGGCGTTGTGTGCACCGAAGAAACCGAAATCCACCCAAGCTCCGATCTGTCGCCTTATTCCGAGCAGCGCCTGTGGGATGAGCGCGATATTCCAGCCCTCGCCCTCATGGCCGAAGCGGTGAAAGCGCAGGGTTCGCTCGCGGGAATTGAGCTCGTTCACAACGGCCACATGGCCGACAATCTTTATTCGCGGATCCCCCCGCTTGCCCCGCTCGATGTTCAGCTCGACAGCGCCTATCCGAAAATGGCGCGCGCCATGGACAAGCAGGACATCCGCGATCTGCGCGCCTGGCACCGCCGCGCCGCACGCAACGCGAAGGCCGCCGGTTTCGACATCGTCTATGTCTATGCCGGTCACAACATGACCATCACCCAGCATTTTCTTCTGCCGCGCTACAATCAGCGCAGCGACGAATATGGCGGCAGCCTTGAGAACAGGGCGCGGTTGATCCGCGAGCTTCTTGAAGAGACGAAGGAGGAAATCGGCGACAGCTGTGCCGTTGCCCTGCGCCTTGCCGTCGATGAAATGAGGGGCGAGGACGGTATGCAGGCGCATGAGGAAGGCCGCGCCGTTGTCGAACATCTGGCGGCGCTTCCAGATCTTTGGGACGTGAACGTTTCCGACTGGCCGAACGACACGTTGTCGTCGCGGTTCGGGCCGGATGAGGGCTATGAAACCGACCTCATCTCCTTCGTCAAAGCCACGACCGGCAAGCCGACGGTGGGCGTTGGCCGCTTTACGTCGCCCGATCTCATGGTCCGGCTGATCCGTCAGGGCGTGCTCGATTTCATCGGCGCCGCGCGCCCCTCGATCGCCGATCCCTATCTGCCGAACAAGATCGCCGAGGGCCGCATCGATGCGATCCGTGAATGCATCGGCTGCAATATCTGCGCCAGTTGCGATGCGCTGGGCGTACCGATCCGCTGCACGCAAAACCCGACCATGGGCGAGGAGTGGCGGCGCGGCTGGAACCCTGAGCATATCGCTCCGAAAGCGTCGGATAGTACGGTGCTCGTGGTCGGCGGCGGTCCGGCCGGTCTTGAATGCGCGCTGCAGCTTGGCCGGCGCGGTTACCGGGTGACGCTGGCCGAGGCATCGGGCGAATTCGGCGGCAGGGCCTTGCGCGAAAGCCGGCTCAAGGGTCTCTCCGCCTGGCGCCGCGTCGTTGACAACCGGATATATGAACTGCGCCAGATGGCAAACGTAGCTCTTTACACCGACAGCGCGTTGTCGGCTGAAGATGTGGGCGAGTTCGGATGCGACCATGTTTTCCTTGCAACCGGTGCGGCGTGGCGCAGCGACGGCACCGGGCGCAGCCATCATTTTCCCCTGGACTGCGACGATGCCATGCCCCTGTTCACGCCCGACGATATCATGGCCGGGCGTCTGCCCGAGGGGCCGGTTGTCGTCTATGACGACGATCACGGCTACATGGGCGGTGTCATCGCCGATCATCTGGCGGAGAGCGGTCTTCGGGTCACCTTCGTCTCGACCGCCAGTGTCGTCTCGCCCTTTACGGTCTACACCCTCGAGCAGGAGCGCGTACAGCGCGCGCTGGTTTCCGCCGGCATTGAGTTGAGTCTCAGCACCTCGGTTGCGGCTGTCGGGCCGGATAGCGTGACAATCGAGGGGGTTTATGGCGGCGCGCGGGCGGATCTGGCCTGCTCGGCGCTCGTCATGGTGAGCGCCCGCACCCCTGACCGAACGCTGGAGCACGCGCTCGGCCAGTATGCCGGAGCGCCGACATTCGAGGTCGTCGGCGATGCCCTCTCGCCTGGTCTGATCGCCGACGCGACGTTCAGCGGGCATCTTGCCGCCCGAAATTTCGAGGCTGGCCGAGAACAGGCCGAAGCCGCTCTATTCCGCCGGGAAATGCCGGCGGTCCCTTCATCTAGCCGGAGTGACACGCCATGAACCAGGCCGTTCGCAAATCATCGCGCAGAAAAGGCGCAGGCCGTCAGGGCCGGCTGGAGGCACGTCAGGCGGCGGGGCCGTCGAAGGCGATTTGGCCTGGCATCGAGGGCGGTAAATTTCAGCCCCTGAGCGCGGCTGCCATGGACCGGGTGCATCACGCCGCACTGTCGATCCTTGAGACCACGGGCATCGGTAATCCGATCCCCGAACTATTGGACATCGTTCTGCCGAAAGGCGCCGTTCTCAACGAGCATGGCCGCCTCTGTTTCCCGCGCTCCCTTATGGAGGACCTGATCGCCGGTGCGGCGAAGGAGTATTACGTCCACGCCCGCGGCAGCCGCGCCGGCAAGGACGATATCCATTGCGTGAAGAGCTCCGTTTTCTTTTCCAATTCCGGTACGGCGGTGACGACGTTCGATGCCGACACCAAGTCGTACCGTGCCTCGACCATGCTGGATATCTACGACTTCAGCCGCCTCGTCGACACGCTCGACAACATCCATATGCTCGGCGACACGGTGCTCGGCACCGATATCCCCGACGACTACGAGCACGACATGAATATGGTCTACGCGCTTTTGTCGGCGAGCGAGAAACCGGTCTGTCTGTCGTTCCGCGTGCGCGAGCATATCAAGCCGGCAATCGAGCTCTTCGACCTCGCGTCCGGCGGCGAAGGCACGTTTCTCAAGAAGCCCTCGGTGATTTTCGGCGGCTGTCCCATCGTGTCGCCGTTGCGGTTCGGTCAGGAGAATCTTGAAATCCTGATCGACGCGAGCCGGCTCGGGCTGACCAGCGACATCGCCGTTGCGCCGCAGTCGGGCGCCACGGCACCGGCCCCGCTTGCCGGAATCCTTGCCCAGGTCGTTGCGGAGACGCTGTCCTGCATTGCCATCGTCAACCTCATCACGCCGGGCTGTCCGGTAACCTTTGCCGCCTGGCCGTTCATCACCGACCTGCGCACCGGCTCGTTCTCCGGCGGCAGTGGTGAACAGGCCCTTCTCGCGGCGGCCGCGGTGCAGATGGGGAACTTCTACAACCTCCCCAACAGCGTCGGCTGCGGCATGACGGATGCGAAAATCCCGGACGCGCAATATGGCTACGAGAAAGCCCTTACATTTGCGCTGGCCGCCCACGCCGGCGCCAACCGGTTGTGCGAGGTCGGTGGCATGATGGGCTCTCTCATGGGCTGCAGTTTTGAATCGATGGTTATCGACAACGAGGCCATCGGCATGATCGCGCGCACGCTTCGCGGCATCGAAGTGAGCGACGATACATTGTCGCTCGATGTCATAAACGCCTGCGCCATCGACCCCGGACACTTCCTCGGCAACGAGCAGACGCTGGAGTTCATGGAAAGCGAATATGTCTATCCGGCCCTCATGGACCGTTCGCCGACGGGCCAGTGGGAAGAAGAGGGCAAGACGACGCTGTTCGAGCGCTCCCGCGCAGCGGCGGTGCAAACTCTCTCCACCCACTACCCCAACTATTTCGGCCGCGAGGCAGACGCGAAGATCAGGGCCGGCTTCCCGATCCAGATCACGGAAGCCGACATGAGCACCGCCTCGGGGCGCTGGTAACGGGCTCTAGCGCTACGGTGCGGATGACGCGGGCTTTTGATGACACCGCCCGCCTTTCCCGTTAACGTGCGCGCCGGATCTGGAAGGCCTGCCGAGCGCTGGAATATCCGGCGCCGCAGGCTTACATCACGCACAATGGAAGGCACGACGTTCATGAAGCAGAATTACATTGGCGGCCAGTGGGTCGATGGTGCGACAACTCGCGCAAACATCAACCCTTCCGATGTTTCCGACATCATCTCTGAATATGCACATGCCGATGAGGCGCAGACGCTGGAGGCTATCGCCGCGGCGAAGGCGGCGTTTCCGGGCTGGCGCCAGTCGAATGTGCAGATGCGCGCCGATATGCTCGAAGCGGTCGGCGCCAAGGTCATCGAGCGCTCCGCCGAGCTTGGCGAACTGCTGGCACGCGAAGAGGGCAAGACGCTGGCCGAGGGTATCGGAGAGGTGATCCGCGCCGGTCAGACCATCAAATTCTATGCCGGCGAGGCATTGCGCATCCACGGCATGCGCGTGCCTTCGATCCGCCCCGGCGTCGACATCGAGATCGTCCGTGAGCCCATGGGTGTTGTCGGCATCATCACACCGTGGAACTTTCCGATTGCTATCCCCGCCTGGAAGATCGCGCCCGCCCTTGCCTTCGGCAACTGCGTCGTGTTCAAGCCCGCCGACCTCGTGCCGGGAAGCGCGTGGGCTCTGTCGGAAATCATCGTCGAGTGCGGTGTGCCGGACGGTGTGTTCAATCTCGTCATGGGACGCGGCTCGGTCGTCGGCGAGACTATTCTGACATCGCCCGACGTCAACGCCGTGACCTTTACCGGTTCCGTCGATACCGGCAGCCATGTGGCCGTCTCCTGCGCCCAGCGCAACAAGAAGTTTCAGCTCGAAATGGGCGGCAAGAACCCGATGGTGGTGATGGACGACGCCGATCTCGGTACCGCCGTCAACGTCTCGCTGAACGGCGCTTATTTCTCGACCGGCCAGAAGTGCACCGCGTCCAGCCGTTTCATCGTGCAGGAGGGTATTCACGACAGGTTCGTCGGCGCCATGTCCGAAGCGATGTCGGCTCTCACTGTCGGCCATGCGCTGAAAGACGGCACGCAGATCGGTCCGGTCGTAGACCAGAGCCAGCTTGACCAGGACCTGAGCTATCTTGAAATCGGCCGCGGCGAGGGCGCCAAGCTCACCGGCGGCGAGTTGCTCAACCGCGAGACGGAGGGTTTTTATCTGTCGCCGGCGCTCTTCACCGAGACCGACAATTCCATGCGCATCAACCGCGAGGAAATCTTCGGCCCCGTCGCCTCCGTCATCCGCGTGAAGGACTACGACGAAGCGCTTGACGTCGCCAACGACACCGATTTCGGCTTGAGTTCGGCAATCTGTACGTCTTCGCTGAAATATGCGTCGGACTTCAAGCAGAACTCGTCCTCGGGCCTCGTCATGGTCAACCTGCCGACGGCGGGTGTCGACTATCACGTGCCGTTCGGCGGCCGCAAGGGCTCAAGCCACGGCGCCCGCGAAATGGGGCCGCATTCGGTAGAGTTCTACACCGCAACGAAAACCGCCTACACGGCCGCCTGACACCGCCAATCCGGCCATGCTCGGAGTTGACCCGTGCATGGCCCATTGCCGGATGGCGGCATCCAAGCCGAAAAACCGGGGCAAACCCGGCGATGGCGGTTAATATCATGTGAGTTGCGGTTGCCGCCTCGATCGCTCTACGAGCTGTAGAGCAGCAGCCCCGCACCGACGAAAATCAGATGCAGGGATACGAACGCGGTTGCTCTTAAAAGCAGATTGGGTGTTCTTACCGGCGCGTTTTCCGAGGCCTTGTTGCCGTCGTTTTCCGTGCCCGTTACAAGTGCTGCTTCGTTGAAAGAAGCGCCCTCGACAGTTGTACTGGATTGCATCAGTTACCGGATATCGTTGCCTGAAATCGTATGATTTTGTTGACCATGCGATAGCAGGGAAACGGCTGATTTGACAAGAGCTTACCTGGCATGAAACGCAGGATTTAATGCAACTGTCGCATTCGGGTAACAGCTGCTGCCTTTTGAAGCGCGATAAGGCGACCGCCCGAGGACGGCCTGCCGGTCAGAGGTCCCGGGCGAACATGCGCATCGTGATTGGACCCTGGGCGCGGCCGTGGATCATCTGGTCCACGTAGGGGTCGTCGGCGTCCTCGACCTCGCTCGTCGGGCCCGCCCATTTGATCTCGCCCTCGTGCAGCATGAAGAGATGGTCGTACTCGTTACGTGCCGCTTCCATGTCTGAGGTGACGGCAAATACGGTGGCGCCGAGCTGCGCGAGGTTTTCGTCGATTACCCGGTTGATGGTCTTGGTCGTAATCGGGTCGAGGCCGGCCGTCGGCTCGTCGAGCAGCAACAGCTCCGGTGCGCCGACCATGGCGCGCGCAAAGCCGACACGCTTCTGCATGCCGCCTGAGATCTCGACCGGATAGAGGTCCGCCGTGGGCGCCGGCAGGTTCACCAGCGCCAGCTTCTCGACCGCGAGCTCCTTCGCCTCCTTGCGCCCCATGCCTTGCACGTTGATGGCCTTGAAAGTGATATTCTCCCAAATGGGCAGGCTGTCGAACAGACCGCCTTGCTGGAACAGGACGCCGAAGCCTTCGAGCATGCGGGCATGCGCGCGACCCTTGAGCTGGATCATGTCCTGGCCGTCGACCATGATCGAACCGGCGTCGGGCTCCTCGAGGCCGGCCATGCACTTCAACAGAACCGTCTTGCCGGAGGCCGCGGGACCGATCAACACCGACTTCTTGCCCCGGGGCACGTCCAGTTCGATGTTGCTCAGGACCTCGTGCGTACCGAAGCGTTTTGTGATGCCACTGACACTCACTTTGATGTCAGCAGCTCCTGCGGCGGATTTGGTGTCGGGCATGGGTGAAGGCCACCTGATCGTGTGATTATGAGCGCAATTGACCGCACACGCGGCCTCTTTGCAAGGGGGTTGCGGGGTTCGTGCGCATTATTGTCCCCGTGCGCTGCCCCCAAGAAGCAACTGCCTGCCTGACCGGGGCGCTGCGGTCCTCCGCGGGATTGATCCATCAAGCGCGATGTCGGAGCTTCTTCATGCCGCCGCAAAGCGGCGTTCCACGAGACGGGCCACTCCTCGACCGCTGGCGCAGGCTCCGCCGGTGCGGGAGTACGACAGGTAATCCCCGCAGTAATTGACTTCTCTGGGCGCTTGCTCCTGACGCGCCAGGAACGCGGCCATTACCCTGGCATATCCCGGCCGCCACTGCGTGAGCATTGCGTCCCACCACGGCTCCGCAACGGTCACGACGTCGGTATCGTATGCCCGAGAAAAGTTTCTGCATATCTTGTTCGATGCAACCTTTAGGCGCGGTTTCGCGGCCGTTCGGCGGCATCGCACGATTATGCGTTCTTGGTCGAGTTGCAGGCGGAAACCATTGCCAGCGAAACCCAAATCGCTCAGTCTGCGGGCACGTTATCGGTTCGTTTTGTGAACAACGGTAGTGACCAAGCGGGCTGTGCGCTCTGACATCGTCTTTGCACTGTTCGCCACACGTGGAGCCGGGGCCGAGGGCGAATGGTACCATTCTTAGAGGACGACCGCATGACCACATCCGATGCACCCGAACCCCATCAGGAATATGACGACGACCTGACCGCCTTGCTGCAAGCGGTGTGGGGCGAAGGCTTCATGTCGCCAGGGGGCTCGGACGAGGTGGACCGCGTCCTCGAGGGCCTGGACCTAACCGGTCTCGCCGCACTGGACCTTGGATGCGGTCTCGGTGGCGCAACCGTGCATATCGCCCGGCAGTACGCAGTGGCATCCATCGTCGGCATCGACATCGAGGACAACCTGATCGAGGCTTGCGTGGAACTGGCATCGCGCGCTGAACTGGCCGACAACGTGCAGTTCCTCAAAGTCGAGCCCGGTCCCCTGCCGGCTGCCGATGCGAGTCTCGATATGGTGTTCAGCAAGGACGCGATCATCCACATCGCAGACAAGCATGCGCTCGCCGGCGACATCTTTCGGTGTCTCAGACCGGGCGGCTGGTTCGCCGCGAGCGACTGGCTGGCCGGCTACACCGGCGCGCCGTCACCGGAAATGGAGGCCTATATCGAGGCCGAGGGGCTGGATTTCGGCCTCGCCTCGGCGTCCGTCTACGAGGCGGCGCTTGGGGCTGCGGGTTTCGTGGACATCCGTGTCGCCGACCGCAACCCGTGGTACAGGCACGAGGCAAGGCGGGAACGGGACAACATGAAAGGAAGCCTTTATGCGGGCCTCGAATCCGCCGTGGGCACAGAGTTCCTGGAACGTCAGATCGACGTCTGGGACAAGATGATCATTGTGCTCGATCAGGGCGAACTCAGACCGACGCACCTCAGAGCGCGCAAGCCTTAAGCCTCTTTGGCAACAGACCGTGAAAAAGCGAGTGTGAGTACCGTTTGATCCGATTGCTGTATTCGATGAGCGTCACGTTTACTTGACTGTTCGGTGACGCGGCGAACAGGCATGTCCGGCTGTTTTCTACGGCCTGCGCGAATTTCTGCATACCACATGGTTTGGCACACAGGCGTCACCAGCTGAAGACTCCCACATTCAAAAACCGGTCAATTCACGACCAGTTGCCTGGGGGCGTGGCACACCGGCTCGCAGTCGCCGCCCGTTACAATAGCCGTTTCGCCGAGGCTCATGGTCAAGCCGGTGCGGTCGTCGAGCAGGATCATGTGCATGAAGAACACCATGTTTTCCTCGATCACATCTGGGTTGCCGGTCCACAGCATCGGCCAGTCCATCCATGACGGCGGATAGCTGATCCCCATCGTGTATCCGCAGGCATTGAGGCTCGCATGTCCGTAGCCGGCCGCGGCCAGCTGGCGCTTGTGAATATCGAACACTTCGCCGACGGTAGCGCCCGGCCGCAGCTCTTCCTTGCAGGCTTCAAGGGCATCCTGGCAGGCGGAGAACATCGATTGCTGACGCGGATCGGCCTCGCCCGTTACGACGACGCTCATCGCGGCAACATGATAGTGGCGGTACGATGAGGCGAACTCGTGCTGAACCTGGTCCTGCGCCGCGATCGATCCTTTGCCGGTGTGATAGCGCACCAGCATCGACGTCTCACCCGCGCCCATCGGCCAGCGGCTCGCGGAGGGATCGCCGTCCAGGCTCAGCATGACATGCAGCATCTCGCCGTAAATGTCGCCGATGAAGGCGCCGGGCACGGACTTTTTGTGGGCGACATCCCATGCCGCGTCGGCGATCTCTCCGGCCTTTCGCACGCAGGCGAGTTCCGCCGGGCTTTTTACGAGCCGCACGATACGCACGAGATCCGAAGCGTCGGTCAGTTCGCAAAAGCCCTCCAGCCCGTCATTGACCATCATCGCCCGCTGGCCCGTGAGGCCGTAGGCGTGATACTCCACACCAAGCCGTTTGCCCGCGCAGCCATACTCGGCAAGCATCGTTTTGAGATCGGTAACCGGATCGGCGCCCTGGCGGTCAGCCCAGATGCGCACGTCCTTAAGCGTTGAGGTGATCTGCGCCTGCAGACGATCCGCAGAGCGCGTCAACAGCGCTATGCGCCCGTCGGCGCCCATATACATGGCCTGGAACATGACGAACCCCTCGGTGTCGTAACCGGTGAGGTAGTACATGCTTTCCTGGCGAAACAGGATCAGGCCGTCGAGGCCAGCGTCAACTATACTTGCGCACACAGCTTTCTGCCGGTGTTCGAACTCGCTCAAGTCAAAATGCAGATGCATGGCACGTCTCCGTCTGGCTGCAATCCGTTCGCTGGACAGTTGCGCGAACCAGCGGGCGTAGGTCAATAGGCCGCCAACCGGACACTGCTCCTGCGTGCATCGCGCACTGGCGCAAAATGGCGCTTTGTGCCACGGTCAGCGCCAGATTGGGATCGATTTATATTGAGGAGACATTGCATGAGCGGCAATGGTGCAGCGAACAGTTCAACGCCCCTGCGCGCGCGGCGCGAAGGCGGCGGCACACCGGTTCTGGAACACTGGGGAATCAATTCCGAGTACGGCGTCCTGCGCGATGTTCTGCTTGGCCCGCCGGAAACGTTTCAGTGGCGCGAAGACAATGCAAGTTACAGTTCCATCGTGCGCGAGACGTTGCGCCAGGGTCATGTTTTCGACAAACAGCTCGCGGTACGCCAGCACCGCGAAATCGTCGATGCCTATGAAAGTGCCGGCGTAACCTGCCACTTCCTGCCGCAGGATGAACTCACGAATTATCAGGTCTATGCCCGCGACTCGAGTTTCATGTCGCCTTATGGCGCCGTCATCTGCCAGATGGCAAACCCGCGCCGCCGTGGCGAATATGCCGCCTGCCTCCGGTTCTACCTGGAGAAGGGTATTCCGATATACGACATGGTGAGCGCCGGTAACTTCGAGGGTGGAGATTTCGACATCATCGAGCCCGGCTGCGTGCTCATCGGCTATACCGGACACCGTTGCGAGGAAGTGTCCGCCCGCCAGGTCGGCGCCTGGTTTGCCGCGGAAGGCTGGGAAATCAAATACGCGCCCATCGACAGCTTCTATGTGCATATCGATCTAATGGTCTGCATGCTGGCGGAGAAATGCGCCGCCGTCTGTCTCGATTCAACGCCGGACGACATCGTCGCCTGGCTGAAAGAGAAAAACATCGAAATCGTGCCGGTGAGCTTCAAGGACACGATTGCGCTGGGGTGCAACGTCATGTCGCTTGGCAACGAGCGCATCCTGTCGCCGGCGTCCAGCATCGATCTCAACGGTAAGCTGCGCGCCCTGGGTTTTGAAGTGTACGACCCCGATATGTCGATGTATCTGCGTGCCGGCGGCGGCATCCACTGCATGTCGCAGCCGCTGCGCCGCGACACCGTTTGAAGGTTTTGCACGCGCATGCGCGGCATCGTTCTGATCGCCGCCGCCGCGGTGCTGTTCGGCACTGCCGGCGTCGCCGCCAAACTGCTTGGGGGTTTCGGTCATGCCGAGCCCATAAGCATCGGGTTTTATCGTCTGGCAATCGCCGCCCCTCTGCTGCTCTTGTGTGGCGGCGCACTCGGGGGGTTGCGCTCTTTGCAGGTGGCGCGCCGTGACTGGCTCGCGCTTACCCTGATCGCCTTGTCGCAAGCTGCCTATCAGGGTCTTTACTTCGGCGCGGTGGCACGCATCGGCGTGACGCTCGCCGCCCTCATCGCGCTGTGTTCGGCGCCGGTGCTTGTTACCCTTCTATCCGCGGCATTTCTCGGCGAGACCATCACGCGGCGGCTGGCTCTGTGCGTGGCGATTGCCGTTGCCGGCGTTGCCCTGCTGGTTGGCGTTCCCGGTCCGTCGTCGGCTGAGGGATCGGATTTGTGGGCCGGCATTGCTATGGCCGGCTGCGCCGCGCTCGCCTACGCGGTGTTTGCGCTGTCGAGCTGGACGCTGGCGGAGCGCTATCCACCGGCAACGCTCGTCGGCCTGGGGTTTGGTCTGGGGGCGCTGCTGCTGGCACCGGCAGCCCTCCATGCCGGGTTGGAAGTCACCGGTGGCAGTGCTGCCTGGGGGCTGGTGATCTATATCGGCCTTGGCGCGACGGCGCTTGCCTATGCCCTGTTCTTTGCCGGTCTTCCGCACGTGCGCCCGGCCGCCACCGGGCTCGTTGTCCTCTTCGAACCGCTGACATCCGCGCTGCTCGCTGCAGTACTCTTTGGCGAGCGACTGGGGCTTGCGGGGCTCGCGGGTGGCGTACTTCTGCTCATCGCGGTGGTGACCCTGCCGAGGACATCGCCGCGCGGCCAAGGTTGACCGGCGCCGCCAACCTGTGATGTCGTTTGAGCGCATCCTCCGCAAAAGGAGGATCGTGAAGCGGCGCGCCGCGCTGCAAATGCCGCGAGGGCCGCGATGAGCGACGACATCCAGAAAACCGTTTTGCATGACTGGCATGCGTCACACGACGGCAAGATGGTCGACTTTGCCGGCTGGGACATGCCGGTTCAGTACAAGGCCGGAGCCATCCAGGAACACCTCGCAACACGCCGTGAGGCCGGGCTTTTCGACGTGTCTCATATGGGCCGGTTCAAGGTCACCGGGCCCGGTGCTGAAACTTTCCTGCTGCGTGTTCTCTCCAACAACGCTCGCGCTCTGAAACCGGGAGAAGCGCAGTATACCTTCATACCCAATGAAACCGGCGGGGCGCTGGACGACGCCTATCTGTATCGCATGGGCGACCGGGACTTTCTGCTTGTCGTCAATGCGTCGAACCGCGCCAAGGACTTGGACTGGCTCGTGTCCCACAGCGAAGCCGACGATTGCACGCTTGAAGATGTCAGCGATGCCCTTGCAATGGTGTCGCTGCAGGGCCCGAGCTCGACGCAGGTTCTGGAGGCGCTGGTCGATGGCGCTGACCTGCCGGAAAACAAGCGCAACAGGCTCGCCACGGTGTCCGCCGGCAGTTTCGATGTCATCGTCGCACGCACCGGCTATACCGGCGAAACCATCTGCTACGAGCTTTTTCCGCCGTCGCACCATGCGGTGGCCTTCTGGGAGGCACTGATTGCCGCCGGTGCCGCCGCGGCGGGACTTGGCGCACGCGATTCGCTGCGGCTGGAAGCAGGCCTGCCGCTCTACGGACACGAACTCGGCGAAGACGCGGACGGCAACGACATACCGATATTCGCAAACACCATCGCGCCTGCCGGCGTGCGGCTGCCCGGTCATGTGGATGTGCCCTGCATCGGCTCGTTGGCGCTGGAAGCCCAGCGCGCCGAATTCGTTGCAATCCGGCGCGGTGAGCTTGCTGTTCCGGTCGCCGAGCGGTTGCTCAAACGCCTCGTCCAGCCGGTGGCGGTGTTTGGCTCGCGCCGTCCGCTGCGCGCCGGCCATCGTGTCACACGCGACGGCGAAGATATTGGCGTGGTCACGTCCGGCACGTCCGTTCCCTCGAGCCAGTTCGATGGTGCCGGTTTGATGGCGACGCCTGCCGACGCGCATGACGTCCGGCCCATTGGCCTCGCACTTCTGCGCTCGGACCTGCGCTATCGCTCCGACCGCCCGATTGAGGTGCAGATCGTGGATGATCGCGGCAATTCCAGCACCGCGGAGCTGGTTGAAAAGAACCTCTGGCCGGCGGCACCGTTCACACGTCCCTATGGAGGGTTTGAAGCGCCACGCCAAACTCCATCGCTCCAAAGTGCCGATATCACGCGGACGGCCGCGCGCCTAAAACACGAAAGCGATCAGAACCATGCCTGGCGCCGCACCGAGTGTTTCAACCTCATTCCATCGGAACAAAGCGTCTCCGCCTTCGTCGATCACCTGTGTATGTCCGATCCGGCGGGCCGCTATAACGAGCACAATCATCTGAAGGCCTTCGGTGCGGCTTCCGAAGACGTTCGCTACTACAAAGGCACGGCCTTCATCATGGAGAAAGAGCGCGAGCTCGAAGCCGCGCTTTGTGCGTATTTCGAATGCGCCCGCGCGGAAACCCGCGTGATCAGCGGTCAGATGGCCAACGACACGGTCTACGATGCTCTGAAGCAGTACCGCAACCGCTACCGCAAGAGCTTCGAGCCACGCCTTCTCGGCCCCGTTGTCGTACATGATCTAAACAAGGGCGGACACCTGAGTGCCCAGGCTTCCGGTGCCCTCAAAAACTATGTGGCGATCGATCCGGTGACCGGCCGGTCCTGGGTCGAGCACTTCCCGATCCAGTCCGGCAATCCGCACCGCATCGATGTTGAAGCGGCAAAGCAAGTCATCGCCGAGGCGCGGCCGGATCTCATCGTCTTCGGCCGCAGTGTCATCGTTCACAAGGAACCGGTGGCGGAAATCGCGGAGTTCGTGCACAGCGAATTCGGCGCCGACAATCCCGCGCGTCCGGTCATCCTCTATGACGGCGCGCATGTCCTGGGTCTCCTGACCGATGCGTTCCAGAAACCCCTCGCGGAAGGCGCGGACCTGATCACAGGGTCGACACACAAGTCGTTCTTCGGCCCCCAACGAGGTGTCATCTTGAGCAACATCGAGCCCGGATCTCCACTGGAGGATCTTTGGAGCTTCATTGAACAACGCGCATTTCCGGGCCATGTCTCAAATCATCACCTGGGAACCCAGCTTGGTCTTCTGGGCGCAACGCTTGAAATGCTTGCCCACAAGCAAGAGTACGCTGGTCAGGTGGTGCGCAACGCCAAGGCGTTTGCCGCCGCGCTCGCGGCAGCCGGGCTTGTGCTTGAGGGAGATCCCGTCAGTGGCTACACCGATACACATCAGGTGTTGGTGCGCACGGCCCGCGGCCGTGGCGAATTGGTGTCGAGCGGCCTGGAAGCCAACAACATCATAACCAACCCGCAGGCCTTTCATGACGATGTCAGTTTCGCCGCCGCATCAGGCGTGCGTATGGGCGTGCAGGAAATGACCCGCTTCGGCATGAAGGAGGCGGATTTTGCCGGCCTCGCGTCGATCATTGCCGAAATTTCGGCATCGGAAGACGCGGGTCTGTCCGGCGCGCTCCGCGACCGTGTTGTTTCTTTGCGCGGCAACTTTCAGGAGATGCGTTACTGCCTGCCCGTTGATTGAGCGCGTGCAAGCCGCAAGAGCCGGTTTGCGGGAATGCCGGCCATCAGGAGCTGTGGTTCCTGCAGCAGGTAAAACTCCGCCCGCGGCGTGACATCGGTGATGAACACGCGAAACTCGGCGGTTTCGCCATGGTCGACCTTGCCCTGTTCAAACCGGATACGGTCATAGGGCTCAATGTGGTCGGTCAAAACCGCAAAACGGTTTGACGAAAATTCTCGTTCGTCGAAAGTGTGCAACTGATCGAAGGACAGGCCGTCCCTGTATACGCTCGGCTGGCCGAGATTCTCCTGAAGCTCGATATCGAAACCGGACCACACTCGCCTGCTGTCGTTGGTGATCACCGACACCAGGGCAAGCTGCATGAAGGGATTTGCGCCAAGTTCCGGGGAAAATCCCTGCTGGCCGGACTCCGGGCGCACAACGATGATCGCCGGCCCGATCTGCGTCAGCCTCTGTTCGATGACCACCGGATCGGCTTCCGTGCCTGTGCCTGTGACGGAGAGGATTTCAAACCCGCCAAGCTCGTCGGAAAAGACGAAGGCTCCGGCGTTCCAGAGGTTTGCGCCAAGGACGGCGCCGCAACTGCCAAGCAGCGCAGCGCAAAAAGCAAGTGCACGGATTGCATACATTGCTTCAGTCTACCGTTCAGGGCAGGTGCCGTCGATAGTGGCGCCAACCGAGATGTGTCCCACGTTGCGCAATTCTGCGCGAGGCAGGGTGCTTTGTGGTAAGGTAGTTCTATGAAAATTCATGCTTTTATTTACTCCCAAACAAGTAACGCGGCGCACTTCCTTGCGATATTTGCGGTGTTCGCGCTGTTGAGCGCGGTGGCAGCGGCAGATGAAGCGCCGACCCTGAGTGTCCAGCACGCTCATGAGATGGCCTCGCAGGGGGAAATCCTGCTCATCGACGTTCGCCGGCCCGAAGAGTGGGCCGACACCGGTGTTGGCGAAAGCGCTCACGCCGTCAGCATGCATCTGCCGGGTTTTGCGGAGAAGTTAAGCGTGCTGACGGGGGGCGACATGGGGCACCCGATCGCCCTCATATGTGCCCGCGGTGCCCGGTCGAGCTATATGCAGCGTGAACTGACGGCGCTCGGCTATAGCAGCGTGCTCAATGTGGCCGAGGGCATGCTGGGATCGAGGGCCGGGCCGGGCTGGCTCGCCAGCGGGTTGCCGGTTAGCGCAAGAGCTGAATGAAGCCGCGCCCGGTCAGCCGGGACCCGCGGATGCGT
Organism: Hyphomicrobiales bacterium; assembly: GCA_021775755.1. Taxonomy (GTDB): domain Bacteria; phylum Pseudomonadota; class Alphaproteobacteria; order Rhizobiales; family JAJFHB01; genus JAJFHE01. The sequence continues at coordinate 19,301 of JAJFHE010000073.1, read as the reverse complement.
ATCCGAAGATGGTTCGAGTTGTTCCTGCAGAGTGCGGCGACTTCAGGTGAGATATGAAATGTGGTTTTGATCCGGAGGACCTCTGGTCGCCGCGAGGACGAGGTTTCAGCATGGGCCTCGTGCAACCGCGTGGTCACGTCATCCAGTTCACCGGACAGGTTGCCTGGGATGCCGCGGAGAGGATAGTCGGAAAGGGCGATGTTCGCCGGCAGACCGAGCAGTGCTTCGATAATATAGGCCATGTTCTGGAGGCCGTCGGGGGTATTTTCGACGACCTCGTGTCGGTGACCACCTACTTTCTGGATCGCGAGCATCTTGCCCAAATCCAGAGCGTGAGGGCGGGGTATCTGACCGGCCCGAACCCGCCCGTGAGTACATCCGTTATGGTCGCCGGGTTGGGCCATGCTGACTTCCTGGTGGAACTGACGCCGGTCGCCGTCATCCCGCCCGAGCGGTTTGTTCTGCCTTCACAGAACACGCACCTATCGGTCAATGAGCTCCCGTGATGCACGATAAGCATTCCAGCGCTGCACGCAGCCTTGACGCGGGTTATATTGTTCTCATCTGCGGTTTTCTCGCACTGGCCGTGTCATTTGGTATCCGTGCGACGTTCGGCCTGTTCGTATTGCCCATCCATGCGGATCTGGGGTGGAGCATCACCGCGCTGTCCTTGACGCTGGCCGTGCAGAACCTGTTGTGGGGCGCCGCGCAGCCGCTTGCGGGTGCGCTGGCCGATACGCGCGGAGCGCCGGCGGTCATGATCGTCGGGTTTGTTCTTTATGCGGCCGGTCTGGCGACCATGGCGTACAGCAGCGATCTCATGGTGTTCGGTCTGGGCGCCGGTCTGCTCATCGGATTTGCGCAAAGCGCGATCGGCTTTCCGATTGTGCTCGGCGCCATCGGCCGTACGGTGCCCGAGGAGCGGCGCAGTCTATGCCTTGGCATCGCAACTGCCGGCGGTTCGTTCGGTCAATTCGTGTTCGCGCCTCTCGGCCAAAGCCTGCTGGCCGGTTTCGGCTGGATCAACGCGCTTCTCATCATGAGCATGATCTGTGTTGGCGCGGCCGCCCTGGCACTCGGCATGCGGGCCGACAAACCGGGCAAGGAGAGCAATACCGGCAATCATACAGCCAAAGGCCCGGTAGACGGCGTCGAACCGGGGCTGCGGACGGTTCTCTCCCAGGCCGCGCGGCATCGCGGCTTTATGCTGTTGGTCGCGGGCTTTTTCGTTTGCGGCTTCCAGCTGTCCTTTATTGTCGTGCATCTGCCCGCGTTTGCCGCCTTGTGCGGTCTTTCCGCCACGTCAGGCTCCACAGGGCTCGCCCTCATCGGACTGTTCAACATTGCCGGCACGATAGCGGCAGGCCTGATCGGCGCGCACTACCGCCCGAAGTTCCCGCTCGCCATGATCTATTTCGGCCGGGCGATCGCCTGTACTGCCATGGTGCTCGTGCCCGTTACCGCGCCTGTTCTTTATGGTTTCAGCGTTGTCATGGGGCTCTTGTGGCTTTCCACCGTTCCGTTGACGAGCGGGGTCGTCAGTCAGATATTCGGACCCAAATATCTCGGCACGCTTTTCGGCATCGTGTTTTTCTCCCATCAGGTCGGATCGTTTGTCGGCGTCTGGCTCGGCGGCTATGTGTTCGAGACAACCGGCTCCTACACGCTTATCTGGTGGCTTTCCGCCGCGCTCGCCGTTGCAGCGGGCCTTATTCATCTGCCCATTGACGACAGGCGCATCGATGACCGGCGCATGGCAGAACCGTCGAAGGTATCGTGAGGGTCTGGCCGCTATTCGGCCGCGGGCCGGCAATAGGTCTCGCGCAACGCGATGACACAAATGAGCCCCATGACCGCCCACCCGATCAGGGTGAGAAAGGCGGTATGGTAGGTGTCGACGGAATAGGCCCTGACGCCTCCGGCCATGGCTCCGTCCCAGTTACGGTCGAGGACATAACCGATAAACGGCTGTAACAACGCGCCGGCGCCGACGGCGCCTGTATTGATGAATCCCGTAACCGCACCATGGATGCCCGGCGGCGTAATTTCGCGTGCCAGCGCGAACGTCACCACCATCGCACCGCTCATAAGGCCGAGCACGAAGATCAGCGCGCTCGTGACCGCAAGCGGCATGTCGACATAGATCATCAGCGTAAGGCACACGATCGATGTCGTGCTCGCCGCCAGCAAGGGTGCCTTGCGCCGTCCAATAAAGTCGGAGATCCAGCCGCCGGCGGGCGCTCCGATGGCAAACCCGATCAGATTGAACGTCACGAATGAGGCGGCCTCGGGCCTGTCGAGGCCGTAGCGCTCCATGAGATACGGGACGCCCCACAGACCGCCAAACGCCAGCAAGGGTCCGGTCAGCGCCGCAGCGGCAAGCGCAACGATCCAAACCCGTAAACTCGCAAGTGCCAAGGCCATATTGCGCAACAGGACACGGCCCGACACTTTCATCTCGCGTGCCCCATCATGGGCATCTGGGGGGTGATCGCGCACTGCAAACCAGGTCGCCACGGCCAGCAAGCCGGCGAATGCCGCGCTTCCCATCAGCGCCGTGCGCCAGTCAGTAACGGTCAGCAGTTGCGCCAGCGGTGCCTGACCGAGAATCCCGCCCGCCATGCCCGCAAACATCGTCATGCCGGACAGAAACGCAAAACGCCGGGGTGCAAACCAGCGTCCTGCCAGTATGAGGGAGCCGACAAACGCGCAGCCCGATCCCAGACCGATGAGAAACCGGCCGACATAGGCAGTATCGACCGTTGCCGCTGTCGCGAAAAGCGCGGCACCCAGACCCGCGATGGCGATGGATGAGGTAATCATCAGCCGCGGCCCCCAGCGGTCCATCATCGCGCCGATGGGGATCTGAAGTCCCGCATAAACATAGAGATAGATGGCGGAAAGGTTGCCGAGCACGGCCGCGCCGACGGAGAAATCCCGCATCAGGTCGTCAACCATGACGCTTGGTGAAACGCGCATGAAGAACCCGTAGGCGAAGGCGAGGGCTCCGAGCGACCAGACGAACCACGCTCTGAACTCCGACGGCCTTCTGTCAGGAGAGGACATGTTCGGTTCGGGCACTTTTGGGACCTTCATGCTCAGACAATCGGAGCGGGGCGCATCGGCGCGGGAGCCTCACACATTTCATCCCGCGGCGCCAGACGCGTGAAAAAAGAAAAGGTGCGCCACCTGGGTTGCGCACCTGTTCGTTCTGTCCGGCTGAACTGAATATTACCAAGGGCAGTAATAACTGGCCTTGGTGCAAGGTCCGGCGTCAGCCCTGAAAATCGACTTTCGCGGTCTGCCGTGGCCGCAGGAAGAAGGAATCGCTGACCTCGAAGTTCTGACCGACGAACTCCGTGATGATCGAATCGTAGAGGTACGTCACCTCGGCAAGCACCACACTGCCGCCGGCCTCGATAAGGCCTTCGGGGATCGAGACACCATTAACGCTTGAACGCGGCGATCCGTTGTGCGCATGGCTCCAGTCGACCTGGGGGTCGCCATTGCCGTCAACTTCGATGCTGGTGATGACGATTGTAAGGTCGGTCTCGGGGAACGGATTGAGGATTTCGCCCGCGGCATCGTAGATGTCGATGAGATCGCCTTCGCTAAGCGTTTCCGCCTGAGCGACAAGGTCGGCCGTCGTGCTCGCCAGCGACGTGATTTTGCGGTCGGCGGTAAGGACCTGGGAAATGTCGACGGCGCCGAGATACATCGTCACCATAATTGGAAAAATCAGCGCGAACTCGATCGCCGACACTCCGTGCTGGTCCCGGCAGAAACGCCGCCACCGCCACGAGAACATTGTATGAAAAGGGAACATTGGTGCACCTCGGCCGTCTTAGAAGGGTTCGTTACGGAATGCGGAAGCCGCTGCAATAAGGCGCTTGCCGCCGGGCATGTTGGACAACCCGGTAATGTGATCGGGCGTAAGCATGTCCCAAACGTAAAAGGCGCGCACCACCACTACTTCGGAACTGGTTCCTGGCGCGTACTCAAAGTCGTTGGTCAGGTTGCCGTCATCGTCCGTCGCATCGGGCAGCACGACAGATCCAAAGTTGCTGAAACTGCGCACATCGACGGTCAGGTTGGTGTTGCAGTTGAGATAGCCTGACAGGCTGTCGCACACCATCGTCTTGAAATCGTCTTCGCTCAGGCCTTGCGCCTGTACCTGGCCGGTGCGGATCATGCGGCCGGCATTGGCAACGCCGCTTTCGATCGCCGACTGGGTGAAAAAGATCAGTGTGGTTTCAAAGATTGCAATGAGCAGCCCGAGAAAGGGTACCGCAACGATGCCAAATTCGATGGCCGTGGTGCCGTCCGAAGATCGATGGAATCGGCGCAGCAGTGCCAGCAAACCTTTACGGCGCGCAGCATTGCCGGGTTGTTCGGTCGTCATCTGCATGCCTCCCTTATGGTATTAGCCGTTCGTTTCAATAAAAACGGCGTTTTTGTACATGCTCTTGCTGGAAAAATACCGGACAAAACTTATCAAATCATGACTTTCGAACCGAAAATTTAAAAGGTTTCACGGAAACACTATGGTTAATACAAGGTATACTGGTTGCAGATCGATCCGGGCAACGCACCGCCGCGGAGGGCCCGCTGCCGGGCGCTGGGCCGTAGTCTCTCACATACATGTTTCTCCAAGGCCGGGTGGCGCAGCAGAAGGTATGTTCAAATTGAATTAAGTTGGAATAAAATAATAATAAAGTAATAAGTGAGTTTAAATTCCATATATACGAGAAATGTACTGTCTGAATTAAATTGTTGTTCGATTTAAAGTGATAGAAAGGTGGCTGACACGAAATAAAAACGTAGAATGACGCTTCGAAGCTGAGATCTGTGTCGGGAACGAGACAGCAACAGGGGCGGTAAGATGGAGCGTCGGAGTTGAAGGTCATGGAGCATAACAGAACAAAGCTGGTCACTGCTGACCGGAAAAGGCCGGTTTCGGACGGTCACACCCCCTGCGGCGGCATTATCGGCAGCCTCAGCAATTTCATTCGCGACAAGCGCGCAAACATTGCGATCGTGTTTGGTCTGGCCTCAATACCGGTCAGCATTGCCATGGGCACGGCGATCGACTATTCGCGCGCATTTCTGGTGCAGCAGCGCCTTGGCACCGCACTCGACGCCGCCGCACTTGCCGTCGGCAGTTCAAGTGAAACGGATCCGGCCGCTCTTGAAGATATCGCCCAGCTCTTCTTCGATGCCAATTACGATGACACGGCCATGGGTGTGCCAGGTGCTCTGAACGTCACCATCGATAATTCCGTGATCTCCATGTCGGCATCCGCGGATGTGAATACCGCCATCGTGAAGATCGTCGGCATTAACGAGGTGACTGTTTCCGCTGAAACCGAAGTTGTGAAGGAGACGCGCGGCGCCGAAATCGTGCTCGTGCTCGACAACACCGGCTCGATGGGCTGGAACGGCAAGATCGACGCGCTTCAGAGCGCGGCCGGCGACCTCGTTGAAATCGTTTTCGGCGAAGAAGAAGAGCCGGAGCTGCTCAAAATGGGCATCGTGCCGTTTGCCGCCTCTGTCAACGTTGGCGCGGACATGGTGGACAGCGGCTGGATCGATACGGCCGGCGCCTCAAGCTTCAATGGTCTAGGTTTTGCCGACGGTACCGATGCGCTCTCCATGTATGCAGGCCTCAACAACCGCTCCTGGAACGGCTGTGTCGAGGCCCGTCCGGCACCCTTCGATACACTGGACACGGCGCCGGATGTCAGTAACGGCGACACGCTGTGGGTGCCTTATTTCGCCCCCGACGAGCCCGACAGCTGGCAGGCCTCCCAGGTCGGATTCTGGTACGGCAACAGCTACCTGAACGACGAGACCGGCACATACAATTTCGACATGGACGATCGGCAGAGCCGTGAACCCAAGTACCTCAACGAATGGGTCAACTCGTCAAGCCGCGGCCCGGATTTCAATTGCCGTATCGCAACCATGACGCCGCTCACCAACATTCGCAGCGAAATCGACGATGCGATCGACGATATGGTGGCGACCGGCAGCACGGTTATTCCGATCGGGCTTGCCTGGGGCTGGCGCATGTTGTCGCCCACCGAACCCTTCACCGAAGGGGCGGAGTACGACTCCGAGATCTACAACAAGGTGCTCATTCTGCTTACCGACGGCCAGAACGACATCGGAACCGGCGGGCAGGGCGCCCTCGATAACCACAATCTCTCCTGGTACAGCGGCTATGGTCATGTCGCCCAGGGCCGCCTTGGCACCACCAATATGGGCACCGCTCACGATGAGCTGGATGAACGTACGGCGGCCTTGTGCGAAAACATCAAGGAAACCGGCATTCTCGTCTACACGATTACGTTCCAGCTCGCGGACGGGCCGATCAAGGATCTGATGAGCGACTGCGCCACCAGCGCCGCTCACTACTTCGACTCGCCGGACAACGCAACGCTACAGCAGCACTTCAAAACGATCGGCAAGCAGCTGAGCAACTTGAGGCTGTCGCGGTAAGTCGCCCCGCTCAGCGACCGCCACGCCTCAAAAAGCAAGGCCGCGTCCCGAAAGGGGCGCGGCCTTCGCCGTTCCAGATAATTGCCGCCCTTGGTATTACTCGCCCTCGGCCGGAGCTTCCGCGGCGCCGCTGGCTTGTGCGCCCTTGTTGGAGACCTGTTCGAGGATCATCTTGAAGGTCTCGAGGCTGTCGCCGACATTAAGCTCATGTTCGCACCGCGGCGCGCAATTGAGCGTGATGCGCGCTGAGCCACGATAAAGAGAAAGCTCATGATTGCCGCTCGTGACGACATTGAGCGCGAGGTTGGCGATTTCCTGACTGTCATGATCGAGCACGACAATGTTGGTCGTGCCGTAATTCTTGCCATGAATGACCAGAATGTTGCCGTTGTGAATAGTCGCATCGGCAATCATCGGGTTGCCGACGATGACCATGGAAGGTGCTGTCACCAGCGGCACGATCTGCGCCTGGTCCACGAGGACACGCAATGAATTTTCGGCATATGCCGGTGCGCTCGTCGCAATCGTGGCTCCTGCCAGGGCGCCGAACAAGGTGAGCCCGGCAAACCGGCCGGCCCGGAGAAGTTTGTTGGACAATCCGTTACGCATCGCACTCACTCTATCGAACATGTGAATATCTCTGTTGGCGCTATTAACGGCGGAAATGGTGAAGGAACCCTTACGGACGCCGGGGGCCGCCGGTGCCGCGGGCAGGCGCTACGGTGAAAGAGTTCGGGGGCGGTTGCGTGCGCGTTCGCGCGTCCCGGCAACACTGGTGGCTCAATGCTCTGTGCAACCGGTCGCAAAACAAAAGCTGGTGAACCGCCTTAGTGGCTCTCCATTCTGGCGCTACAGGGCATCAACACCCAATTAACCAATGATTTCTGGGTATTACTGCGATATTATCTGTATAAGATATGTAATTGTAAGAATATTCATGAGCAAAAAGATAATAACTCAACGTTAACCAACAACGAAATAGTCATTTCATGTTTATATAAGCGAAGTTCAGGATTTTAACTTCATCGTAACTCGGGGGAATTAGTGTGGTCGACAGTTCAGAGCTGCCAGAGAGATCAAGAAAATTGGCAGAGAGAACTGGTGCTGTCAAACCTGTGTATCCAAGGAGACCAAAAATGAAGAAGCTTTTCGCGCAGTTTGCCAAGGAAGAGTCCGGTGCAACCGCTATTGAGTATGGCCTGATTGCTGCCGGCATCGCCGTCGCCATTATCGGCGTTCTGACGACCGTTGGTACCAACCTGACGACTCTGTTTACGACGGTTGCGACCAGCCTCTAAGGCAAGACGCATTCAATACAACAGGCCTGTCAGCCCTTCTCCCGAATTCGGGAAACCTGACAGGGAGGCAAACGGGGCCGCCGGCATTGAGCTGGCGGCCTCGTTACTTTTTTGGGCGTCTGCGAATTCGCTGCACAACCTGTATCGGGCCGCAGCCGGTTTACGGCGGGTTTACCTGGCTGTGCGAGGATTGCGCCATGCTTGAAGCAACCCCATGGCTCTCCCAACTCCACGACATTGTGAGTACGCACGCGTGATCGAACTTCTCATTCTCTCGGTATTTCCTCTCGCCATGGTCATTGCTGCGGTGAGCGATTTTCTGTCGATGACCATATCCAACCGCCTGTGCCTTCTGTTCGCGGGCGCCTTCTTTGCGGTTGCCGTTGCTGCCGGCATGGAACCGTGGGTGGTCCTTATGCATCTTTCTGCCGGATTCGCGATGCTGGTTTTGGGTTTTTCGCTGTTCTCGCTGGGCTGGATCGGCGGCGGCGATGCGAAGTTCTTCGCAGCCACCGCGATCTGGCTGGGCTGGGCTCAGGTCTTTGAATATGCGCTGTGGGCGTCCATCGCAGGCGGTGCGCTCACCATGGTCATGCTTGCGGCGCGCGCCTGGCCCCTGCCGGCCGGTTTTTCCGGCACGGAATGGGCCGAGCGGCTCCACGATCCCAAACACGGTGTGCCTTACGGCATCGCTCTGGCGATTGCCGGGCTGCTGGTATTTCCCGCAACGCCCTGGTTTCAAGCGGTCCTTGGTTAAGGGTGCCGGGCTGTTGCAATTTCATCGCGCGCGCAAACCGCCTTGCCCGCCATTAACCCTAATTTGACCATTGCGCGATCAAATGTTTGCGACGGGTCAGTCGACCCCCCTGTTGGTGAGTTTGTTCAGTTGAGTAGCAATGAATAAAGCACGTATTGCAATACTTGGTTTGGCGCTGGTGGCGGCCGGCGGTGCCGCGCTTCTGGTTCGTGGAATGGCCGGCGGCGAGCCGCGGACCGTAGAAGCACCGCGCATAGAAACCACACAGGTTCTCGTAGCCGCCAAGGACATTGAGCTTGGATCTCTCGTCGTTTCGGGTCATCTGCGCTGGCAGGAATGGCCACGCGAGGCGGTAACCTCAACATTGGTGACGCGCGACAGAGCGCCCAACGCGATCAGCAACTTTGCCGGATCGACCGTCCGTGTGCCGTTCATAGAGGGCGAGCCGATCATCGACCGGAAAATTATCCGGCCCGATTCCGGCGGCTTCATGGCCGCCATACTGCCGGAAGGCATGCGTGCGATTTCCGTGCGCATTTCGCCTGAAACCGGAGCCGGCGGGTTCATTCTGCCGAATGACCGTGTCGACATCATCGTCACACGCCGCACTAGGGTCGGCACGAGCTCGCGCGAGGCGCATGTCAGCGAAACGGTGCTGACGAATGTGCGTGTTCTCGCCATTGACCAGACGTTCCGCGACAACGACGACGGTGAACAGGTGGTAATCGGCAAGACCGCAACGGTTGAGCTTCATCCCGAGCAGGCAGAGACAATGGCCCTCGCCGAGGCGATGGGCGACATCTCCCTGGCGTTGCGCAGTATTAAGGATTCCGCCGGTCTCTCCATCGACGAAAACGGTCCGCGCACCTCCGGGTCCATGCTCAACGGCGGCCGCGGCCGCGGCTCTGTAACGTTCCTGCGCTACGGCGTGACATCGGTATCCACATCGAACCCGTGAAGGTAAGTCCCATGATGTGTGGCGCATTTAAATTCGAATGGCGCAAAGTTTTCGCGGCCATGGCCGCCGCGGGTTCGCTTGCTGCCGTTCTGGTTGTCGCGGCGTTCGTAACGATTGCGGTACCGCTTGCAGCACCGGCTGCAAATGCTGCCGATCTGAACGATCAACTGATCAACGTGGCGCCGAACGAAACCTCCCGCTATGTCCGCATCGGCCTCAACAAGTCCTTGATCGTTCGGCTTCCCGAAGCGGCCCGCGATGTGCTGGTGTCCAGCCCGACGAAACTCGACGCGGTCGTGCGTTCCGCCCGCACCATCTATCTCATCGGCCTTGAAGTGGGGCAGACCAACGTCTTCTTCTTCGATGAGGAAGGTCGCCAGATACTGAGTCTGGATGTTGCCGTCGAACGCGACGTCGGATTGCTCGAAGATACGCTCTTGCGGCTGATGCCGGGCACGGAGATCAACGTCGAGGCGCTCAATGACAGCCTCATCCTCACGGGTTCGGTATCGAACGCGCAGCAGTCGCGTATGGCGGTGGACATTGCCGCTCGATTTATCGCGCCGAGCGACGGTGTCACCGAGACCGACCACGGCTCGGCATCGCGCGTCGTCAACATGCTGAACATCGTCGGCCGCGATCAGGTGATGCTGAAAGTGACCATCGCCGAGCTGCAACGCACCATTCTCAAACAGATGGGCGTGGATCTCGCCGCGACGCTCGATATCGCCAGCACCATACTCTCCTTCGCCTCGGTCAATCCGTTTACGCTTGGTAACGGCAACCTGTCGACGACCAATCTCACGGGGGCACATTCAAGCGGTGGCGACAGCGCCTCCGGCGTCATCCGCGCTCTGGAGCGCGACGGTTTGCTGCGCACACTGGCGGAGCCGACGCTCACCGCGATTTCCGGCGAGACGGCGAACTTCCTTGCCGGCGGCGAGTTCCCGGTCCCGGTCGGTTCCGACGACAACGGCATTACCATTGAATTCAAGCCCTTCGGTGTGGGCCTTGGTTTCACTCCCATCGTTCTGTCCGAAGGCCGCATCAATCTCAAGGTATCCACCGAAGTGAGCGAACTCACGACCGACGGCTTTTCGATAACCGGAGCAAGCGCGTCGGCGAGTCTGACCATTCCCGGTCTGCGTGTGCGCCGCGCCAGTACCACGGTCGAACTGCCAAGCGGCGGTTCTCTGGTCATGGCCGGGCTTATTCAGGAAGCGCACAAGCAGCAGCTGAACGGCATTCCGGGCATCAAGGATCTGCCGGTTCTCGGCACGCTGTTCCGCTCGCGCGACTTCCAGAACGAAGAGACCGAGCTTGTCGTCATCATTACGCCCTACATCGTCACCCCGGTCGGCCGCGATCAGCTGGTCACGCCGGAACTCAATCTCAATCTCGCAAACGATGTTCAGGGATACTTCATGGGCCACATCAATCGTGTGTACGGCGTTGGCAACGGCGCCTCGCCGGATGGCGCCTATCACGGCTCCTATGGCTTTATGGACTAACGCGCTGGGGAAACAGACATGTCAGTAAATCAGATGAATTCGTCCCGCGTTGTCCTGCACAGGTTTCGCAACGTAGCACTTGCCGCTGTCGCGGCAGCAATGCTGTCGGCCTGCAACATGCAGACATTTGAACCCACCGGTTCCAGTTACGTGCCGTTGCAGCCGCGCGAGCGATTTCCCATCGATGTGACCCAGACCACCGTCAAGCTGGAAGTCCCGGTGCATGGCGGATCGAGCGGGCTCGCGGGAGACGTGCAGGGCGATGTGCGCGAGTTTCTGTATCAGTTCCAGTCATCGGGGGCTGACCGTCTGGTTGTGGTACAGCACCCCCGTCCGCGCCACGGCGTTGCCGCCGCGGCGACGATATCCGACATCCAGAGAATGGTGCATGAAGCGGGCATTGGCCGTTCCGCGGTCGTTTACGCGCATTATCCGCGCGGATATGCCGGACCCGCGGCCCCCGTCATGCTGTCGTTCGACAGCCACATTGCGATCGCTCCCGCTTGCGGCAACTGGCCGACAAACCTGGCGGAAACCTACAACAATACGCCTTATCCCAATTTCGGTTGTTCGGCGCAGCACAACATGGCCGCCATGGTGGCGGATCCCCGCGATCTGCAGCGCCCGCGCGGCATGACCGCGCCGCATGCTGGCCGCCGCGATCTGGTGATTGAGCGTTATCGCACCGGCATCGGCACCGAGGCCGATACATCGGCCAGTGAAGAAGGCACCATCAGTGAGGTTGGCAATGATTGATCCCGTTCTGGAAATGCCCGGTGACGCGAGCGCTCCCGATATTGGCTCCGGTGTCATCGGCTCCGTGCCGCGCATCTCAATTCAGGTGTTCTGCCAGCAGCAGGACACCGCGGCGACGATCGAAAGCGCCTCTCAGGACCGCCGGTTGTCGCGCGCCCATACCTCAATCAATCTCGGTGGCGTGCCTGGCGCCGTGACGCATTTCGGGTCATCGCCGACGCCCAACCTGCTGATTATCGAGTGCATGGGCTCGCGCGAGGCGGTGCTTGCAGAACTTGGTCAGCTGGCTCAGGTTTGCGACGCGGGTACCAAGGTCATCGTCATCGGCCATCTCAATGACGTTATCCTGTACCGCGAACTGATGCGCGAAGGTGTGAGCGAATACATCGTTGCCCCGGTCAGCCAGCTGCAGATCATCGAAAGCATTTCGAACCTTTACAATGACCCTGAAGCCTCGCCGGTTGGCCGCGTGATTTCGTTCTTCGCGACCCGTGGCGGCTCCGGGTCAAGCACGCTCGCGCACAATGTCGGCTGGGCGATTTCCGAACACCTTGAGCAGGATGTAATCGTCATTGACCTCGACCTGCCGTTTGGCACGGCCGGGCTTAATTTCAATCAGGACCCGCCCCAGGGTATCGCCGAAGCACTGAGTTCGCCTGATCGCATGGACGACGTCCTGCTTGAACGGCTGCTCACCCGCTGCAGCGACCGCTTGAGCCTGTTTGCCGCGCCTGGCGCGATCGACCGCGAGTGTGAATTCGACGCCGAATCCCTCGACAGCATTATCGATGCTGTGCGTCATCACGTGCCGACGATCATTATCGATGTGCCGCATGTCTGGACGGCCTGGTCGAAGAGCGTTCTGTTGCGCTCGGACGAAATCGTCATTACCGCGGCGCCGGATCTGGCAAGCCTGCGCAATGCGAAGAACCTGATCGATCTGGCAAAGGCCTCGCGCCCCAACGATTTCGAACCGCGTCTGGTTCTCAATCAGGTCGGCGTTCCGAAACGTCCGGAGATTTCTCCTGCCGATTTTGCCAAGGCGCTTGAACTGAGCCCCAGCCTGATCGTTCCCCACGATCCACAGTTGTTCGGTACCGCTGCCAATAACGGGCAGATGATCGAAGAGCTGGCCGAAAATTCCAAGACGGCCGAGGGCGTGCGCCATCTGGCCGGCCTCGTTTCGGGCCGCGCCGAGGCGCCTGCGAAATCCTCTAAATCCATTCTGGGTCCGCTGCTTGGCAAGTTGCCATTCAGGAAAGAAGCCAGCTGATGTTCGGAAAGCGTAGCGAGACAGGTCAGGCCGCCGCGCCGCCACCTAAACCGGCGCCGCCCGCGCCGGAGGTGCGCGAGCATCCGGCCGCTGAAGCGCCGGCGGCGGATCTGCCGCCAATGGACCCGAAACCTGCACCCGCTGCGGCAGCTGCTGCATCCGAGAAGCCGGTTGCTGCCGCGCGCCCGAAGCCGCAAGGCGCACGGCGCTCCGACGACTACTACGATATCAAGACGACGATCTTCAACGCGCTGATCGATGCCATCGATCTGACGCAGCTGGCACAGCTCGACCGCGACAGCGCGCGCGATGAAATCCGCGACATCGTCAACGAAATCATTGCCATCAAAGACGTCATGATGAGCATCTCCGAGCAGGAAGACCTGCTGGAGGATATCTGTAACGACGTGCTCGGATATGGTCCGCTGGAGCCGTTGCTGGCGCGCGACGATATCGCCGATATCATGGTCAACGGTGCCGACACGACCTACATTGAGGTCGACGGTAAGGTCCAGGATACGCCGATCCGGTTTCGCGACAACACGCAACTTCTGAACATCTGCCAGCGTATCGTGTCCCAGGTCGGACGCCGCGTTGATGAGGCAAGTCCGATCTGCGATGCCCGCCTTGCCGATGGCAGCCGTGTGAATGTCATTGTCCCGCCGCTCTCGATCGATGGCCCGGCGCTGACAATTCGTAAGTTTAAAAAAGACAAGCTGACAATGGACAAGCTTGTCGGTTTTGGATCGATCACGCCGGAGGGTGCCGCGATTCTCGGCATTATCGGGAAATGCCGCTGTAACGTTCTGATTTCCGGCGGCACGGGTTCAGGCAAAACCACGTTGCTCAACTGCCTGACCGGCTTCATCGAACTCGATGAGCGGATCATCACCTGCGAGGACTCCGCCGAGCTTCAACTGCAGCAGCCTCACGTCGTGCGCCTTGAAACGCGCCCGCCCAACCTTGAGGGTGAGGGCGAGATCACCATGCGCGATCTTGTGAAGAACTGTCTGCGAATGCGTCCTGAGCGCATCATCGTCGGCGAGGTTCGAGGGCCCGAGGCGTTCGACCTCCTGCAGGCCATGAACACCGGTCATGACGGCTCCATGGGAACGCTGCACGCCAATACGCCGCGTGAAGCCTTGAGCCGGCTTGAGAGCATGATCACCATGGGCGGGTTTTCTCTGCCCTCCAAGACGATCAAGGAAATGATCATCGGCGCTGTCGATGTGATCGTCCAGTCCGCTCGCCTGCGCGATGGCTCGCGCCGCATCACCCACATTACCGAGATCATCGGCGCGGAAGGCGACGTCGTCATTACTCAGGATCTCTTCGTCCACGAAGTGACCGGTGAGGATGCCCAGGGCAACGTCATCGGCCGGCATCGCTCGACCGGCATCGCGAGGCCGAAATTCTGGGACCGCGCGCGTTACTACAATGAAGAGCTCAACCTCGCCCGCGCCCTCGAGGCCGCGGAAGTCCGCACGGACGATGACGAAGTCGTGGAGTAAACGTCCATGTTCAGCGATGATCTAATCCTGATCGCGGTCGCCTTCATGGCGGCGCTCAGCATCGGCGGTGTTGCCTATGTGCTGCTCTACCCGCTCCTTTCCGGCGAAGCCAAAGCCAACAAGCGCATGGCGAAAGTTTCGACAAAACAGCGGGGGGTTCGCGGTCAGAAGGGCAATGATGCGGAAAACCGCGATCAGCGCCGCCTGAAAGTTCAGCAAACACTCAAGGACCTTGAAGAAAAGCAGAAAAAGAAGAAGCAGCGCGTGCCGTTGAGGATCACGCTCACTCAGGCCGGCCTCGGCATATCGGTAAAAGTGTTTTGGATCCTTTCAATTCTCTGCGGCATCCTTGTCGGACTTGTCATGCTGATCACCGGGTCGTCGCCGCTGATTGCGGCAGCTGGAGCGTTTGTCAGCGCCGTTGGTTTTCCCCGGTGGGTTTTGCGCTTCTTGAAGAAGCGCCGCCAGAACAAGTTTCTCGATTCATTCGCCAACGCCATTGACGTAATCGTACGCGGCATCAAGTCGGGCCTGCCGGTCAATGACACGCTAAAGGTCATCGCCACGGAAAGCCCCGATCCTGTCGGGCCGGAATTTCAGGAAATTGTCGATGGCCAGAAACTCGGGATTGCGCTCGATCAAGGCCTGGAGCGCATGTTCGAGCGCATGCCGCTGGCGGAGGTCAACTTCCTCGCCATCGTCGTCGCCATTCAGCAGAAAACCGGCGGCAACCTTGCCGAAGCATTGACCAACCTGTCCATCGTGCTGCGCGACCGCAAGAAGATGCAAGGCAAGATTACCGCGATGAGCCAGGAGGCAAAAAGCTCGGCCGCCATTATCGGTGCGCTGCCGCCCTCCATCATGATTCTCGTCTATCTCGTCAATCCGGACTACATCGCCCTTTTGTGGCAAACCGATCTTGGACAGATGCTGCTGGTCGGCTCGGCGACGTGGATGGCGATGGGTGTGCTCGTCATGCGCAAAATGATCAACTTCGACTTCTAGGAGCAGGTTCCAGGTGTTTTCATTCATCAATAGTCTGCTCGAACCGCAAACCGCCATTGCGCTGTTGGTGAGCGTTTCCGTGTTCGCAACGATTGTGACGCTGGCGATGCCCTTCATGGCGAACGACCGCCTGCGCGGCCGGCTCAAGTACGTCTCGACGGAACGCGATGTCCTGCGTGAACGTCACCGCGAGATGCTGGAGAAGGAAAAGAACCAGGGCAAGCTGCGAAGCTCTCCAAAGGGCTACATGCAGCAGGCGGTGAAGAAATTCAATCTGAGCAAGCTTCTTGAAACCGATCAGACCCGGGACAAGCTGAAGATGGCGGGCCTGCGCAGCCCGGCGCATGTTATTACATTCCTGTTTTTCCGAGCCGTCCTGCCGTTCCTGTTCGCTGGTGGAACCTTCGTTTATCTCTATGTTACCGACGGTTTCGGCCTGCCTGCCATCATGCGCCTGTTCATCATCATGGTGGGTGCCTATATCGGCTTTTACCTGCCCAACATTTTCGTCTCCAATCTCGTCAGCCGGCGCCAGGATTCAATCAGGCGGGCATTCTCAGATGCCCTCGACCTGCTGTTGATCTGCGTTGAATCCGGCATGTCGGTTGAAGCGGCATTCGGCAAGGTTTCCAGCGAAATCGGCTCTCAATCGGTACCGCTGGCCGAAGAGATGAGCCTGACCACGGCGGAACTCTCCTATCTCCAGGAGCGACGCCAGGCATACGAAAACCTCGGAAAACGAACCGGCCTTCCGGGCGTGAAGGGTGTCTGCACCAGCCTTATTCAGGCAGAACGCTACGGCACGCCGGTCGGTCAGGCCCTGCGCGTCCTCGCCCAGGAAAACCGCGACATGCGCATGGCGGAAGCGGAAAAGCGCGCCGCCGGCCTGCCGCCGAAACTGACGGTGCCGATGGTGCTGTTCTTTCTGCCGGTGATCTTCGTGGTCATTCTCGGACCAGCGGCCATCCAGTTGATGGAACTGTAGGATTTCTGATTTTCAGCCGGAATTCGGCGGTCGCCTGAACCTGTTCCATCCGCACTCCAGCCGTCCCAGTGTATGAAACGCGCCGTGGCCCGTGCCTGGCCGTGAGGGCTTGTACGTGGACTCATAAGCGCTCGTGCTAGCCCAGCAATGTGATCGCCCGAATGTCCGGTTTCGAGCACACTTTCACCGTCGGTTCGACCGGCTGGAAAACGGGCAAAATGACCCGAAACGGTCATTAGCCGGATCGGTCTTGCCAACGATTTCTATCGAGATCTTTCCTCAGCGGGCTTCGACATTGAGCGTCGGTTCACACTCTGCGAAGGTATCATCACTATTAGACCAGTATCAGGAGAGAGTTGGGTGAATAACGAAGATGGCCACCCGCTGTTCAGCTTTGCAATCATAGCGGATTCGCACCTCGCCAACGAAAAGGGCTTCGCCGTCGACGGCAGCACCTCGGCGACTGGCAAGATCGGCGGCAAGTATTGCGATCTGCTTCACCGCGTGAACGCCATGAACCCTGCGTTTGTTGTTCATCTGGGCGATTTTGCCGACCCTGTGCCGGTGTCACCTCATTACGAAGAATCAGCACAGGCCTTCAATGAGGCCTGCAAAGTTCTGACCATGCCCTGCTATCTGGTTCCCGGTAACCACGACATCGGTGAAAAGATTCACACCGCCCTGCCTGGATTGGATGATGAGGTTTCCATCACCCCTTCGGCCATTTCGCAGTACCAGCAGCATTTCGGCCCGCAACGCCACAGCTTTCAGCACAATGATTGTCTGTTTATCGTGCTCAATACGATGCTGATGAACTCTGGTCTTGAGGACGAGCAAGAACAATGGCAGTGGCTGGAACAGACGCTGCACGACAACGCCGGCAAGCGGATGTTCGTGTTTGCCCACTATCCGCCTTTCCTATCCTCACGATTTGAGCCCGACTACTACGACAACATTGACGAGCCGGCACGCTCGCGTTTTCTGGATATGCTGGAACCCCATAACGTGGAGGGGTACTACGCCGGACACGTGCACAATTTTTTCTACAATCAGATCAACGGCATGCATCAATTCGTCGTGCCGTCGGCCAGCATCATCCGCATCGACTACACCGAATTTTACCGCACCGCGCCCACACGAGACATTTGCCGTTTCGATCCGGCCAAGACGGGGTTTTTCTGGGTCGATGTCCATGCGGACCGGCATGTGCCGCATCTGATCCGGTCCAACAATAAATCCCCCTATCGCACCCATTCATGGAACAGCACCGGGGCAACCGTCACCATGGACTTGCGCATACCCTGGTGCGAGGAGACCGATGTTGCCACACCATGGGGCGTAGAGATTTTTGAACGCAAGCTCATACGCAATGACTATCCGCTTTCGGCGCTGTGGGAGATGGGCGTTACCGATTTGAGAATCCCGGTTTCCGACATCCTGAACGCACGGGTCGCAAGCCGGGTGAAGCAGCTGTCGGCCCTGGGACACAGGTTCACTGTCGTCATGTTCGGTATGCCGAACGAAGAGCGCCGTGCCGCACTCGTGGAGCATTCGACTGGCATCCGGGCCGTCGAGGTGGTTGCCCTGTTCAGTCAGTGGCAGGGCTTGGCAGCACCACTTAGGGAGCTGCGGCGGGCATCGGCCTTTGAGGTCTACCTGCATGCAGTTCGCCCCGAAGTTCAAGGCTGGACCACCAATCACGGCTTGCATGCGGATCTGACCGATGAAGTGGACTGGGTGTTGCAACAGGCCGATCTGAGGGACGCGGTCAACGGTTTCGTGTTCGGTGTCCGGCCGGATATGCCACCCTGTGACGGATATGCGGCGGTTGAGCGCTGTCTTTCAAATTCAACTTTCAAACCACTGCTGCATGTGCCGTGCGTCAGGATGGACTGGATCAAGATGCCCAGCGATAAAACCTCACGGCAGCGGGAGGTATGCCGTGTGGCAGAGGCGGTGTTCCTGGCCCGCGCAAACCCTGACATCTCCGTTGTGCTCGACAATTTCGTCGAAGTGGACCGCGGGTATGGCAATTGCCGTGGCATGGTGGATCGGCTGTACAATCCCAAGGACGCAGGCCGGATCACCACGGCCCTGGGCTGTTTGCTGCCACAACGAATGACAAACCCGGTCGTCGTCGATACGCAACATCACAGGGTCATTCTGAGCCAAAGCGACGCCGGGCATGAAATGCTGATTATTCCCAACAATGAAACGGCTTCAGTCGAACCCAAGGATGTTCTCGCCGATGAGCTGTCCGACCGGCCGGGAACGCTGGTCGACCTTGTAACGGGAGAGAAACGAGTAACGAACTACCGGTCGCTAATCGCCAGCATCGATAGTGCAGACAAATCACAGGTACCGATGTTGCTCTCCCTCAAACGCTCACAGAACTAAAACCCATTCGGTCGGATGGTGCCACTGCTGCCCATGTCATCGTTGGATGTTGTCCGCTTATGTCGCATCGCGAAAGCCTGGAGCGTTGTCGGATTGAGTCGGGAAACAGGGGCAATGCGGACTTTGGGAGCGTGATTGGTCCGGAATGCCCGACCTTGGAGGCGGAGTGGAAGTCCCGCCGCCGGACTCAGAACGGTAGATAATGACAGATTTCGTTGATTTAGTCGCCGCACCAGGTTCGATTGGCGCCTGCTTTTGGTACAAACGGACGATTGCTTGCCCGCTCTGCCTTTGTTGGCTGGCGGGCTGGTCGTTTTCAGTCTGATTTGGCGTATTTTGTTATGCTAGT
>JAJFHE010000072.1 GCA_021775755.1 Hyphomicrobiales bacterium | reverse complement strand
CGCACCGCCTGCAGTGGACATGTGCGCAAAGCCGTCTTTCTTCAGCCACTGGCCGGCAAATTCCGACACCACGCAACAGGAGATGGGATACATGCCCCCGGTGATGCCCTTGCCGATGATCATGATGTCCGGCGTCACACCGTATTTGGTGATACCCCACATCTGGCCGGTACGCATGAGGCCCGTTTGAACCTCGTCGGCGATGTAAAGCGCGTCGTATTTCTCGCAAAGCTTTTTGACCGAGGGCAGATAGCCTTCATGCGGCATCGGAAAGCCGTAGGTCGCCGGGATCGTCTCCATGATGACAGCCGCGGCATCGCGCCCGCGCAAGGCATCTTCCATGGCATCGAGATCGTTGAACGGCACCTGCACGAATTCGCCCGCGGTATCTTCCGACAGGAAGGTCTTGGAAAACCGTTCGTCGCCGGTTTTCACCGCAAGCCCGGAATGGCCGTGATAGGCCTTGATGACCGAAACGATCTTGCGTTTCTGCGTCGCGTTGCGGGCCGACTTGATGGCGAGTTCCGTCGCCTCTGCACCTCCGGCGCCATAGATCGTGTATTTCAAACCGTCAGGCGTGCATTCCGCGAGCGCTTCTGCAAGCGCTGTGCGCGCAAGGGCCGGAAAGTGGTGATTGCCCATGTCGAAGCGCCGCGCACCGGCATTCAGAACCTCGATGAGCTCGGGATTTCTGTGGCCAAGATTGTAGGTGCCGCCGTTGAGGTGCACGTCGATCAGCCGCCGCCCGTCCATATCGTGCAGGAAATAGCCTTCGCGCTTGTCGATAACGAGATCGACGCCGACGTCTTGCCAGAACTGGGTTTTGTTCGGGTTCCAGAACTCTTTGGACCGTTCCAGGAATTCCAGCTTTTCTTCACTCACGGCGGTTGCCCATGGTTGTCGTGTCGCACTCTGGCTCGGCCGAATTTTGCCGCGTCAGGACGTCGATTTTCAGTCCTGCATGCCACCTTCTTTGACCAGACGGTGTAGAGCAGAAATGTTCCAAATGCAACAATATTTGACCATCTTGTTACATATTGTGGCATCGAAGCGCCGTAAACACCCGGTTTTCTGGATTTACGATATGACCCCGAAACACTGGAGAATGATAGTTCGGCGCCGGCGGGACATCTTGACATGATGCACAGCAAACTTGACCGGTATCCGCACCCTTGCGGCAACCTGTCAAAACTTGCCGGTGTCATGTCAAGTGAGGCGCTTGCGGGCGACTTATGCTTTTGGAAGAGAAGACGTTGCGGTTGTTGCCCGCAGTGCCCTAAGAGGGAGGCGACATGTCAGAATTCGATGACCTTCCCCACGAAGAGCAGTTGAGGCGGCTCGAGGCCCTCGCGGCGTCGGCCCTCAGGCATTACGACATTCCCGGCGACGCCACCGCTGCGATGATCAATCTGTCGGAGAATGCCACCTACCGCGTCGAGGCTCCCAGTTCCAGCGACCGTTGGGCGCTGCGGGTGCATCGCGAAGGCTATCACTCGAAGGCTGCCATTGCGTCCGAACTGGCATGGCTTACCGCGTTGCGCGAAGACGGAGCGGTGGTCACTCCCACCGCCGTGCCGGGGCGCGATGGCGAACTCATCCAGTCGGTGTCTCACGACCTGTTGCCGCGGCCGCGCCACGTCGTCCTGTTTGAGTGGGAAGAAGGGGTCGAGCCCGACGAAGAACAGCACGACCTGCGTGCCCCGTTCGAAACACTCGGGCAGATCACCGCGCACATGCATCTGCATGTCAAGGAGTGGCCGAGGCCGGATGGCTTTGAGCGCTTCACATGGGATTTCGAAACCTCAATCGGTTCAAAGCCCCACTGGGGCCGGTGGCGCGACGGCATGGGGCTGACGCCTGAGATCGAAGTGCTGTTCGGCGAAACCGTTGACCTCATCGGTACCCGGCTTGCGCGGTTCGGCAACGGCGAAGACAGATTCGGTCTCATCCACTGCGACATGCGCCTCGCCAATCTCCTGATCGACGGCGAAATCACCAAGGTCATCGACTTCGACGATTGCGGCTTCGGCTGGTTTCTTTATGACTGCGCCACCACCGTATCGTTCTTTGAGCACAAGCCCGAAGTACCGGAGTTGCTTGAAGCCTGGGTGCGCGGCTATCGCAAGGTGATCGATCTTCCTTCAGAAGACGAAGCGGAGATCTGGACCTTTGTAATGCTGCGCCGTTTGCTGCTTGTGGCGTGGATCGGCTCACACTCCGAAACAGACCTTGCACAGTCGATGGGCGTTGAATTCACTCAAGGAACCGTGCCGCTGTGTGAGGACTACCTCGCGCGCTTCCGGTGAACCGGCACATCGCCGTACACCCGCCGTCCGTGGTTTTCTTGACCCTCCCACAGCGCACATGTCATGATCCCCGCTTCAAAAAGAAGCAGACAGCGCCAATCAGAAGCGCGGAAATGTGATGGGAGCGATCGATCCGGGACGGGTAACAGATGCGCAGCCGCCCAGCGCTGCGGAAGGCCCACCTGTGATTCTCGCCGCGGCCGCCACCGGCATCGTCGACTATATCGAAGAACTTGGCGGCGACATTGACCGCATATTCGGCAATGTCGGTATCGCTCCGGAAATGGCCGGAGAAACGACGCTCAAACTCAAGCTGTCGTCATTTTGCGAACTGTTTGAAGAGGCATCGAGGCTCACCCAGAACGACAATTTCGGCCTGTGGATGGGAAATCGCTTCCAGCCGCGCGACCTCGGTCTGTGGGGATATGCGGCGGTATCGTCGCCGACCCTCGGCATGGCGCTTGAAAATCTTGTCGGCCTGTTCCGCTATCATCAGGAATCCTCCCTCATGCGTCTGGTGCAGGGCGGCGATGGACTGATGCGTCTCGAGTACCGCATTGAAGCACCGCACATTGTCGAGCGCCGTCAGGATGCGGAACTCTCGCTCGGTATGTTTTACAACGTCTTCCGCGACTGCTGCGGACCTTCCTGGGTGCCGGAGGAGGTGCATTTCGAGCATCCTCAGCCACAGGAGTGGCGCCAGCACGAGGCGGCGTTTTCCGCCCCGGTTTACTTCTCCCAGTCATCGAACGCCCTGCTATTCCGGCGCGAGGTGATGGACCGGCCGATGCCCGGCCGTGACCTGACATTGATGACGATGATGCAATCGTGTCTCGAACAGCTGGGCAATGTCGACGGCACGCCGTCATCCGTGGTCGACCGTGTTCGCATGACGATCCGCACCCGGTTGCCGAACGGTTATCCGACACTTGAGCAGGTTGGTGAGGCGCTTCGGCTTGCCCCGACCGCCATTCAGCGCGAGCTTTCCGAGGCAGGGGTGTCGTACAAGGATCTTGTGGAGGCGACACGGCGCGATCTTGCGCTCATGTACCTGAAGCAGCGCAACCTGCCTTTGTCGGAGATTGCATTCCTGCTCGGTTACTCCGAACTTTCAGCCCTTTCGCGTGCTGTCCGGCGGTGGACCGGCGAAGCACCGCGCACGGTCCGCGCGAAACTGCACGAGGCGTGACGGCGTTCCGCCACGCCCCGCTGCATCGGCGCTGTTCGAGAGTCGGTTCAGGCTTCCTCAAGCGCCTCCAGGGATTCCGGTAGGATCTGCCCGCCATCGACAATGATGGTCTGGCCGGTGATGTATCCAGCTTCCTTGGTCGCCAGAAACAGGGCGGCATTGCCGATGTCGTCAACCACACCAAGCTTCTTGAGCGGGATGGAGTTAGCCATTGTCGCAAGGTAATCCTCGCCGAGGCCTTCGAGACCTTCGGTAACGATGTTGCCCGGCATGACCGCATTGACGGTAATGCCGTATTTTGCAAGTTCGATGCAGGCTGTGCGGATAAAACCAAGTTGCCCGGCCTTGCTCGCCCCATAGTGGGTCCAGCCCGGAAAGCCGGTCACCGGGCCGGTGATCGATGAGGTCACGATCACGCGCCCGCAGTCGCTTTTCTTCAAATGCGGCAGGCATGCCTTGATCGAAATGAACGTGCCGCGCAGGTTTGTGCCGAGCACCTCATCCCACTCTTGCGGCGACATGTCCTCGATCGTGGCTTGCGGGAATATGCCGGCATTCGGGCACACGATATCGAGGCCGCCATGGCGCGATGCCGCCTCATTGGCCGCGGCCGTCATTGCATCGAGGTCGTTTACGTCAGCTGAAAACGCCGACGCGGTGCCGCCGGCGCTGTTGAATTCATCCGCCGTGGCTTGTGCCTCCGACAGCGTACGTGAAACGATCAGAACCTTCGCCCCCGCATTTGCAAAGACGCGCGCGATGCCCTTGCCGATGCCTTTGCTCGCGCCGGTAACCAGAACAGAGCGTCCTTCGATGGGTGTAAACATGGCTAGTCCTCCTCAGATTTTTGGTGTGGCGCGCGCTGCATCACAGTGCGATGCACGGTTGAATTGGCAATGGCGTTATCCGGTCCCCGCGCCGGCGCCGCGCCGCCGCTGCACGAGGAGATAAATCACATAGGCGAAAAACAGAAGAACCGCGGCACTTCCCATGGTCAGCGACCCGAGTGTCGGCACCATGGGCGTGTACCCCGACACCATTTTCGCATAAAGCCACTCTGGAACGGTCTGGTCGGCGCCGGTGGTAAAGAGGGAGAGCGGAAAGTTGCCCCACGACAGGAGGAACGCAAAAATCGCTCCGGAAACAATTCCAGGAGACAGGATCGGCAGCGTTACTTCCCGCAGAACCTGCAGGCGCGTCGCACCAAGGTCGAAGGCGGCCTCCTCGAGCGCTGGATCGAAACTGTAAACCTGGATCGACATGATCAGTATAACGATCGGCAGGATCCAGATCAGATGCGCGAACACCGCCGTGTGCCAGCTTGTCGTTACTCCCACCGCGGAAAACCACAACAGCAGGGCCAGCCCCAGAACTGCCTGCGGGAAGAAGATGGGTAGCAGAATCAGGCGCTGATAGAGTTTGCGCCCCTTCCAGTCGTAACGCGCAAATGCGAGTGCGCCGAAAAACGCGAGCACAACGGAGATGATTGTGACCAGCGTAGCAACGCTCAGGGACGTCCAGATCAGATCGCGCACGGAAAGCGAGACGAACGCCTTTTCATACCAGCGCGTATCCCACGCCGGCACGGGAAACCGGAAATACCGCTGCTTGCTGAACGAGGCGAGCACCACGGATACCATCGGGATATAGAGGAAGATGAGCACGCACACCGTCCATAGAACGATGAGAATATGTGACACTCTGTTGCGCTTGCTTTTCACGAGGTTCACCGCTTGCCGATAATTTTGTCGAGATCGATGCGGCGGAACAGGAGGAACACGATCAGGCCGGACAGCGCGATGAGGAGAACCGACAGGACCGAGCCCTTCGGCCAGTTCTGTGCGAACGTAAAGGCGCTTTCTATATCGTCGGCGATCATCACAACCGCCTGTCCGCCGAGAATTTTTGATTCCGCCAGCGAACCGAGTGTCAGGATGAATGTCAAAATGCATCCGATCATGATGCCGGGCATCGACAGGGGCAGTTCGACTTCACGGAAAATCTGCAGCCGCGTCGCGCCAAGATCCGAGGCCGCTTCCTTCAGCGTATCGGGGATCATGGACAGCCCGATAACGAGCGGGAACAGCATGAACGGAAGATAGACATAGACCAGTCCAAGCACGATAGCCGGCACGGTGTAGAGGGGACCTGAGGCCGACACGCCGAACAGGGTCTGCAGCGAACCGTCCATGATGCCGTTTTTCAACAGAAACAATACCCAGCCGAACAGCCGGATATTTTCGGAAATAAGCAGCGGCAGGGCGACCAGCAGTGTTACCAGATTGGCCCATTTTCCGAACAGTTTGGCCATGCCATAGGCGATCGGATAGGTAATGGCGAGCAGCAGCCCAACCGTTACCAGCGCCAGAAAGAACGACCAGGAAAACGAGATGTAGTAACTGTCGGTAAAAACAGACGTGAAGTTCTCAAGCGTCGGCGCCTGCATCAGCGTGAACGTCTTGGACGGCATGAAGCTGTAGGCCACGACCATGACCAGCGGCCCGGCAAAACCGATCAGCAGGAACACCGATGCCGGAATCGCGGCGAGCACGCCCGGCTGGCGCAGCCATCTCAAGAAACTGTTGGTGCTCCCTTGCGCCATGCTTGCGTTGCTTTCTCAGGCACTGACCAGGATTGAGTCCGCCGGCCGCCAGCCGATTATGACCTTGTCGCCGACGCCGCTTTCGAGCGGGTCGTCCTGCAGCCGTTCGACGAGCCAGTGCTGGTTGTCCGCCTCGGTACGGACCTGATACTGAACCCTCGACCCCAGCGCATAGTCGTTAAACAGCACACCCTGCATTGTGTTGGGCAAACCCTTCGTCGCCGCCCCGATCTTCATCACCTCCGGGCGAATAATCAGAAAGCCCTTCGAAAAGCCTTCCAGATCCTTAGCGACCTTGAAGGAGGCACCGGTCTTTTCGCATTCAACCGTGGTCTTTGTCTTGCGGCGTACGTCGATCGTATTCACCTCGCCCATGAACTGGGCGACGAATTTGTCCTTTGGCCGGTTGTAGATGTCGTCTGGAGTGCCGACCTGGATCATCCGGCCGTCGCGCAGAATTCCGATGCGGTCGCTCATGACCATCGCTTCTTCAAGCGAGTGAGTAATGTAGACGAACGTCTTGCCGGTCTCGCGATGGATGTCCTTGAGCTCTTTTTCAAGTGTCTTGCGGAGTCTGTAATCGAGTGCCGACAGGGGCTCGTCAAAGAACAGTATCTGCGGATCGAAGGCCAGCGCCCGCGCAAGCGCAATGCGCTGGCGTTCGCCGCCCGAGCATTGATTTGGGCTGCGGTCGTAATAGTTCAGCGGCAGCCGCAACTGCTCCAGCAGTTGATCGGCACGCTTTCGCCGTTCGTCTGCCGGCACCCCTGCAATCTTGAGCGGAAATTCGATATTGCCGCCCACGCTCTTGTGCGGAAAAAGCGCAAGGCTCTGAAACACCATGCAGGTTGGACGCTTGTTCGCCGGCACGTCATTGATGACCTCGCCCTGCAGACACAAATCGCCGGACGTCGGTGCGTCCATGCCGACCAGGAGCCGGATCATGGTTGTCTTGCCGCTGCCCGACGGCCCGACGAGCGTAAAGAATTCGCCCTCTTCGATTTTCAGGCTGACGCTGTCGAGTGCCGTGAAGTCGCCGAACTTCTTGGTAACTCCTTTGAGTTCAAGAAAGGATGACCCGCTGGCGCTCATTGCAACTCCGTCACGTGAAAAGGGGGCATCGCCTCCGACGAGGCGATGCCCCTTCGTGCAATTTCCGCTCAGCTTTCGCGTTCGCGCTTGGCCGCGGAATAAAGGTCGTACATTTTATCGTAATCCGGGTTGATATCGTAATCGACTGAATTCGCCATCTCTTCTTCCAGCGTGTCCCACTGGATCGCGTCGAGCTCTTCGGCATCGAACTGGCTGAGTACGGCGTCTGAACCCATCTGGGTCACCGGATTGTAGGTGCCTTCGGCAAAGGCAACCTTTTTGGATGCATCGGGGCGCTGCACATAGGCGAGGAACTCGTCCGCCAGCGGCGATGGATCGGGGTTGTTGACGACGGACGTGAGCTCGATCCACACGATGCCGCCCTTGCCGTCCATCGGTCCGCTCTTCGGCGTAATGCCTCGGACGTTCTTGGCGCCGTCGTAGCGCGCCGGCGATGCCGTGTAGGTGCCGCCGGTAAAGTAGGCGTCGATCTCTCCGTTGATCAGCGCCAGGTTCATCTGCACAAGATCGTCGGTGAGGATCTTGGCGCCGTTGAACACCTGTCGCGCGACGCCACCGAAGGCCTCGATCTCTGCCGCGGTGTGCTCCTTGAACGGGTGAACGTCGGCCGCCACACACATGTGGTAGATATTCCAGTTATCGTATGTGAGGACGCCGTACCGGCCCTTCATTGCAGGGTCGAGGAACAGCTTGAAGCCCTGGTCTTCCGCCATTTCGCGCGAAATCTTGTCGGTGTTCACGACGAAGTTGAACGGGCCGAAACGCTGCGTCATGCCGAGCAGATGCTCACCACTCGCATCCATCGCCCAGTTATACGGCGGGTGGAACTGCGGCATCATGTCTGCAAACATGGGCTCGAACCGCTCCCGCGAGATCGGCCGGATGAGACCTTCGGGATACATCATTTCCCGGGCCCACGGATTATTGACGTTGATAAGGTCCCAGACCTTCGTTTCACCGGCGCGCAGCCGGTTCACCGCATCCGGGTCCGACGTCAGACCCTCGGCACGGACGGTGGCGTCGAACTCTCGACGGAACGGGTCAAGCACATCGTCGGAATTGTAGCCTTCCCAGCAATAGATATTGAGTTCCTTGTCGCGCGCGGCATGGGCGAAATTCGGCACGCTGCCAGCCGCCGCAGCAGCTGCCCAAACGCCTGTCATCTGGAGGAAATTTCTTCTGTTCTGTCGGCCAAACATCTCTCTCTCCCTGGTTTACCTCGCACCGGGCCGGGGTCTTTCAGGAAATACCCGCGCAAACCCGCCGGACGGGGTTTTGGAACGCACTCCTCGGCCCGCCCCCTGCGGGCAGGCAAAATTCGCCGTCCATAGCCTCAAGTGTAGATATTTTGCAGCAACTCGGTTTGACATCGCAAGGGCGCTATTTGACACCTAATTTCGTCCAGCCCTCGACTATTTGGCGGCAGACCCGCCGGTGTGCACGGAAGTGCTCGATGAAGCCGGCGTCCAATGCGCCTTCCATATGCGGCGCTTCGGCATAGAGTTTTTCTCCGAAATGGCGATACCAGTCGCGCGCGTGGTCAAGCGTCACTTCGAGATGGAACTGCGTGCCGTAGACGCGCCGGCCCATGCGAAACGCCTGGAATCCACAACTTCCACCACTGGCGAGCGTTACCGCACCGGGCAGCGCCCGCACCGCGTCAAAGTGGTTCTGGAACATGACAATGTCGCGGTTCACATCTGCGAACACCGGATCGCCATGCGCGCCATCTGTGAGCTCAAGTGGGACAAATCCGGTCTCCAGCGCGTCCATTTCGCAGACCTCTCCGCCGAACGCCCGTGCGATGATCTGTGCGCCGAGGCAGACACCCAGAACCGGTCGTCCGCCGTCGTCGAACTTCCGCACCAGATCAACGAGGCCGGTCAGGTAGGGATACTCATCCTCATCGTTGGCGCTCATTGCTCCACCGAGTACGATGAGGCCGTCCCAGTTCCCAGCGGCTTCCGGCAGGCCCGGATACTCCAGAGGCGACCAGGACGCGTACGCCGCATTCGGCAAAATCGTATCGTAGAAACTGCCCTGATCCAGCAGTGTTGTCCCGATCATGCCGGATTGCGCCAGGGTCTCGCTGGCGACAATGAGATAGCGCCGCATCTTACGTCAAAGCTTCATGATCTGTTTCAGCTCGGCGCTCGACATCACGTGGCAGTAGATCATGTTTATGATTTCAAGTTCCTTGATGTGGAGCTCCTCTTCGCCGGCCGCGCAACAGTCCTCAAGCACGATGACGTTGTAGCTCTCGTCCGCGAGGCTGCGTACGGTTGAGGCAACGCACTGATCTGTAAATATGCCGGCCATTATGACGTTTCTGACGCCGAGATTATGCAGAATAAGACGCAGGTTGGTGCCGGTGAGAGCACTGTCGGTGGTCTTGCAGACGATGATTTCATCGCCGACCGGCTGCAGCTCGGGCACAAGTTGCGAGGCGTGCTCGTCTTTGGGCAGCAAAAGGTAGTTCCAGCCGGGTTTCTTCTGGCTCAGCGAACGGTCCCGGCCGGCCTCCGTCAGGCACGCGATACGGGCAAACAGACATTCCAGTTTGTTGCGGCGAAAATCGCCCAATATGGCGCGTGTATTCGGTACGACGGTGTTTGCCATTCGGTCGTAAAACGGGGTCCAGGCGTCGTAGCGTGTACGCTCGTCCTCGGGCACCTCCTCGCGCGGTGGCCGCTCCACATAGGTGTTTTGAATATCGATGACCAGAAGTGCGGTCTCGTCCCATTTGAGATCGGGGTCTTCCGGTTCCGGTGCTCCCTCGTAATAGAAGGATCTGTAATCGGTTTTCCAGCCCATCGCTCTCCCCTCAAGGCAGTATTGTCTGCCGTACAAAAATTCAAAATCTGAATGTGAAAAGGCCACGGCGCTCGTAGACATCTGCCGCCTCGGTGAGAAACGCCGCCATCTGTTCAGCACCGTATTCGCGCCGCAACCGCGCCGCCGCCTGCAAAAGTTCATCCCTGCTTTTTGCCCTGCCTGGCCGCAGAAGCTCATATATTTCCATGATCACCGGCTGCGGAATGAGTGTCATTTCTGCGGCCCGTTCGAAATTGATCGCCAGTGTTTCACGGCCCGCATCTCTGGCGATGTCCGCCTGCAGGCGCAACGCGTCCGGGGTGATGCGCAGATCATCGAGCGTCACCTCGCCCCTGGCAACCGCATCGAGTGTCAGATCGTCAAGCGAATGACCGCCATGACTTGAGATGAGGTCGGGGCGTTGCTCTGCCAGCGGATAGTCACCGGTTCCAGGCCGTTTCGAAGACATGCTCATTCCTCCAGAAACGTGACGTCGACGGCTTCCGGCTCAAGCCCGTCTTCCGCAATTGCCGTTTCGATGGCGAAGATCAACGCCACGCGCGCATGAAAACGCGCCCCCATGGCCTCGCCCCGCGTCGGAACGACCACTGGCATCGGCATCTCGCCCTTGGCGTAGGCGGCGGCATTGGCGCCCAGGCCGCGATAGTGATCAAGCCCGGTAATCGGAGCATTGGAGAAAAGCTCCAGATTGTTATGCGGCAGGCGTTCGGACTGATGAATGACCGCGGTGCCCTTGGCCTGCAATCCGATGCCGACGCCGGAACCTGAAAGTTTGGCGGCGCTCAGGCCAAGAAACGACGTATCGGCGGTGTGCCGCATGCGCACGAAGCGGGCCGAACATCCGCCCGCCTCGATACCCTCGCGCAGGGCGCTCAGCACGTGCGCCAGGGAATGCCCGGCAAGCGTCCGGTAGATTTCCGTTCCGAACCCTGGAGACAAACCGATGATCACTTCGCGCGTATCGCTGCCGCGTGGCGCCGGCCCCATGCCGCGATAAGCGATGCGCTTTTCCTCAGCCGGTTTGAACACGGCCTCGGAACGCAGCACCTCCTCGCGGTCGAGCACATCGCGAATGTTGTTGAGCTCACGCCGGCGTGCGTCGCTGACGCGGTAGCCTGACCCGGGACCGAGATACTCATTGGGATCGTTGATCGCGCTGATGACGCGGCCCTCGCGCACGATGGCCGAGGTTTGCAGGTAGTCTCCGGATACCCGGAGCTTCACCAAAAACAGCAGGTTCTTGGCCTCTTCCTCAAAGCCACGTGTCTTCAGCGCCCGGATTACGTCGATCACGGTAATGCCGCGCTCGCGGATGCGGTCGCTGATTTGCGCTGCCTCACGCGGCGTAAAGCTCTCCGTCTCGTCCGAACCCGACGCCAGAACGACGCTCTGTTTCATCGCCTCGTCGATGTTGGCCAGGCCGAGTTCGTCGTAGACCGCGGCCAGCACATCGACCGCCCGGCGGCGCACATCCAGCGTGCGGTCTTCCGAAACCGATGTCAGACCGCCATCGGCTTCGAAGTCGCGTTGCAGCACGAGAAACTCCTCCATCTCCTCGGCATTGAAGAGAGAAGGGTTGAAGGAATTGTCGTAAGCGGGAATTGTCCCGAAGCCGGAACAGATGAGGTCTGAACCGGCAATCAGGAACGGCAGGATCTTGGCGCCGATCCTCACCTGCGATTCCGACATGCGCGCATCGTTGCCGGACGCGCATTCAAGATCGAGCCAGACGGCGACGAGGTTTTCCGCCATCAGTTCGCGTACTCCGCCCGGTACGGTCGAGGCCAGCGGCGCCCCGTCGATGCCGCCGTTCTGCGTGCCCTGCACGCCCATGGCGCGCTGCAGACACAAACACCGCGATTCCAGATACAGCAGCGACTTTGCTTCGTGGTAGCCCATGAGAAGTTCCGCCGCGGCGCCTGACGTGCAGCGCATTTTTATGCCGCGAGAGGCATAGGCGCTCGCCAGCCAGGCCTTCGACCAGGGAGTGTCGTCGCCATCGACAAATGCCTTGTCGGTGCCGTAGACCGAAACCGTTTCAGCGTATGAGGTGAACCCGGCCATGCCGATCTCAAGCTCTTCGGCTTCTTCGCTCGAACACTGAAACAGGGTTCCCGGCCGCCCGACTGCCGCGCCGACGCAACATGCAAGCGCGTTCGACCACGAGTTGCGCGACACCCGCATGGTCGTCTCGATTTCGTCGAAGCCGAACGCCACCGCCGTTGCCGCATCGGCGGCAAGCTGCAACGGATCGTCCTTGGCGTTGGTAACGTGTCCCTGATTGCCGGGCGTGCGCCGCGCCCGCATCTTGGAATAGGCGAACGCGATTTCCATGGCGTTGAGATGCGCCACGACGTCCGCGAGCTTGGCCGGTGTCATGCCACGGGCGAGGCGGACGAGATCGGCACGCGGCACATTCATGTCAACCAGCATGCGTGCAACATCGAGGGACGGAAGCGCCATCGCCTGTTCCGCTATCTCCGGATCGATATGGTAACGCGCGATAAAGAAATCGATCATGTCGAAGTCGGCGGCATCGACCCCGTCCATCGACGCAGCGCGGCCCGCCTCTATCGCCAGTGAAGGCGCGGGATCGCTCGCACCGCCGCTCGCGGCAAAGCCGTTCGCGGGGTCCTCAACGGCGAATTTATCGAGCCGCAACGGGCGCTCGTCCCATTCGGAAAATCTGCGCCAGCGGTTACCGCCTGGTTGTTGTGCGTCGCTCATGTCAGCTTCATCAGAACTGCGAAGCCCGTGACAGTATGTCGTTGTCGCGCTCTTGTCGATTGACGCGATGGCCGGCGAGGGGAAATGGCCCTCACGCACGCGCCAAAGCTCGATGCGGAACAAATCCTTGAGCCACTAAACCCGGCACAGAAACGTGCCGAGCTTTGCGTTGAAACATCACTGCGCTATGGGAATTTTGGCGGAGGGAGTGGGATTCGAACCCACGAGACGGTTGCCCGCCTACACGCTTTCCAAGCGTGCGCCTTCGACCACTCGGCCACCCCTCCGCGAGGTGCCGTGCACTATACTCATTCGGCCTTGCGGGGCAAGCGCGGCTTGCGCTTTTCGCCGCGCCGCGAAGTGAGGTGTTGCGTTGGCCGCGCGTCGGCGATATTTCGAGGGACGGGGATGGTGGGAACAGTAATGGTATAGGCAGGGTTCATGTTTCTCATTCGCTTGATATCGGTCGCTTGCTGGGTGTTGGCGGGCATGACGCTCGGTCTCGATCTGATGCCCGTGTTTGAGGGTGAGGGGTTCGCCGCGACACCGCTTGGCACCTGGTGGTTCAAGCTCGATCCCGGCAGTCTCAATCTCCTGCAGTCCGTGACGGAACGATATCTGTTTCCTGAACTCTGGGACCCCGGCATCATCACAATTCTTCAGCTGCCCGGATGGATCGTGTTCGGGGCGCTTGCCCTGCTGCTGACCATATGGTCGCGGATCAGCGGCCGCCGGCGCTTCCTTGAGCGCAGCCGCTGATCTTGCATCGCACGGGCTCTCTCCCCACTATAAGGAACTGACACGCGATTTCCGCACAGCAAAGGATATTTGCCCATGTTCGGCTTCCGCAAAGCCCCGACCGCGATGCCTGATCCCAAGGACGCGCCAGCAGGCCGCGCAGAACCCGTGGCAATCGCACAGACCCACCACGTGAACGGCGCGGCTCTCAAAGGTCCTTACCCGGAAGGGTCCGAAACGGCGATGTTCGGCATGGGCTGTTTCTGGGGCGCGGAGCGCATGTTCTGGAAGCTGCCGGGTGTGCATGTAACGGCGGTGGGCTACGCCGGCGGTACGACGCCCAACCCGACCTATCAGGAAACCTGCTCGGGCCTCTCCGGTCATAACGAGGTAGTGTTCGTCGTCTTCGATCCCAGGCACATTTCCTATGAGGTGCTCCTCAAACTGTTCTGGGAAGGTCATGACCCGACACAGGGGATGCGCCAGGGCAACGATGTCGGCACGCAATACCGTTCCGGTGTTTATGTTTACTCCGAGGCACAGAAGTCCGCCGCGCTTGCCTCCAAGGCTGCCTATGCGAAAATGCTTGAACCGCGCGGCTTTCCGCCGATCTCAACCGAAATCATCGATGCGCCGGAATTCTATTTCGCCGAGGACTATCACCAGCAGTATCTCTCCAAGAACCCGTCGGGGTATTGCGGGCTTGGCGGCACCGGCGTGACGTGCCCCGTCGGCACGGGGCTTGCGGCGGAGTAGC
This sequence comes from Hyphomicrobiales bacterium, assembly GCA_021775755.1. Classification (GTDB taxonomy): domain Bacteria; phylum Pseudomonadota; class Alphaproteobacteria; order Rhizobiales; family JAJFHB01; genus JAJFHE01. The sequence goes on along the minus strand of JAJFHE010000072.1, from coordinate 11,564 downwards.
CTTGTCTCAGCTCAAATCCAGGGCATGTGCCTTGAGCGCGGCGAAGTCGCAGACGTCGAGCGCCGCCTCATGGGTGGCCTGCAGCACGACTTTCGGAGCGGCGCCGGCCTCATAGGCCTCCTGCCAGCGCGCCGCGCACAGGCACCAGCGGTCGCCGGGCAGGAGCCCGTCAAAGCCGAATTCCGGTCTCGGTGTTGAAAGGTCGTTACCGGCGGCTTTGGAGAATGCCAGAAACTCCGCCGTCAGTTCCACGCAGACACAATGCAGTCCGACGTCCTCCGGACCCGTTTCGCAGCAACCGGTGCGGAAAAAACCCGTTAGCGGATCGTCGGAACAGGTGGCGATCTGCTCTGCGAAGACGTTCTTTTGAATGCGGGTGACGGTCATGGCGCTACTCCGTTTCGCGTGCAATGCGGACAATGGCATCGAGGCTTTGCTCGATGTCGGCATCGCTCGTTGCCCAGGAACTGACCGACAGCCGCAGCGCCGTACGGCCGCGCCAGTTGGTGCCGCCGCACCAGCATGTGCCGTCTTCCTGGATTGCCGCGATAATGCGTCCGGTGCGCTCCGCGTCTCCAAAAGCCGCGACAACCTGATTGAGCGATACCTCGTTGAGAATATCATGGCCGGCCGCTGCGAGTCCTTCCGCCAGACGCCGCGCCTGCGCGCAGTTTCGCGCGACGAGGTCACTCACACCTTCGCGGCCGAGCGCCGACAGCACCGCCCAGATTTCGATGCCGCGGGCGCGGCGCGATGATTCAGGGGTAAAGGCAAAAGGTTCGCGTGCCTCGCCCTGCGGCAAATAGGAGGCGCTGATCCCCATGGCGTTCGACAGATGCCTGGGCTCGCGCACGAAGGCGAGCCCGCTGTCATAGGAAACATTGAGCCACTTATGCGCATCGCCTGCCCAGGAGTGGGCGAGCTCGTAACCGCGGAAGAGATGCGCCTGTTCGCGCGACGCCGCCGCCCAGAGGCCGAACGCGCCGTCCACATGGACCCAGGCCCCTGTGTCCGCCAGCGCCGGGCAGATTTCATGGGCTGGATCGAAAGCGCCCGAATTCACATTGCCCGCCTGCAGGCAGACGATGGCGGGCCCCGCGATGTCCGGCAACGCATCGGTGCGCATGCGTCCTTGCGCATCGACGGGCACGCGCCGCACGCGCTCGCGTCCAAGACCCAGAAGGCCGAGTGATTTGGCAAGCGTCGGGTGGGCTTCCTCGCCGACAATGACGGTAATGTCAGGCGCCCCGAACAACCCCTGTGCTTCAACGTTCCATCCCGCATCGGCCAGCACTTTGCTGCGTGCGGCGGCAAGGGCGGTGAAGTTGGCCGTGGTGGCACCGGTGACGAACCCGCCGCCGGTTCCTTCCGGAAGATGCAGAAGATCGACAAGCCACTCGATTGCGATGTCTTCGATAATGGCGGCGATCGGCGAACTCATGCGGGAAAAGCCGTTCTGGTCCCAGGCCGCGGCCAGCCAGTTGGCGGCAAGGGCGGCGGGGTGGGTGCCACCGGTGACGAACCCGAAATAACGCGGCCCCGCATTGCCGGTGGCCGCAGGCGAGCCGAGCCCGTCGAGACGCGCCAGGACATCGTGCATATCGCAACCCGTCTCCGGCAACGCGCCACCGAGCGCCGTTGCGGCCTCGACGGCGTCGGCCCGTGCCCCGACGGGCCGCGTCTGCACGCCGTTCAGAAAGTCGCGCGCGCGTTGCGCCGCGTCTTGCAGGAGTTCGTCTGTCATGGCGATCATTGCCCGGCTGTTCAAATCGAACGGCCGTTATATCAGCGCAGCAAAAATACAACTAGACTGCGGCGGCAATTGAAGAGAACGGAGAACGGCATGGGCGCGACCTATGCAGCATTCGCCCAGGCGGAATATGATGAGCGTTTTCGGCGCGCCCGCGATGCAGTGCGTGCCGCCGGTTGCGACCTCTGCATCATGGTGGCGCCGGAGCACCACTTCTATTTCGGCGGTTACGACGCCTGGGTGTCGGTGAACTCTCCGCAGGCCTTGATCTTCACCCCCGGCAACGATCAGCCGACACTTCTCATGCGCGATGTCGATCTTGCGCTGGCGCTGGAATCAACCTGGGTCGGCGATGTGCGGACCTACAACCTTGTGCTCGAAAACTATGCCGAGAGGGTCCGGGCCATCGTGGCGGAGAAGGGCATTGGTAGTGGACGCATCGCCATTGAGCTTGTGTCATATGCATTACCGGCTGCGGTGTTCGAAAGCCTGAAAGCTGCTTTCAATGGTTTTGAGTTCGCCGACGCAACCGACCTGCTCGGTGCCCTGCGCCTGAGCAAGTCGCCCGCCGAAATGCGCTATCTGGAAGAGGCGGCGGGCTATGCCAATCTCGGTCTTGCCGCCATGGCCGAGGCAACCCGGTCGGGCGTTACGGAAATCGCCGTGGCTGCGGAGATCGAAGCGGCGATGCGCCGGGCGGGCAGCGACTATCCCGCGATCCCGACGGAACTCTCTTCGGGCACGCGGTCTGCGGGAGGTCACGCCGCCCCGCGCGCAAGGCGGATCGAGGCCGGCGATCTGGTGCATGCGGAATTTGCAGGCGTTGCCGCGCGCTACCACACAACGGCAATTCAAACCATCGCCTGCGGCGAACCGCAACCACGGGCGCGCGAACTCCATGACATCGGCATCGCATCGTTGCGTGCCGGAATTGCAGCGATATGCCCGGGTGTGGCGGTCGGCGCGGTAGAGGAGGCATCGCTTGAGCCCTTGCGGGCACACGGTCTTGAAACTGCCGCCATGATGCGGTTTGGCTACGGTATCGGTGTCGCCTATCCGCCGATCTGGCTTGAAACCTTGCAGATCGCACGCGGCTTCGACTTCACCCTCGAGCCCGGGATGGTGTTTGTATTGCATTCCTGCCTGGAACTTCCCGATGAACACCTTGGCGTCATTCAGGGCGGAACCTGGGTTCTGGAAGAAACCGGCCTGCGCCTGCTCGCGGGCGCCGGTGCGTGCGAGCTTCTCGTGGTGCCGCAATGAGCGGCGACCGTCCGGAGAATGAGTTCGTGCGTACCGGACAGCGGCTCTGTTCGCCATCGTTTGAGCGCAACCACCGGCCGTTGATCGACGTGCTCGCTACGGTGCTCGGCACAGCCGGCGGGGACGTTCTCGAAATCGGCAGCGGCACCGGCCAGCACGCAACGTGTTTTGCGCAGAACTTTCCGCAATACAGGTGGTGGCCGACCGATCCAGACACTGAGCATCTGGTAAGCATCGCGGCATGGACCGAACATTTGAACACCGGCAATGTGGCCGCGCCGCAACACCTTGATGCAACACAGGATCCCTGGCCGCTCGGTGAGGCGGGCTACGCTCCGGCATCAGGGCTTGACACCATATTCTGCATGAACGTTGTGCACATCTCGCCGTGGTCAGTAACGCTCGGGCTGATGCGCGGCGCCGGCGCGCACCTGCGGCACGGGGGCCATCTGATACTGTATGGGCCGTTCGCGCGTGATGGCGCTCACACGGCGCCCAGCAACGCTCGTTTCGATGATGTGCTGCGCAGGGAAAACCCCGATTGGGGCGTGCGCGACAGGGCAGATGTAGAGCGCGCTGCCGGCGATCGGGGGCTCACTCTTGAGCGCACCGTCGACATGCCCTCCAACAATTTTACGCTGGTGTATCGTCGCCGGTAACTTCCGTCGGCGAAGGCACAGTGAAGCTTTGACATGCATCATTATGTGTCGTTCAGCCTGCGAATATGATTCCCGAACATCGTAGCGGGAGAGGGGCAGGAGAAGACAGGAGATCACTATGATTCGCGTTGCCTTCATCTCAATTGCAGTTGCATGTCTTTGTTTCTTCCTCGCGCCCGGTCCGGCAGGGGCTGCAGGGCCCTCGGCAGCAGCGCCGGGTGTCGCGGATATCCCCGCGATTGGCGAGGGAGACGTGGTTCAAATTCGCAGTCGGCGATGCCGGCGCTGGCAGCGCCGATGTTCCAATCGCCATGGCTGGGGAACCCGCCGGTTTCGTCGATGCATGCGGCGTCACGATTGCCGTCCCGGTGGTGGCTGGGATAATGACGGCGGTGGCGGTGGCGGCGGTGGGTTCGGCAACCTGTGGCGGTGCCAGGCAGTGCAGTTCGCTTGCGCTTCCGACTATCGATGGGGCAGCCGGAGATGGCGCCGTTGCGTGCGCCGGCGTGGTTGCTGAGCATAGGATCTAGGTTGTGTGCAGGCGCAAACCCGGAGCATCGCGTTCCGGGTTTGTGCCACGTCCGGAGCGAACGCGAAGCGATTGCGGCGGACGGACTCCGGCATCGCCGATCCACGAAGCATAGGCGTCGTAGTTCTGCAGGAACCCGTCCATATCGGTGGTGAAGAACTTCAGGTGTACGATGTCGCTGCGGTGCATGCCGGCCTGCTCGAGCACCGCATCGATGTTTGCAAGCGACATCTCGATCTGCCCGCGGATATCCCCGGCATGCGCCACGGCTAGGCCGATAGGCGCGGCGGCATCTTCGACAATCGCCGTCTGGCCCGAGAAGTGCAGAACGCGCCGGGCGCCTTCGATCACTTCGCCCTGGTCCATTTTGTAGGGAATGCCCCACGATACGGGGTTGATCGATGTGCGCGAAAGGGTCGTGGTCTGACTGGCTTCCGAAGACACGTGAATGGCGGCGCTCGCAACAATTCCGATAGCCGCGATAGCGGTCATGATGAGGGATTTTCTGAGCGTCAGGGTCATCGTTGCTCCTGTCCGCGAGAGGCGGTTGGTTATGGTTGCAGCCGGGTCGGCGCACGGTGTGCGGTCCCGACTGCGTGCTCACCTTGGTAGAACGATCGGAGCGGCGGCTGAATAGGGACTTCTCCCCATTTCCTGACTTTTAAACGGCCAAGGCACAAACGTGGCACGCAGCTCATGAGTTGCGCACCAATGATCAGAGATCAGGATTTCCGCGCTACGTGTGTGGTGCGCGTTTTCGGTGCAGGTCTCCCGTCGATAATGTCCGGACTACATCCGACTTCAGACTTAATCGGAACCAGCCCCCGATTTCCGCAAGTGCCACAAACCGACTTACACAGCCCGATATGGTAGCCGCGACCTGCAACATCCCAATGTGAACCACTGCCCAAGGGCTTGAAGAAGAAAATTGGGACCCCTACCATTCAAATAGGTGATCCAAATGTGAAATGTGGGTTCAAGGATTACGGCAGTAGTCTAATCATTACGGCCAAACCAACCTAAGCTAAGGGCTTGAGAAAATGAGCGCCTATATGATGTACGAGCAGGACGAATGGGATTCGTCCTGGCGCGATGCCTATGCACAGCCAACCCGCGCGCTGCTTGAAAAATACGGTGGCAAAGCGATTGCGGTCTGCCGTGAAGGTGAACGGATGGAAGGCGAGACCAAGGTCCCGACTGTGGCCATCCTGATCGAATTTCCCAACAGGGATGCGGCAAAAGCATGGCATTCGGATCCAGAATATCAACGCCTAATCGAATTGCGCAACACCGGATCGAAAGCGGAGGCTCTTCTGTTTAACGGATTGGAATAGTGGGGCCATTGGAATCCGCGGAACATTGAGTTTTGAGCGTTTGCTAGAGTCTGGTTAGGGTCATTTGCCCTTCCCGCCCGCTCCCGCAAAGCGTCCGCTTCACAACCCTTTCTCACCGTCTGCCACTGGGGCGAAAGGTGTCCCTTTTGCTACGCCAGCTCAATCCGTTGATCCTCCCCGAAAACCCTGCAAATAGACACAGCAATGAATGTTGAAAGGCGTCTAGGGAATTTCCTGCCCCGCCTGTGCATAGGCTTCTACGAGACTTGGCGAGTCCTTGCAGGCCGTGCGCGGCAGGTCATCGTGGATATGGAGCCACGGCACCGTGCTCTCGATGCCCAGATGATAGGTCGGCGGGAACTTATGCGGTTCGTCGAGCGACGCAGTCCACACCATGATCCACTCCGTCCACAGACCGATCAGGCCATTGTAGGTAAGTGCGGTTCCGCAGTTGCCGCAGAAGCCGCGCTTGGCGATCTTCGTCGACTGAAAATACCTCTGGGCACCTTTCGTGAAACGCACCGCCGATGTCTTGAATGTCGTGCCGGCCAGGATAGGCGCGCCGGAAAAGCGCTGACAGATCCGGCAATGACAGATCATCGAGCCCAGCGGTTTTTCGTTGGCTTCGTAGCGGATGTCGCCGCACAGGCATCCACCCGCCACCAGTGGCTCGCCCTCGACGGGGATATCGACGAATGGCCGAAATGCCGCCGTAGTGGCGGCCGGCGATGATGTCGGAATGTGGTGGTACACACGTACGGGCATTTTTATGTTCTTGAATTGATGGGCGCCGCCGTCGCTGAACGGCTCGTCGATTTCGCTCTCGATATGCGCAAACACGGAATTCGAAACGCAGACGCCGTCGGGTTTGGCAATCGCTTCCAGTCGCGCCGCGAGATTGACACCATCGCCGAATACGTCGCCGTCCTGGACAAGAATATCGCCGAGGTTAACGCCAATGCGAAAGCGCACTTTCTGCGCGTCCGGCACCTGCTCATTTCTGGACATCACACCGCGTTGAATGGCAAGCGCGCATCTGACTGCGTTGACGACGCTCTGGAACTCCACCAGGACGCCGTCTCCCAGCCGTTTGATGATACGTCCCTCGTACTGTCCGATGGTCGGATTGATAACCGCGAAATCATGTCCCTGCATTGCCTGCAGTGTGCCCACCTGGTCTTCGCCCATAAGCCGGCTGTAGCCGACGACATCGGCGATCAAAATAGCGGCGAGCCGCCGTTGGACCCCATCGCCCGACATGGTGGTGCGTCCTCATCAGTTCGTAAACTGATCAAGCCTATTCGGAATCTGGATAGCTGTCGAACCGGCACGCGCTTGCAACAACTGCGGACGAGCAGGCGCGGTTCCCGTTCCAATGCGGTGTCGCAGACATGGTGGTGAAACTTATACCAAGGGTGGCAATTATTGAGCCATTTCATGAGCCATTCCGGCTCGCTCGACGAGGCGCGGACCGCAGTGCGATGCGGTGTATCGGACAAGGCCCGCAACGCGGTCGATGGGCCGGAATGGCCCACCGCAGGCCGGGTGCTTTTGCCCTCCCGCAGCGTTGCGTACTGCTTACGGTACCTGTACCGCGGCGCAGTACGCGCATTGCTGGAGGGTAAAATCATCCCGGTGAAACGGGTCAATAATTGCCGCCCTTGGTATTATTTCTCGACCCAGTCCGTGTTCGTTCCGCGGGTATCGATGTGAACGAAGTTTCTCGAAATGTATTTGCCGATGCCGCCCCGGCACCTTTTTTCGGTTGAGCGGACGTCATCAGCGATGCGGCGCCAGATTTCAGGCGTTCCCGCACCGGCGGTAAAGTCGATCGCCATGAATTTCTTATGCCGGCTGCCGGGCTTGCCTTTCACGCATTTGTTGTAGGCGCGATTGCGGTATCCTGACGTAATGCGAATGGGCGCGCCCAGCCGGTGCCGGATCTCATCGAGCATCTGGATGGTCGCGGCGATGTTGTCCCAGAGCTCGCGCGGCGGATGTTCATTGAGACCGCCACAGGCGCCGCTGCCAGAATGCGAGCTGCCAAGGAACAGAACCTCGCCGGGCGAGAAGTGGCGCAGCCCCAGGGGCTGCAGAAACTGCCGGAAGTCCTTCAGGTAATCGTCGCCGTCGCTGGCGAGCGTCTCGAACAGCACGTCATCGCTCAGGGATCCGTTGACGAAGGCGGCGGAAAACGCGTAGCGGACGGGCAGCTCGCGCTCCGATGCGTCCGGGTCCTTGCCGCGTGAGCGTTCGTTCGCGTCGAGCCCGAGGAAGCTGACCGCCGATTTGCCAGCCGAAGCTGCCGCCACGTCGATAGTGTCCTGCGCATCGCCTCCTGCGGCGATTTCGGCTACCAGCCGCGATCCGAGATAGGCTTCAATCCCATTGCACACCGCTTTTGCAATCTTTTTGCGGTACCCGATTTTCCGCAGACGCGCTTCCTCCTTGGCACGGTCCAGAAAGCTTGCTTCCACCAGACAGGCGGCCGTATGGGCATAGTGCCGCGACGGATTCAGTACACCGAGGGCCTGTGGCTTGATGCGTGAGGGATGATAGCTCTTGTTGCGGTCTTTCAGCTTCGTCGCCTTGAGAACTTCGTCCTGGACCTTCAGGCTGAGCTTTGCAGACGCGTTGGAGTAGTTGGTGTGTACGAGAGTTTCCGTACCTTGCGCATTGTGTTTCGTCGAACCGTTGAGATGAACCGACACAAACACATCCGCCCGTTTTGACCTGGCAACCCTCGCCCGCGCGGCAAGGCCCAGATTGTTGTCGCTGGAACGGGTCAGGACAACATCGTGACCGCGTTTCGCCAGCTGGTCATGAATTCGTGTGCCGATATCGAGCGTGAGGGTTTTCTCCAAAGTACCCTTCGGCCCCACCGCGTTGTTCCAGGATGAATCGCCGACATTCTTGAAGCCGCCATGTCCGGGGTCGATCACGATTTTTGCCATTGTTGCCCTCCCTTGCGGTCGTCGCCGTGACACGCTTTGCGCGGCGATCATTTGCACACGCACAGGATGACAAGTTATGAGAGCGGTGTCGATGCCACGGATTTAAGAAACTTCAAGGGTCGCGAAAATAATACGAAAATAACTCGACGCTAAACGCTGATAAATACTGAGTGCACGGCATTACAGTTAGTTTTCGTATTGGCGCAGAAATGCCGAAATCTCTCGAACCGACGCGCGCGCTTCGGGCAGAGCGTGCACGAAGATCTCGAATACGTGGATCATCTCCGGCCACACCTTTGTTTCTACTGGAGATCCGGCGGCACGCGCCTTTTCGGCATACCGCAGCGTGTCGTCGAGCAGCACCTCCCAGTCGCCGACGCTCATGAAGGTCGGCGGCAGTCCATGCAATTCGCCATGCAGTGGCGACACATGCGGATGGTCGATGGGTGTGCTGTCCTGAACATAGCAGCGCACCATGAAGTCGAGAGCTTCGGGCTTGATTTCAGGATCGAGCGCGGCACGTGTTTCTAACGACGTGCTACCGCAGGTAAGATCGGTGGCCGCGCCGATTGTGGCGGCGGCGTGAGGCAGCGCGAGCCCGCGTTCGCGCAGGCGCAGCATGAGGGCGAGCGCCAGGTTGCCGCCCGCCGAATCGCCGGCAATCCATGCTGTGCGGGCTGTCGCTGTGCCCTTTGGCCCTGTGTCGCGCATCCACAGCCACGCTGCTTCGCAGTCTTCAAGCCCTGCAGGGTAGGGATGTTCGGGCGCTTTTCGATAGTTGATGGCAAGGACGCTCGCCCGGCATTGTGCCGAGAGCGCTTCGGTCAGGATACGGTAATGCGCGGGCGCCCCGCAGATCCAGCCACCGCCATGGACCCACAGCAATCTCGTATCCTCGCGCGCACCTTCCGCCACCACCCATTCAGCAGGAACACCGTTCGCGAAGACCTGAGTGACCGAGGTTGTGCTTTGCAGCTTCGGCTCCGCGCCGCCGACACAGGTAAACTCACCTGCCTGCGCACGCGATTGTGCGATGATGGTCTCAACACTTGTTGTGTCGTAAGGCCGCCCGTAGAGCTCGCGCACATGCTCAAGCACCGCCGCATACTCAGGCGAAGCGTTCTGCGGTTGCGGAGAAACATCATCCATCATTTGCGATCCTATTCCTGTGTGCATTTCCGCGTTCAACGCGCTGCAACTAGTGTCGCAAAGTCGCCGAGTGATCCTTTTGGGTCAAGAGCAGCGATTGTGCGCTGAGCCCTTTGAGCATACCGGTATCCGCCGTCAATTCGGTCGGTTCGAGCAGTCAACATGGCTGGCAACATGGCCGGTTTGCGAACATCGCGTGACCCGTGCACCGCGCGCCGCTGGTCTGTGCGGATTTCCGAATGCGGTGCGGTCACAACAAAATGCCGGTTTGGCGACGGTGAGAAGGCGGTGGTCCGTCATGAATTGCCGTGCCGCCGCCGTGTCCGGGTTCCGTCACCATAACTCCCTGATTTCACCACGCTATTTCCGCTCATTCCGCAAGTCCGTGCCGCCTTTGGCGCCTATCCCATGGGCAAGGACGGTCGGTTGAAGCACAGATGTGCCGGCCGCGAACCGTCCGCAACACACCAAGGAGGTTTGTCGGATGAAGATGACACCCATCACGCTCGTTTTCGGAGCCATGTTCATTACCAGTGCCGGGCTCGCGGCGGAGGACTTCTCGAAGGTCGACGCCAATGGCGATGGCCTGATCACCATGGACGAGGCGGCGGCGGGGATGCCGGAGCTGACGGCCGGCGAGTTCCATGCCGCGGACGCCAATGGCGATGGCGCTTTGTCGCTCGAGGAATTCGCCGCGGTGGTTGCCGGTTGAGCAGTGTCGTGACCAGACGCAAGTCCTGACCCCCGGTCTGGCATGCGGCGATTGGGCGGTGCGCCAGCGCACCGCCCTTTTTCGTTCAGTGCGCGCTCGTCATTGCGAACGCCGCGTTTCTTTGCACCGGGGGTCTGAAAATTGTACGCTCGACGTCATGGACAATTCGGGGCTTCTCAAAACCGGCATCGTCGGCACGGTCATTGCTGTCGTCTGCTGCTTCACGCCGGTGCTCGTCATCGTGCTTGGTGCCGTCGGCCTGTCGGCGCTTGTCGGAGTGCTCGATTATGTGCTGTTCCCCGCACTTTTCATTTTCATCGCAATTACGGTCTACGCCCTATGGAAACGCCGCAACGCGTGATCGAGCTCAAATCCACGATTACCTGCCCTCAATGCGCGCACGTGGAAACCGAGACCATGCCGACAAACGCGTGCCAGTGGTTTTATGACTGCAAGGGGTGTGCCGTGGTGCTGAAACCGTTAGCTGGTGATTGCTGTGTCTACTGCTCCTACGCAACGGTTCCCTGCCCACCGATTCAGGCTGGGTCTGGATGTTGTAGGTAGTCATATGGTCGATTCCAATAAGATCGGCTTTTAACTGAATTTGTTCTAATGACCGCTTGACCCTCCTCTTACTGGAAGGCTTATCTTCCGGTCATGAAGCAGATTCTGTCCATCATGTTTGCGCTCGCTTTCGCCTTGTCTGGGGCGGTGGGCCATGCGTCTATGGTGATGGATGGGCCCGCTATGGAAAGCATGGGGATGGAGCATGCCTCCCAATCTCAGCATGCGGCTGATCACATGGATAGCGATCACATGTCTGGCGGCGATCATACGACGTCACACTCTGCCAAAACCGGTGCATGCGCTGATGCGTGTGCCGCCGCTTGTGGTTTTGTACCGCCGGTGTTCCAGTTGAAACAGCGCGAGTTTATGCTTGATCAGCCCGTCGCTTGTGTGCGGCCTTCGCTGGTCAACGCCATTACAGGGTTCGACCCGCCACCCCCGAAAGTCTGAACCGGTTTTCATGATGACACTCGCTGATCTCGATCAGCGGTGTCCAACAGACCTGTTCATATTTTTGGAGACTTCAATGTCCACGATTATCTCTCGCGCGGCCCTCGCTGCTGCGCTCATCGCACCGTTGTTCGCCGCACCCGCCATCGCCACCGAAGGCCATGGCGACAGCGCAGCCGCCGGCAAACCCGGCAAGG
>JAJFHE010000071.1 GCA_021775755.1 Hyphomicrobiales bacterium | reverse complement strand
GGTGGGCCATTCCGGCCCGTCGACCACGTTGCGGGCCTTGTCCGATACACCGCATCGCACTGCGGCCCGCGCCTCGTCGAGCGAGCCGGAATGGCCCATGAAATGGGTCAATAATTGCCGCCCTTGGTATAAAGCACTCAGGCCAACTCTGAGACGGCGCTTCTTTTCTCTGCCCGCTTGCGTTCATGAGGGTCGAGGAGGCCTTTGCGCAGGCGGATAGATTCAGGCGTGACTTCCACCAGTTCATCGTCGCCGATAAAGGCGAGCGCCCGTTCCAGCGTCATTTTGATGGGCGGCGTGAGCGCCACCGCCTCGTCCTTGCCGGCGGCGCGCATGTTGGTGAGCTTCTTGCCCTTCAGCACGTTGACTTCCAGATCATTGCCGCGCGTGTGCTCGCCGACGATCATGCCCTGATAGACCTTGGTGCCCGGCGTGATGAACATCGGTCCGCGGTCTTCGAGATTCCACAGGGCAAATGCCAGTGCCTGGCCTTCTCCCAAAGCGATCAGCACGCCCGTGCGGCGCGCTGGAATGGCGCCCACATGGGGAACATAGGCATGGAACATGCGGTTCATGATCGCCGTACCGCGGGTATCTGACAACAGCTCGCCGTGATAGCCGATGAGCCCTCGCGTCGGCGCATGGAACACAACGCGCTGGCGCCCGGCGCCGGAGGGCCGCATGTCAACCAATTCGCCGCGCCGCTCGGAAAGTTTCTGCACAACGACGCCGGAATGTTCCTCGTCGACGTCGATGGTGACTTCTTCCACCGGTTCCAGCGAGGCGCCGTTCTCGTCCTTGCGCATGACAACGCGCGGCCGGCCGACGCAAAGTTCAAATCCTTCGCGCCGCATGGTTTCGATGAGAACCGCGAGCTGCAGTTCGCCACGTCCCGCGACATCGAAAGCCTCCGCATCCGGTGTCGACGTTACCTTGAGCGCGACATTGCCTTCCGCTTCGCGCATCAGCCGGTCGCGGATAACTCGGCTTTGCACCTTATCGCCCTCGCGGCCGGCGAGCGGCCCGTCGTTGATACGGAATGTCATGGCAAGTGTCGGCGGATCGATCGGCAGCGCCGCAATCGGCTGGCTCACTTCAGGAGCGCACAGCGTATCGGCAACGGTTGCCTTGGAGAGACCGGCGATCGCGACGATATCCCCGGCCTCAGCGCTCTCGACGGGAAGGCGTTCAAGTCCGCGGAACGCCAGCACTTTCGAAACGCGCCCCTGTTCCACCGCGCCGCCTTCGCGCGACAGGGCCTTGATGTTCATGTTCGCCCGCGCTGTGCCCGACGTGATGCGGCCGGTCAGAATGCGGCCGAGATAGGGGTCCGCCTCAACCGTCGTCGCCAGCATGGCGAAGGCGCCGTCCTGGGTTTCGGGCTCCGATACGTGCTCGAGCACCAAGTCGAACAGCGCGCTCATGTCTTCTCTGGGACCTTCGGGCTCACGCGCCATCCAGCCTTCTTTCGCGGATCCGTATAGGATCGGAAAATCGAGCTGCTCGTCATTGGCATCGAGTGCGGCGAAAAGATCGAACACCTCGTTCACAACCTCGACATGGCGTTCCTCTGGCTTGTCTATCTTATTCACCGCCACAATCGGCCTCAGGCCCAGATTGAGCGCCTTGGCGAGCACGAATTTCGTTTGCGGCATCGGCCCTTCGGCGGCATCGACCAGAAGCACCACGCCATCCACCATATTGAGGATGCGTTCCACCTCGCCGCCGAAATCGGCATGGCCCGGCGTGTCAACGATGTTGATGCGCTGTCCGTCCCATTCGACAGACGTCACCTTGGCGAGGATCGTAATACCGCGTTCGCGCTCAAGATCATTGGAATCCATGGCGCGCTCCGCCACCCGCTGGTTCTCGCGGAAGGACCCCGACTGGGCAAGCAGGCGGTCGATCATGGTGGTCTTGCCATGATCGACGTGGGCGATGATGGCGATATTACGCAGGCTCATGAGTTCAGTTTCCGGTCGCGGAGGCCTCGGCGTAGGCATCCGCCGCGGCGCGCGACACATGCGCGCCGATGATTTCAAAAATGGGGCCGACTTTCTTGGCGATCTTGTCGGGCCGGTCCTTGCCCTTCTTTGCGATGGCAAGATCGAGCTCGTTGGCTAGAAGAATGTCGCAGAGAGCTCCGGTTTCATCGTCCGACACACAGAGCTCGCCGTCGCCGAACCTGCTCTTTACGCGGCCTTGGCCGATGTTTTCAAGGAAATTATCGCGCGACATCGCCGAAAACAGATAGGCGAGCCGTTCCGCACCGTCGCCAATGACATCGCTTACCTGAGCGCGGGCATCCGGCGGCAGGCAGGCCGTGTTGAACTCCGAGGTGCCGTAAATACTGTGAAACAGGCCGGCCACCGCGACATCTGGTGTGCACTGCCAGCCGGTCAACAGGTCGTGGGTTGCGATCAGATGTTCAAGCAGCGTGCGTCCGGCATGGTGGCGGACAACGTCCGCGCCGAGCTCCCTGAGAAGGGTGAGCGCGGCTTCGGGAGGCGGGGCGGCAGCGCACATCGTGCCGCACTCAAGATTTTTCGCTGCGCATGGCAAGTGTGCGCAGCCGCAGGGCGTTCAGCTTGATGAAACCGAGGGCGTCTTTTTGGTCGTAGGCGCCCGCATCGTCCTCGAAGGTCACGAGTTCGTCTGAATAGAGAGACTTGTCGCTCTCGCGGCCGGTGACGATCACATTGCCCTTGTAGAGCTTGAGACGCACCGTGCCCTCCACATGTTCCTGGCTCTTGTCGATCAGTGCCTGCAGCATTTCGCGTTCCGGCGAGAACCAGAAACCGAAATAGACAAGCTCCGCATAACGCGGCATCAGCTCGTCTTTCAGGTGCGCGGCGCCGCGGTCGAGCGTTATCGATTCCATGGCCCGGTGCGCGGCGAGCAAGATCGTACCGCCCGGCGTCTCATAGACACCGCGCGATTTCATGCCGACAAACCGGTTTTCGACGAGATCAAGACGGCCGATGCCGTTATCGTGGCCAAGCTGGTTGAGCGCCGTGAGCATTTCCGCCGGCGAAAGTTTCTTTCCGTTGAGCGAAGCGGCATCACCGCGGTCAAACCCGATCTCGATTTCCGTTACCATATCGGGCGCGTCTTCAGGCGAAATCGTGCGCTGGAAAACATACTCTTCCGGCGATTCCCAGGGGTCTTCGAGAACCTTGCCCTCCGACGATGAGTGCAGGAGGTTCGCATCGACCGAAAACGGCGCATCGCCGCGCTTGTCCTTGGGCACGGGGATCTGGTGCTTTTCGGCGAATTCGACGAGGTCCGTGCGGCTTTTGAAATCCCATTCCCGCCATGGCGAGATGACCTTGATGCGCGGATTGCAGGCATAGTAGCCAAGCTCGAAACGCACCTGGTCGTTGCCCTTGCCGGTCGCGCCATGGGCCACCGCATCGGCGCCGGTTTCGCGCGCAATCTCGATCTGACGTTTGGCGATGAGGGGGCGCGCAATCGCCGTGCCGAGGAGATAGACACCTTCATACACCGCGTTGGCCCGGAACATCGGATAGACAAAATCGCCGACGAATTCCTCGCGCAGGTCGTCGACATAGATATCCTTGATGCCCATCATTTCAGCCTTGCGGCGCGCCGGCTCCAGCTCTTCACCCTGGCCGAGATCGGCGGTAAAGGTTACCACTTCGCAGGCATAGGTTTCCTGCAGCCATTTCAGGATGATGGACGTGTCGAGACCGCCCGAATAGGCAAGCACGACCTTGTTGATCTTGTCAGGCGCGGACATATCGGGTCACACCGTTTGATTGTTTGCGGAAAGCCGCGCGCACTATAAGCAAGTCGCCTTAGGGAGCAAGCGCCATGGCGTCACATACGCTCGAATTCTGGTTCGAATTTGCCAGCACCTATTCCTATGTCACGGCCTCTCGCATCGAGGCTGTCGCACACCGGGCCAATGTGACCCTTGCCTGGCGTCCGTTCCTTCTCGGCCCGATATTTCAGGCGCAGGGCTGGGACACGTCACCCTTCAATATCTATGAGGCCAAGGGCCGTTACATGTGGCGCGACATGGAGCGGCTGTGCGAAGCGCAAGGCATTGCGCTGAACCGGCCCGCCATCTTCCCGCAAAACGGCCTGACCGCCGCGCGCATCGCCCTTGCCGCACAGGACGAGCCCTGGCTGCCGGCATTCTGCAAAGCTGTTTATGAGGTGGAATTCGTCGAAGGCCGCGACATTTCCGAGACTGCCACCTTGCGCACCTGTCTGGAGCGTTCCGGCGCCGACCCCGAGCGCTGGTTTGCAAGATCGCAGGAGCGCGATGTCAAAACCGCCCTGAAAGAACAGACGGCGCGCGCCATCAAACTTGGAATTTTCGGCGCGCCGAGTTTTATCGCCAATGACGAACTGTTCTGGGGAAATGACCGGCTTGAAGAGGCGGTCGACTGGCTCACCGCAGGAAAGTGACGGGGCCGCTCACGCCTTGTTAGCGCGCACGCGCTCCGACGCCGACTTGAGCTGACCGCAGGCCGCCATGATGTCGCGGCCGCGCGGTGTGCGGATCGGGCTTGCATAGCCTGCGCGGTTGACCACCTCGCCGAACTTTTCGATTTGCTCCCAGTCCGAGCACTCATAGGTCGAGCCCGGCCACGGGTTGAACGGAATGAGATTGATCTTGGCGGGGATGCCTTTCAGCAGGCGCACCAGTTCGCGTGCGTCCGCCATGCTGTCGTTGATGCCTTTCAGCATGACATACTCAAACGTGATGCGCCGGGCGTTCGAGAGACCGGGATAGTTGCGGCAGGCGTCCATCAACTCCTCAATCGGATACTTCTTGTTGAGCGGCACGAGCAGATCTCGCACGTCGTCGCGCACGCCATGCAGCGAGATCGCCAGCATGGCGCCGATTTCGGTGCCGCAGCGCTCGATCATCGGCACAACACCGGCGGTCGAGAGCGTGATGCGCCGCTTCGACACCGAGATACCCTCATTGTCCGAGATAATCTCGACCGCCTGTTTCACATTGTCGAAATTGTAAAGCGGCTCGCCCATGCCCATGAGCACGATGTTGGTGATCTGGCGCTCTTCGCCGCCCGGCCATTCGCCCAGCCTGTCGCGCGCCACCATCACCTGGGCGGCCATTTCGCTAGCGGTGAGGTTGCGCACGAGCTTTTGTGTGCCGGTGTGGCAGAACGTGCACGACAGTGTGCAGCCGACCTGGCTTGAAATGCACAAGGTGCCGCGCGAGGTCTCGGGGATGTAGACGCACTCGATCTGCGGACTGACTTCGCGCGCCGATTGGGCATCGAGTTTCACGAGCCACTTGCGGGTACCGTCGTTGGAGATCTGCTCGTCCGAAACTTCCGGGCGCGTCAGCGTGTAGCGCTCCGCGAGCGCAGTGCGCAGCTCCTTGCCGACATTCGTCATCTCGTCGAAGGAAGTGGCGCCGCGTTGATAAATCCAGTTCCACAGCTGCGAAGTGCGCATGCGCAGAGCCCTGTCCGCCACGCCGCAATCGCTCAATGCCTCAGACAGCCCGGCGCGGTCGAGCCCGGTGAGCGAACGGCGCACCTCGGCATTCACCGGCGCGCTGTGTCGGCCGGCATCGGGCGCTGCGTCTTGAACCGGCAGCGCGGCTGGATTGTCTGTTTGCATCATGGAAAGGGTGCACCCCGCCGGGGTGCCCGGTCAACTCTGCGACACTGAACCCGTCAGCTGCATGCCTCGGCGATTTTGTTAAGAGCCGCGGTGACGCCGAGCAGGGAATACTGATCCACCGTACGCGTGCCGCGCCACGACGTGCCGTTGATCACCATCTTGGCGCCGCGCTTCATCGCCTCGACGATGTTCGTTTCCATTTGCGACGCCTCGACCCAGGCGCCTTCGCCGTTGGTGAACATATTAAACGCGTCGGCGCCGATCTCGATCTGCGCTTCGCTTCCCGTTTTGAAGTTGTAACCGATCATGGTCATCACTTCATTGCGGATGCTCTGGCCCGGGCGGTGGGTGATCATGAAGAACACTTCACCGCGCCTGACATTCTTCGGCTCGCTGTCGAGCGGCACGGAAATGATGTAGCACACCTTCCCCTTGTTGCTCTCATAGGAGAAGGCCACCCAGGATTCAAAAACCCCGAGGCGGTTTGCCTGCTGCGCTTGCACCGGGCTCAGGGTGAGCAGCGATGCGACAAGCGCGGCGGCGATGAGAATTACGTTCGTCCTGGCCCGTATCATTGTGCGAGCAAATCCGTTTGTCTTCACCATAGCAAGAATATGTGCGTCCCTAACCACAGGATGTCGGCCATTGCAACCGTTGATCCCCCGCTGCGTGTCCGGTCACGATATCCGACGTTGCGCAAACTGTGCAACGAAGAGGGCAAAAGTTTGACCGTTGCAGCCAGGGGCGAATCACCAACCTCACGCAGATGAGCCTACAGAACCCATGCCGAAACGTCACGGGCGAACTGGTCTCTCTGTACTCAGTCTTTCTGCTCATCCTTACGCCGGATTACCGGCACACCTGCCTGGTGTGCGGGAAGGGGGTCCAGAGGCCCGCCCGGCGCCACCGGCGGTGCCGGAAACCGGCCAAGCATCTTGACGCGGTCATACATGATAACCGCACCGGCAATCGCCACGTTGATGCAGAAGCTTGTCGGGATCTTGACCACATGCTCGCATCGCTCAATAAGTTCCGGCGTCAACGATCCGCGCTCCGGCCCGAGCACATAGGCCGCACGTGTAGGATGGCGAAAGCTCGGCAGGTCGACGGCCTCGTCCAGCAACTCGACACCGACCAGGGAGCATCCCTTTGGCAGCGTCATATCGGCGATGCTGTCCCAGGCGAAGTAAGGCAGGTGATCCGGCGACTTCGAGGTATCCGACTTTGCTTCGCGCACCTTGTAATAGGCATCGACCGTGAACGCGAAGCTCGCCCCGAAGGCATGTGCTGACCGCATTAGGTTGCCGAGATTCATCGGCTTGGAAATGCCTTCGACGCCAATGCCGAAATAGCCGCGCATTTGCCGCTCCGTTGTGTTTGCGCCCGTCTCAGGCTGGCTTATAGACCGTCTCATGTTCATTTGGAATCGTTTGACCGGAGAGTGGCGCCGGCGAAAACACTTCTTGCGGTTCGTCAAGACTTGCGGTTTGTTCGCGCCGTAACCTCACTCGCCCGGAGCCTGCCGAATGAAAGCCGTACTCTGCAAGTCCTTTGGACCGCCCGAAGATCTCGTCATCGAGGAGATCGATGCCCCGCAACCCGGCCCCGACGAGGTCGTGATTGCGTCTCAGGCCATCGGCCTCAATTTCTTCGATACGCTGATTATCCAGAACAAATACCAGTTCAAGCCCGAACTGCCGTTCTCGCCGGGCGCCGAAGTGGCGGGCCTCGTCAAGGCGGTCGGCGCGAATGTTACAGGGTTCGCAGAAGGCGACCGGGTCATGGCCTATTCGACCTTCGGCGCCTGCCGCGAAGAGGTCGCCGTTGACGCACGTAACGTCATCCCGGTTCCCGAAGGTCTCGATCCCGCCATCGCCGCCTCGCTCACCATCACTTACGGCACGTCGCTTCACGCCCTCAAAGACCGCGCCAAATTGCAGGCCGGCGAAACCCTCGCCGTGCTCGGCGCATCGGGCGGTGTCGGCCAGTCGGCGGTGGAGATCGGCAAGGCCATGGGCGCCCATGTCATCGCTTGCGCCTCGTCCGACGACAAGCTTGAGTTCTGCCGCGGTGTCGGCGCCGATGAAACGCTCAACTACGCAACGCATGACCTCAAGACCGGTTTGAAGGAAATGACCGGCGGCAAGGGCGTCGATGTGGTTTACGATCCCGTCGGCGGCGATCTCGCCGAGGCGGCCCTGCGCTCGACCGCCTGGCAGGGCCGGTTTCTGGTTATCGGATTTGCGGCTGGCGACATCCCGAAGATCCCGCTCAATCTCGTGCTGCTCAAAGGCTGCGATATGGTCGGCGTATTCTGGGGGTCGTTCGTTGAGCGCAACCCCGAACACCATGCGCAGAACTGCTCGATCCTGCTCAACTGGTGCGTCGACGGCACCATCAAGCCGCACATTCATGAACGCATCAAACTGGAAGACACGCCCCGCGCGCTGCGCGCCTTCCTCAACCGTGAGGTCAAGGGCAAGATCATCGTCGAACCCTGACCCCTGACCCCTGACCGTCCGGGTGCTTGCCGTGGAAACCACCGGCGAGAGCGGGTAAGGTTGTTCATGCCTGCCCGCGCCGCCAGACTCTATCTCTTTCCTGCTGAAAGCGATCAACCGAGCCAGGTTATGGATTGCCCCGCCTGGTGGCACCATGGCGGGCTTTTCGAAAAGTACGGCGAGCGGGCGCTCGGCCTCGGCAATCCGATCTATGTCGACTATGCGTTTCTGCTAACGCCGTTCGAGGCTCTGGAATGGGACAAGCAGTGCCGGGAGGCATTCTCCGGCGATGTGAGAAGTCACCTGCGAAATCGCGACGCGGAAATGCTGCAGTTCGAAGCCGCCTTGAAAAGTTCCAAGTGGGTCATCGTGGAATCCTACGAATGGGAATCCGGCCTGGACTAATCGCCCAGCCCGGGAAGATCCCCACTTTGAACTCTCTTTCTACAATGCTCGACAAAGGCGCGAACGACGCTGGCACTATCGGCATCGGCCGACATTAATAGTCCCACCCTCATGGGGCGCACGTCGCCTACAAGCGGAATGATTTTCAAAGGTTTGCCATCGGGCGAGCGGTCATTCAAAGGGCGCACATTTGCAATCGAATAGCCATAGCCGTTCGCCACGAGGCTGTGCATCACGGCCATGTCTCTGGTGCGCTCGGCAATCAGCGGCTTTAAGCCCATCTCGGCAAAGAACGACAGGAAGTAGTCCGAACTGAACGGCAGATCGAGCAGGACCATCGGGTGGCTCTGCAGCTCTTCCACCGAGACGGCCGGCTTAAGTGCCAGAGGGTGGGCTTCATCGACGATCGCGTAAGGGGGCAGCTCCAGAAGCGAGGTGAACTCAAGGTCGGCCGGCAAATCCAGATCATAGGTCAAGGCGACGTCTATTTCGGCACGCCGAAGAAAACTGAAGATTTCCGCCTGGTTCAGTTCGTGCTGGCGGATCCGCACATCGGGGTATTCGTTTTCGAAACTCCGCCGCACGGACGGCAAAACAAACTGGGCGAAGGTCAACAGGCATCCGATGGCAAACGGACCGCGTACGGTTTCGGAAATATCGCCCGCCACGTCCATAAGCCTGTCGGCTTCGAGTAGAACGAGCCGGGCCTGTTCCATCATGCGCCGCCCTGCAAGGGTCAGTGACAGCCCTTGAGCATGCTGACGCACAAACAGGGGCAGCCCGAATTCGCGCTCAAGCTGGGTGATCGCCGCTGATATCGACGGCGACGACACATTGACCTTTTCAGATGCCAGCGCAATGCTGCCGGCTTCGCCAACCGCAACAAAATATTCCAGTTGTCTGAGAGTGTATCTCAGCATTGCCCGCCCTCTGTCTCGTGCGGTCTCTCAAGACATGTACCTTATCCACGTCGCCTTCAAAGCGGTATGTTTTTCAAGCCGGTATCGGGAGAGCGAGGGCTCGATCCAAATTCCTGAAGCCAGTCCGCGATTTGAACGCCGCTCGACTTTGCGATTAGGCGCAGCCCAACCAATGCTTAGCGAGATCATGTTTTTAGCCGGTCACCGGATGCTATAAACCGGTAGTCAGACGCACTGATAATATGGCGCGCTGATTTCTTTTGGCGCGCCGCTGTTGTTTGGAAAATCAAAAAGGACACCGGAAATGGCAATCGAAAAAACCGACACGCTCATCGTGGGCGGCGGCCAGGCCGGATTGGCCATGAGCGAGCACCTGAGCAACGCCGGTGTGCCGCATATCGTTGTGGAGCGGCACAGAATTGCCGAACGTTGGCGCTCGGAAAGATGGGACTCTTTGGTTGCCAACGGTCCGGCCTGGCATGATCGCTTTCCCGGTCTGGAGTTCGCCGATACCGATGCCGATGCTTTCGCGCCGAAAGAAGAGGTTGCGGACTATTTCGTCAAGTACGCAGAGCAGATCAAAGCCCCCATCCGCTGCGGCGTGGACGTAAAGGAAGTGAAACGGAACGTTGGCCGGCCGGGTTTTCGCGCCGAAACATCGGAGGGCGTGATCGAAGCCAACAGCGTTGTGGCCGCCACCGGACCGTTCCAGCGCCCGATCATTCCCGCGATCGTTCCTGACGATGCGGGAATCACGCAGATGCATTCCAATGCCTACCGCAATCCCGGCCAGTTGGCTGACGGCGCGGTGCTGGTGGTCGGAGCCGGATCTTCGGGGGTGCAGATCGCCGACGAACTCCTGCGTGCGGGAAAGCGCGTTTATCTTTCCGTCGGCCCGCACGACCGTCCTCCCCGCGCCTATCGCGCCCGTGACTTCGTCTGGTGGCTCGGGGTCCTCGGCAAGTGGGATGCCGGAGCGCTTGAGCCCGGCACGGAACACGTCACGATCTCGGTGAGTGGCGCTTATGGCGGCCAGACGATCGACTTTCGGCGTCTTGGCGCCCAGGGGATGACGCTCGTTGGACGGACGGAAGCGTTCAAGGATGGTGTAATGACTTTCGCGCCGGATCTTGCGGACAATCTTGCGCAGGGAGATGCGAACTACCTGTCGTTGCTGGACGAAGCCGACGCCTACATCGCCCGCAACGGTCTCGACCTTCCAGAGGAGCCCGAAGCCCGCATTGCCGAACCCGATCCGCAATGCGTAACCGATCCCGTTCTGGAGGTGAATCTGGCCGAAGCTGGCATTACCACGATCCTCTGGGCAACAGGCTTTGCTCTCGATTACAGCTGGCTGAAGGCCGATGCGTTCGACGAAAACGGAAAGCCCAAACATCAGCGAGGTGTTTCGGCCGAGCCCGGGGTCTACTTCCTCGGATTGCCATGGCAGTCGCGGCGCGGCTCTTCCTTTATCTGGGGCGTCTGGCACGACGCCAAGTTTTTGGCGGACCAGATAACCACGCAACGTAAATACGTGACGTACACTACGTCCGTGCCGCGTGCGGCCGAGGTCGCCTAGACCGTTTCACGTTCATATGGAAACGTTTGATGGGTCAAATCGGGTTATCCGGCAAGGCGCGGTGCGAAGCGCGATACGGTGTATCGGGCAAGCGCCGCAACGCCCTCGGTGAACCGATTTGGCTCACCGAAGGCCGGTGTTTCGCGCCTCCTGGACAGCGTTGCGGCTCCCTTGTCGACTGCAAGCCCACAGCGGGACCCGTGCCTTGCCAGCAGACGCGAAACTCCGGTCAAACAATTCCATATGAACGTGAAGCGGTCTAACCCACGCGCAACGGCGGTTGAAGGGGCGACCGGCCGAAAATTGTCTATATATCGTTGCTCGGCGGCGGCGAGCCTTTTGCGAGCCCGTCGAGAACATCGCGCGCTTTTTCGCGGTGCGCGGGCTTGAGATGCGCCGACACGAGACCGATCGCCGTCATTAGCACGGCGGCATCGTCGGTAAAGCCGAACGCGGCGATAAAATCCGGGATGGCATCGACCGGAAGTACGAAGTAGGCAAGCGCCGCCAGAAGCACAGCTCGCACGCGCGTCGGCGTTTCGCGGTCGCGTGCACAGTAATACGCCGCCAGCAGGTCTTCCAGAAACGGCAGGAACGCGGCAACGCGCACAATCTTCTTCCAGAAGCCTCGGCGCACGCGCCGCTCATTGCGTTCGATTGTCGCGGGCAGGTGCACTTCGTCGCTTTGCAACTGGTCAACCGCGTCGTCGATGGTTTTACTCTTGCTCATCACACATAGATGGGGTCAATTCCGCCCGTCCTCAAGTTTGGAGTGGTATGTGTCGATGTTGAACCATACCACTCAAGCACATTCTGTCTCAGGGAGTTCTGCATATGCGCGTTGATGCACAAACGGCTGTCATTATCACCGGCGGTGCGTCCGGTCTCGGCGAAGCTACTGCCCGCTCGTTCGCCGGAGACGGCGCCAAAGTAGCGCTTTTCGATCTCAACGAAGAGCGCGGCACGGCACTTGCTTCCGAGCTTGGCTGTCTCTACTGCAATGTCGATGTGACCGACGATGCAAGTGTCGATGCAGGTCTTGAAAAGGCGCGCGCCGCGCACGGCCAGGAAAATGTTCTCGTCAACTGCGCCGGCATCGCCATCGGCGTCAAAACCGCCTCGCGTAAGCGCGACAGCGACGAAGTCTTCCATCACCCGCTCGACAGCTTCTCCCGCGTTATCGACATCAATCTTATCGGCACATTCCGCATGATCGCAAAATGCGCCGCCGGCATGCTGACCTCCGATCCGGCGGGCGAGGACGCAGAGCGCGGCGTAATCATCAACACCGCTTCCGTTGCCGCACAGGACGGTCAGATCGGACAAGTCGCCTACGCCGCCTCCAAGGCAGGCGTTGCCGGCATGACCTTGCCGGTTGCCCGCGATCTGTCGCGCGACGGCATCCGTGTGTGCACGATCATGCCCGGGCTGTTCTACACGCCGATGTTCGATACGCTGCCCGACGAGGTTCAGGCCGCGCTTGCGGCATCGGTACCGTTTCCCTCACGGCTCGGGAAAGCGTCGGAATATGCGGCACTGGCGCGCCACATCGTCGACAATCCAATGCTGAACGGAGAAAGCATCCGTCTCGACGGCGCCATTCGCCTCGCCCCAAAGTAACCGGCAGTGGCAATGCGGTGCCCCGCAGGAGTTCACGGAACATGAGCAATCAAATGGTCGTTATCGGTGCCGGGCAGGCCGGGTCTTCGCTGGTCGCGAAACTGCGCTCTCTCGGATATGACGGTGGCGTTGTGCTGATCGGCGACGAGCCCGAACCACCCTATCAGCGCCCGCCTTTGTCCAAGAAATATCTGCTCGGCGAGCTGGAACGCGAGCGGCTCTATATCCGCCCGCGCGAATTCTACGAAAGCGAGAACATCGAGCTGAGGCTTTCAGCCCGCGTCAGCGCCATCGACGCCGCCGCTAGAACCGTCACGCTCGACGGCGGAGAAACGCTCGGTTACGCCAAACTGGCGCTTACGACCGGATCGCTTCCAAGGCTCCTGCCCGCCGCGATCGGTGGCGATCTGGAGGGCGTCTACCCGGTCCGCACCCTTGAAGATGTCGACTGCATGGCGCGCGAGTTCGAAGCCGGCCGGCACGTACTGATCATCGGCGGCGGCTATATCGGACTTGAGGCCGCCGCCGTTGCCGCGGGGCGCGGGCTCAACGTCACGCTCGTTGAAATGGCCGACCGCATTCTGCAACGCGTTGCCGCACCTGAAACATCCGATTATTTCCGCGCGCTGCATAAGTCCCGCGGCGTGGACGTGCGCGAAAACACAGGCCTTGAACGCCTTGAAGGCGAGGACGGCCGCGTTGTACGGGCGGTGCTGCAGGGCGGCGAAACGCTCGATATCGACTTTGCGATCATCGGCGTCGGCATTGCGCCGGACGCCGCGCTTGCCGAGGCGGCGGGTCTCACCATCGACAACGGCATCGCTGTCGACGCGCGGGGCCGCACCTCCGATCCCGATATCTTTGCCGCCGGCGATTGTGCTTCCTTTCCATTTCGCGGCGAACGCCTGCGCCTTGAATCAGTGCAGAACGCCATCGATCAGGCCGAAGCCGCGGCATCGGCCATGCTCGGGGGCGGCGATGATTATGTCCCCGTGCCGTGGTTCTGGTCCGATCAGTATGACGTCAAGCTGCAGATCGCCGGTCTCAATCGTGGCTATGACCGTATTATCGTGAGAGCGGGAAGCCGCGAGGGTGCGCAATCGGTATGGTACTATTCGGGTAACGAATTCATCGCCGTCGATGCGATGAACGAGCCGCGCGCGTTCATGATCGGAAAACGCCTTCTTGAGGCAGCCACCTCGCCGGACCCGGACGTGATCGCCGATCCCGAAAGCGATCTCAAGGCGCTACTCTAGACCGCCTCCGCCGACACCGCATGCGCCAGCGTGCGTGCTTCGCGTGCCACGGGCTCGAAGGCCAACAGAAAGTCCTCGTCGAATTTGCCGCGCGTGGCGCACATCATCTCGTAAGCACGGTCCGCCGGGATTGCCTTCTTATAGGACCGCTTGTCGATGAGGGCTGAAAACACATCCGCGATCGTGACGATGCGAACGAAATCGGCGATGGCGCTGTCCATGAGGCCGTGCGGATAGCCCGAACCGTCAAGAAACTCATGATGGTGCAGGGCCGCATCGACGATCTCCTCACCGAACTGCGCGTCGCGCGCAAGAATGTCTCCACTGAATTCAGGATGCCGACGCATCGTCTCGCGTTCGGTTCTCGAGAGGTTTCCGGGTTTGTCGAGAACGCTCAACGGAACTTTGGCCTTTCCGACATCGTGGAGAAGCGCACCGGCGGCAAGCCGATGGACATCTTGTTCGCGCATACCGGTACACAATCCGAACGCCACGGCGAAACCGGTGACTTCCAAAGAATGGCGGTGCGTGTAGCTGTGATGATGCTTGACCTCTGAAAGCCAGGTTGCAATGCCGTCCCGGCTGAGGCTGTTCGCGATGACGTCGGAACACTCCATGACGCGATCATGCGGCAGCGGTTCGCCGCGCCCGACGGCGCCGAACAAATCGAGGTTCAGTTCGTGCGCAAGACTCACACTGTGCCAGCCGCCCGTGCGGCGGCCATAAAGATCGATGAGACCGGGCAACCGTTTTACAAGTCCGGTGCGCGGGATCACATGCGCGGCGCCGAGGACATTCGCCTGCACCGCATCGTGGCGCGGATCCTTTCCGCTCACGAACACCAGTGGCGATGTCGATGCCGCCTTATGGAGCTTCAGCCGCGCGACGGTTTCAGCGTTGTGAAGATCGACGTCGACAACGGTCAACGCCTCGCCGTTGTCTGGGCCGGGCCATTGCGCAATCTCCATAAGCTCGGTCCGTGCCATGGACCCAACCGAATAGGCCAGCGCGCCCGAGCGCTTCGGGTTGTCCGTCAGAATGAGAATGCTGCGGGTCATTGAAACTCCGGCAATTCCTGCAGATGTCGCGCGGCACCGTCCCCACACGTCCTATTGTCGGCTGTACCCTACCGCCAACCTGTTGCGCGGCCCTTAACGCGGCACATTGCCTTCGGCGCGGCGATAACGCGCTCTTCCCGATTACCGCAGACCCCTCTATAGAAAGCGCCTGTCAACGGAGAGAGGAATATGACGTGAATATCCGCGAGGGTCGGCCAGACGAGCTTGAAGAGATTCTCTCATTGCTGCCGCGCCTTGCGTCGTTTGTGCCGCCCGGCGGCCGCAACCCGGATGATCTGTGGCGCGGTGATGCTGATACGGTGCGCGCTTGGGCAAATGGCACCAACCCGGACTGTTTCGTCGTCGTCGCCGTCGAAGGGAATGCACCTGTCAGCGGTATTGCGGTTGTGACGCTCGCACCGGAGGCCATGAGCGGTGCACCCGGCGCCCATCTGGAGGCCATCGCACTGGCGCCGGAAGCGCAAGGCAAAGGCGTCGGCACAGCCCTGATTTCAGCGGCCGAGCGCATGGCGCAAGAACGCGGCGCCACCTGCCTGACCCTGCATGTCTTCGAGGCCAACACCCATGCGCTCAAATTCTACGAGCGTCTCGACTACATCCCCGAATACAAGCGCTGCATCAAATATCTCGGGCAGACATAAAATCAGAACGCATCACGGAACCTGTACCAGCCGATGATGAACGGCAAAAACCAGGGGCGCGCCCAGTAAAGCGGTCGGCTTTCGAACGGGTCGGCACCAAGCTGTGTGGAAACCGCACTTTCTGAAATAATACGCCGTGCCGCCAGATTGCCGAACCAGCTCGCCCACACCACCCCCGACCCGCAGAACCCGGTAGCGTAGTGCACGCCGTCCACATGCGCCAGTTTCGGAGCGAAATCGAACGGAAACGCGACATATCCCCACCACACATGCGACAGGGCCGTGGTGTCGAGTTCCGGAAAAATCGCAACAAGATTACGACGCAATGCCTCCGCCTTGACCTCGGCCCGATTTGAGCTCGCGCCGGCGCGCCCGCCGAACACAATCCGCGAATTGTCGGGAGAGGGACGGTAATAGTGAAACATGTTGCGGGTTTCGACCAGCATGCGTTTTTTCGGCATGAGCCGGTCCATCACTTCGCGGGGCAGGGGCTCGGTGGTGATAATCTGGCTTGCCACCGAAACAAGACGCCGTCTCAACCAGGGCAGTTCCGCGCCCGTATAGCCGTTTGTCGCGATTACCAGTTCCGTCGCCCGCACCTGTCCGCGCGGGGTCTCGATATCGAATCCGTCGCCATCGCGCCGGTATCCGGTCACCGCACAACCGCTGTGCACTTCAACGCCTGCGGCCAGCGCCCGCTCAAGCAGACCGGTATGGTAGAGGCCCGGATGGAGCCCCGCCACTTCCGGTGTGACGACCCCGCCGTGATAGTAGTCGGAGCCGATTTCGCTGTGCTGCTCGGCTTTCGAAACCGGCGTCACGTCTTTGTCGAAATGCTTGCTCACCGCATCCCCGTCGCGGCGCAGCGCGTCCAGATGCGACGGCCGGCAGGCTCCGACAAACCGGCCTGAGCGGAGGTAGTCGCAGTCTATTTTTTCTTCGCCCAGAAACCGCTCGAACCAGTTTTCCGCGTCGATACCTTCCTGATAGAGCCGTTTTGCGCGCTCAAGCCCAAGCGTTGCGATGAGTTCGGAGAGCTTCATCTTCGTGGTGCCGCTGGCAATACCACCATTGCGCATCGAGCAACCGTAACCTGGATACTCCTTGTCGAAGACCTGTACCGAGCGCCCCGCCCGCGCCAGCTCCAGTGCCGCATGGAGGCCCGCATATCCCCCGCCGACGACAGCCACGTCACAGCGCTCCTTGAGAGCCGTTTCCGCTGGTTCGGGCGGCGGCGAGGCCTCCCACCAATAAGGCTCGACTTTCATTCCATCGCCCTCATGTATCTTTCATGGCGTAGATGTCGATTTCGATCTGCATGTTCGGATAGGCGAGAACCGGCAGGGGAACCCCCGTCGTCGCCGGCCCCGGATCTGAGTAATAGGACGAGCGGATCGCCAGATTGCCGTGCAGATCGTCATAGGCGTCGCCGCCCTCATAAACGGTCATCACCTTGCACACGTCATCGTAGTCCGCCCCGAGTGTGCGCAGGATCGTACCGATATGCTGCATCGCCTGATGCGTCTGGGCATCGAGATCGCCGGGGTTCACCGCTTCGCCTTTTTTGTTGAGCGAAACCTGGCCGCCGAGAAAGATCATGCCGGCGCATTCGAGCCCGTGCTTGTAGGGCAGATGCACATGCCAGTCCCATAGGCTGTCGGGCCAGGCGTGACGACGCTCCAGCCGGCTGCCGTCTTCGGCGAGCATCGCCACCGCATCGATTTTGATGCGCACACCGTCGCGGGCATGACGCGGCAGCGGGATGCCGGTGGCGGCGGGTCCGGGCTCGGCGTAGTGGGCGGCACAGGCGAGCGCCGCCGGTTCGAAGTCGTCAAGCGCATCGGTTCCCGCATACCAGCGGTTCTGCTTTACGACATCGCCAAAATCAGCGCCGAAATGCGCAAGCGCACGGCCAACCTGCGCCATGACATCATTGCTCTGCGCAACCATGTCGCCGCCATGCAGCACCGCGCCGTCGCCATCGACCGGCGCCTGAGCGCTCACGAAGATCATCTTGCCGCAACGCACCGCCTGAACGAAGGGGTCGGGCAGGGGCGACAGGCCATCCGCCGGCGCATGCTGTCGCGCCAAAGGCGAACCATCCTCACCGCGCATCGCCACGCCTTCGATCTCAACCGCAAGCCCCGGATAGGCAAGGCAGGGGACTGGTACGGCCGTCACCGCCGGCCGCGACCCTTCGGGAAGGCAGACGGCGACCATTGCCAGGAATGCATCTTCGTCTACCGAGCCATCGTTCACATAAAAACACAGCAGCTTCACGAGATCGCGCAGCTCCGCGCCGAGATCCTCCAGCACGATCGCGAAATTGCGCATCGCATTTTCGGTCTGAGCAGCAAGATCTCCGCCATTGCGCACCACGCCATCGCTCGTCAGATCCACCTGCCCGCCGACCCACACCATTTGCCCGGTCCGCACCCCGTGCTTGTGCGTTACGCCGATCGGCCAGTTCCAGTGGCCTTCAGGCCAGGAATACCGCCGGCTCATTGGGCAAACGCGTCCATGCGCGCGGCCAGATCGATATCCTTCTGCGTCACGCCGCCCGCATCATGGGTCGCCAGGGTGACATCGACAGTACGGTAGACATTGAACCATTCGGGGTGGTGATCCATCTTCTCCGCGGCAAGCGCCACACGGCTCATCCATCCGAACGCCGCATTGAAATTCTTGAACTGAAACTGCTTCTTGATGGCATCGCGGCCCTCAACCTCATCCCAGCCATCCAGTCCCGCAAGTGCCGCATCGCGCGCCGCACCACTCAGTTTTTCCGCCATCGTTCTCCCCTAATTTGCATTTGCTGGTAGAGTGGCGGCACCGGTATCCATTGGCAAGCCGTGCTTGCGCCCACAACAGCAAAAAGCTTTCACCCGTGCACCGAATTCTATTCGTCTGTCTTGGCAACATCTGCCGCTCCCCCATGGCCGAAGGCGTATTCCGCGACACCACCGCCGCGCTGGGCATGGCGGATCGTGTGCACATCGATTCCGCCGGCACCGGTTCGTGGCATGCCAGCGACCCGCCCGACCCGCGCGCCGGGCAGGCTGCCGCGGCAAGAGGCATCGACATATCCGGCCAGCGTGCGCGCCAGATTGCACAGCGCGATTTCGACGATTTCGATCTCATTGTCGCCATGGACGCGGCCAACCGGACAAACCTTCAGCGCATGGCCCCCGGCCACCATGACAAAATCGTTCTGTTTCTGGATTTCGCGGACGGTGTTCCAGAAACCGAAGTGCCCGACCCTTACTATGGCGGCGAAGACGGTTTCGGTCACGCTCTCGACCTGATTACCGCCGCCGCCAACGGGCTTGCCCGTCACATCGCGGAGACCAGCGGATAGGCTTCCTCAATCCGATAGGGACCGCCGCCGGTCGATCTGACGGACGACATCACGACAAAGCGTTCAACCGCGAACGGCCGGCTGCGGGAAAGGTTGTTTCGCGCGATGAAACCCTGAACCTCGTCAACCGATGCCCGGCACCGGCGCGCCAGCGTGACGTGCGGCGTAAACTGGCGGCTCTCCGGCTTCAGGCAGAACCGCCGGCAGGTTGCTTCCTGCGAAGCCTGCAGGTCCCGCAGCCGCGTGTTTGCCGCTACACCGATCCAAACCGCGCGAGGATCAGCGTTTCCGAACGACCCGGCGCCCTGCAACTCGAGCTCGAACGGTGCGTGGTCGCCATCGGCCAAAGCCTCAAATAGCTCATCGCGAACGTGGCCCTTGACGTCGCGCATATACCGCAGCGTGATGTGATAGCTGTCTCGTTCGACCCATGTCCGGCACACCAGACCGCCGCGCATGAGTTCAAGCTGAAAGGCAACATCTTCGGGAATTTCAATGGCCGTAAAGAAATTCTGCTGCCTGTTGTTCTTCTTTCGGGTCATGTAACTCGCATTCCGGCGCGTGAGGAGAGGAACCCTTGTGGAATTTTCTTATCGCAACACCCCGAACGCCGGCAAGGGCGACGCTTCAGTTTACCCCGGCTCCGGGGCAGACGGCTCCAATCAGCTCAAGCACTTTCGGCAGGATGCCCTGCACGATGACGCTCACGCCTTGCGCATTGGGGTGCATGCCGTCCGGCTGATTGAGATCCGCCCGCGCGGCAACACCGTCCAGAAAAAACGGGTGGAACAGAACCTCGCGGCTTTCGGCAAGCCGGGGATAGATCGAGTTAAAGTGGCTTTCATAGTCGCGTCCGAGATTGGGGGGCGCCCGCATGCCGGAGAGCAGCACCGGCAGATCGCGTGCCTGCAGTTGCTCGACAATTTCGATCAAGGCAGCCTCAGTGACGTCCGGCGCAACGCCGCGCAGGGCATCGTTGGCGCCCAGCTCGACAATCACCGCGTCCGCATCCGCGCCCACGGCCCAGTCGAGCCGTGCGAGACCGCCGCTTGACGTGTCGCCGGAAACGCCGGCATTGACAACATCGACCTCCAGCCCGCACGCTTCAAGGGATCGCTGCAGCTGTGTTGGAAAGGCATCGTCGGCAGCGAGCCCGTACCCCGCCGTCAGACTGTCGCCGAGCGCGACAATGCGAAATGTAGCCTCGTTCGACGCAAATACAGGCTTAGCGCCGGTGCCGAGCGCCACAAACAGGCTCATCATCATCACCAGCAAAAGCTTTGGGTCAGGTCTCATACCGCTTGAATTCCATATGCTATCGGCCATATCCGGCACATATAGTAAGATATCGGCGCAATTCATACCTCGCCGCAAGCGCCAGGAACTCCGGAGCCTCACTTGAAAGACCCTCTCGTCAGCTTGCGCGGCGTCGCGCTTACCCTGCACTCCAATGCGGGGCCGGTGGAGATTCTGCGCGGCATCGATCTCGACGTGCCGGCGGGCGAAACCCTCGGGCTTGTCGGCCCCAGCGGTTCGGGAAAGTCCACCCTTCTCATGGTCATGGCAGGACTTGAAGCGGTAACGGCAGGCACGGTGGAGGTCGATGGAACCGCCTTGAAGGACCTCAATGAAGACGCGCTGGCGCGGTTTCGCGGCGATGCCATCGGCATCGTCTTCCAGTCGTTTCATCTCATTCCAACCATGACGGCACTTGAAAATGTCGCGCTTCCTCTCGAACTCGCCGGTGCCCGGGACGCGCAGGAAAAAGCCGCGCTCGAACTCGATCAGGTCGGCCTGTCGCATCGGCTTGACCATTATCCAGGTCAGCTATCCGGCGGCGAACAGCAACGCGTCGCGATCGCCCGCGCACTCGTCACCGGCGCCCGGCTGGTGCTGGCCGATGAACCAACCGGCAATCTCGATCAGGAAACGGGAACGAAGATCGTCGATCTTCTGTTTTCGCTGCACGCGGCGCGCGGCATGACGCTGGTCCTTGTTACACATGACCGGGATCTTGCCGGCCGCTGCAGCCGCGTCGCGCATCTGGCCGATGGCCGCATTGCATCGATTGCCAGCGGACAACCGTCCGCCGCCATTGCCACCGCCTCATGAACCCGCAGACCATCAGCTGGACGACAGCCCTGAAACTCGCCTGGCGCGATTTGCGCGGCGGGCTGGGCGGTTTCCGGGTCTTTCTCGCCTGCCTGGCACTCGGTGTCATGACCATTGCGGCGCTCGGGTCAGTCGCCGCCACACTTGAAGCCGGTATCTCACGCGAGGGCCGCACGATTTTGGGCGGCGATGTCGAGTTCGGCCTCGTCCAACGCCGCGCGACACCAGAGGAACGGAGATTCGTCACCGAGGCGGGACGGATGAGCGAAGTGGCAACCCTGCGCGCCATGGCAAGCTCTGCGCAAAGCAGCCGCCCGCCGGCGCTGGTGGAGATTAAGGCGGTCGATGACGCCTATCCGCTTGTTGCCCAGGTAAAACTGGCCGGTGCGGTCGCTCTCGAACAGGCGCTGAATGAACAGGACGGGATACATGGTGTCGCCATTGACCCGGCATTGCTGGCGCGCCTCGATCTGCAGCCCGGCGACCGGATTTCGCTCGGGTCTCTGACCGCTGAGATACGCACAACCATCGAGGTCGAACCGGACCGCCTCACCAGCGGCTTCATGGTCGGTCCGCGGGTCCTGATGACACGCGCCGCGCTTGACGCCACGGAACTCGTGCAACCGGGCAGCCTTGTGCGCTGGCGCTACCGTGTCGACCTCGGCGATGCCGCATCCTCGGACGACGCGCTGCGGGCCTTTATTGATGGCACCGAGGCCGAACTGCCGGAATCAGGCTGGCGCATCCGCTCGCGCATGAACGCGGCACCGAATGCCAGTCGGTTTATCGAGCGGCTCGGATTCTTCATGACGCTTGCCGGTCTCACCGCCCTCATTGTCGGCGGTGTCGGGGTTGCAAATGCCGTGCGCAACCATCTCGATACCCGTATCGCAACCATCGCGACGCTCAAATGTCTCGGCGCCACCGGCCCCGCGATCTTCCGCATATATCTGAGCCAGGTTCTGATGCTTGCCGGGCTGGCGATCGTGGCGGCACTTGCGGCCGGCGCCGCACTGCCGGCAGCCGGGATGTCGATCTTGTCGGATCTGGTTCCTGTTCCCGTGCGGGCCGGCCTTCATCCAGCGCCCCTCGCCATTGCCGCCGTCTTCGGCGTTCTTGTCACGCTCGCGTTTACCTTGTGGCCGCTCGGGCGCGCCCGCAATGTCCCTGGCGCCACCTTGTTTCGAGACATTGTTGCGCCGCAGAGTCGGCGGCCGGCCATGCGCTTCCTTCTGGCGATTGCCGTTTGTCTGGCGGCAATAGTGGCCCTTGCGCTCGCGTGGTACGAAAACCGGCTGATCACGGTCTATTATGCCGCCGGAACCGCGGCGAGCTTTGCCTTGCTGTGGGGCCTGTCACGCGGACTGATGTCGTTCATGCGCCGCACTGCCAACGGCAAACGCCCCGAAACGCGCCTCGCGTTCCGCAACATGCATCGTCCCGGCACACCGGCACCGAGCGTTGTCCTGTCGCTTGGCCTGGGGCTGGCGCTGATCGTGACACTGGCAATGATCGACACGAATCTGTCACGCGAAATGCGCACCTCTTTGCCCGACCGGGCGCCGTCGTTCTTCTTCCTCGATATTCAACCCGACCAGCTCGACGATTTCCTCACAACCGTGGCGGAAAGCGACAACAACGCTGAAATCGAAACCGTACCCATGTTGCGAGGGCGGCTCACCGAACTGGCCGGGCGCGCGGCAGGAGAGATCAACGCGCGTGAAGACGTGCGCTGGGTACTGCGCGGCGACCGCGGTCTGACTTATGCCGCCGAACTGCCCGAAGGCTCGCGCCTTGTCGCCGGCGAGTGGTGGCCACACGACTATACCGGCGCGCCTCTGGTCTCGATGGTCGACGAGATTGCCGA
Source organism: Hyphomicrobiales bacterium (assembly GCA_021775755.1). Classification (GTDB taxonomy): domain Bacteria; phylum Pseudomonadota; class Alphaproteobacteria; order Rhizobiales; family JAJFHB01; genus JAJFHE01. Next base: position 15,157 of record JAJFHE010000071.1, on the reverse strand, counting down.
AGGTCTGGGCGTCGGCATCGGCGATGAAATCGCCGTCAATGTGCTCGGACGCCCGTTCACAGCGACCATCGCCAACCTGCGTGCGGTCGAGTGGGAATCACTCGGCATCAATTTCGTCATGGTGTTTACCCCCGCCACCCTGCAAAACGCACCGCACACTCATCTCGCCACGATAACCATGGAAGCCGAACGCGAAACGGCACTTTTGCGTGAAGTTTCGGGAAGATTTCCCAATATCACGGCAATCCGCATGAAGGAGGCCCTCGACACTATCGGCGATCTCCTGCGCAAGCTGCTCTACGCCATCAGGGGTGTCAGCCTGATCAGCCTCGTCATGAGTGTCGTGGTGCTGGCCGGCGCATTGGCCAGCGGTTATCGCGCGCGGCTCTACGACGCGGCGGTATTGAAATCTCTCGGAGCAACCCGGCGCACCATTTTGACGGCGCACCTGATTGAATATGCGGGCTACGGGATTGTGACCGCCCTGTTTGCGGTACTGACCGGCTCCATTGCCGCCTTCGCGGTCATTACATACGTCATGGACCTGCCCTGGCAATTCAGCCTAATCGTACCCTTGGCGACGGTTGGTGCAGCAACGGTTATTACCGTCATTTTCGGTCTTCTGACCAGCTGGCGCACGCTCGGCGCCAAGCCCGCCCGGCTGTTGCGGTCAAACTGAGGAGTGAAGAGCCGTCGTTTGTTTCGACACGTTTGTGCCGTGAACGGTGCTTATGGTTTGTGGCGCAACAGGTCGGAAACTATTAACCGCACGCGCCAATCTACTTGCAAAAGCTTCGCAAATTCCCCATATTCCGGGCAAATCGAGCACTTATCTTGAACGAGAAAGGCACTCTAGATGGTTGACGAAAACAGAGGGTTTGCCCGGGCTCACCCTGCGGCCACGCAAACCCGCACGCGGGCCGAAATCGATGAGGGCCTGCGCTCCTATATGCTGCGGGTCTATAACTACATGGCGCTTGGCGTGGCCTTCACGGCGGTCATCGCGATGGCGCTTGCCGCCAATCCGCCACTTCTGGCCGCGATTGCGCTCGGCCCGATGAAATGGGTGCTGTTTGTCGGCATTCTGGGTCTTGGCTTCATGGCCCCGCGCCTGATTTTCTCCGGCAACACGGTGCTGGCGCATCTGTGTTACTGGGGCTATGCGGCGATGTGGGGCGCACTGATGTCGCCGATGATCGCCTATTACCTGAACTCGGCCGCGGGCGGCGGACTGATTGTGCGAGCTTTGCTCATCACATCCGTGACGTTTGGCGCCACGAGCCTTTATGGCTATGTCACGAAACGTGACCTGTCCGGCTTCGCGACGTTTTTCATGATGGCAACGATCGGCTTGCTGGTCGCCATTGTGGTCAACGCGATCTTCTTCCAGGACATCGGCATGAGCCTGATTATCTCCTGCCTGGTGGTAATCATCTTTGCCGGCATCACTGCTTATGAGACGCAGATGATCAAGCAGCTTTATGTCTCGAGCGACGGACAGGCCGTCCAGGGGCAGAAAGCCATATTCGGCGCTTTCATGCTCTATGGCAGCTTCGTCACGATGTTCATTCACATCCTGAATATTCTGGGAATTATGAGCGGCGACTAGCTGCTGACAGCCTGGAAATTACACTAAAAGAAAACCCCCGGACCGATGTCCGGGGGTTTTTCGTTGCGTGTACATTCGGGCGCATGAGGCTGATCGCTACGCCACGACCAATCGCGGCCGCCGCTTGTCGATCGCCTTCAGCACCTGCGCCAGGTCGTGACCGCGCTTGACGATCATCCCCGAGGCGGCAACTACGGAGTAGGCGCCCTGTTTGCGGCTCAGGCGCGGCTGTTTCTCAATTCTGTACAGAGGGTATTCGCTGGTTCGGCGGAATATGGAGAACACCGCCTTTTCCTTGCGGGCATCGATGGCGTAGTCACGCCATTCGCCATCCGCGACCTTGCGGCCATAAACCGAAAGGATTTGTGTCAGCTCGCCACGATCAAATGCGATCTGGCTGGGTACCGCCGGTGCCCTGACGGTCCGGTTTTCGTTACCGACCAAGCGCAAAAAGCCGCTTGGCCTTAATGATATCGGTTCGGATTCGCTCATCGCTCCTCCCGTTTTCAAGAAATTTAAGATGCACCTCCACGATGCGTTATGCACGCGACAGTTCCCCATCTTCATGCACAGCACGCGCCAATGCAAGCCGAACCTCGCGCTGAGATGCAGGAGTTTTCATCTAACCGTCATCAATCTGTTTGGAAATGACCATGATTCTGCCCCAGTTTGGCCCTTGCCACGTCAAAAACGATGGCCAATTTATCACTGTTGCCTCTATGGCCCGGCTCGCACAGAGGTTTCGGAAATTCTCAGCCCCCCAGCCCCCCGAGCCCTCGAATTCTTGAGCCGGGCCAACCTTTTTCTTCAGTGTGTTGCGTAATCGAGTTCATTGCCGCCAGTGCGGCAAGGCGGGCGGTACTCGCCCGCCGCATACGCGATCAAAGGATGAAAAGGTGAACGACAAGATCGATATCGAGCGTTGTGTTTGGGATCTCGACTATCGCCGCCTGGTGATCGATCTGCTCAATTCAGGGACCAAAGAACGGCCGGTTCCCGCCAATCAGAACCTGAAACCCGCAGAACGCCGCGACGGCGATAAAGAAAAACTGCCCCGAGCTCCAGCGCGCACTTGAAACCGGAGCGTTTCTGGAACATATCTGGCCCGGAATTTTGCTGCATCAAACAGAAATTTCGGGGCAGACATGGCGACGAAAAGCACAAAAACCGCCGACAAGGCGAATTCGAACGACGCACCGCGTGATTATGAGTTTCAGGCGGAAGTTTCCAAGCTTCTGCGCCTCATGGTGCAATCGGTCTATTCGGAGACGGAAGTCTTCCTGCGCGAGCTGATTTCGAATGCCGCCGATGCCTGCGACAAGCTGCGCTACGCCGCCATCACCAATCCGGAATATCTGGGCGACGACGCCGATCTGAAGATCGCCGTTACGCTGGACGCCGACGCCAAAACCATCACGGTGTCGGACAACGGCATTGGCATGTCGCATGACGAACTCGTCGAGAACCTCGGCACCATTGCGCGTTCCGGCACCGAAGCGTTCATGCAGCAGCTGGAGGACAAGAACTCCGACGTGCAGCAGATCGGCCAGTTCGGCGTGGGCTTCTATTCAGCCTTCATGGTGTCGGACAGCGTTGAGGTGGCAAGCCGCCGCGCCGGCGAGGCGGATGGCTGGAAGTGGTCGTCCGATGGCGGCGGCAGCTTCACCGTGGAGCCCGATGCGGACGCCCCCGCCCGCGGCACGACGATCACCCTGCACATCGGGGAAAACTCGGAAGAATTTCTCGCCGCGCAGCGTCTGCAATCCATCGTGCGAACCTATTCCGATCACATCAGCTTCCCCATTGAAATGGCCGGCGCACCGGCGGCCGGTGGCGACGAAGAGGACGGTGACGAGGACGGCCCGCAGGTCATCAATACGGCAAACGCTCTTTGGACGCGCTCCAGGTCTGACATCGACGAGGCCCAGTACAAGGAATTCTATTCCCATGTCGGCGGCCTGTTCGACGACCCCGCAATCACCCTGCATTACCGCGCCGAAGGCCGGCACGAATACACGGTGCTCGTGTTCGTGCCGTCGCAGCGGCCGTTCGATCTTTTCGACCCGGACCGCAAGGGCCGGCTCAAGCTTTATGTCAAACGGGTGTTCATTACCGACGATGCGGACATTCTGCCCGGCTATCTGCGTTTCGTGCGCGGTGTCATCGATTCAGAGGACATGCCGCTCAACATCTCCCGCGAGATGCTGCAGAACAACCCGATCGTTGCCGCCATCAAGAAGGCCGTTACAAACCGTATCCTGAGCGAGCTTGAGACCGCATCGAAGAAGGATGCAGAGGGCTTTGCGAAGATCTGGGACGCCTTCGGCGGCGTCATCAAGGAAGGCCTTTACGAAGACTTTGAGCGGCGCGATCAGCTGCTCGCTCTTGCCCGCTTCAAGACGACCGCTTCAGGCGACGACCTGCGCAGCCTCGCCGACTATGTCGCCGACATGAAGGAAAGCCAGACAGCGATCTTTTACGTGACCGGCGAAACCCGCGCAAAGGCGGTTGCGAGCCCGCAGCTTGAGGGCTTCCGCGCCAAGGGCGTAGAGGTTCTTATGCTCACCGACCCCGTCGACAATTTCTGGATCACGAACGTGCTGGGCTTTGACGGCAAGCCGTTCAAGTCGGTGACGCAAGGTGCAGCCGAACTTGAAACCATCGCAGGCTCAGACGATGGCGAAACCGAAGAAGCAGCCGATGCCGGCGAGTTCGGCGCATTGCTGGCGGTTGTCAAGCAGGCACTCGGTGATGCGGTGTCAGATGTGCGCAAATCCGACCGCCTGACCGACAGTGCGGTGTGTATCGTCGCCGAAAGCGGCGGGCTTGACCGCAATCTTGAGAAACTCCTCGCCGCCCACAAGCCCGACGCCGTCGAGCGTCAGGCGCCAGTGCTGGAACTCAATCCCCGCCACGCAACGATCAAGGCACTCGCACGTTCGGCAAAATCTTCCGGAACCAGCCCCGAACTCGAAGATGCCGCGCATCTCCTGCTCGATCAGGCCTATGTGCTTGAAGGCGAAGCCGTGCGCGATCCGGCAGCCTTTGCGGGCCGGCTTTCGCGCTTCGTGGCGCAAGGGTTTGCGGCTGGAGACGAGTGACCCCTCGGCAGCGGTCAGACCGCTTCAGGAGACGGAAACGGATCTAGTTGCTCGTCAGGTCGGTACCATCCAGGAAGGACGCACCCAGTAACGGACCGGCGCCATCGACCTGTAAAAGCACCGCGCAACCATCGTAGCCTTCCATCAGGTCGGCACGCGGCAAGCTGATTTCGATGGCATCGCCGGACCAGCTTCCCACCGGCATCATCATACGCACGACATTGGAATAGGTGATCGAGCGGCCACCGTTTTCGCCGCGCGATATGTTCACTTCCTCCGACTTGCTGGTCAGAAGCAACCACACCGTTGCGTCCGGCGTGTCACTGTCGGCAGGTGCGGCAGCTGCACTCACCATGATGGTTTCGCGATCAACGCTCAACCCGACATCGATCCAGACATCGGGGCTCGCGTTCGCCTCGACGATGGCATCAAGAACCCTGTCGCGATGGCTGCCGATGACATGCATGCGCCCGTTAACGACCATCTGCGGCGTATAAACCTGACGATCGCCGCGGCGCCGCGCATAGGCTTCCTGGCGCTTTGTATAGGCAGGTGAAGCCAGCGTATCTTTCCAGCCAAGATAGTCCCAGTAGTCCACCGGCAGTGTCAGTGCGATGACATCATCGCGTTCGGCAAGTTCGCCGAGCAGCTTGTCGGCCGGCGGGCATGACGAACACCCCTGGCTGGTGAACAACTCAACTACGGCCTTTACTTCGCGCGCCATGGCGCCGGTTGCAAAGCCGGTCAGCAAAAGAAGGAACGCACTGGCGGCAACGCCCAGTGTCCTGCAACGGGGGTATTTGGGTCGAATGAAATCAATCATGTCGGGGCTGACACTATCGGACTCATAACGTAACGAGCGAGTAACGATGGAGTGAAGCACAACCCGTACTCGCAATCGGCCCCGTGAGGCCATTGTGACGGGCAGGCGCCGCCTTGGCAATGGCATGGCGGCGCCCTCGGTGATCGCGTCAGAATTTCCTAGGCAGCATTTGCCAGATTGCGCAGCACGTACTGCAAGATGCCGCCATTGCGGAAATAATCGAGCTCATCGACCGTATCGATGCGGCAGAGCAGCGGCACTTTCCGGGTCTTGCCGTTGGCATACCGGATCGACGCCTCAAGCGTCATGCCGGGCTTGAGCTTGCCGGAAAGTCCCGAGATCGACACGGTTTCATCGCCCTTGAGGCCGAGCGACTGCCAGCCCTGCCCCTCCTGAAACACCAGCGGCAGCACACCCATACCAATCAGGTTGGAGCGGTGAATGCGCTCAAACGACTGCGCAATGACCGCCCGCACGCCAAGCAGGCGTGTACCTTTCGCCGCCCAGTCGCGGCTCGAGCCGGTGCCGTATTCCTTGCCCGCGAAGACGACCAGCGGCACACCGTCTTTCAGATACTGCATGGCAGCATCATAAATCGGCATCTGCTTGCCGGAAGGGTGGTGCACTGTGACACCGCCTTCGACGCCCGGCACCATCTGGTTCTTGATGCGGATATTGGCGAAGGTGCCGCGCATCATGACCTCGTGGTTACCGCGTCTGGAGCCGTAGGAATTGAAATCGATGCGCGCCACACCCTTTTTGGTCAGATACTTTCCAGCCGGACTGTCGCCCTTGATCGCACCGGCCGGCGAAATGTGGTCCGTCGTGATCGAATCGAGGAACAGGCCCAGCACACGGGCGTCCTCGACGTCGCCAACCGGTTCAGGCTCTCGTGCCATGCCTTCAAAGAAGGGCGGATGCTGCACATAGGTCGAACTGTTGTTCCAGCCGTAGGTGAGGCCGCCTTCAACCTTGATCTTGCGCCAGCGCGTATCGCCGCGGAAGACATCGCCATAGCGTTCCTTGAACATCGACTTGGTCACCGAGCTGCGCACCAGATCGGCGATTTCCTTCGAACTCGGCCAGATATCCTTCAAGTAAACGGGCTCGTTCTTGCGGCCATAGCCGATCGGCTCCTTGGTAATGTCGATCTGAAGTGTGCCGGCGAGCGCGTAGGCGACCACCAGAGGCGGTGAAGCCAGGTAGTTGGCGCGCACGTCGGGGCTGACACGGCCTTCGAAGTTGCGATTGCCCGAAAGCACCGAACAGGCCACGAGATCGTTTTTGTTGATGGTTTTGGAGATCGGCTCGGGCAGGGGACCTGAATTGCCGATGCAGGTCGTGCAGCCATAGCCGACAAGATCGAAGCCGAGCTTGTTCAGATCGCTCTGTAGACCGGCGCGTTTAAGATACTCCGTCACCACCTGGCTTCCAGGCGCAAGCGATGTCTTGACCCAGGGCTTGACGCGAAGTCCTTTGGCAATGGCATTTCGCGCGACAAGTCCCGCGCCGATCATCACCGACGGATTGGACGTGTTGGTGCACGACGTAATCGCCGCGATCACCACATCGCCATGGCCAAGATCGTGATTGGCGCCATTGACCTTGTAACGCTTGGAAAGCTCGCCAGCTTTCTTGAACTCATCCTCCATGGATGCGGCAAAGGACGATGACGCGTTCCACAGGGGAACGCGGTCCTGCGGACGCTTCGGCCCGGCGAGGCTCGGCTCAACGGAGGAAAGCTCCAGCTCCAGCGTATCGGTAAACACCGGGTCGGCGGCGTTGCGCGTGCGGAACATGCCTTGAGCGCGGGCGTATTTTTCAACCAGAGCCACCTGCGACGGTGAACGACCGGTTGAGGAGAGGTAGCCAAGCGTATCGGTGTCGACCGGGAAAATACCGCAGGTCGCGCCATATTCCGGCGCCATGTTGGAAATCGTCGCCTGGTCCTCCAGGGACAGATGATTGAGGCCCGGGCCGTAGAACTCAACGAACTTGCCGACCACGCCCCTGGCGCGCAGCATCTCAACCACGGTCAGAACGAGATCCGTCGCGGTGACGCCCTGCGCCAGTTTTCCGGTAAGTTTGAAACCGATCACTTCGGGGATCAGCATCGAAATCGGCTGGCCGAGCATGGCGGCCTCCGCCTCGATACCACCCACACCCCAGCCAAGAACCGCAAGCCCGTTGATCATGGTGGTGTGACTGTCGGTGCCGACAAGAGTATCCGGGAAGGCTACCTCAACTGTGCCTTTCTTCGTGCGCTCCTTCTTGGTCCAGACGGTACGCGCGAGATATTCCAGATTGACCTGATGGCAGATGCCGGTGCCCGGCGGTACGACACGGAAGTTGTCGAAGGCTTCCGACCCCCAGCGCAGAAACTCATAACGCTCGCCGTTTCGCTCATACTCCCGCTTGACATTTTCCTTGAACGATCCCGCCGTACCGAAGTGATCGACCATGACGGAGTGGTCGATAACGAGATCGACCGGTGCCAGCGGATTGATGCTGCGCGCCTTGCCGCCAAGCCGCACCACCGCATCGCGCATTGCCGCGAGGTCGACGACTGCGGGCACACCGGTGAAATCCTGCATCAGGACACGCGCCGGACGGTAGGCGATTTCGCGCGTGCTGGAGCGCTTGCGCACCCATGACGCCATCGCCTTGATGTCGGCGGCCTTGACGGTGCGGCCGTCTTCATGGCGCAGCAGGTTTTCAAGCAGAACCTTGAGCGAAAACGGCAGACGGGAAACACCAGCCAGACCGTTCTTTTCAGCCGCCTTGAGGCTGAAATAGTCATAGGTCTTTCGGCCGACTTTGAGTTTTCGGCGGCATTTGAAACTGTCGAGTGAAGTGGAGGAAGTGCCGGTCATATGCGTCCCATTCTTGAAGTGTGCTTGCGCTGGAGGCGGAGGTTCGTGCGCTCCGGGGAGTTGATTGCGCCGTTGGAGCCGCTGCCGGACTGATACTTCGGCTTGTGTGGCCGGTAGCCGCCGGTTGCGCGCTGCCGAAGACGGGATGCGCGTGGCGTATTCCGGATGCCCATCGGCGTGCGGATGTTGCGCTTTCTCTAACCCGTTTATGGCCCGTTGCCAATGGGACAAAAGCGCAATGACGTGCGCCGCGGCGTTTCCGTTCAATGGCGTTTTGCTTTGCAGCGGCGGTACGCTCATGTACACGAGGGGCCATGAACGGTGACGGTACAATGGCGCAGCCTTTGCGGCTGGTGGCGGAAGGTCTTGTCTGCGAGCGCGGCGGACGGAGGGTCTTCGAAGGCGTGGATTTTGCCGTCGCCTCCCGCGAGTCTCTGCTGCTCACCGGGCCGAACGGAACCGGCAAGACGAGCCTCCTGCGCATTGTCGCCTCGCTCATTGCGCCAGCCGGCGGGTCGCTCCGTCTCGACGGCGCCGACGACGCCCTGACCATCGGCCAACGCTGCCACTATGTCGGCCACGCGAACGCCATCAAGACGGCGTTGAGCGTTGAGGAGAACATCGCCTTCTGGGGCGCCTTCATGGGCGCCGCACCGGCGGGCGGCGCATTGGACGCCTTTGGGCTCGCCCCCCATGCAGGCGTTCCGGCGGGCTTGCTGTCCGCCGGACAACGCCGCCGGCTTGCCCTCTCGCGGCTTGCCGCGGTCGCGCGCCCCTTGTGGTTGCTCGATGAACCAACGGTTGGCCTCGACACCGCATCGCAAGCCGCCCTTGTCGACCTCATGAGCGCCCACGTCGCCGTCGGCGGCATGATCATCGCAACGAGCCACGTCGACATCGGCTTTAGCTTCAACCACTCCCTCAAACTCGGCGGGGAGCGGGCGCCATGAAGATCGCCTGGGCGATAGTCCGGCGCGACCTGGTCCTCGCCTACCGTCAGGGCGGTGGCATCGGCACGGCGATCGGGTTTTTTCTGGTTGTCGTCACGCTCCTGCCGCTCGGTCTTGGGCCGGACATCGCTTTATTGTCGCGCATTGCGCCGGGCGCCCTGTGGATCGCACTCTTGCTGTCGGTTCTTCTGTCCGTCGACCGGGTGTTGCAACCCGACCATGAGGACGGCTCGCTGGAGCAGATGCTGCTCGCCCCGATGCCTCTGGAGCTCACCGTCATCTGCAAGTCGTTTGCCCACTGGCTAACGACAGGCGTGCCGCTTGCGCTCACCGCACCGCTCTTCGGCCTGCTCCTCAATCTCGCCCCCGAAGCCGCGCTGCCGCTCATACTCTCAACGCTGATCGGCTCTCCGGCGTTGAGCTTTCTGGGAGTTCTCGGAGCATCGTTGACGCTGGATATCCGCCGCGGCGGGCTGTTGATTTCACTGCTCATTCTGCCGCTATACGTGCCGGTGCTGATATTCGGCGTCAGCGCGTCGTCATCATCGGGCGCCGGCCTCACCCTGCTCGGTCCCTCGTTGCTGATCCTGCTGGCGCTTTCCCTGGCCGCACTGGTGCTGTGCCCGCTGGCCGCCGCCGCGGCAATTCGAGCACATTACCGCTAGCGCCAGATCGGCATACATCGAGACAAGCGGCGAAGCGTCGCCATTGCCGAAACGACCTCAAAGATTTACATCACTGATATGTACAAGTTTGCCAACCCGACCCTGTTCATGCGCTATTCGCGCGCGGTTTTGCCGTGGACCGCCGCCGCCTGCGCCGCGGCCCTCGCTTACGGCCTTTATCTTGCTCTCTTCAAAGCCCCTGCCGATTATCAGCAGGGTGAAACCGTGCGCATCATGTTCGTGCATGTGCCCGCCGCGTGGATGGCGCTTGGGGTTTACTCCGTCATTGCGCTGGCAAGTGCCGTGGCACTGATATTCCGCCATCCGCTGGCGGACGTTGCCGCCAAGTCGGCCGGCCCCATCGGCGCCTGTTTTACGTTTCTCGCCCTCGTCACGGGCTCTTTGTGGGGCAAACCGATGTGGGGCGCGTGGTGGGTATGGGATGCGCGGCTGACATCGGTGCTGGTGCTTTTTCTGCTCTATCTCGGCTATATCGCGGTGTGGCAGACGGTCGAGGACGTCCACAAGGCCGCACGCATTGCCGCAATCGTTGCCCTCGTCGGTTTCGTCAACGTGCCGATCATCAAATTCTCCGTCGAGTGGTGGAACTCCCTGCACCAGCCGGCAAGCGTGTTCCGCGCCGACGGCCCGGCGATCCACGCCTCGATCCTCACCCCACTGCTTGTCATGGGATTGGCCTACGGGCTCCTGTTTCTGACCCTTCATCTGCTTGCCATGCGCGCCGAGGTGCTGCGCCGCCGGGTTCGCGCCCTGCACCTGGCCCGGCTTGAGGCCTGAAGACGATGGATTTCACCGCCGCACATACGGGATTTGTACTCATCGCCTACGCACTGACCGCCGTCGTGCTCATTGGACTGGCCGTGGTTCTCCTCCTCGATATGCGCAAGCAGTCGCGCGAGGTTGCCCGTCTGGAGGGCACCGATGAGCATCGGCAACGCCGCGCCGCGCCGCGTGAAGAGGCGTCTTCATGAGTGGACCGGCGCAAAGCACTCAAAAGGCGCAAGACCCCCGGCCCGGGTTCCCGCTGGGTCTCGCGGTCATTCCGCTTGCCGTGTTCGCGCTGTTGGTCACGGTGTTCTATTTCGGCCTCTACAGGGGCGACCCGTCGCGGCTGCCCTCCGCATTGCTCGGCAAGCCCGTTCCTGAATTCACTTTGCCCGCACTTGAAGGACTGGTCGCGAGAGGCGTGCCGGTGCCGGGCATAGTGTCATCCGACCTCGCCCAAGGCCGCGTCAGTATTATCAACGTCTGGGCTTCCTGGTGCGGTCCGTGCCGCGACGAACACCCTGCACTGATGCATCTGGCACAAACGCAGGACGTCTTGATGGCCGGCATCAATTACAAGGACAACCCGTCCAACGCGCGGCGGTTCCTCGGCCAGATCGGCAATCCCTTCGCTGCCGTCGGGCGTGACACAGCCGGGGAAACGTCAATCGACTGGGGCGTTTACGGCGTGCCGGAAACCTTCATTGTCGATGGTTCGGGCACCATCGTTTACAAGCACGTCGGACCCATCACTGCCGCGGATCTGGAAAACATAATCGTGCCGGCGATTGAGGCTGCGCGAGCTGCTCCCCAAGTGTCGAATTAACCAACAATTAACCCTAACAATGTGTTAATGGCCGCGCATGGCGCCGCCTGTCAGCGGGCGCGTCAGCGTGTAACAAAACGCCGGTTTTATGCCACCGCCCATCGATCCAGCCCTGCTCGCTCTGCAAACCTATGCGCTTCGCAAGACGCCTCAGGCGTCATCGCGCGCGCGGCCCGCAGGCGCCGATGGCGACGCACGCGGCACGCAAGCGCAACCTCAGCGCCGTCAGGCGCCCTCCGTTTCGGTGAGCCTTAGCGCCGAGGCACTGGCATTTCTGAACGGTGAAGCCACCCGCCAGGCGGATCAGGCGAAGGACCAGCGCCCTCAGGTGGCATCCGATGACGGTCCGGAGGCTGCACGCAAGGCCGCCCCCGCGTTCGAGACGGATGGTCTGTTCGAGCCGATTGAAAACGCCCCGCCGCCACGCCGGCGCGAGGCGCCGTTTGCACATCTCAAGCACACATCCCCGCAGCGCACGGTGCCACCGGGAACGCGCCTCGACATTACAGTTTAGAGCTTTGACGGCGCGGCTATTTTCTGCGCCCGCGGCCGCTTACGGCTTCGGCGTGTTCGCCGTTGAGCGCCTCTTCAAGCGCTTCTGAAATCTCAGCCAGCGCGCTCACGAATTCCTTACGCCGTTCCGTCGACAGAACGCGCAACAGTTTGCGGTCCGCCGTATTGGCGCCCGGTTGCGCGGTTTTCAGTGCACGTCGGCCCGCCGCGGAGAGCCGAATCGAGTTGGCCCGCGCATCTTCCTTGGTGCGGCGGCGCTGCAGATAGCCGCGCTTGATGAGCCGGCTGACAAGGTCTGCAAGAGTGCTGCGGTCGATGCCGGTAAGAGAAACAAGGTCCGTCTGGCTCGCACCTTCGTTCTGTTCAACAGCCAACAAGACCGTAAACTGACGATGCGTCAGGCCGTTTTCGCCCACTTCCTGCGCATAAATGTCGCCCGCAAACTGCCAGGCGCGCCGCAACAGATGGTAGGGCGACTTGTTGAGGTCTTTAATTTCTCCCGATGTCATCATGTAAAATTCCACCACGGTTTTTTCACTTGATCGTCCGTCCGCTGATGTTGATCCCTAAAACGTACGAGTTGTGAAATTGATCCTCTGACTGATTGCCGTCAGCGTGGAGAAGCTTCATGGCTTGATCAAGTCACTGACAATCACGCAGCATCAAAAAAAGTTGTTTCACTGTGATCCGTGTACGACCATTCTCGGATTTTCATCCGTATGAGACACGGTTGGTGGCGCACACGCTGACACGCTGACCAATCAACGTTAAACTTTGGCGTGTACGAACGATCACGCGGGTTGTAGATATGATCTCAGACGACGCATCGCACCGATTTTCACGGCGCGTTCCCGCCGGCGATACCCATGAACGCGACGTGTGCGACACGTGCGGTTTCGTGGCCTATGAAAACCCCAAAATCGTGGCCGGATCGGTTGTCGCCCATGAGGGCCGCATCTTGCTCTGCCGGCGTGCCATCGCACCGCGGGTGGGATACTGGACGCTGCCTGCAGGTTATATGGAACTCTCGGAAACGACCGCCGAGGCCGCCATGCGCGAGGCCTACGAGGAAGCCCGTGCACGCATTTCCATCGGGGCTCTGCTCGCGGTCTATTCGATACCGCGCATTTCGCAGGTTCAGATCATCTATCTGGCAAGCCTCGCCGAACCGGACATTGCGGCGGGCGAGGAGAGTCTTGAGGTAGGACTGTTCGCGAGGGACGAGATCCCGTGGGACGACCTCGCCTTTCCAAGCGTCCACTGGGCCTTGGCCCATTTCAGGGAAGTCGAGGGGCAGGCACTATTCGCCCCGTTCACCAATCCGGAAGCCGCGAGCGGAGATCGGATGCCCTCGGCAGCACCACCTGGGCTTTAAGAACCCTCGTCGTCGCCGGTCATGTATTTTTGCATCAACGCGGATTGGGCGATCGCAAAAACCATGGTGATCGGCAGCAGGCCGAATACCTTGAAGCTGACCCACGTGTCGGTGGTGACATTGCGCCACACCACTTCGTTGAGTGCGGCAAGGAAGAAGAAAAACACACCCCACCTCAGGGTAAGTTTGCGCCAGCCTTCGTCGCTCATTTCCATGACATGGCCGAGCACGGCGCGCAGCGGCTTTTTGCCGGCCGCGAGACCGCCGAGCAGCACCGCACCGAACAGGACACTGACCAGCGTCGGTTTCAGCTTGATGAAGGTGTCGTCGTTGAACCAGATCGTCAGGCCGCCGAAAAACATGACGAAGACAGCCGAGACCAGCGGCATCATTGCGATGCGGCGTTCGAGTACATAGGCGGCGATCAACGCCGCAACAGTCGCCACCATAAAGGCACCGGTCCCGACGTAAATGCCGGCAAACGCGTTGCCTGCAAAAAATACCAGCAACGGACCGGCCTCGATCGCCAGCTTGCCGAAAGGTCCAAGCGCGGGTTTTTCCGCCGCGGTGCCCTGATCGTCGCTCATTCCGCGTCCGCTATGGCGTTGGCAAAATCATCGGCATCGAAAGCCTGCAGGTCATCGATCCCTTCCCCGACGCCGATGGCGTGGATGGGCAGGCCGAATTTCGCCGCCAGCGCCACCAAAATGCCGCCGCGTGCCGTGCCGTCGAGTTTGGTCATGATGAGCCCGGTAACGCCCGCCGATTTTTGGAACAGCTCGACTTGCGAAATAGCGTTCTGGCCGGTCGTCGCGTCGAGTACGAGCAGAACCGAATGCGGCGCGGTTTCATCGTGTTTCTTGAGCACACGCACAATCTTCTCAAGTTCCTGCATGAGATGGGCCTTGTTCTGCAGACGGCCCGCCGTATCGATGATCAAGATGTCTGTTTTCTGTTCCTGAGCACGCCTCAGGGCATCGAAGGCGAGTCCCGAACTGTCCGATCCCGTTTCGCGCGCCATCACTTCCGCGCCAGTCCGTTCACCCCAGACTTGCAGTTGGTCGATCGCGGCCGCGCGAAACGTGTCGCAGGCCGCGAGCATGACCGAAAAACCTTCGCGCGCCGCAATGGCGCCGAGCTTGCCGATGGTCGTCGTCTTGCCTGTGCCATTGACCCCGACCACCAGAATAACGAAGGGCTGATGTGCGGCATCGAAGGTAAAGGGCTCTGCCACCGGGCGCAGCACATCCGCAACCTCGCGCGCCAGAATCGCCTTCACCTCTTGCGGTGAGATTTCCTTGTCATAGCGCCCGTCCGCCACCGCTTCGGTAATGCGCATCGCCGTTTCGACACCGAGATCGGCCTGGATTAGAATGTCTTCCAGGTCCTGCAGCGTGTCGTCGTCAAGCTTGCGCTTGGTGAATATGTCGGTGATGCCGCCGGTCAGCGCGCGCGAGGATTTCGACAGGCCATCGCGCAAACGGCGAAACCAGCCGCCCTGGGCTTCCGCTTCCACGGGTTCCGGCTCGGGTTCCGGCTCGGGTTCCGGCTCGGGTTCCGGCTCGGGTTCCGGCTCGGGTTCCGGCTCGGGTTCCGGCTCGGGTTCCGGCTCGGGTTCCGGCTCGGGTTCCGGCTC
>JAJFHE010000008.1 GCA_021775755.1 Hyphomicrobiales bacterium | reverse complement strand
TGTGCTTCCCGAGAGATGGGTGACACTTCTTTCCGGACACATAGGTTACACTTTTGGCCCTTTGCAAGGAGACGCAAGGTGCCTTGGAAGGAGTGTAATCAGATGGATGAACGGCTCAAATTCCTTGCACGATTGCTGGACGGGGAGAAGATGGCTGTGCTGTGTCGGGAGTTCAATATCTCCCGCAAGACCGGTTACAAGATCCTCAAACGTTATAATGACTGTGGTGTGCATGGTCTGACCGATCGCTCTCGGCGGCCTTACCGACAGGCCAATCAGTTGCCGATGCAGATCGAGAAACAGATTGTGCACCAGAAGCGGGAGCGGCCGAGCTGGGGCGCTCCGAAGATCCGGGAGAAGCTGAGGCGACTTTATCCGGATGTGAACACGCCGGCTGTCAGCACGGTGCACGCGGTTCTGGACCGTCATGGGCTGGTTAAGCGCAGGGGACGGCGACGCAACAAAGCCAAGGGCACTGCGCTATCGCCAGGCGGCCAGCCCAATGATCTGTGGTGCGCTGACTACAAGGGCGAGTTCCAGCTTGCTGACAAACGTTATTGCTATCCGCTGACAATTACGGATCATGCCAGCCGCTATCTGATCGCCTGTGACGCTCTGCATACCACCAAGGAGGTCTACGCCTTCACGGTTTTTGAACGTGCTTTCAAAGACTTCGGCTTGCCCAAGTCGATCCGAACCGACAATGGCGTGCCTTTCGCCAGCCCCAATGCACTGTTCAATCTTTCCAGGCTCTCCGTCTGGTGGCTGCGGCTGGGCATTCAGATCGAACGCATCAAACCGGGTCATCCCGAGCAGAACGGGCGGCATGAGCGCATGCATCTGACCTTGAAGCTTGAGGCGACCAGGCCGGCCGGCAATAATTTTCTGCAACAGCAGGGAACGTTCGATGACTTTGTAGATTGCTTCAACAATGAACGCCCGCATCAGGCCCTTGGCATGCAGTATCCGGCAGAACGCTATACGCCTTCACCACGAGCTTACGAGGGATTGTCGGATATCGACTACCCGTTCCATGACAAGGCAGCTACGGTGACCACTTGCGGGCGGATCTGCTTCAACCGACGGAAGATCAATCTCAGTCAGGTTTTTGCCGGACAGACCGTCGGCATCAAGCAAACCGAGGATCAGATTTGGCTCGTCAGCTTTATGGACTATGATCTGGGATACTTTGACGACCAAACATGCAGACTGGAACCACTTGAAAATCCATTCGGACCAAAAGTGTTACCTATGTCTCCAGTATGAAACGTAACCTATGTGTCCAGAACGGACCTCTGAGCGCTGGCGCACCCGGCAGGATTCGAACCTGCGACCTCTGCCTTCGGAGGGCGCAAAAGCACTGTTTTCTGACATTATCCCATATTGCCTACTGTGTCAGTTTTGCTATATAAGTCAATGGCTAAGATGGACAACGCGATGTATCATGTTTCCGCAAGTTTCCTCTGAATTTCATCCTGGTGGTACCCATATGGTACCCGGAGCGACCACTGCCCTGGTGAAAATGCGGGTGCGGCCATGCCCAAGCGAGCAACAGAAAAACTTACAAAACGCTTAATCGACACACTTCAGCCGAAGCCAGGCGCAGACTTCACAGTTTGGGATCGGGAGATCGCCGGGTTCGGTGTGCGCGTTCGAGAGACGGGTGCTAAATCATTCATCATCAAATACCGCAACGCTCAGGGCCGACAGCGCAAAATGACACTGGGGAGCTACGGTGCACTGACGGCTGAAATGGCACGACGCATGGCTCTGAACGAGATTGCGAAAGTAGCCCAAGGTGACGATCCCGCTCAAACCCGCCAAATCGCTAAGCGTGCCCGCACCGTTTCCGAACTGTGCGATGTCTATTTCGAAGAAGCGTCTATGGGCCGCGTTCTCTATCGCGGCAAGGCCAAAAAGCCAAACACCCTGCGGATCGACAAGGGCCGCATCGAGCGCCACATTAGGCCGCTCCTTAGCGACAAGGCTATCGAAAGTCTCACGAGAAAAGACATCGAGAGTTTTATGTTTGCGGTACGAGACGGCGCCACCGCAACGGACGTGAGGACCGGGCCAAGAGGACGCGCGCGCGTAAGTGGGGGGCAGGGCACCGCCGTCAAGGCGATCAAACTGCTCTCCGCGATCTTCAATTTCGCAATTCGAAGTGGCTGGGTTGAAAACAACCCCTGTAACGGAATTGAGAAACCGGCGGACGGTCGTCGCAATCGATTTCTGAATGCAGTCGAATATGCCCGGCTTGGTGAAGCTTTGGTACAAGCCATTGAGCAAGGCATCAATCCTGTGGCGATCAATGCCATAAGACTCGTAGCGTTGACCGGTTGCCGAAAGAGCGAGGTTCTGAACCTCAAGGTCACTGAAGCAGATTTCGACGGCCGCTGCCTCCGCTTCGAGGACACCAAGACGGGCGCTCAGATGCGTCCGTGCGGCGATGCCGCGCTTGATCAGTTAAAGGCGATCATCCCTTATTCCGGAAATGGTTGGGTCTTCCCCGCAACCGGCAGACAAGGTCATCTCGTCGATCTTGCAAAGCCGATCCTTGCGCTTCGTGAACTCGCGGCGTTACCGGAATTGACCCTACATGTGCTGCGTCACAGCTTCGCGACGGTTGCTCATGAGATCGGGTACTCGGAACTCACCATCGCCGGGCTGCTAGGCCACGCGCAAGGAAGCGTCACCAGTCGGTATGCCCATCATGTCGATCACGCGCTCGCATCCGCTGCTGATCGTGTGTCGGCGACAATCGCGGAGCGGTTGGTTTCCCAGAAGATCGCCGACAACGTCGCGGAAACGCTCAACGAATAGTGGAAACGCCGCGCTGCATTTATTTCATACCGTGTTAGGATGATGACATGAACAATACAAAGACCATAACGCTCGACGAAGCGGTCGAGGCGGCTCGGCAGTTGCCGGCGGGCACACAAGTTGAGCTTGCAACAGAGCTCATGGAGCGTGTCGAGGACGTTTCAACACCTGACCGACCCGCCGAGCGCCAGGAGCTAATCAAGGACCGGCTCTCAAAGCCGCTCGAAGCCATTTCTCGTGATCAGCTTATGGCGATGCTACGCCAGTACAATCCGGCTCTATGAAGGTCGAGTGGACGGCGGAAGCCGCCGCCGAACTCGATCACATGCTTGCATACATTGCCGCACAAGATGCTGAAGCGGCGGGCCTCGTTGCAGAGCGAGTGATCACGGCAGAGCAAACAATCTCGCGGTTCCCCAAAGCCGGGCGATATGACCGGGACACAGACACGTATGACCGCTTTATCCCAAAGACGCGGATCGTGCTGACCTATGCGATTCGAGGGGGTGCCATTTGGATGGTAACCGCGTGGCACACGTCCCGCGATCCGGAGACAAAGCCCTCAAGAAATTCAGACACCACATCTGCTGACGAATAGATCATAACCGAATTGCCATCCCTTCGGAGCCACCGCCACTCTCGCGAAGCCCGGAGCGACGGTGGCCGGAGAAGGGGTGACATCCATCCCTTTGGTGAACCACAGCGCGCGGACGGAAACATCAGCGGCGGAGACAGCTGCTCGCTGTGCATCAGGACAACGACTGGCTCAAATGTGCGTCGGATCAGTTGTCCGACACGACCTTGGCGGCGTTGGGTGCCCGCGCCGCGCAAGCCGTGGATGAAGGAGGACTACCACATGGGTCTCTTCGATGCCGCAGCGCTCGCTTTCACGCACTACTGGAAAGAGCAGGTGCATGACGAGTGAACCAGGTCGTCTGTGTCGGGGTCGACAATCTGCGAGATAACAGTCGGAACTCGGGGTGTTTCAAAACAGCCGCTGAGCGTCAGGAACGGAGCTCAACTCTTTTCAACATCGTGAGGTCTCGAATTCTTGGCGCTTGCTAATGAGGCCTGACGTTCTCGCTCCCGGTCCTGCATAGCCCACGCGCCGCGCAAATTTGGCGTGCAAGGCGTTTCAGTTTACAATTTCCGGTTCTTGGAGGTACAGGATCATGTTGCGCATCGTAGGCATTGTTCTGGGTACCGTGTTCATCCTCAGTACAATCGGCCTGAGACCGAGCCAGGCAGACTACGAGGATGACTGCAGTAGCGGCACCGGCGACATCAGGATACGCGGATGTACGACCGCTATCGAGTCTGGAAGGTGGAGCGGGGCAGATCTTTCCTGGGCGTACACTAACCGAGGGATCGCCTATTTCAAACAGGGCGAGTACGACCGTGCCATCGCCGACCACACAGAGACCATCCGGCTCGATCCGAAATATGCCACTGCCTACAACAGCCGAGGTAATGCCTATGGGTATAAGGGCGAATATGACCGGGCCATCGCCGACTACACAGAGGCCATTCGAATCGATCCGGATTTCGCCAACGCCTACAACAACCGGGGGATCACGTACTTTGCCAGGGGTGAATATGACCACGCAATCTGCGATTCCACAGAGGCTATTAGGCTAAATCCGAATTTTGCGGGCGCCTACAACAACCGAGGAATGGCCTATAACAGCAAGGGCAGATACGACCGCGCCATTGCCGATTTCACAGAGGCCATCAGGCTTAATCCGAATGATGCCTTTTCGTACACACACCGAGGGTACGCCTATATAGAGAAGGGCGAATATGACCGCGCCTTTGCCGACCTGAACGAGGCAATCTTGCTTAATCCGAGTTTTGCTCGGGCCTATCGCAACCGAGGGTACGCCTATGTTGAGAAGGGTGAATATGACCGCGCGATTGCCGATCTGAACGAGGCGATCCGGCTCTATCTGAATGATGCTTTTGCCTACAACAACCGAGGGCTTGCCTATTACAACAAGGGCGAATACGACCGCGCCATCGCTGACTACACAGAATCCCTAAGGCTCATTCCGAATCGTGCAAATGTGCACTTTCGTCGAGGGAACGCCTATTTCAGAGTAGACGAATACGACCGCGCCATCGCCGATTTCACAAGGGCGATCAGGTTCGGCCCGAATCATGCAAATGCGTACTACAATCGAGGGCTAGCCTATCACGATAAGGGCGAATACGACCGCGCTATCGCCGATTACACAGAGGTGATCCGGCTGGATCCTAACCATGCGTTTGCCTACATCAGCCGAGGGATTGCCTACTACGGTAACGGCGAATACGACCGTGCGATCGGTGAGTATACAGAGGCCATCCGGCTCGATCCGAATTATGCCGCCGCCTACAACAACCGAGGGAACGCCTATCACATCAATGGGAAATACGACCCCGCAATCGGCGACTACACGGAGGCCATCCGGCTCGATCCGAATTATGCCACTGCCTACGTCAACCGAGGGAACACCTATCGTGGCAATGGCGAATACGATCGCGCCATCGCAGATTTCACAGAGGCCATCCGGCTCGATCCGAATTTCATCCAAGGCTACTATGTTCGTGGACGCGCCTATCACGACAAGGGCGAATACGACCGCGCCATCGCCGATTACACAGAGGCGATACGGCTTCATAATGATAACAACGAGCAAACTGGATCGAGCAACTACTACTACAGGCGGAGTTTAGCCAGGTACGAGCTAGAGGATCGTGTTGGCGCAATCGAAGACCTATCGGAAGTGATCGGACAAAGCCCAGAATTTGCAGACGCGTTGAATTGGCGTGCATGGATCTATTTTGAGTTGGGGAGATTACCGGAAGGCCTCCCGGATATTGAAAAAGCGATGTTCATTGAACCGGACAACGCATTCTACATTGATACCCGGGCTCACATCTTGGAAGCACTTGGAAGAACGGAAGAGGCGATCGCCGAGTATAGGCGCGCACTCGAACTGAAGCCAGATCTCGCGGAGAGCCAAGAGGGCCTGGAGCGACTAAGCAGGTAGGCCATGGGGTGCATGCAGGAAAACCAATCAGCCTTCAAACCGGTTTCTTAACGGTCCGTGCAGGATGCTCTTTTTCATCGATCAAGTTGCTTTGTTAGCCTTGAAGTGTGATCTCTTTTGGTGCCCACTTGGTACCCAACAACTCAATTGATTGCGGTACGGCCCATAACTTTTGATAACCAGTTGAAGTTATTGAAACAATTGGCGCACCCGGCAGGATTCGAACCTGCGACCTCTGCCTTCGGAGGGCAGCGCTCTATCCAGCTGAGCTACGGGTGCTTTGAGGGCTGGTGCCTTCTGATAGCGCAGGCGTGAGGTTGCGGCAAGGGGAAGCGTTGGGCGGGTGTTGCCGCCGCGTCCGCCCGGTCTCCCCCCGGGTCTCTCCACTCCGCTCGTAAACGAAATCGTGATGAAATTGGGGAATTGTCTTGGCGGCGGTTCTTTGCTGAAATGCGCAGGTTCAGTCGGAGTGAGTTTTCGTGATGTTGGTGTGTTGCGTTCTCAAGGGGGAATTCCATGTTCAGGGCTAGAAGTCTGGTCGCCGCCATCGCGGCGCTTTTCGTGATGGTTGCGGTTTCCGGCGAGGCGCGTGCGCGCGATTTTGTGAACTTCGAAACCGGCCATGCCGCCGGCACCATCGTCATCGTCAATGCCGACAAGCACCTATACTACGTGCTCGGCGAGGGTCGCGCGATCCGCTACAACATCGCCGTTGGCCGCCCGTCGGAACAGTGGACCGGGGCGTCCGTCGTCACCCGCATGCGCAAGAATCCGGGCTGGAGCCCGACGGCTTCCATGCGACGCGCCAACCGCCGCCTGCCGCGCTATGTGCCGCCCGGCCCGCGCAACCCGCTTGGCGTGCGCGCCATTTATCTCGGCTGGACCCTCTACCGCATCCACGGAACCAACGCGCCGAACTCGATCGGCCGCGCCGCGTCAAGCGGCTGCTTCCGTATGCGCAACGAAGACGTGTCGCATCTTTACGAGCGCGTCCATATCGGCTCGCCGGTGCTTGTCGTCGATGAGTTGCCCGAGGCCGCGCAGCAGGTCGCCGGCGATGCTGCCGGTGATACTGGCGGAGTGGCGGACTGACAGGCCGGCAGCCTGACGCGCGTCGGGTGTGTCTCCCCGGCCCTTTTCGTGACGCCCATCACCGACTTCCGCCACGTCCTGCGGCATGGTCCGTTCTGACGGTCATTTGAGCGCAGGTGATGAGAAAACCGTTGCCTGCGCCGGAAGATCCGGCGCACTGTGCGCGGGCAAAATCCACGCATACCAAACGCAGCACAAAACGGGGTTTTCTTGGGCCTTGAGATCACATATTTCGCCGCGCTCATCGCCGGGCTTCTGAGTTTTCTCTCGCCCTGCGTGCTGCCGCTCGTGCCGCCATATCTGTGCTTCCTCGCCGGCACCTCGCTCGATCAGCTGACGGGCGAGGAAGCGGGCGAAATCGAGGCTGGCGTGCAGGCCCGCGCCTTTGCCGCCGCGGTCATGTTCGTCATGGGCTTCTCCGCCGTTTTCGTGGCGCTCGGCGCCAGCGCCTCGTGGATCGGCCAGCAGGTCGCCGAACATCTGCCCCTGCTCGCCAAGATCGCCGGCGTCGTCATCATTATCATGGGGCTGCATTTCCTCGGGCTGTTCCGCTTCGCCTTCCTGAACCGCGAGGTGCGCTATCACCACGAGGCAAAGCCCGCCGGGCTGCTCGGTGCCTTCGTCATTGGCGTGGCGTTCGCGTTCGGCTGGACACCGTGCATCGGGCCTGTGCTGGGCGCCATTCTGGCCGTCGCGGCGAGCGAAGAACAGGTTGGCGCCGGCGCCGCGCTGCTCGCCGTCTATTCGCTCGGCATCGGCATCCCGTTTCTCGCCGCGGCCCTGGCCGTCGGCCCGTTCCTGCGTTTCATGCAGCGTTTCAAACGGCATCTGGGGCTGGTTGAGAAGGCTATGGGCGCCCTCCTCGTTCTCACCGGCGTCCTGTTCCTCACCGGCGCCTTCACCAATTTCGCCTACTGGCTGCTCGAAGCGTTCCCCGGCCTCGCCGAACTTGGATAAAGAGCCTTGCCGAACTTGGATAAAGAGCCTTGCTGAGCTGGGATAACCCGCGCCGGGAACGTCGCATTGGCCGCATAAACTGCTATATGTTCCGCAGTAGTCCTCAAAGCGCGCCCAAGCGAACTCCCAGGCCGAGCCCATGACCCTTTCGCTCTTCGACATCATTGCCGTTCTGCTCGGGCTGTCCGCCGTCTTCGGCTATGTGAACCACAAGCTCTTGCGCCTGCCGCACACCATCGGCCTTGTCGTCATCGCGCTCGTCGCTTCCGGCTCGATCGTCGTGTTCGACTGGGTGTTCCCGGGTTTCGGCGTTTCCGGCACCGTTCGCGCCACCCTGCAGTCCATCGACTTCCATGCCACCTTGATGAATGGCATGCTGAGCGTGCTCTTGTTTGCCGGCGCCGTGCATGTGGATTTCGGCGAGCTTGCGGCGCGCAAATGGGCGATCGCGCTCATGGCAAGTGCCGGCGTTATGGGCTCGACCTTCATCGTCGGCACCGGCATGTGGTTCATTATGGGCTGGTTCGGGCTCGAGGTGCCGTTCATCTGGGCGCTCGTCTTCGGCGCGCTGATCTCGCCGACCGATCCGGTCGCCGTCCTCGGTATTCTCAAGACAATCCGTATCCCGCGTCTGCTCGAAGCCAAGATCGCCGGCGAGTCGCTGTTCAATGACGGGGTCGGCGTCGTCGTTTTCACCATCATCGTGGCGCTCGCGGTAGGCGGTGCGCACGGCGAGGTCGGGGTGAGCGATGCGGTGCTGTTGTTCGTCGGCGAGGCGTTCGGCGGCGCGCTCCTGGGGTTGGCCACCGGCTATCTCGCCTATTTCGCCATGCGCGTCATCGATGAACACAACTTGGAAGTCCTGATCACGCTTGCGCTTGTTTTCTGCACCTATGCGATTGCGCTGCACACTCATCTGAGCGGCCCCATCGCGGTCGTCATCGCCGGCCTCTTCATCGGCAATCACGGCGCCAAATTCGCCATGAGCGAAAACACCCGCGAACACGTCTTCCAGTTCTGGGAGTTGTCGGATGAAATCCTCAACTCCGTGCTCTTTCTGTTGATCGGTCTGGAAGTCCTGGTGATCGGCGCCGCGTTCGGTTATGTCGGCATCGGCCTTGCCGCCATCCCGCTGGTGCTGGCGGCACGCTGGATTTCCGTTGCTATCCCGATCGGCCTGCTGGCGGTGCGCGAAAAATTCACCCGCGGTGCCATCGCAACGCTCACCTGGGGCGGTTTGCGCGGCGGCATTTCCGTGGCGCTGGCGCTGTCGCTGCCCGAAAGCGAGTACAAACCGCCGATCCTTGCCGCGACCTACGCCGTGGTGGTGTTTTCCATCATCGTCCAGGGCCTCACCATGAAGCCTCTCGTCGCCCGTTTCGTTGCTCCGCACATGAGCGAGGAAGACGAGAACGGGACGGACGCCCACTGAAGCCCGGCGTCACGCCGCCGGCATGCCCTTGATAACCCGGTAGTAGGACCACAATACCCGCGCGGCGATGGCGCGCCACGGGCGCCACGGCTCGGCAAGCGCGTGCATGGCTTTCGCGTCGGGCCGCGCGTTGAGCGCAAAGGCAGCTTCTGCCGCCACCTGCAGCGCAAGATCGCCGGCCGGCCAGATGTCGGTGCGCCCAAGGCACGACAGCAAATAGATCTCCGCCGTCCACGGCCCGATCCCTTTGACGGCCGTCAGCGCATCGAACACGTCCTCATCGGTCATCTCCGGCAGGGCATTGATGGCGAGGTTACCGCTCGTCACCGCTTCGCAGAGCGCCCGGATGGTACGGATCTTGGGTGCCGACAGACCCGGTGCGCGCAGGGCGTCGTCGTCAAGCGAACGCAGATGTTCCGATGTCATCGGCTGCAGCAGGTCCTGCATGCGCCCCCAGATCGCCGCGGCGCTCGCCAGCGACACCTGCTGCTCGGTGATAATGTGCACGAGCCCTGCAAATCCGCCCTCGGCGCGCCTGAGGGGCGGCGTGCCGGTCTCGGCCACGAAGATTTCGAAACGCGGCTCGCGTGCGATCAGTTCACCGATCCCGGTCTCGACATCGCCGAGCGTTGCGATTTCGCGCACGCCATCTTCCTCCTTGCGGCCTTGGCACCCATCCCTTACCTCATTTGAGAGGAAACACCAGTGGAGGATGGGGTTTGGTCTTGCCGGACAGCAACGCCGATGCAGCGGTCGTGCGCTTCGCGCCGAGCCCCAACGGCCTGCTGCACCTCGGCCACGCCTATTCAGCGCTCTACTCAAACGCCGTTGCGCAGGAGCTCGGGGGCCGTTTCCTGCTGCGCATCGAAGACATCGACCTGGTGCGCTCCAGGAGTGAATTCGTCGCCGCGATATTCGAGGATCTCGCCTGGCTTGGCCTCGTCTGGGAGCGCCCGGTGCGGCGGCAGTCGGAGCACTTCGCCGTTTACCGGCGTGCGCTCGAACGGCTCAAACGCCTCGGCGTCGTCTATCCCTGTTTTGCCACACGCAAGGAAATCGCCGCGGCGGTCACGGCGGACGCGCCGCGCGATCCGGACGGGTCGCCGCTCTATCCCGGGCTGTCGAGGAATATGTCCATGGAAGAGCGCGAGCGCTGTCTCGCCGAGAGCGTGCCGCACGCGTGGCGCCTCGACATGGCCGCGGCGTTCGCCAGGGCCTGCGAGGTGGCGGGCGGAGAGCTGCATTTCGTTGAGGAAGCCTCAGGTCCGAATGGCGAGACCGGCCGCCTTGCGGCAACGCCTGAAATCTGGGGCGACGTCATCGTCGCGCGCAAGGACATCGCAACGAGTTATCACATGGCCGTGGTCATCGACGATGCACTGCAAGGCGTCACCCACGTGACACGCGGCTACGATCTCTTTTACGCAACCCACATCCACCGCGTGCTTCAGGTGCTGCTCGACCTGCCGCAACCGCGCTACCGCCATCATGACCTCGTGCGCGACGGCGACGCGCGCAAACTGTCGAAAAGCGCCGGCAGCCAAAGCCTCGCCGGCTTGCGCAAGGCCGGCGTGAGCGCGCAAGAAATCCTCGAGCAGCTTGGTTTAATCGTTCCCGAGTAGTCGATTGGCGCCTCGCCGGGTCCCATGCCCTCCCTGCCGTCGGTTCCATCTACAGAGATGACCGCAAATCCATCGGCGGCACGTTTATCTGCAACTCACGGTAAATATTCAAAAAATTTAACTTCAAACGGGTTATTTAATTTCCTATCAAACAATTTCTGCAACCTTGCTTTCTAATAATTAGAAAGAGGATTTGCGAAATGTTTCGAGTACTTTTGGCGGGCGTTGTCGCCCTTACGATTGCGGCGTCGGCTGCGAATGCAAGTGGCTCACTGACAACGGGCGAAAAGATCATGCTGCAGGCAACGATGCAGCAGACGATTGACCGTCATCTCGTCGATGGCCAGTATTTCTATCTCGACAGGACGACCGCCCTGGTGATTGCGCTGTTTCCCGCAAAGGCGCACCCGATGATCCTGCAAATGGGTGAGCATTTCGTATTGTGTACGGATTTTCGCGATAGCGAAGGCATTTCCGTCAACGTCGATTTCTATGTCGCCCGCCGGGGTGAGGCATTCGTTATATTCGACACTATCGTTGACGATCGCGCCCCGCTCGACCGGCTGATGCGCGAAGGCCTCGCCCGGCCGGCCGGGTAAGTCTCCACCAAAATGGCAGTCAACACACTTGCGCGCGGAACAGGGGCTCACCTTCTGTTCGGGAAGTTCCTGCTCGTCCTCATACCGGTTTTCCTGGTGAGTTCGGCGATCGCACTGTCGCTGCTCGCCGACCGTATGGCGCAAGCGACCCACGATCGCCTGTCCGCGCGCGTTGGAACGCATACGGCGCGCGTTGCTTCAGCTCTTGCCCGTAGCGGTCAGGTGCAAACCGATACCGCCGCCCAGGACATGTTGTCGACGCTGCTCAACGATCCGGCAATCCTGTGCGCGGAAGTCGTTTCCAACGCCGGCGACAGAGCCATCCTTCGCGCTCCGCAGGGGCTTGGCTGCGTTGGTCAGACGGAGGCCGAAGGTGTTCGCATTCCGCTCGGGCTGCAGGGCGACGATGTGCTCAGTGTCCACTTCAGCACCGCGGAAGTAGACACCACCCGCCAAAGCTACCGGGAATTTTCCATCATCGCTTTGCTTTTCAGTCTGCTGATTGCAACCGGCGCAAGCTACATCGGTTTTCAGCAGATTGTCGGCAAACCGCTCAAGACGCTGCTTCACGCAATAACGCGCGCGGAAGAAATTGCCGGCCCGGTCCATGTGCCGGTGTCCGGGCGTGACGAGCTTTCCACGGTCACACGCGCCTACAACCGGATGCAGGAACACCTGGCATCTGAAACCCGGCGTGTTCTGCAAAAAACCACGCAGCTCAATGCCGCGCGCCATCAAAACGAAGAACTGCTCTCCAAAGTGTTCCAGGTCAGCCCCTATCCATTTGCGATTCTGGACCTCGATGGCACCTATCGAAACGTCAACGAGGCCTGGTTGTCGACAATGCGGTATCGCCGCCATGAAGCCATCGGCAAAACCGCCCACGAGCTGGAAATCTGGACGGACGCGGAAGACCGTGCCCGGTTCATCGAACTGCTCAAGAACTTCGGCTCCGTTCAGGGATACGAAACCAGAGTACGGACCAAGGACGGCATGGAACTCGACATGTTGATGTCCGGCGAATACGTCGAAACCGGCGGCGATGTGAGGGTGTTCATGGTTGCCGACGATATTACCGAGCTCAAGAAAGTCGAAGCCGAACGGCAGCGCCATCATACCGAACTTTCAGCTGCAAAAACGAGGGCTGAGAGCGCCAGCCAGGCCAAGTCCGACTTTCTCGCCAACATGAGCCATGAATTGCGCACGCCTCTCAACGCGGTCATTGGATTTTCTCAGCAGATGCAGTGCGAAAGCCTCGGGCCCCTGGGCAATCCCGCCTACCTGGAATTTGCCGGCCATATTCACAACGGCGGTGCCCACCTGCTGAGTATCGTGAACGATATGCTGGATTACTCGAAGGTCGAGGCGGGACTGTATAAACTCTGCGAAATCGAGCTCGATATCGGGGAAACAATCGATAAGGCATTGCCGCTTGTCGCGCTGCAGGCACGGCAAGCCGGCGTAAAGCTCACAACGGAAATCTCGCCACAGCTTCCATCCATCGAGGCGGACGAGCGTATTTTGAAGCAGATCCTGTTTAACCTCTTGTCCAATGCCATAAAGTTTACTCCGCACGGCGGCGCAGTTGCCGTAACGGCAAAAACAACACACGACGGCCTTGAACTTGCCGTTTCGGACACCGGCGTCGGCATGAGCGATGCGGAAATCGAACTGGCTTCGGCACCGTTTGGGCAGGTTAATTCGTCTCCCACCCGTTCCCATGAGGGAACCGGGCTTGGCCTGCCCCTCGTCAAGAAGTTCGTTGAACTTCACGGCGGTACGCTGAAGATCGAAAGTACACCCGGCCTCGGAACCACGGTTAGAGCCAAGTTTCCGCACACCCGGATCATTGAGCGCCGACGACTGCACCTCGTCAACGCATAGCCCTCGCGCGGGCTTTGTTTCCGCGGTACTCCGGCGTTATACCAAGGGCGGCAATTATTGACCCATTTCATGGGCCACTCCGGCTCGCTCGACGAGGCGCGGGCCGCAGTGCGATGCGGTGTATCGGACAAGGCCCGCAACGCGGTCGACGGGCCGGATGGCCCACCGCAGGCCGGGTGCTTTTGCCCTCCCGCAGCGTTGCGTACTGCTTACGGTACCTGTACCGCGGCGCAGTACGCGCCTTGCCGGAGGGTAAAATCATCCCGGTGAAACGGGTCTATAATTGCCGCCCTTGGTAT
>JAJFHE010000070.1 GCA_021775755.1 Hyphomicrobiales bacterium | reverse complement strand
ACGCTGGACAGTCGGATCGGCAATACCGGACAACCGGTCAGAGATCAGATGGGAATTGGAGAGTATGTTTCGCAGGTCATGATTGATCTTGCTGACCGCCAACCCCAACGCCGCCAGTCGCCCTTTTTGATGCAGGGTATCAGACAGCTGGCACTGCATCGCAGCCAGTTCCCGTTCAGCAACACCAATTTCGTCATTGCGCGCGCTTGGCCGAATGATGCGCGATGCCTCTTCCGGATCCTGACTGAATCGCACCATGTTGTGCGTCAGGCGCCTCATCGGGCGCACCAGAAGCCAGTTCAGACTCAGATAAACCAGTGTTGCCGTAATCCCGGAAATGATGATCGACAGAGTCAGAATATTGAATGAAAACGAAATCATCGCCCGGCGCAAAGGCGTTTCATCCAAAATCACTTCGATGAATTCCGCAGAGCTGCCGTTAGTCTCATTATCGATAAACCCCTCCGGACTCATCTTGACCGGACCAATGAGCCGAATGATACGGCCATCACCAGCAAACAAAGTTCCGAATGCCTCGTCGAGCGCCTGGAAAACGCCCTGATTACGCAGGTCCACATGAAAATCGACTTTAGGCGCTGTGCTGTCCAGCGTCAGCAAATGCCGGGTTCCGCCACGGCTCAGCGCAATCGTCATCGCTCCGGCATCGGCAAGGAGTTCGCGTTCAAGCGCCTTTGAAACCATCCCATCTGGCGCAGCCTCCAGAACCAGAGCGGCAATCTGAGCCGCCGGGATACGATCCTTGAGCCAGGTCACCCGAAAGTTTGCGATTGAAGGCACAAAAATCATCACTTCGCTAAGCATGACAAAGAGAATTGTCAGCATCAGCAACTTGCCCGAAAGCCCAATTCCGATCGAAAAACCAGGCGCTTGCTTCACGCGCGAGCCTGCTTTGCCACTATTGTCAGCAGATTGCTCCAAAGTCTGATTGTTTTCCTGCTCGTTCATGGAGCAGAGTTTTACCCGAAAAATCGTAAAAAACGAATAATTCTCTGCACCCAGGGGTTTGAAATACTTGAGGCATAGTAAGTGACTGCCACCCGCTTGGATATTTCCGATAAAGTCGGATAGGGCGACACGAACCCGGTCATCGCCTTGATGTTCAATCCTTGACTTAAGGCCAGAGCCCAAAGCTGAATAATTTCGCCAGCATTCTCACCAACAATCGTAGCACCAAGTATCTTGCCTTTCTTATTGGTAAAGACCTTGATGAACCCGTTGGTTTTGCGCTCAGCCTGGGCGCGGTCATTTTCGGCATAGGGCCAACGCAGCACGCGAATCTGCCGGCGACGCTTACGCGCAGTTTCTTCATCCAGTCCCACATGAGCAAGTTCCGGGTCGGTGTAGGTCACCCAGGGTATAATATCGCGGTTCTCTTTAACCGGCAGACGAAACAAGGCGTTTCGGATCACCAGACCGGCATGATAATTGGCAACATGCGTGAATTGCAGGCCGCGCGCCACATCACCAATGGCATAGACCCGGCTGTTGCTGGTCTTCATCCCGGCATTGACCTTGATGCCGCCGCGGTCAAACGCGATATCGGCTTTCTCAAGGTCCAACGATCCGATATTGGCGGTGCGCCCTGCAGCGATCAGCAAATGGGTGCCGCGAACTTCATCTTCGCCATCCGGACCCTCAACCTTGACCCGAATATTCCCCGCCCGTCCGCTCACGCCGGCTACCTTAAAGCCACCAAGGATCGAGACACCGTCCCTTTTGACCTGATCCAGCACAATCGCTGTCGCCTCGGGATCGTCTTTACCAAGCGGTTCGAACATTTCGATGACGGTGACATCTGCTCCGAGACGGCGATGGGCCTGCGCCAATTCCATCCCGATAGGTCCGCCGCCAACGACGATCAGATGACCGATTTTGCGGTTAAACTGAAAAATCGTTTCGTTGGTAAAGAACGGCACTTTGTCGAGTCCTGGAACGGGCGGCACCATAGGGGATGACCCGGTCGAGATGACAAACCGTCGGGCACGGATTTCATAGTCACCGGCAATAACGGTATTGTGCCCCATAAAGCGCCCCTCGGCTTCGATAACCTTGATCCCCATTCCGGTAAACCGCTCAACCGAATCATTTGGCGCAATCGCATCGATAACACTTTGGACATGAGCGCTAACTTGACGATGGTTGACCTCCGCTTCACCAAGGGTGACACCAAATGCACCAGATTTTTTCGGCATCGCGGCATGTTTGGCCGCTGCAATCAGCGCTTTGGAAGGAACACAGCCATAGTTCAAACAGTCGCCGCCCATCTTGCCTTTTTCGATGAGCACGACGCTTGCGCCGAGCTGAGCGGCGGCGGCGGCGACGGAAAGCCCGCCCGAACCGCCGCCGATAACGCACAAGTCAGGGTGATGATGCGTGGCCATGCGTTCCTCGTCGAATGTATGTATTTCACGTAACGGATGATTTACGCCGCATTCCCGTTACGCCGGGCGCGAAACTTTTTCAGTACAACAGGGATTACCGCGACAATACCCAGAATCACGAATGCGGCAATCATTGTTGGCGTCAATACGGATCCTGGATCAAGCGAAAACGAGCACCCGCCATCGGCACCCTTCTCTGCGACGCAGGTTTCAAATTCCGTGCGTTCCTTGTCGATGATGCTGTCGAGGCCGGCGCCGACAAATGCAAATGCGAATGTTCCCGGAATGATGCCAACGAACGTGCCGATGACAAATGTGACAAGCGGTACGCCAAGCAGCGCCGGTGCCAGATTAACCAGCCAGAACGGAAAGGCCGGCACCAAACGCAGAAACAGCAGGTAGCTCATCGCATCGCTATGGAAACCGTCAGACAGCTTCTTCATCCACGGACCGGCGCGCTCCGCCAGTGTTTCGCCGAGCGATGTGCGTGCAATCAGAAATACGATGCTCGCGCCGATCGTCGCGCCGACCACCGTTGCCAGCCCGCCGACGAAAACGCCGAACAGGAAGCCGCCCGTGATGGTGAGCAAGGCGCCGCCGGGCACGGAGAGCGCCACAATGACGATATAAAGTGCCAGATAGGCAAGCACTGCCAGGACATAATTCGCCGACACATACTCGCGCAGAGTCTCGCGGTGCTCGGCAATCTGCTCAAGGGACAGGTAGCGGTGCCAACCATTGGCGAACACGATGGCGATAACAACCGCAAGGACCACCAAAGGCAGGTAGCGTTTCAGCGAACCCGACTTTTTGCCGTCCGCAGGTGCCTCCACCGGCTCAACCATTCCTCGATCCCTCCTGTAATCGTCCAATCTCCCGTCGGAACTGCATCGCGCGGCGTTGCGGGCAATCGCTATAATATTCCGTACACAGCCTATTCCCTGCCGCGTCCGCACGCTCTGTCCAACACCCAACGTGACGGCGAAATCGGTTGAAGGCTTTCATTTCCCGCAAGTTAGATCTCGCCCCAATGCGGCAAATGGCCCAAGCCGAGGCGTGTTATGAGGTAGTTAGGATTAATACGCACCCTGAATATACCGCTTCAAGCGAAAGTGAACGGCTGTCATCACCTGTTACCTCTTCAGCCTTCATTGACTTGCGCCGAAACTGACCGTATAAGCCCGCTCGATCTTTGTCCCATCGCGGGTGCGTCCATTCGGACCGCGCCGGCGGTGGATTTATGCTTGCTGGAGACCCGATTTGGCGCATAAGTGCTGCACGGGCTGAGGACAGCGGAGAGTATCGTGAAACGGACATTTCAACCAAGCAATCTTGTGCGCAAACGCCGCCATGGATTTCGCGCGCGCAAAGCAACGACCGGCGGACAGAGGGTTCTGGCACGGCGGCGTGCGCGCGGACGCAAACGTCTGTCGGCGTAAAGGCCTGCAACAGCGCGAGAAGGCGCCTGACCAATGGAGCGGCTGAAACGCAGACGCGACTTTCTCAGGGCGGCCAGAGGGCGCAAGTGGGCGGCACCGGGGCTGGTGCTGCAGGCCTGGCGGCGCGACGACGACGACGGGCCCCGAGTAGGATTTACAGTGACGAAGCGTATTGGAAATGCGCCGCGTCGCAACCGGGTGCGGCGGCGGCTGCGCGAAGCAGCAAGGCTGGTGATGCCGGAATGCGCCCATAACGGTTTCGATTACGTAGTCATCGGCCGACGCGATACGCTGGCACGCGACTTCGACGGGCTGAAAGAGGACTTCAAGCTGGCACTGTCGGTGGTTCATAAACCACGCGGGCCGGCACGAAACGCATCTTCACCGGGAACCCGGCAGCAATAGCCTGCGTGGCTGGAACCTCCCGGCGAGTGATCTGAGGAATATCTGGAAATGGGCGGAAACAACCGGGAATTCATGCTTGCCATCGGGCTGTGCGCTGTGGTGCTGCTGGGCTGGCAACTGTTCTACGGCATCCCGCAGATGCAGCAGGACAGGGCACAACAGGAAGTGGCGCAGCAGGCGCAGACAAATCCTGACGGCAGCACAGTCCCCTCGCCGACCCAGACGCAGCCCTCGCCTTCCGGCAATAATGCGGTACCGACACCGGGCGGTACCGGCAGCGGTGTCGTCGGCACGCGCGAAACCGTCATAGCGGCGACGGACCGCGTCGCCATCGAAACACCGAAGCTGTCCGGTTCGATCAACCTGACCGGCGCCCGCCTCGACGACCTGCAGCTGCTCGGCTTCCAGGAAACCGTTGACGCGGACAGCCCTACGATTTCACTGTTGTCGCCGTCGGGCACCGCGGCGCCCTATTACGCTGAATTCGGCTGGGCACCCACTCCGAACGAGCCGGTGAACCTGCCGAACGGCGAAGCCACGTGGAGCGCACCGGCAGGCGCGACGTTGACGCCCGATTCCTCCGTCACGCTCACCTGGGACAATGGCGAAGGGTTTATCTTCACGCGCACGTTCAGCGTCGATGAAGACTATCTTTTCACGATACGCGACGAAGTAGAGAACACGTCGGCGGATACCGTCACACTGCACCCCTACGGCCTCGTGTCGCGGCACGGCAAACCCACCGTTCTTGGCTATTTCGTGCTGCACGAGGGCTTGGTCGGCGTGCTGGGAGATGAGCTGCTTGAAGTCGATTACGACGACCTCGAAGACGAGGACCGCATCCAGAGCCATACGTCGACGGGCGGGTGGCTCGGCATCACGGACAAGTACTGGGCCGTGGCGCTGTTGCCCGATCAGAGCGCCGCATTGACGGCGCGGTTCAGCGACAATCCGCGCGGCGACCTCAACATCTATCAGGCCGATTACTTGCACGAACAAGGTCTGCAGGTGCCGGCGAACGGCCGTGTATCAGCGGAGAGCCGGTTGTTTGCGGGGGTAAAAGTGGTGTCGCTGATCGATGGATACGAAGCCTCGCTCGGCGTCGGCAAGTTCGAACTTCTGATTGACTGGGGCTGGTTTTATTTCATCACCAAACCGCTGTTCTGGGTGCTCGACTATTTCTACAGCCTGGTCGGAAACTTCGGTCTCGCCATTTTGCTCGTTACCGTGTGCATCAAGTTCGTCTTCTTCCCGCTCGCCAACAAATCCTATGCGTCGATGAGCAAGATGAAACTGCTGCAGCCTGAGGTCGTCAAGTTGCGTGAGCGCTACAAGGACGACAAGCAGAAACAGCAGCAGGCGATGATGGAGCTCTACAAGAAAGAGAAGGTCAATCCGATGTCGGGTTGCCTGCCCATCGTCATCCAGATCCCGGTGTTTTTTGCGCTCTACAAGGTCTTGTTCGGCACCATCGAGATGCGCCACGCACCGTTTGTCGGCTGGATCCAGGACCTTTCCGCGCCGGATCCGACCTCAATTTTCAATCTGTTCGGCCTGATCCCATGGGATCCGCCTTCCTTCCTGATGATCGGCGTGTGGCCGCTTGTCATGGGCATTACCATGTTCGTCCAGATGCGCCTCAATCCGCCACCGCCGGACCCGACCCAGGCGATGATCTTCAACTGGATGCCGGTGTTCTTTACCTTCCTGCTGGCGACATTCCCGGCCGGCCTCATCATCTACTGGGCCTGGAACAACCTGCTGTCGATTGCGCAGCAATGGGTGATCATGAGCCGCCATGGCGTCAAGGTCGAACTGTTCTCCAACATCAGGCAGATGTTCTCGTTCCTCAAGTTCCTGAAAAAGCCGAAGGCAGAAGGCGAGTCCTGAGGGCGAGCCCAGTCCGCGCCCATGTCCGCACCCATGTCCGAAACGGGGGACTTCACGGAAACTGAACTCAACGCCGGACGATTGCTGTTCGCGGGAGAGTGCAATTTTGTGCGCGGTGTCGTGGCGCTTGACGGCCTGCCATCCGATGAGCGTATCGATGTCGCGTTTGCCGGCCGCTCGAATGTCGGCAAATCGAGCCTTTTGAATGCACTCACCGGCCGAAAGGCGCTGGCGCGCACCTCGAACACGCCGGGACGCACCCGCGAGATCAACTATTTCGAAATCGGCAAACACTTCTACCTCGTTGACATGCCGGGCTACGGCTATGCTCGCGCCGAGCGTGCACAGGTCGAGGCCTGGAACAAGCTGGTGCGCGCTTACTTGAGAGGCCGCGCGTCACTGAGGCGCCTGTTTCTACTGATCGATGCCCGACACGGCCTCAAACCCAACGATCTTGAAATCATCGATATGCTCGATGAGGCCGCGGTTTCCTTTCAGGTTGTTCTGACCAAAGGGGACAAGCTAAAGAGCCATGAACTCGACACGGTCACGAAAGCCGTCGATGTCGCGCTCAAGAACCATCCGGCTGCACACCCCCGACTTCACATCACTTCAAGCGCCAAACGTACCGGCCTCGACGAACTGCGCGCCG
Organism: Hyphomicrobiales bacterium; assembly: GCA_021775755.1. Classification (GTDB taxonomy): domain Bacteria; phylum Pseudomonadota; class Alphaproteobacteria; order Rhizobiales; family JAJFHB01; genus JAJFHE01. The sequence continues at coordinate 3,490 of JAJFHE010000070.1, read as the reverse complement.
AGATCGCAATGCTGGCGTGACGCCAATAGGCCTTTCCAAGGTCTCTCCGTTTCCGGTATAAGGCGCGCGACCGTTCAGGCGGTTTCACGCACCAGACCGACATGGGATTTTGATGAGCGGGCGCGACAAGGCACCGGCAACAGCGGAACGGCTACAGGACAAGGCGCATATCCTGTCCGAGGCATTGCCGTTCATGCAGCATTACGATGGCGAGACGGTTGTCGTAAAGTATGGCGGCCACGCCATGGGCGATGCGGATCTGGCGCGAAAATTCGCCGCCGACGTGGTGCAGCTCAAACAGAGCGGTATCAATCCGATCGTCGTGCACGGCGGCGGCCCGCAGATTGCCGCCATGTTGGAGCGGCTCAACATCAAGAGCGACTTTGCCGACGGGCTGCGTGTTACCGATGCGGCAACGGTCGAGGTTGTCGAAATGGTGCTCGCGGGCTCGATCAACAAACAAGTCGTCTCCGCCATTCATCAGGCGGGCGGGCGCGCTGTCGGCATCTCGGGCAAAGACGGAAACCTGATCGTCGCGCGCAAGCTCAGGCGCACAAAGCGCGACCCGAACTCGAACATAGAACAGATCATCGATCTGGGATTTGTCGGCGAGCCCGAACGCATCAATCCGGAAATTCTCACCACCATGACGGCGAGCGACATCATTCCGGTGGTGGCGCCGATCGGCGTGTCGAAAAAAGGCGAGACCTTCAACATCAACGCCGATACCGCCGCCGGTGCGGTCGCCCAGGCGCTGCAGGCAAAGCGCCTTTTGATGCTCACCGATGTCACGGGTGTGCTTGACGGAACCGGCGAACTGATCGAGGAACTGAGTGTCGAAGACGTCGAAGCCCTGAAGGCCGACGGCACCATATCGGGCGGCATGATTCCGAAACTCGATACCGCCGTGTCCGCCGTCGAAGGCGGGGTTGAGGGCGTCATCATCCTCGACGGGCGCGTTCCGCACATCGTGCTGCTGGAGCTCTTTACCGAGCACGGCCAGGGCACGCGGGTCAGCTGAGCACATTATGAGTGAACCGAACGACACCGAATCCAATGGGCACCCGGCCGCCTCACCCGGCGGCTTCGGTCATGTCGATACCTGGGTGTTCGACCTCGACAACACGCTTTATCCCGCCCACAGTAATCTGTTCGATCAGGTCGACCAGCGCATGGGGAGCTACATTTCCCGGCTGCTCGATATCGACAGGGTCGAGGCGCGGCGCATCCAGAAAACCTATTTCTTCGAGTATGGCACGACGTTGCGCGGCCTGATGGACAAGCACGGCATAGACCCGCATGACTTCCTTGAGTTCGTGCATGATATCGATGCTTCGGTGCTGGCCATGGATGCGATGCTCTCGCAAGCGCTTGAGCGCCTTGACGGCCGCAAGCTCGTCTTCACCAACGGATCGCATGGGCATGCGGAAAACATTCTCGGGCGCATCGGCATCCGCGATCACTTCGACTTCGTGTTCGACATCGCCGATGCGGATTTCATTCCAAAGCCAGAACCCGACGCCTATCGGATGTTCGTCGAAAGCTCCGGTATCGACACGCGCCGTGCCGCCATGTTCGAAGATATTCCCCGCAATCTTGAACAGCCGCACGCGCTCGGCATGACCACGGTGCTTGTGCGCTCGGCCGACAATTCGTCCGCCGCGTTCATCAACGAAAAACACGGGATCAGCGAAAACCCGCATTACGTGCACCACGAAACTGAAGACCTTGCCGGATTTATCGCCGGTCTGACGTCCAGCTAGGAAAGACGCCTTCATGAGCACCGAAAGCCTCGCCGCCACCGTTGACGCCGCCTTCGAAAACCGCGACCAGATCAGCTTTGCCACCACCGGCGAAGTGCGCGACGCGGTGGAAAGCGCGCTACAGCTCCTCGACAAGGGACAGGCGCGGGTCGCGGAGAAAAACGGCGATGACTGGACCGTGAACCAGTGGCTCAAAAAAGCCGTGCTCCTGTCGTTCCGCCTCAACGACATGCAAACCATCGCCGGAGGCCCCGGCAAGGCGCAGTGGTGGGACAAGGTCGCCAGCAAATTCGATGGCTGGGGCGAGAACGAGTTCCGCGAAGCCGGCTTTCGCGCCGTGCCGAGCTGCGTCGTGCGCCACTCCGCGTTCATCGCGCCGAACGTCATCTTGATGCCGAGCTTCGTCAATCTGGGTGCTTATGTCGATGAGGGCACGATGATCGACACATGGGCGACCGTCGGCTCGTGCGCGCAGATCGGCAAGAACGTGCATCTGTCCGGCGGCGCCGGTATCGGCGGTGTGCTCGAACCCTTGCAGGCGGGACCGGTGATCATCGAAGACAATGCCTTTGTCGGCGCGCGCTCGGAAGTCGCCGAAGGCGTCATTGTCGGCGAGGGCGCGGTGTTGTCCATGGGCGTTTTCATCGGCGCGTCGACGCGCATCGTCAACCGCGAGACCGGCGAAATCCACATGGGCAAGGTACCGCCCTACGCGGTCGTCGTGCCGGGCTCGATGCCGGGCAAGGCACTGCCCGACGGCAGCCCGGGACCTTCGCTTTACTGCGCGGTCATCGTCAAAACTGTGGATGAGCGGACGCGCTCCAAGACATCGATCAACGACCTCCTGCGTGAGGACCCGACCCGCAACTGAAGCGGCAACACGCAGGGGCGGGAACATTGGAGGCGGGCATGGACCTAGCGTATCTCTACACCTCGTTTGAAGGGCGCATAAGCCGCAAGCCCTACTGGCTCGCCGCCCTCATCCTTGCCGCCGCCGGCGTGGTGATCATTTTCGTTGCCGTGTTCACGATGCCGGCACTCCTGCTTGGCGGCGCGGGTCTTCTTTTTCAGCTGGTTTTGATGATTGCGCTTGCCTATGCGGCCACCGCCCTGATGGTCAAGCGTCTGCACGACCGCAACAAGCCCGGTTCCTTCGTTGCGGCGGTCTGGACGCCCGTGGCCATTCATATCGCCGGCAACATGTTCGGCCTGACAACAGAGCCCACACAAATAGACGGCGAGCACGTCCTTATGCCCAATGCGCTTGGATGGACCGTGATCGCGATTGTGGTCGGCATCGGCATTTGGGCGCTTTTCGAGCTCGGCCTGCGGCGCGGCACTGAGGGAGCAAACGACTTCGGCCCCGACCCCCTGCAATAGGCCGTGCATTCATAAGCGCCATCCGGTGAGCCACCCCGGAGTATGTCCGACCTGCCCAGTTTCCGGATACTCTGCGGGGCTGCACGAAGGGTCCACTAATACCAAGGGCGGCAATTATTGACCCGTTTCACCGGCATGATTTTACCCTCCGGCAAGGCGCGTACTGCGTCGCGGTACAGGTACCGTAAGCAGTACGCAACGCTGCGTGGAGGGCAAAAGCACCCGGCCTGCGGTGGGCCATTCCGGCCCGTCGACCGCGTTGCGGGCCTTGTCCGATACACCGCATCGCACTGCGGCCCGCGCCTCGTCGAGCGAGCCGGAATGGCTCATGAAATGGGTCAATAATT
>JAJFHE010000069.1 GCA_021775755.1 Hyphomicrobiales bacterium | reverse complement strand
CTGAAAGTCCTTATAGATACGATCCAGCACGATGATATTGGGGGTGATCACCAGAAAGTTACGTGACAGCTCGGAATCCGGCTCATACAGTTTGTGGAAGAAACTCCATGCCAGCGCCAAACTCATCACCTTAGTCTTGCCACTGCCTGTCGCCATCTTCACAACATAGCGCCGCCAGGTCTCATCGAACATCTGGGCAGAAACCGCGCCACTACTGTCAAAGCGCATCAGGTCAAACTTGTCTTTCGCACCCACCACATCGTAAAGATAGATGATGGTTTCCAGTGCCTCGCGTTGAGCGAAGAAGTATTGAAACTCCGCCATGCTGCCATCGGACTGTGGCAGCAAATGCGGTACCTTAAACCACCAGTTCAACAGACTTTTGCTGGTATCTGTTGCACCGACATACCCACTATCACGAAATTCTTTTACTTTCCTTCGCAGTTGCGCAACCAATGGCGGGATTAACTTGTCCATGGTCGTTTCGCGCATTGCTTCGTCCGCGGGAAACCAGCGAATCTCCGGGGCGAGAATGGCGTGCGGGGAATCAGGGAAATCAGGATGTAGCGCCATTATTTCTTCCCTCCCACACTCACCTCAATAATGGTCATGGTGTCATTACCGAAAATGTCCACCACCTTCACCGCAATCTTGCGCCGCCCCGGCGGGCATTCATGGGCCACACTGGTCAATTCCAGCGAGCGATCTTTTTTGGTGCGGAAGCTCTGCCATTCGTTCTCAAAGACATAATCCCCGGTCCACTGTTCTTCGTTCTCGCTGGTTTCTGAATTCTGCACGCGAATAATTTCACGTTTGCTCTCGAAGTCAAAGTCCACCGACCAGTAATCGATCCAGTTGGTCCAGTGCTGGGTGAGTTGCTCCCGAGTAGTGATGCCGTCCTTATCCTTGCTTAATTTCACTATCTGGCCTTTTTCGACCAGGATTTTGCTACCCTTCTTCTTCAGGGACTCCTCAGCATTGGCGATGGAGCCCTGGGAGTAGAACACCGAGAAGTCAGTCAGCTCCACCGCCACAGTGTTTTTCTTTACATGGGGCTTGACCTCAATGAAGGACACATCATGAAACACCACCTGGTTTTTCTCTACCGCCCGCTTGTCGAAAACTTCAGCAGGGATATATTTGGGTGCGATGTCAATACCCTTGCCACGTGCCTCGTCCAGCACATTAGGGAAAAGACCCATCTCGAACTCGAAGCCAAGGATGTCCACTTTGGTGATGTGCTTCTTGCGGCACTCCAGAATGATTTCTTCGACAAACAGGCGTGTCACAGGCATATTCACTGGACCAATGGCCACCAAACGCCCGGCACGTTTTCCATGAAAGCTGGTAAAGCCTTCTGTCTTCTCCGCACGGTAGGCGCGCAGTATCAGATCGAGAAAGGCAGCTTCTTTTGCGGCAAGTTGCTGCTGTTTCTGTTCCTCGCGCAGGTCAGGATTCACGCCGATGTAGTGTTGACGCTCATACTTGCCAAGGTTGAGGATTTCAAAGGCACGGTAGTCCTTGCCATCTTTTTTGAGTTGACGTTGCGCGTCGATCATACGTTTGCGTGTGGCATGAATCCCAAACTTACCAAGATCACTTGCTATCCACTTTCGACCTAGCTTTTCCGCTGCTACAGCTAACGTTCCCGCACCGCAGAAAAAATCAGCAACAATATCACCTTCATTAGATGATGCTTGAATAATTCGCTCAAGAAGCTGTACTGGTTTCTGAGTTGGGTAACCTACGTTTTCCTTTTGTCCTTTAGACAAGTTGACTATATCAACCCATATTGAACCAATGGCGAATTTTGCCTCATCCAGATAGTACTTCTTATATTCTCGTCCAGATGACGTCTTGTATATTAAATTCTGTTTTCTAAATTCTTCGATTGATTTCTGAGAGTAATCACCCAATTGTACCTTCTTAAATTTCCTCCCATCTGGGTCGCTATACATATATTCTCGGAGTTGTGTATCTGTAAGCTCATCCATATAAACTGTATTAAATATCGCGCCAGGATGTTTACGATAGACTAGAATGCTATCTCCTTCCCGTGACCACTGTTTAGAAGTTTTTTTTGCGCCTTTTGCCGCAGAATCCCTCTTCCATGTAAGTGTGTTCATAAAGTTATCTTTACCAAACACCTCACCAAGAACGACGCGGATATAGGCATCCAATCGCCAATCACAATGCACATATATACTCCCATTCTCAGCGAGCAAGTCTCTCATCAGGATCAGTCGCTCATAGATCATAGAAATAAAGGAATCTGCCCCCTTGCCCCAGGTATCGCGGTAGGCAATCTCTTCGAGGATGTTTGGCTTTTTGGTGAAGGTGTCGTCGCCAATCTCGATGTCCATGGAGAAGTCGGCCCCTACGTCGAAGGGTGGGTCGATGTAGATCAGCTTGATGCCGCCCTGCTTTTCGATCTCCTCGCGTAGAGGGCCGTTCTTCAGGCTGGAGAGAATCAGCTTGTTGTCGCCCCAGATGAGCTTGTTAGTCCACCCCTGAAGCTGACGGCCCCGGTTGTCCATGGCAAACAGATTAGATTGCAGCGACGTATCCTGCTCCTTCTCGGCACGCGGCTCATCGACTTGTTCAATGGTCTGAAACGGCAGCACGATATTACAAACCTCGTTGGTCTTTCCATTCCAAACCAACTCTACTTCACGCTTTTCGTCAAATAGCAGAAAGCGGTACTTGTCCGGCAGCGGCTTATCCGCCTCAAGCAGTTTGATAATATCGCGCTTTTCGTTATCAGCAAGCTTCATTGCTTAATCCCGGAATGCTAATTTCTATGTACTTTTTCATATTTTTAAA
>JAJFHE010000068.1 GCA_021775755.1 Hyphomicrobiales bacterium | reverse complement strand
CATTCCGGCCCGTCGACCGCGTTGCGGGCCTTGTCCGATACACCGCATCGCACTGCGGCCCGCGCCTCGTCGAGCGTGCCGGAATGGCTCATGAAATGGGTCAATAATTGCCGCCCTTGGTATTAGAGCGCAGGTTTTGTTTTACGGCGGCGGTGCCACTCCAGAATGAGGAGTGCGAGGATGGGCCCCTGCTCAAGCCAGACGACCAGGTCGGTGAAGACCCACGCCTGATCGAGGAACCAGGGATGAAACTGCAGCCGGTAAAGCGGCAGGACGACACTGAACGCCAATAGGGCACGGTTGGGAATGACCGCCAGAAACGGCACCATCCAGGTGTAGTACCAGGGCAGCATGGCCGGCCCGAGCAACAGCATCGCCGCGATCACAATGAGGATGCGCCGGATGAGATCTTCGGCATTGGCGGGCGCTCGCCGGTTGACGAGGAGCGCAATCGAGAAAACCGCAAACAGGCTAAGGGTTCGCAGGATGCGCCCGGCATCCACATTGAAGAAGCCGAGGTCGTCGAGCACGGCCCGTAGCACGCCAAGGCCCGCATGGAAGAGGGCGGCGTTGCGCTCCCAGGAAAGACCATAGGCCTGAACGCCGGCATCGCCACGATAGGCCTCTGCAACGAGCGGCCAGAGCAGGATGGCCGTTATGGCCGAGAACGCCACGATGGCCACAAGAGCCGTCCGGGGCCGCGCCACAAACGGTCTGAGAAACGCCGGGAGCAGCAGAGCTGGCCACAATTTGACCGCCGTGGCGATGGCCAGACAGGCGGCCGCATAGGCTGGATTTCGGCCTCTTGCGGCAAGAAGCACCGCGGCCACCAGGAACGGCAGCAAGAGCGCGTCCATGTGCGCGCCGTTGGCGAACTCAAAAATGACGATGGGGTTGAGCCAGTAGATCGCAATCCACAGGGGCGAACGTCCCAAGGCCAGGAGAAGCCGGTAGAGCAGCGCGGCCGTGGCGACTTCGAAAACCAAAAGCACCAGCCGCCAGACAGTGATGTCGAAAGGTTCGATCAGGCTGGAGAGGGCAAACACGACTTGTGCGGCGGGCGGGTAGATGGTCGTGAGCCGGGGATAGTTTATCTCCGCGACGAGCCCGCCGGAACCGCGCGCCAGATCCTGCAGTTCACCGGGCGCCGCGCCCGCCGTGACCTCGGCCGGCGACCAGACGTAAGGAGAGTGCCCGGCGGCCGTCACCGCGCCGTCCCACAGGTAGCGGGCAAAATCGATTTCCAGAATGGGCTCCGGCAGCATCAGCGCCAGGCGAAACCCCAGCCCCGTGAGGAGAATCCAGAACAGGCTTGAGGATCTGTTTTGAAGCGCGGGAATGAGCCCCGGCAGAAACATGTAGGCCACACCGGCAACAACGCCGAGGCCGACAATCCACGTTACCGGGTGAAGGCCAAGGATGGGTCACCCTCCCTGAAATCGGTATATCCGCTCAGCTGCCGCGTTTGCGCAATCTGTCGGCGACGACCGGGGCCACGCTGTTGAGCGCCCAATCGTACTCGTAACCGCCGATCGACACACCATCGGCGATGGCCGAGGCGAGAGGCGCATCGGCGTATTGTGCCAGGTGGCGAAGAACACCGGCTTCCGAACCGCCGAAGTCTTCGGCGTACCAGTCGAACAGCGACGATACAACGAGCCGTCCGCCGTCGCGGCGGGCGCCGCGCGGATGATTGATATAGGCGCGCGCCGCTTCGCCGAGCTGCCGCTCCATCTTTCGCGCCGTATAGGCATGCCAGGAAAGGTTCGGGCACCCGATGGCGGCGCAATTCACCGCATAGTGGATGCGTGGATCCTTCCAGATGGGGCGGAGAATCCTGTGCTCGATGTCGTCGAGCGAGACTTCCAGATCTTCGACGACCACGAGCGGTTTGCCCCACGGACCATCGGCGAACAAACCCGGTGAGATATCGATGTCGCGGATCGACGTCACCGGATAGGCATCCAGAACAGAGCGCACCGTGAGGGCGTTGTAGAGGTTGATCCAATAGGCCTTTTGCTCGGGCCGGTTCAGTTCGCTGACGGTCACGGCGGCAAGCGCGGCGATGTAGCTGTCGAGCGTTTTGCGGTAACGCTCCGACACCTCGCCATAGGCCATGCGGAAAATCTTGTCTTCACCCGGGAACAGATACTTGATCAGGAATTCGTCCCACTTTCCGTGGTCGACGGATGTGGTCGAGTCCGGGTCATGAGCGGTCCAGTGCTCCCAAAGTTTGGAATCGGGCGCGGCTTGCGATGCGACCGGTATCATCAGCCACCACATGGCGGCGAACATCACAACCGCAAAGGTGCGGACGGCGTCCAGGCGGCGAAGTTCTAACACGGCTTTATTCCTCAAGATCGACTGCGGCTGTATCGGACCGTTTGGACCGTGCCAACAACGCGCTGGCGTTATCGGAGCGGTTGCGGGTAGCGACCCTTACCGTGAAAGAAATACGCCTGTCTGGCGCTCTTACCAATCACAAGTCCGTCAACCTTGCGTCGATGAGAGGGAGTTCACGACCTAAACCACCTTCTTCTTCGTCTTGCGGTGGCGCAGGATGTGCTGATGGGCGGCATCGTAAAGGGCGGAATCGCGGAAGCCCTTTGCCGCGAACACCTGGCCGACAAGCACCAGGGCGGTGCGTGTGATCTTTTCAGCCCGCACCTTCTGAGCGATGTCCGACAGCGTGCCGCGCACGATTTTCTGGTCGGGCCATGTGGCGCGATAGACCACAACAGTTGGACAGTCCGCGCCATAATGCGGCGTCAACGCCCGTTCCACATGGCGCAGATTGCGCACCGAAAGATGGATCGCAAGCGTCGCGCCCGTGGCGCCGAGCCGCTCCAGATCCTCGCCTTCCGGCATTGCCGAGGCCTTCATGGTGGTGCGGGTGAGGATGATGGTCTGGGCGATTTCTGGCAGCGTCAGTTCGGTTGCAAGTTCCGCTGCCGCCGCGGCGAAGGCCGGCACACCGGGCGTGACGTCATAGTCGATGCCGAGATCGTCGAGGCGGCGCATCTGTTCCGCCGTCGCGCCGTAGATAGAGGGGTCGCCTGAGTGAACGCGGGCCACGTCGAAACCCTCGGCGTGAGCGGTTTCGATTTCCGCGATGATTTCATCGAGCGTCATCGGTGCCGTGTCGAGCACGCGCGCATCCGCCGGGGCGGCGGCGACGATTTCTTCCGGCACAAGCGAACCGGCATAGAGGCAGACCGGGCAGCGCTCGATGAGACGCATGCCGCGTACGGTAATGAGATCGGGAGCACCCGGCCCCGCACCGATAAAATGAACTGTCATGACGCAAGTTCCCGGCGTTTTTTTTCATAGCCGCGCGGCGTATAGGCCCAGCGTTTGCCGTCGCCGCCCTCGACGAGCCGCGTCGTTGACGACCCGACCAGCACCATGGTCAGCATGTCGACCATCTCCGGATCGAAGTCTTCGAGCGCCACGATGCGCATCTTCTCCTTCGGGCGGCCAAGATCCGTTGCGATGATGACAGGGGTCGAAGGCGGGCGGTGCGTGCGCAGGATTTCAATGGCGCGGCCGAGCTGAGCGTGCCGGCGCAGCGAGCGCGGATTATAGAAAGCGACGACAAAGTCGCCCTCCGTCGCTGCCACGAGCCGCCGTTCGATGACCTCCCAGGGTGTGAGGAGGTCCGACAGCGAGATGGCGCAGAAATCATGGCCGATGGGGGCGCCGGCGCGTGCGGCAGCCGCCTGGAAGGCGGAGATGCCCGGCACAACGGTGACTTCCGCGCGCCGTGCGGCATCGCTCACTCCGCCCTCGCCCGGCGCCGCATCGATCAGTTCGAAAACCAGCGCCGCCATGGCGTAGATGCCGGCATCGCCCGAACAAACAAGCGCGACATCGCGGCCGCTTCCGGCCAGTTCGAGGGCATGGCGCACACGCGCCTCTTCTTCGCCAAGTTCGAACCGGTGTTCCGTTTTGCCCGCGTTGAGATCGGCGGCCAGGTCGAGATAGAGACCGTAGCCGACCCAGTCGCCCGCCGCCTCAAGCAGCGCCGAGGCCTGCGGACTGCGCCATTCGGGGTTGCCGGGGCCAAGACCGATCAGGGAGACGCGCCCCCGCGCGCGGCCGATCAGGCCGGCGTCGAGCGGCTCGGCGGCCTCCGCGATGGCGCAGGTGGCGCGCGCGGATTTCGTCTTTTCAACGATGAGGTTGCCGCCACCGCCTGTAGCGACTAGTGCCGCGCCTTCGGCAACGCCTGGACAGCCGACTTCACGCATGACGATGTCGGAGGGGTTCGCGATACGTTCGGCAATCTCATTAATTGCATCCGCTGTGACGAAGCGGGCCGGTACACCGATTGTGCCGGCAATCTCGTGCACCGCGGTTTCATCAGCCTTTACGTCTATCGAAACCACCGCTGCAATGGCGGCGTTTGCCAGCCCGTGCTGCGCGATCACACCGGATACCAGAGCCTCAAGCTCCCCGGCCGCGCACCCCCGCTCACAGCCGACACCGACGACGATGGTGCGCGGGTGATAAATCAGCCGCGACGGTCCGCCTTCCATGTAGCGGTGCGTGGCCACAAGTTCGATTGTTCCCTCGCCGGCAAAAGGCAAAGCGCTCTCGCTCAACCAGAGTGCGTTTCCGGTCAGCCGGGCGCGGGCGCCGTCGAGCAACGCCGCCATCGCCGGCTTGGCGTCTTCGGGGTTGGCAAGGGTCCAGCCGGCCGGCGGGGCATCGAGCGCAACGCCGAAGCGCACGTCACCGGCCGTGGTGATGGCCGCCGTACTCCCAAGGGCCCGCGCCAGCTTGCGCGCCATGTCATTCGCGCCATGGTGACCGCCGAGCAGCGGCACGATGGCGCTGCCGTCATCGGATACGGCAAGGACCGGCGGCTCGTCGCGTTTGCTTTCGAGCCCGCCCGCCACCGCGCGGATCAAAATGCCGGAGGCGCAGACACCGATGATCGGGCGGCCTTCGGCAAACAGCTCGCGCACATGTGCCAACGTGTCCTCGAACGCCACGTCGCACGCGCTGCACCGTTTGGCGAGACCGTGGAGTTCGCCGCCGAGCACATCGCGGATGCGCGCGCCAAGGGCAGCGCCCGTGTCGCTCAGGACTATGATCGCCGGTTTCGTCACCATCCCTCATCTCCACGGTAGGCGAGGATTGTCGAAAAATAGGGCTGCTCACCATCCGGTATATCGTCAAGCGCCGTGATGCGCTGGTTGTCGCGTGTGGCGGATTCAATGATTGCGGCAGCGCCATTGAGGCCGGCGTCACGAAGCACCCGGCGGACTTTCTCAAAATGCCGTCCTACCTTGATGATGGCGATGCAATCGGCTCCGCGCAGTTCGGCCTTCAGGGTCTCCTCCGGCAGCGGCGCCGGCAGCACTTTCAAAAGCTCGTTGCGGGCGGCGAGCGGACGCCCGAGGGCTGCGGCACAGGCGGTGAGCGAGGTGACGCCTGGAACAATGCGCGTTTCGTACGTCTCACCAAGGCGCGCGAAGAGATACATGAAGCTGCCGTAGAAAAACGGATCGCCCTCGCAGAGAAACGCAACGCTTCGGCCTTGCGACAAGTGCCGGGCGATGGTGCCGGCCGCGTCGTCGTAGGCGGTTTGCGCCGGCGCACGGTCCGTGCACATGGGCACCAGCACCGGCAGTTCGAGCGCGGCGTGCAGAATCTCTGCCGCGGCAATATCGCGCGCCAGGCTCTCGCCGGCGGCATTGGCGGGATAGGCGACGACATCCGCCTCGCGGATCGCCCGGCACGCCTTCAGCGTCAGAAGCTCCGGGTCGCCGGGGCCGACACCGATACCGGTGAGTGTTCCAGACGCGCTCATGTAACCGCGTCAGACGGCTTTGTGACGCGCCATTGCAGCACGCTCATGCGCGGCTTCATTGCCCGCAGGCGGCCGACCTGCGCAACGTTAGAGATATCGAGACGCACAAGCTCGCCGCCATGTTCCTTGTGCCGCTGCACGAGGGCCGCTTCGCCTTCAAGCGTTACGGCGTTGGAAACGAGCCGGCCGCCCGCACGAAGCGCCGACCACACCGCAGCAAACACCTCATTGTCCGCCACGGCGCCGCCGATGAAGGCGGCATCGGGCGTTGCGCACTCAGCAAGCGCGCCCGGCACCTGCCCTTCGACCAGTTCAAGGCCGGGCACGCCGAGCGCCCCGGCGTTGCGCGCCGCCATGGCAACCCGCTCGCGGTCGCGTTCGAAGGCGATGGCGCGAACGCCGCGGCGCGCGCGCATCCACTCGATCGCAACCGAGCCGCAGCCCGCTCCGACATCCCACAAGAGCGCGTGGGGATAGGGCCCGAGCACGCCCACGGTCACGGCGCGCACGTCGCGCTTGGTGAGCTGCCCGTCATGCTCATATGCCTCATCGGGCAGACCCGGGGTCTGCGGCAGGATCCGTGCATCGCGCCCGGCAACACAAACAATGGCCATTGTGTTGAAGTCGGCGATGTCCTTCGGCACGTCATCTTTCGCACAGAAGCGCAGGACACGCTCGCGCGGGCCGCCCATATGCTCAAGGACCGTTACTTCACTTTCCTCAAAGCCGCGCGCGCGCAACCGCCTGACCGCCTCGCCGACGGTCTGTGCATCCCAGGTCAGCGCCAGTACGCGCGAACCCGGCTCAATGTAGGGTTCGATCAGCGATGAGTTGCGGCCGTGCAGAGTGATGGTCTCCACGTCGGGCACCGACCAGCCCAACCGGGCGGCGGCCAGGGAAAACGCCGATGGCGCGGGCACGATCGTGACTTCCTCAAGCGGAACGCGCTGCAGAACCTTGCGCGCAATGCCGTAGTTCGACGGATCGCCGGTGGCGAACACGACGACGCGCTGTCCGCGCCAGGCGGTCACCTGATCAAGCGTGTCGTTCAGATTGGAGGCCCAGGCGTGATACTCAGCCGAGCCTTTTTCCATGGCATCGAGGACCCGCGCGGAGCCGACGATGATTTCCGCGCCCTCGACAAGCGCGCGCGATGCGGGCGTCAGGCCGTTCAGACCGTCCTCGCCGATACCAATGACGGTCAGCCAGCGCGTCATGGCGCCGATCCCGCGGTTATGGCGTTGAGCGCCGCCCCGGCCATGGCGCTGCCGCCGCGGCGTCCAAGCAGCGTCAGATAGGGAACACCGCGCGGGTTGGCCGCAAGTTCGGCCTTCGATTCCGCCGCGCCGACAAAGCCAACCGGGAAAGCGAGAATGGCGGCCGGACGCGGAGCGCCGGCATCCAACGCTTCCAGAAGCGCAAACAGAGCCGTCGGAGCATTGCCGATTACGCACACCGCGCCCTCCAGATCCGCCAGCCAAAGACCGACGGCAGCGGCGGAGCGGGTCGTGCCGATTTTCTCCGCAAGCGCTGGTGTATCCTGCTCGTTGAGCGTGCACCGCACGTGTGTTCCTTGCGGCAGCGTCCGGCGAATGATGGCGGAGGCCGCCATTTCGCAATCCGCAAAAACCGTATTGCCGCGGCCTAGGCTTTCGCGCACCGCCGCCGCAACGGTTTCGTCAAAGCGCAGACCGCCCGCGAGATCCGTCATACCGCAGGCGTGCATCAGCCGGATTGCGACGGACTGAAGATCTGCGGGCAGCAACGATACATCCACCTCCGCGCGGATCGTCGCGAAGGAGCGCTCGTAAATCGCCGCAGGGTCCTTGATGTACTCCATATCAAACCCGCCCGGTTCTCCCGGTCAGCTTCCTTCCTTGTTCAGCGTCACCGGTCCGAGGGGATGATCGGCGTGCGGATAAGGATGGTGTTGATGATCATGCGCATGATCGTGCCCTTGATCGTGCCCTTGATCGTGATCGTGACCATGATCATGACTGTGGGTGTGCGTGTGACTGTGTTGGTGCCCGTCGTCGTGCGCATCGCCGCCAGAGCCAATACCCTCCACATGGTGGTGATGGCTTTCCTGCGGCAGCCCCACCTCGGCCTCGAAACCCAGCACCCGCGTGCGGTACTTGCACAAGCCGCAGTTCATTGCGTTGTCGCCGGCGAGGATCTGATCGACCCGCTCGCAGAACGTGTCGATGACAAGCGGATGGTCGTTGAGATACGGCGCCTTGACGAATTCGATGCCGGGATTGCGCGCCGCAACCTCGTCTGTCGCATCATAGATTCGCTGCACCAGAATGCCGGAGAACAGGAAATAGGGAAACACGATGATGCGTTTGAAGCCAAGCTTCACCGCATGATCCAGGCCCGGCTCGACAAGGGGAAAGGTGACGCCTGAATAGACCGTCTCACCCCACCCGAAACCGAAGCCCTCCCAGAGCATGCGCATGACCTTGGCGGCATTTGAATTGGCGTCCGGGTCCGATGCGCCGCGGCCGACGACAACGAGCATGGTTTCGTGCAGCGGCACGCCGTCTCCCGCAGCCGCGATGGCACCGCGAATGCGCTCGCCCGCCGCCTCGATCATTTTTGGATCGATGCCGAGTTCCTTGCCGTACTCGATCTCGAAACCGTCGTGCTGTGCCGCATAGGCGTTGAGCACCGATGGAATGTCGTTCTTGGCATGGCCGGCGGCAAACAGCATGCCGGGCACCGCCAGCACATGATTGACGCCCTGCGCACGCAGCTTGTCGAGACCGGTGCGGATGATCGGCGTTGCAAATTCCAGATAGCCATATTCAACCGGGTAATCGGGAAACCGGGGGGTGAGCCGTTCGGCAAGGGTCGCAAATTCCGCAACCGCCTGCCCGTCACGGCTGCCATGACCGCAGATCATGACGCCAAGTTTTCGGGGCATCTTTTCAGCCTCAGCGCGAAGTGTCTTCGGCTTTTGC
The DNA here is from genome assembly GCA_021775755.1 of Hyphomicrobiales bacterium. Classification (GTDB taxonomy): domain Bacteria; phylum Pseudomonadota; class Alphaproteobacteria; order Rhizobiales; family JAJFHB01; genus JAJFHE01. The sequence goes on along the minus strand of JAJFHE010000068.1, from coordinate 20,850 downwards.
CGCGGCGCGGCGGCGCAGCAGTACTGCAAGCGCGTAAACGACCAGCCCGGCACCGATGGCCAATGCCACCCAATGGCTGTGGCCGTGACCTTCACTCGCCAGATGCACCGGATGCGCAAATGCTGTCGAGCCTGTGGCGGCGAAGAGAAAAGCTGTGGCTGTAAGTTTGGTCATGATCTACCTCGTTCGTGTGCGGGGCGGTCGGCTCCGTTGAAGAGGCAGAGTTCTTTTCAGGGGATGCGCAATCCGCCCCTGCGGGCGGATGGTGCCTGCAAACAGCTCCGGCATTGGTCCCCGAATTAGGTCAACCGCACCGGAATCGCTCTCAGTCCCTTAAGGGAACGCTGCTTCGGTCAGTGCTCTCGTGCAAGAGCACTGATGCGGTTTTAGGGAGCCCGCGCCGCGCGGTCAACACTGCATGCGACAGGCCATGTGCCGATCACGCCATACGGCCGCGTTCGATCCACAACATGACGCCGAGGGCGGCAACGCCCAGCACCGCAAATCCTATGACGAGAGGTGTGATCGTCCCGTCATAGAGCTGCCCGACCAGCGTTCCGAAGATAAGCGATATGAGTGTCGTGAAAGCGCCGATCACGGCAGCGCCCACGCCCGCGATGTGACCGAGCGGCTCCATGGCGAGGGAGTTGAAGTTGCCGAACAAAATGCCGATGCAGAAGAACAGCGGAATAAGATACGCCATAAAGAGCCATAGCGGGACATCGGCGCCGAGAAGCTGGCAAACCCCGGCAAAGGGCACCGACATTAAACACATGACGATGGTTGCGATGAAGGACAGCCGCCGCATGCCGAACCGCATGACGAGGTTGGAGTTCACGAACGATGCCGCGCCGATCGCCAGCGCCAGAACACCGAAGTAGACCGGGAACAGTTTTCCAAGGCCATACTGCACCTGCATGATCTGTTGCGCGGACACCAGATAACCGACAAATGCGCCGAACGCGAATCCGCCCGTAATCGTGTAGCCAAAGGCGACGCGGTTGGTGCAGGTTTCGGCGATGGCGGAAAACGTCCTGCGCAGTGAAAACTCACGCCTCTTTTCGCTCGGCAGGGTTTCGGGCTGGCGCAGGGCGAACCACACAGACGAGATCGTGGCCAGGACCAGAAAACAACCAAAGATCCAGCGCCAATGGGCGACCAGCAGTACGCCCTGGCCAAGCGCCGGCGCCAGCGCCGGCACCATGATGAACACACCCATCACCATGGACATGATACGGGCCATGGCACGGCCCTCGTGCAGGTCGCGCACCAGAGCAACGGTTACGGTGCGCGGACCCGCTGCTCCGACGCCCTGAAGCACGCGGCCGATCAGCATGACGGTCAGGTCGGTGGCGAGAATCGACAGCACGCAGCCGACCATGAAAATTGCAAAGCCGATGTAGATGGCAGGCTTTCTGCCGATGCTGTCGGACAGTGGCCCAAACAGCAGTTGCGAAACCGCAAACCCCAGAAACAGCGCGGATATGATGAGCTGAGCGTCATTGCCGTCGGCAACGCCGAGATCGTCGCCGATCACACCGAGCGCGGGCAGCATGGCATCAATCGACAGCGCAACGAGCGAGATCATCAGCGCCGTGCGCGCGACGAACTCGCCTAGGCCATCGGAGTGGCCCGCGCCATCCTTCTTCACCGTGTGCTCCTCCGGCGCGCTGCGCGCCGTCTGCCGTCAGTATTCAATGCCGACCTGAGCCTTCACGCCCGACCGGAATGGATGCTTCACCTGCGTCATGTCGGTGACGAGATCGGCAATTTCGATCAGCTCATCCTTGGCATTGCGGCCTGTGAGGATGACGTGCGTATCTTCCGGTTTCTGGTTCTGCAGAAAGCCGACGACGTCTTCGATGTCGAGATAGCCGTAGCGCAGAGCGATGTTGATTTCATCGAGCAGCACCATTTTGACGTCTTCGTCGAGAATCGCAGTCTTGGCTTCCGCCCACGCGGCCTCGGCCAGTTCGATGTCACGCTCACGGTCCTGGGTTTCCCAGGTAAACCCCTCGCCCATGGCCTTTATGGTCACGAGGTCCGAGTACTGCTCAAGGATAGTGCGCTCACCGGTTTCCCAGGAGCCTTTGACGAACTGGATCACGACGATGCGGAAGCCGTGGCCGAGGGCGCGAAACACCATGCCGAAGGCGGCTGTCGACTTGCCCTTGCCTTTGCCGGTGTGAACGATGATGAGACCCTTCTCGATGGTTTTGCCCGCAAGGATCTTGTCGCGCGCCGCCTTCTTCTTGCGCATTTTCTCCGAATGGCGCGCGTTGGCATCCACCCCGCCGCCGGCCTGCGCTTCGCTGTCTTCGCTCATGGTCTGATCTCCTTACTGGGCGGCGCGCACGCCGGGCACAATGGCCTGCAGGTGATGATAGGCGGAGTTCGAACGGGGCGTCCAGAGGCCGCGGTCAACGGCCTCCAGGAACTTTGCAGAAAGCTCCTCAAGGCCCGCCCGGTTGTTGTCTTCGAGAAACCGCCGCACTTTTTCGTCGCCGACGAAGGCGTCGTAGGCAAGCTGGAAATGATGATCGCGCACGGCGCCGGTGGTGGCGGAAAACGCGAACAGGTAGTCGACGGTTGCGGCTATTTCAAACGCGCCCTTGTAACCGTGACGCAGGACGCCGGCGATCCATTTCGGATTGACGACACGGGAGCGCACGACGCGCCCAATCTCTTCTTCGAGCGTACGCACGACAGGGCGCTCGGGCCGTGAATGATCGTTGTGATAGACCACCGGCCGGTTGCCGGAGAGATGCTCCACCGCTGCCGTCATGCCGCCTTCGAACTGATAATAGTCGTCTGAATCAAGCAGGTCGTGCTCGCGATTATCCTGATTGTGCAGTACCGCTTCGATGCGCCCGAGCCGGCGCTTGAACTGGCCCTCGCTGCGCCGCCCGCGCTCGCCGCTGCCATAGGCATAGGCGCCCCAGCCGATATAAGCGGCGGCCAGGTCGCCGCGATCGTCCCAGAGTTTTTCATCGATCAGCGCCTGCAGCCCCGCACCGTAAGCACCGGGCTTGGAACCGAACACACGGTAACCGGCAAGACGCGCAGCCTCCGCGTCATCGTTGCCGGCGGCGAGAAGCTCATTGCGTTCAACGGCCATACGCTCGGCGATGGGATTTTCATCCCCCTCGTCCACCAGCGCTCCGATGGCGCGCACGGCCGTGTCAAAGAGGTCAATCTGGGCGGGAAAGGCATCTCGGAAAAATCCGGAAATACGCAACGTCACGTCAACACGTGGCCGTCCGAGTTTCGGCAGCGGCGTGATTTCAAACCCGGTGACACGCCAGCTTGACGGGTCCCATTTTGGCTCCGCCCCGATCAGTGCCAGTGCCTGGGCAATGTCGTCGCCGCCGGTGCGCATATTGGACGTGCCCCAGGCGGAGAGGCCGACGGACGCAGGCCAGCGCCCGTGTTCCTGAAAATGCCGCTCCAGCAGCAGTTCCGCCGATTTTCGTCCAAGCGTCCATGCGGCAGGTGTCGGCACCGCCCGGTTGTCGATAGAAAAGAAATTGCGGCCCGTGGGGAGCACGTCAAGACGCCCGCGCGTCGGTGCGCCGGAAGGCCCCGGCGCCACGAAGCCGCCACCGAGGGCCTGCAACGTGGCTTCGATCTCGCGCGCTCCTGAGGCCGCAAGACGCGGGCGGATGGTTTGCGCAATTTCATCGAGCACAGCGCGTGTCGACGCCCACTCAACCGGTGCTGTTGCACTGCCATCGACAAGCGCCGCGGCCAGCACTTCAAGGCGCTCGATCGTATCGCCATTGCTCCGCCAGGGCGTTTCGGGAAGAAACGCGCCAAGATCTTTTGGCCTCGCACCGCTCCATGGCGCACCGAGTTCACAGTCGAGCGGGTCGAACCCGGCGAACCCGAGATCGGCACTGAGCGCGCGAATGAGCGATTGATCGCCGGCTTCTCCCAGATGACGCGGCACGCGGGTCAGCGCAACGAGAAGGTCCGTTTCAAGCCGGCCTTCGGGCGCGCGCCCGAGTATATGGAGCCCGTCCCTGATCTGCGCTTCTTTCAGTTCACAAAGGTAGTTGTCGAGCTTTTGCAGGGACGTGTCGTCCGCCTCGCCGTCTTCGACACCGGAATCGATATCGAGACCGGTCGATTGCGACAGCTCCAGAATATGCCGGCGCAAGAGATCGAGACGGCGCGGGTCCATGCCCGACGCCAGGTAGTATTCGTCGATCAGGGCTTCCAGGTCTTTTAGCGGCCCGTAGCATTCAGCCCGCGTCAGCGGTGGCGTCAAATGGTCGATGATGACGGCGGATATACGCCGTTTGGCCTGGGTTCCTTCGCCCGGGTCATTGACGATGAAGGGGTAGATGTTGGGGACCGGGCCGAGAACCGCTTCGGGGTAGCAGCCTTGCGACAGCGCCACCGCCTTGCCGGGCAGCCATTCGAGATTGCCGTGCTTGCCGTTGTGCACGAGGGCGTGCGCGCCATAAACTTCGCGCAGCCAGATATAGAAGGCGAAATAGCCGTGCGGCGGCACTAGGGCGGGATCGTGATAGGTGTCTTTCGGGTCGATGTTGTAACCGCGCGCCGGCTGGATCGCGACGGCGATGTTGCCATAGCGATGCACGGCGAGCCGGAACGCACCGTCGACGAAGAACGGATCTTCCTGCGGTTGGCCCCAGCGGTCTTCGACTTCGCCGCGCAAAGCCTCCGGCAGAGTTTCATAGACGGCCATGTATTCGTTCAGCGTCAACCGCTCGCCGCCATCGCCGCTCCGCGAACCGGCCCGGTTGGTCGGACCTTCGAGCAGGTCGCCGATCAGTTCATTACCGCCCTGCGGCACCGTGCCGGTTTCATAGCCGGCTCCCTCCAGAGCCTGCAGGAGATGCACGGTGCTCGCCGGCGTGTCGTAGCCGACACCATTGCCGATGCGCCCGTCGCGGTTGGGGTAATTGGCAAGGATGACCGCCACACGGCGGTCGGACGCGGCGGTACGGCGCAGGCGCACCCAGTTCGCGGCAAGATCCGCAACGAATTCAACGCGCCCGCGATCGGACTTGTAGGTCACAATGCGGCATTGCGTGGGCTCATGCCATTGCGTGTCGGACTTGAACGAAACGGCGCGCGTCAGGACGCGGCCGTCGAGTTCCGGCAAAACGACGTTCATGGCGAGATCGCGCGCGGAAACGCCCTGCGCATTTTCCGCCCAGGCTTCACGGCTGGAACCGGAAAACACGACCTGCAGAATCTGGGCGCCGGTGCACTCAAGGGGATTGTCCGCATGGCCGCCGCCCGGCGAAGACACCGCAAACCCCGTCGCGTTCAGGACGATGTCCGGCTCGCAGCGGGCGAACAGCTCGCGCACCGTGGCGGACGACACCGGCTCCTTCAGGCTCGACACGAATACCGGCAGGGCGTTGAGCCCGCGCTGCGTCAGGGAATCGACCAGACGTTCGACGGGTTCGGTGTTCCCGCCCTCAATCAATGCACGGTAAAAAGTGATTGCCGCGACCGGTGCATTCGCTTTCCAGTGCGCCTTGATGTCATCGAGCGCCGGAGCGCTGAGTCCCGGCCAGTAGAGCCCTGCCTTGAGCAACGGCGCGGCGGCGGCCGGCGCGTCGCTTTCGCCGAGCAGATGGCGGCAGTAGGCGAGAAACCCCTGGGCATTTTCTGCGCCGCCTTGCACCAGATAGTCATGCAAACGGCCACAGTGTTGCACGTCGAGTGTCGCGTGCCGGGCAAGCGCGGGATCGGGCTCCGCATCGCCAGGCAGCACCGCCAGTGCAATGTTTTTGTCCCGCGCCAAAGCCGAAATCTGCTCCAGCCCGTAAGCCCAGTAGCTTGGCCCGCCGAGCAACCGAAGGACGATGAGCTTGGCCTCGGCGACGGTGTTTTCCAGATAGATGTCGACGGAGAGGTTGTGGGTGAGCTGCATGAAGTTAGCGAGCCGCAGCGTGAGTGCGGTTTCGCCGGCGCCTTCCCAGGTGCGCGCCAGCGCGGCGAGTTCGGAATCGGCTGCGGATATGACGACAATATCGCCCGGCGCCTGGCTGAGGTCGATGGCTTCGGAACCATCGTCGACGACACCGGATTGTGCGGCGAGAAGGTGCATCAGACCTGGAGGAGCGCGCGGACCGCCTTTTCGTTGAGCCCCTTCTGGCCGATGACGACCAGAGATGTCTGGCGGTTATCCTCCGCGGCCCACGGACGGTCGAAATAGCTGTTGATGCGCGGGCCGACGGCCTGCACAGCAAGGCGCGCATCGGCACCGTCGATGGCAACGAAGCCCTTGAGACGCAGAATATCGTGCTGAACGATGGCTTCGCGCATGCGCCCGAGAAGTTCATCGCGATCCGCCACGGGTTCGAGCGTTACGACGAAACTTTCAAAATCGTCGTGGTCGTGGTCGTCGTCACCGTCATGATAGATCTCATGATGCGACCGTCGCTGATCCATGTCGTCTTCGGCAGCCGAGTCGAGGCCAAGTAAAATTGAAATGTCCGCATTACCGTTCGCCGTCGGCACGAAACGCACGCCATCGCGCACCTCGCCGCGCAAACCCTGCTCGACGGCACTCAGGGTGTCCTTCGAGACGAGATCGGACTTGTTGAGCAAAATCATGTCGGCACAGGCGAGTTGATCCTCGAACAGCTCTTCAAGCGGGCTCTCGTGGTCGAGCGCCTCATCGGCTTCGCGCTGCGCCTGAACGGCGGCCTCGTCGGCGGCAAACCGACCCTCGGCAACGGCGGCACTGTCGACGACCGTAACGACACCGTCAACGGTGACGCGCGAGCGGATTTCCGGCCAGTTGAAGGCCCGAACCAAGGGCTGCGGCAGCGCCAGACCCGAAGTTTCGATGACCACGTGATCGGGCGGGTCTTCGCGGTCCAGCAGTTTGGTCATGGTCGGCACGAAGTCGTCCGCAACCGTGCAGCAGATGCAGCCGTTCGCCAGTTCGACAATGTCGTCTTCGCGGCACAGTTCATCGCCGCAGCCGCGCAATACGTCGCCATCGACGCCCACATCGCCGAATTCGTTGATGATGAGTGCAATACGACGTCCATTGGCATTTTCAAGCATATGCCGAATGAGCGTCGTCTTTCCCGCACCGAGGAAGCCGGTTACCACTGTGGCGGGGATACGTGCCGGGGACTTACTCTGAGTGGGACCCATGGTGTCTACGCCTCTGCGTGCTGATCGGCGCGGGCGAGAAACCATCCCGCGACCGCGCCGAGTACGATCCAGAACAGCGCCGACATCGCAAGCGTTGCGGAGGCGAACTCCGCAGCCAGCCCGGCAGGAACCGCTGTCGCATGGCTTTCAGGCGCCGGTGCGCCAACGACATGCGGTACGACAATGAGGGCAACCCCCAACGCCTTGAAAGCAAAGTTCCGCGGCAATGCAAGAAGGGCCAGACCGCCGGCCGTCAGGACAACCGTCGACCACCACCACATCTGGCGCGCGCCGAGATCGCCTGCCGGCATCCCCGGCAATTCCGGAGGCAAGCCGAGCGAGGGCGCGAGCGAGAACGCGAGAAAGCCGCCAACACCCCAGAGCACACCCTGGCCAAGCGAGATTTTGCGGCCGCTCAGGACGACCGCCGCGGTCAGCAGGAAGCCAAAGGCAACGCCGGTCACTATATTGGCCATCAACGTGAAAAACAGGCGCTCCATACCGTCTTGCGGTGCCCACACCCCGGCGCCGTGCGAGTGACCGTCATCGGCGACGGCTTCTTGCTCCGGTGTTGAGGCCCTTCCATGCTCGTGGCCGGCCGCCGGCTGGCCCTCGTAGGTCTCGGCTTCAAGAATGAGCGGAATGACTTTGTAGGTTTGAACGCCAGTGACGAACACGCCAGCAGCGAACCCCGCCAGAATGGCGGCGAAAAGAATTCGCGCGATCATGGTTCCTGCCTTTTAGTGGCAGGGGAACGTGAAAGCGTGCCGTGTGTCGTGCGCCGCATTGTGCAGGATGTCGGAATGGGCAAAACCCACGCCGAGGAGCATGAATGTGCCCAGCAATGCAGCGGTGAGGCCGGCAGCAAGACGACGCTGCGTCGACAGGCTTTGAGCGGCCGTGAAAGAAGCAGTTTTTTCGAGCATAACACCCTCCGTGTTGGCTCAACCCGATTATGGCGAACGCCGCGGCCCCTTGGCCTGGCGCTCACACGCTCACAGGTGGCAGGTCTCCTGGCTTGCGGGTCGCAGGTCGTGTGCAGCCTTCCCGGCTATTCCAGTGGCATTTTCGCACACGCCTCACCGCTCACAGTTGCGGGGGCAGCCACGGTATCGGCCCCTGATGGGTACACCTCACCGTGTTCCCTTTTACTCCATCCATCCGATCCGGATTTCCGGGAACCACCAGCTTTTAGACGTCGCATTTTCGCGCCTTGGCTGTCAATGAGAATTGTCTGCGGAGCCGACCCGGTAAGAATTGTCGGTGGAGCCGACCCGGTGAGAATTGTCGGTGGAGCCGACCCGGCGCAGATAGGCGTCGTAAGCAGTGACCGCTCGCTCCGGCCAGAAATCGGTGGCGTCATAGGTGCCTTCGTTCATCGCCGCCACCAGTTCCGCGCCGCGTTCATAGCCCGCGAATTCTCCGACAAGGTCTCGGGTCAGATCGTGTTCGTTGCGGTCCTGGCGCACGGTTGCGCGGCCATAGGCGACTTTGAAACCGAGATGCTGCATGTGATAGGCGGCCCAGATGTCGTCCATCCGGCCGACGCCCGGCAGAACAAAATAGTGTTTCAATGCCTCGCGGGTCAGGAATGTATTCTGTGAATTGAATGGGCTGACGGCGGACGATGCGAACGGGAACGATGCAGCGTCAAATTTTACGCAGGGCGCATGTTCCATTCGGCAAACGGCGTCGATATCCGGATCGCCGTCCCAGAAATCGGCCTGAACATCGACATGCACCTGTGCCGTGGCAACTTTTGAATAGTCGCGCGAGCTGATAAGCTGAAGCGGATAACCGCGGTGCCAAAGATGGCGGTGCTCCGTGGCGCCAATCGGATCGAAACAGCCGTTCGGCGCCTCGAACACGGGCATATCGACGGTCCGGCCGACCATCAGGTTATCTCCCCAACCGTCATAGAGCAGGTTGTCGTCGTCAACGGAGGCAACGATGTCGGCTCCCATGTCGAGCGCCAGCACAAATCCGAGGTTGCGGCGCTCAATCGTGTTCCAGCCGATCAGGCCGGAGAGCTCGGGCGCCAACCGCTCCTGCTCCTCCGGCGCCACATAGATGCCATTGTCGAGACGGTAGTCCACCGGCGTGCGCCGGTCGCCGGTGACAATCAGCGTCCAGTCCGCCAGGGCATCAAATCGTCTGATGGCCTCGGTCGGGGGATTGATCGTCGTGCTGACGATGAACTTGCGGGGGGCGCTCATTCAGGCGGTACTCGTTGATACGGCTCATGCGGCGGGAAGGCGAAAGAGATAGGGCAAACGCACGCCAGGGTCCATACCATGCGAGCGCCATATTGACCCTCATAATCGGCTCGTGCATGCTTCCATCGCAGGGAACCGGTCGTAACAGCGATGTCCGCAACCCATGACCAGTGAAGGATCCCGATCTCAATCATGTGGCAAAATCTGAGAGCAGCAGCACTGGCGCTCGCGATGGCGGCTGGATGCGGTACAAACGCGTTCGCCGAACAGCTGGAGCGTATCGAATCCTACTACAACACGATCTTCGTGCTGCAACAGGGCACCTACATCACTCTGGCCTTCGGTCACGAGAACCGCACCTACGTGGAAAGCCAGCGCAACACGGCGGATCTCCTGGAGCTGCCGCTGACCTACACGCGCTCGCTGACCGCGGCAGTCGCCTATGCGCCGCAGACCGCCAATTTTCTGATGATCGGCATGGGGGGCGGTTCAACGTCGTGGTACCTCCACAAGCACATGCCCGACGCCAATGTGACCGCCGTGGAGCTCGACCCTGACATTGTCGCGCTGGCGGCCAAGTACTATCAGCTTCACCAGGAACCCAATTTCAACATTGCCGAAGGCGATGGCCGCCTGTTTCTGATGCGCGACGACACGAACTACGACGTGATTTTCGTCGATGCCTATCGCGGCCCGTTTGTGCCGTTTCATCTGCTGACGCGCGAGTTCTACCAGATCGCCAAATTTCATCTCGCACCGGGCGGTGTCGTGGCGCAGAATGTCGAGCCCTCGACCATGCTGTTCGATAGCTCACATGCGACGCTTCTCTCGGTATTCGATACCGTCGACTTCATTCCCGCCGGTGGCAATATTATCGCCGTGGCCTATGACGGTCCGCGCCGCGACATAAGCGAACTCACGGCCCTTGCACAGGCTAGACAGTCGGCATTCGGGTTCCGTTATTCCGTGCCGGAAATGATCGCGGCCCGGCGCACGCTGGCACCGCCGGCGGAGGACATCGTTCCTCTCACCGATGATTTCGCGCCGGTCAATCTCCTGAATTCCGTTGAGGTGCATAACCGCAAATGGGAGTAGCTCGCCAGCGCGGTCCGACGGCGGCCGCTGCCTGTTTGATCTTACTTTGCTGCGGCGTTTTCGGGCAGGCGGCCGCGGATGTCGCGCCGCGTCTGGAAGTAGAAGCGCACTACCCCGAAGGCCCGCTTCTGCTCGACGAAACGCTTTATTACGCGGAAATGACCGCCGACCGGATCACGCTCCTGAATGCGAGCGGTGGAAAGCGGTGGCCGATGCCGCAGGGCTGCGGGCCGACATCGATTTCGCCTTATGGCGAGAGCCGCCTTGTGGTGCTGTGCCATCTCGCCGGCGGATTGCTCATCGTGTCGCGCGAGGGAGAGGTCATCTCCGCCATTGCGCACGACATCGCTGGCGCGCGCATCGCGCTGCCGAACGACTCGCACACCGATCATCGCGGCGGCATCTACTTTTCGTCATCGGGCCCCTTCGATGCGCGCGCGCAGCCGGCCGGTAAACTGATGCATCTGAACGCGGCCGGCGAGGTCCGCAGTGTCGCTGATGAGCTCATGTATCCAAATGGCGTGTTCGTGACCGCCGAAGGGGTGGTCTTTCTTTCAGAACACATTGGCAAACGCATCCTGCGCTTCCGTGTCAAGGAGGGTGGTGCGGTGACTGCCCTGCCGGTGTTCGCCGATCACCGCACGCTCGGCCTGCCACCGCCGGATGTGCGTCCACTGATCGGGCCCGACGGCCTCGAAGTGGCCGCTGACGGCACCGTCTATGTCGCCATTTACGGCGCCGGCAAGGTGCTCATGCTGACGCAGGACGGCCGCCTGTCGGGTTCGATCAAAACCGACCTGCCGTTTTTGACGAACATCGCCCTCGACGAGCCGCGCGCCCGAGCTTTCCTCACCGGCGCCTTTGACAATACGGTGCGGCCCTATCCCGGCAAGGTCATTGAAGTACCTCTTGACGTCGGCGAAAACTAGGATCCCGGTGGTTTTGGCGGCTCGGCCAGGTGATTGCGCTTGATCCAGACCCGGGCGCCGGACGGCCCTGCCGCTGCCGAAGAGCGCGACCCGGCAGGCAGGCGCAACCAGGACTGGGGAGCGAATTCCTCGCCCGCTTCACTGAACCCGCCCTTCAGAACAAGCACCTCCATGCCCTGTTCCGCATGCAGTTCGACCGCCGCGCCGGCGGCCCAGCGCTCCAGTGTGACTTCCTCGCGGTCATTCTTGAAGAGCGGCATGACCTCGACGCCAGGCCGCGCCAAGTCGGCATCGAGGGCAAGCGCGGTGGTGTCGAGGCGAACCCCAGTGCGATCATCGAGGTCGAACTGCCACAGCTTTACGAAGATCGTACAGCCCGCCTCGGAGCCTGGAGTGTGCGACGATTGCGGCGGATTGCGAATGTAGCTGCCGGCCGGGTAATCGCCGTGCTCGTCCTGGAATACGCCGTCGAGCACCATAAACTCCTCGCCGCCGGTGTGAACATGCGCGGAAAAGTGACTGCCCGGTGCGTAGCGCACGATCGATGTCGCCCGGGCGACTTCATCGCCGATGCGGTCGAGCATGCGCCGGTCGACACCGGCCATAGGCGAGGGCTTCCAGGGTATCTGCGCGGCATGAACCGCAGCGCGCTCGTCGAAATTTGCATTGAGTTCCACAGCAACCGCTCCTTCCTATCCAGCTATGCTCGGACGTTTCGACACGCGGGCACGCCAGGCAATCAAGGCTTCGCAGTCTGCCGGAATTTCCACTTTTGCAAAATCGGCAAACGCAAGGCCTGCAAACGCCGTAATGTCGGCCATCGAGAAGGCCTCGCCGGCAATATAGGGCTGGTCCGCCAGCACGCCGTCGAAATAACGCATTCCCTGCTCAGCCCGGTGGCGCTGCATTTCACCCCACTGCGAACATTGTTCACCTTCGATATCGGGGCCAAGGCCCGGAGTGGCATGGTGGAAATAGGCTCCAACCGCGTCAAGCAATCCAGCTTCCGCACGGCGCTGCATCATGTGGATCACGGCGGCCTCCTTCGGCGTCGTGCCGGTAAGCGCGCGTTCACCGGAAGAGGCGTCCAGATACTCCGTGATCGCCGTACACTCCGAGATCACCGTGCCATCGTCAAGCTCCAGCGCCGGGACGGTGCCGCTCGGGTTTTTCGCCAGATAGGCCGCTTGTTGATGCTCTCCCTCGGGCACATTGATGCTGACGAACTCCACCTGATCGGTCATTTTCTTTTCGGCCAGCGCAATTCTAACGCGCGCCGGATTTGGGAAACCATCGAATTCATAAACCTTCATACCGCTCGCCCTTGTGTTTGTTTACTGTATCTACCTACTGATAGGTAAATACTTATCATTTGACGGATACACACGTCAAGCCTATCTATCGATAGGTAATCCACCACACGATGGCGACGATATGAGCACGACAACCGACCGCCTTTTGGATGCGGCAGAAAGCGCGATGAGACTGCGCGGTTATCATGCGGTCAGTTTCAGAGACCTTGCCGATGAGCTCGGCATCAAGAGCGCCAGTGTCCACTACCATTTTCGGCAGAAAGAAGATCTTGGCCTGGCGCTGGTCGGCCGCTATTCGGATCGATTTTTCACAACGCTTGAAGCACACGCGGTGCAGAGCCAAACGCCCAAAGACAGACTGTCGGCATACTGCAAGACGTACCGGCAGGCCCTGCGGGCTTCCGACAAGATGTGCCTTTGCGGGTTGCTTGGCGCGGAAACCTGCGGACTTCCCGATCGGCTTCGCAGCGCCGTTGCGGCATTTTTCGATGCAAACATCAGCTGGGTGGCAAAGGCACTGCCGACCAACCTGCCGGCGCGGCACCGCAAGGCCAAAGCCGCGCAGATCGTTGCCACGCTTCAAGGTGCCATGATGCTCGCCACCAGCCTGCGGGACCCGAAGACGTTCGACGCCGCGGCAAACGCGCTTCTGGCCGACTTATGAGCAACGGGAACTTCAATCCACATGGCGACTAGACCGTTTCTCGTTCATATGGAATCGCTTGACCGGCGTTGCGGCGCTTGCCGAGACACCGCATCGCGCTTCGCGCCGCGCCGGATGAACCAATTTGACCCATCAAACGTTTCCAAATGAACGTGAAACGGTCTAGCAAGCCAGATTGCGATGTGGTTGTTATTGGTGGCGGGCTTGCGGGAGTGGCCTGCGCATATCTGCTGCACGGCCAGGGATTGGCTGTCACCGTTCTGGAAGCGGCGGACCGCGCCGGCGGACGCATTCGCTCAATGACAAACGCTCCCGGCGCTCCCGGCGCCACCTACGCCGCAGATCTTGGCCCCGCCTGGGTATGGCCGGAGTATCAGCCGGTGATAGCCGATTGGCTCGAGCGCCTGGGTGTCGAGACGTTCGAACAGTTCGAAGACGGCGATGCGATCCTCGACCTCGATCCGGGCATGCCTGTCCGGCGCGGGTTTCTACCCGGCCAGCACGGCATTCGCAGGCTTCGCGGCGGGCCGCAGGCCCTGATCGACAAATTGTTCGCCGGCCTGCCCGACGGCACTGTGCGGACCGGTTGTCCGGTGGTGGTGGTCGAAGTGGACGAAGACAACATATTGGTCACAACCGCCGGCCCGGGGGCGGCGACCCTGCGTGCGCGCAGGGCAGTCGTTGCAGCGCCGTTGCGGATTTGTGCCCAAACAGTGATATGGCCGACCGAAGTCGATGCAAGCGTGTTGGCGCAGATGCGGGCAACACCGACCTGGATGGCGACACAGGCGAAAGCCGTGGCACTCTATGACCGGCCGTTCTGGCGTGACGGCGGCCTCTCCGGCCGCGTGGCGAGCCACATCGGGCCGCTGGTGGAAGTACATGACCACACGCAACCGGACGGCGGACAGGCGGCTCTGTTTGGATTTGTCGGTTGGCCGCACGCGGCGCGCGCCGCCAGTCCGGAAAGGCTGCATGGTGAGATCATCGATCAGCTTGCCAGATGTTTCGGCGATGAGGCGCGCACCTGCCGAGCGCTACATGTTGAGGACTGGGCCGCCAACACAACAATCTGTTCCGATCTCGACCTTGCAACTCCACCGTCGCATCCCGTTGTCACGTCAGATGTTCTGCGCAAGGCGCATTGTGGAGGCCGGCTGTTTTTCTGCTCGGCCGAAACAGCAGTGCAAAGCCCCGGGCTCATTGAGGGTGCGCTCGCCGCGGCGGCGAGCACCGCGCACCAGTTACAGCCGGCAAGCGCGACGACCGGCTCCCCTCTATAGACCTGGCTGACCCGGCATCCGTCGATCCCACGGGCCCTCGGCGTCGACAGACGCAACGGGGTACATGAGCCTTTCTCCCGCCGCGGCGGACGGCCCCCGTGGCGCGCCAGCAAGCGGCCGTACCTGCGAAGGACACAGGCATTTGATTGATTGTCTGGATTGAACGGGTGCACAGTGGCGCATGTTGGCGTAAACCTTGCCCTCCGAACCAATTGGACAGGGTCCCGCACATGAGTGAAGAAACATCCTACGAGCCGCCGAAAATCTGGAAATGGGAGATGGAGAGCGGCGGGACCTTCGCCAGCATCAACCGTCCAATTGCCGGCTCGACGCATGAGCAGGAACTGCCGGTCGGCAAGCACCCGCTTCAACTCTACTCGCTTGCGACACCGAACGGGGTGAAAGTGACGGTGATGCTGGAAGAACTGCTGGCGCTCGGCCATTCCGGGGCGGAGTACGACGCCTATGTGATCAACATCAGCGAGGGCGACCAGTTCGGCAGCGGCTTCGTGGATATCAATCCGAACTCCAAGATCCCGGCGTTAATGGATCACAGTACACCGACACCGACACGTGTGTTCGAATCCGGCGCGATCCTGCTTTATCTGGCGGAAAAGTTCCGTGCTCTCATGCCAGGCGATCCCGCATTGCGGGCGGAGTGCCTGTCATGGCTGTTCTGGCAGATGGGCAGCGCGCCCTATCTCGGCGGCGGCTTCGGTCACTTCTACAACTACGCCCCGTTCAAAATCGAATACGCCATCGACCGCTACACCATGGAGGTGAAGCGCCAGCTCGATGTGCTCGACCGCCGTCTCGCCGACAACCGTTATATGTGCGGCGAGGACTATACGATCGCCGACATCTCCATCTGGCCCTGGTATGGCGCATTGGCCTTGAATAAGGCCTACAACGCCGCGGAGTTTCTGGACGCGAAATCCTACAAGCACGTCAACAGATGGGCGAACGAGATCGCCGAACGCGAAACCGTACAGCGCGGGCGCATGGTCAACCGGGTTTCAGGACCGCCCGAAGAACAGCTTCGCGAGCGCCATGACGCGGGCGACTTCGAGACCAGGACACAGGACAAGCTTGAAGCGGCGGAGTGAGGATGCACTGACACGATCACGCCGTTTCCAACCGGCTTTTCGTGATGGACACCGGTCGCGGGTCTCAACGCCTATGGCGATTCCAAGCGCACTGGCCGCGGTTCGGTGGTCTTGCCGTCGCGGACGCGGGCGCGGGTACCACGCGCCTGATCGGCGTTGGCGGCGTAGCCGCGCTCAAGCGCCAGTTCGCGGATGCGCAAGCGCTCGGTTTCAGGCACTAGCCTGCCCGCCGCGCGCAGTCCCGCATGACGCGCCCAGACAGTACGTTTCTTGGTCACTTGATGAGGCTGAAATCCGTCCATCTCGCGCGGAGAGACATCATCACCGGTCGTGAGATAGCCGGCATTTGCCGCCGCTTCGACAAGCTCCGATCCGGCCGCCGTGCGCACGACAATCGCGTTGGTACCCTCGTCGCCGATCTGGCCTTCCCATGTCGGAGAACCGCCGGGCCAGCTGTCAGCGGCGGCCACGTCCGCAGCTTCGCCGATACCGTCGGGACAGACCTTGCAGCGGAACGGCAGGCTCCAGGAGCTCTCATCCTCGCCCCAGAAATCGAGATAGTTTTTCTCCACAACCTGTCCCTGACGGGTTTCAATACGGGTCGGCCCGGGGCATCCGAAGCCGCGGTAGCGCAGCTTCGTGATATCCTCCTGGTCGATACCGAGTTCGCCGAGAAACCGGCGCATGTTTTCCGGCACCATGAAGCCGCCGCACACCGGCGTCAGCATATAACGGCACAGCGCATCGACGCGCGCGTCCTGGCGCGCATAGCATCTCAACGCAGAGATGTCGCAGGGTTTGCCGACGAAGGCGAAGTGCTGTTCGCGGGCGAGAACATCGGCGATATCGCGGAGTGGCGCCGCCGGCCCGTAGCGCGAGCCCGCCCCTTCCATAACCTGCACGCCGTCAAAGCTCAGATGCGGCTCGCCGCAGGCCGGATAGGCCGTCGACGCCTTGACGTGCAGGATGAAGTCCACGCGTTTGGCATCGAGCAGATAAAGACAGAGAGCGCTCAGGACACCGCCGGTCGAGCTTGCGTGTCGAATATTACGATCGGCCGCATGAGACATCACCATGTTGCGGTAGGCGCCCCAGACATCGTCGTGCAGCGTCCCGACGTCACAAAGGCTTTCAGGCAGACCCTCGACACGCGTGCCGGGACAGGCGGCATAAATGCGGTCGACCGTGTCGTGATCGAGCGGTGCGCGGACAACGGGCCGTTCATAGCCTGTGGGCGTCATGGCGACCTCGACCTTGTCGCCGCCCGCGATCGACTGACAGAGGCCGCACCCAATGCACAGCCCCTCCTCGGCGATGCGGTAGAGGCGGTCTTCGGGACTTGCGGTCCGCTCTGTCATGGTGCGGACCTCGCGGCTTCGACGCCGGCCGCGGACGTGCCGGCGATGCGGCCGAAGACGGCGCCCGACATGAGACCGGTGCCGCCTGGATAGTTGGAATAGAACAGTCCGCCGACGAGTTCGCCGGCGGCATAAAGGCCCCTGATCGGCTCAAGGTCGGTATCGAGCACATTGCCATCGGTCGAAATGCGCAGACCGCCGAACGTGAAGGTCACGCCGCAGGTCACCGCGTAGGCCTCGAACGGGCCTTCATCGAGGGTGTTGGCCCAATTGGATTTGGCAATCTCAAGGCCGCGGGTGCACCGGCCGTCCTTCACATTGGGGTCGAAGGGAATTTCGGTTGCGACGCTTGCATTGTAGGCGACGATGGTCTCCAGCGCCGTTGCGGCATCGACGCCTTCCAGCTTGCCGGCAAGCTCTTGGAGCGTCGGCGCGGTCACTTTCGTGATCTGGCGGATGCGGTACTCGTCGCGCAGCAGATGAGCGACCTTGGCATCGAAGATCTGCCAGGCGAACTGACCCGGCTGGCTTAGGATGACGCCGCCGTATTTGGCGTAGGTGTAGTTGCGGAAGTCGGCTCCCTCGTCGACAAAGCGTTTTCCCTCCGCATTGATCATAATGCCGAAGGGATAGGAGTGTTTCTGGAAGGCATCGCCGACAGCGAGATCGCCGAACTCGGGCGCGTTGCGGTCCCAGCCGACCGCGTGGCAGCCGGACCAGTGTCCGTAGGGTGCGGCGCCGATATCAAGCGCCATGCGAATGCCGTCGCCGGTGTTGAAGCGCGAGCCGCGCACTTTGGCGAGATCCCAGCCCGGACCCAGATAGCGTGCTCGCCATTCGTGATTGGCCTCAAAGCCGCCGCTTGCGAGCACCACCGCATCGCCCGCGAGGTCATGAGTGCGGCCATCCTGCTTCACCCGCACACCGCAGACACCGTCTTGGTCACGCAACAGGTCAAGCGCGCGGGCGCCGTAGCGGATTTCGATACCGCCGTCTTCACATGCCTTCGTCAGGGCATCGACCAATCCCGGGCCACCGCCCGAGGCTTCAACGGTCAGCCCGCCCCAGAACTTGAAGCGGCCATCGACCTTGAAGGCCTGACGGCCCCAGATCGGCGCAAAGCGCACACCGCACGCGCGCATCCACAGCAAGGTCTCGCGGCTGCGGCGCACCAGCAGTTCGACGAGATCGGGGTCGCAGCGATACTCGGTCACGCGCCCCATGTCGTCAAAGAACTGGTCTTCCGAATATGTGCCGAAGTCGGTATTGGCGACCTCTTCGTCGGTAAGGTCGGGCATCAACCGGCGCAGATCATCGACACCGTCATAGGCGACGCGGATAGCGCCCGCTGTAAAGCGGCTGTTGCCGCCCGCTTCATCCTTTGGCGCACGTTCAAGAACGACGACGTCCGCGCCGTTTTCACGAGCCGCGAGAGCCGCACACAGTGCCGCGTTTCCACCGCCAACGACGATTATCTTTGCCAAAAAGCCCACTCCGTTTCTCCACTCCCGACATTCCTAGAGCAGTATGCGGCCTGAAACAAAATGAACAATTTTCACGCAAGGGCCGTTCACCCCGGCGGCAAGGCAACGCATAATGGCGCCCATGCATGGAGGATCGGCCCCATCGTCCTGGGTTACGCGCTTTGCGCATCTGGCGCCAAAGCATATGCCCGTGCTCGATCTCGCCTGCGGCGGCGGGCGGCACACGCGGTATTTCCTCGAACAGGGCTACCGCGTCACCGCGACCGATATCGCGATGTCGGAGATCCTCGACCTTGAACGCGAAGACCGCGTCGAACTGGTCAAGCGCGACCTCGAAGACGGCTCGATCTGGCCGTTCGGCACCCAGACGTTCGGCTGTGTCGTGGTCACCAACTACCTGCACCGCCCGATCCTGAAGCCGCTCGTTGCAACCGTCGATTTCGGCGGCGTGCTGATCTACGAAACCTTCGCGCAAGGCAACGAGGCTTACGGCAAGCCATCGAACCCGGACTATCTGTTGAAGCCGGGCGAGTTGCTTGAGACCGTGCGCGGCACACTGCAGGTCGTGGCTTATGAGCACGGGCAGGTCAAATCGCCCACCCCGTCCGTGCGCCAACGCATCTGCGCGGTGAATGCGACGGGCGCGCGGTTCGTCGAATAGGTCATGAACGCTTGAGCCGTTTCGAAATGAGGGGTTAGGTCAGACGCCGCCAAAATCCTCTGGCTCCCTCACCCAATCATTGTCATAGATAAAGCTGCGTTCATTTTACGCCCTGACCGCCGATGAAACCCAACCTCCTCACCGCCTTCTCCATTGGCCACTTTGCCAATGATCTGGTGCCGATCGGGATGTACATCCTTATCCCCGCGTTCGGCACGGCCATGGGGCTGTCTCCGTCAGAGATCGGGCTGCTGTTTATGATTCACAGCCTTGGCGCCTCCGTGGCGTATCTGCCGGCCGGGATGCTCGCCGATCACGTGGCCAATCGCGGTATTCTGCTGACTGCGACATTCTTCTGGGTCGGCATCGGCTATCTGACAGCGTCCCTCGCCGAGGGCTTCTGGGCGTTTGCCATCCTGATCGCGATTGGCGGAATGGGCGATGCCGCCTGGCACCCCATTGCAACGGGCGTTCTTGTGCAGATGCACAAGGCCAGACGCGCCTATGCTCTCGGCGTGCATGCTATCGGCGGACATATTTCAGAAATTATCGCGCTGCCCGCCGCTGGCCTGTTGCTGGCGTTTTGGGATTGGCGTACTGCCATTCAGGTGCTGGCCATCCCGACATTGCTCATGGGATTTGTTTTCATATTTATCGCGCCGAAAGTACCGCGTCACATCAACTCCCGGCCGACGCGGGCCGACATTAGCGATATCTGGCAAGTCTGGACCACAAGGGCAGGCTTGCGGGTCATCGCACTCTTCACTTTCTACAACATGGGTCTGTTCGCAATCATCGCCATGACGCCGCTTTACCTCAGAGCCAATCACGGCTTTAGCTGGCTCGACACAGCCATTGTGCTGGCGGTGATGATGATGCTTGGCGCCGTGGCGCAGCCCTGGATGGGCAGCATATCCGACCGCATCGGACGGCGGCCGCTGGTCGTTGTCGGTAACGCGATTGCAGCGGGAGCGGCATTCATCGCCTGGATGTCGACGAACTTCGCCCTCACGATTGTGGCGCTCGGGGTCGCGCTGACGGTGCTCGTAGCCATCCGGGCCGTGCTTTTGGCGACGGCGGTTGATCACGCCGGCAATCGTGAAGGCACAAGCTTGGGCCTGACCTTCGCCTTCATGGATGGCTTTGCAGCGTCCGCCGCGGTACTTGCCGGTTTGGCCGGCGAGAGCGATCTGGCGAATGCGTTCCTGCTGGCGAGCGGTTTTTCATTGATGGCGGTGATTCTCGCCCTCACCACGCCGAAGTTCGTACCAGCCACTGCGGAAACTGTTCCCTGAGTTTAAGAGGCCGAAGGCCCTATTGGGGGAACTTTCGTTCAGGGCAACATGTTCCCTGTACCCCGATCCACCCGACAATGTCCGCAGGTGAGAGTGTTCCCGACACCCTGAGTCGAACAGGGCGGCCATTCACATTCGTGGACTCAGAGCCTGGAGCGGGATCACATTAGATAGAATCAGTTTGACCAGGATTTGGCGCCGTCTGGCAAGGCGCGGTTCGCGCCGTGGACCGGCCGTCCGCAAGGGAAGCGCAACGCAGTCCGGAGGGCGCCAAATCCTGGCCTTCGGTGGGCC
>JAJFHE010000067.1 GCA_021775755.1 Hyphomicrobiales bacterium | reverse complement strand
TTCGGCAACAAAGGTTCAATCACACTCCACTCAAAGTCGCTCAGATCAAATCGCGCCATGGCAAATCCTCCATGGCACAATAGAATCTGACTCGCAGCAATTTGGGAATCCCAATCAATCGTTTATGGGTACGTGACCTAGTATTCACTTGTATTAATTAACTTTTTAATAATTATATCAATGCTACAATAAAGTATGCTTACAGTAGACTGTAAATATTACTGGATTTGTTATTATTTTAGTATTGTCGCATTGATTGTATTTTGCGTAATAATCGCACCACAATACACGGGGGCGCGCGCCTACGATCAAGCCTCGCAAGACAATTGCGCCGTTGTCGCGCATGCGCCCGCGTCTACCAAGTTGGAAACCGGCGCCCGATCCTTCGCGCTTTCTTCCAGCTTTCACAGTGTAACTCTCAGCGCGGGCGTTCCCATTGTCACCGGGTACGGTTGCGCCCGACCCATCGACGGACTTGAGGGGTGATCATGGCACTCCGGACAGCATTGCTTATGTTTACAGCCTTTGCCGCGGCACTTGTTGCAAAACCGGCATTCGCCGCCTGCACGTTGAGTTTTTCCAGCGCGACGTTTCAGACTGGCGAAATGGTCTACAACGACGATCACAGTGTCTTGCAGGTCTGCGACGGCGCCAACTGGCGCGCCGCGATTGGCGGCGGCAGCACTGTCCCCACGCTGTTCAATCTCCCCGATACCGATATTGCCGGCCCCCTTGATGCACAAGTCCTCACCTACGACAGCGCGTCGGGGCGATGGGTAGCCGGAACCGGCATCGCCGGCGGCGGCGACGATCTCGGCAGCCATATCGCTACACAGAATATCGAAACGAACGGCTTCTGGCTCTCGCGCGACGGCGACAGCGAAGGCGTGTTCGTTGATGCCGCCGGCAACGTCGGCATCGGCACAGCAAGTCCCGCAGACAAACTAAGGGTCTCGGGCAATGTCGCAGTTGTCGGAGATCTTCCCGCCAATGTTTGGGGGCAAGTGATCGGCTTGGGGAGCTCAGGGACGGGTGGCACGACGCAAGGGATCATCGGCCATCAGGGTTCCCATGCTCTCAACCTCTATTGGAATTTTCATCGCAATTCGACCGCCTTCGCCGGCCTGAATGCCAACGGGTTCACCAGCGCCAACGGCATTACCATGGGCGATGCCGGCATTTTATTTAGCGCCACGGAGACTATGACCACGAGTTTTCCAACCACTCGCATGAGCATCAACAACGACGGCAACGTTGGCATTGGAACGCAATCGCCTTCGTCGAAGCTTGAAGTGGCGGGTTGGCTCAAGATTGACGATCCCGCACTGACGGACGATGAGCTCTCTTTGGAAACTCAAAGCGGCTTTCACCGCATAGCCGCTCACCAGCTGCGCATCTATGAATGGGGCGGGCCCGGAGATGTTCTTTGGGTCGATGGTGGCAATGTCGGTGTTGGCGTGGCCCCGACGTTCGACCTCGATGTCTTGGGTGACATTCGCCTCACCGGAGACATCTACGATCAAGGCGGTCAACAAATCCTTGAAGCCGATACGGCGGACGGGTGGTTGCGCATCAATGAAGGCCCGAACAGCCAGATCGCATTTCATGGGTGGGGCGCGTTTGGGTCAGGCGGGGTTTATGTCGGCGCCTGGTTAAATGCCGGTACTGGCAACATCCGCGCCACCGGAAACGTCATTGCAGACGGCAATGTCGGCATCGGCACGCCAAGCCCCGCCGACAAACTGCACATTCAGGACGGGAGCATGCGCATGGTGGGGGCGAGCTGGCGTTGGCTTTCCATGGATGGCGGCAACAAGACGCTGCGGATGCACTATGGCGACCCCACCAATGAGCTGCGTTTCGGACGCTACGGCGCGGGCTTCGGCGCCTGGGAAGCCAACCCTTACGTCTTCGACATGGATGCGCCCTCGACCACCCTCTTTGCCAATGGGGCCGGCAATGTCGGCATCGGTATTTCTCCGGCACAAAAATTTCATGTCAACGGCAACATCCGCCTTGATGGCAACGCCGGGCTTTATTTCGGGGCAACGCAACGGTTCGACGGCGATCAAAATAACAACATGAACCTTTACTCGAACCATTCCACCATCACCGCGCTTGTCATGCGCGATGCTCAAGGCACCATTTATGGCCGGCTGTATGGCGACAGTGATGGCGCCAATTTCGGGCTTCTCGATGCCGACGGGCAGTGGTCCTATTTTGCCATGAAAGACAACCAGACCCAGTTCCGCATCAACAATGTCGCCGAGATGATCCTGACCCCTTCGACCCTGGATCTCAATGCCAACACGATCTCAGATGTCTCCGCCTACCTGCACTCATCCGATGCCCGGCTCAAGACAGAGATCACGACGATAGATCAACCTCTGCGCATTCTGAACGGTTTGCGCGGGGTGCATTACAAATGGAAGAGAGATAACAAGCCCGCCTTCGGTGTCATTGCTCAGGAAGTTGAAGTGGTAATGCCGGACGCCGTTGAAACCGATGAAGACGGTTTCAAATCGGTCGACTACGACCAGATTATCGGTCCCCTTATCGAAGCGGTCAAAGCGCAGCAAAACCAGATTGAAAGCCTTCAGATACGCGTTCATGAATTGGAGAAGGGGCGCTGATGCAGGCAGGACCCCTGACATCGCGCCAACACCGCCGGCTTTGTCGATTAGCTGCTTTCGTCTTTGTCAGTCTTTTCTTCATTGCCGGCTCGTCCTTAGCTGCAAACAGTTACGCGGTCGGCAATTCGGCAACTGTCACGGTCGACGAGCACGGCGTCTGCAAGAAGATTACCAACAATCACGCTTCCGGCGCCTCGATCATGGTGCCGACCAAGTCGGCCAGCGAATGGCACACGGGCGGCTCGTCTTTTCTTCAAAATCTTCCCGCCGGTGTCAGTTCCGCAGACTGCGCTCCACCGTGCCCCACGGGCACCGTGGTCGGACCACATTGCTGGTTTGCCGGAGGGACGCTTCAGAATTGTGATACGGTCTGCGGCGGTCAAGGCATGGTTTGCGACCTGGTGGGTATTCGCGATTATGCCGGCAGCAATGGCTCCAACGCCAATTGTGATGCAGTGCTCACAGCGGTTCTGAGCACGTCGCTAACCGTTACCGATACTGGAGCGGGCGGGGCGTGGGGCTGCGGCTGGGTTGGAGCCTCATACCAGCGTGATATCGGCGCGACGACCACCTGTGCGGCTTCCAATCTCCTGCAGCGCGCCTGCGCCTGCCAATAGCAGCAAACTTCAAATCGGTCTTTGCAAGCTTGGAGCTGGGAAGCCCCACAAGACCGCCACACGCGATCGGGGGCGATCGACATGATACGACCTTGAACTGGACTTCCCACAAATAAGTTAGCACAACAAGATGAAGCTGTGCTTCACGTTTCCACTGTCTACGCGTGCCCGTGGCGCCGTCCTGGAATTCGCCAAATTACGAGAAATGCAGCCCCTTTGGGTGTAGCCATGCCCACTACGCATCGGATTTTGGGTGATTCCTGGCTGGAACCTCTTCCAGAGTCCAACCCTTACATTCCTTCGGCAATTTTCCCCTAAATTCCGCACTGTCGACATAGACAAGCAATACACTTTCATGGCGACCTGCTGTTTTAGGCTTGACGGCCAAATCAAATATTCCCTTCACACCCTTACCTTTCAAATCGTCCAATATTGATTGCTTTAATTCATTAAAAGAAATGCTCATTTGTTCTCCGCAGCTCTATATGCAATAAATGATGTAATATAAATGAAGTATCTTTCCACAAAATACTATATTATTTTATGCAAGCTATATCATTTCGCGAAATATCTCTCGTTACTGAATATAATGTACTCTCATGAAACAAACAGAACTTACCAATTCTGCAACAATTTTCCCAAATACATAGATGGCGACAAGGCGTCCAGCGTTTTTCCTGCGTCGTCATATTTGCAACGGGATGTTTGGCCGGTTCCTTACAGCGGCGAGCCTTTTGATTACGGTTTTGGCACTCCTGGGCCGTCCGTAATCCCTCGAACCGGCTTTTTAAGTTCATCTTTCATCAGCACGTCGAGCGTATCGAAAATGCTGCTCATCGGGTATTCAGTCTCCGTGCTCCCCAAACGCACTGTCCCGGCTATTGCGGGCACGACGCCAAACCGTTTTTCCAGCTGCTCCAAGATATGAACTTGCCCGTTTTCTTGCGCTCTGCGCGCTGCTTCCGGACCGTAATTTTGCACGAGCCACGGACCGCCGAAGTTTATCAATTTCATGACACTGTCTTCATAACCAAGGGCTGCAGCCTCTACCATCACCTGTCCCTGCTTTTGAAAGAACGACAGATCTACACCGAACACCGGGTTCCAAAAAACATCGTGGTGATCGCCCTGGAATTTTTGTTCTGCCAGTACGAAATCGACCTTATCCATTTCGCTCTTTGGCGGCGGTCTATACAGATCATTTGGCATTACGAATACTCCAATGTAAATTACAATTGTATGGTACATTATACAATATAAATGGAATGTTGGTCAAATTATAGGTAAGTCAATAGTTATAACATATATATTATTAACACATTACGACAATGTGTGTAAGAAGTAATATACTTTGTTACTAATACAATAATAGTACGAAATAATCAAAATATAGATTCTACGAGTGTATATCTATAGATTTATTATGTGATATTACAATATGCATTGTAATAAATATGAGGAATTTCGTCGAACAAAAAGATTAAGACCATTTTCAAAAGAATATTTTCTCCGATTGAGCCTTCAATAGTTACCGTAATTACAGGAATATTACTGGCTGGTGCGACTTCGGCGTATGACGTCTACAAGACCAGCCAACGCATCACTGTGACCAGGGATAACCTGGAAGAACTGCGTGGGGCGATGGTTCGTTCCCTGGACAGCACCGGCAAACTACCGTGCCCCGCCGCTTTCGACGCAACTCCCAATTCCGCGGCCTTTGGCAAAGAACAGTGCACAGTGACTAGCGGTGTCTTCGAGGTAACATGACTGCGTAACGTCGACGGCACGCCGGGCAACGATCCTGTTTTAATCGGCACCATTCCGACCGTTGCTTTAAACACTCCCGCTTCGCTTATGCAGGATGGCTACGGCAGACGCCTTAGCTATGGCGTCACAAAAAGCGTTGCCGAGAGTGCGGCCGGATTCAACCGCGATCACGGCGCCATTGGGCTGGTTGACAAGGCCGGCAACGCCAAGGTCGATCCGCCGGATAGCGCGCTGTATGTGATCGTCAGTCACGGCGATGATGGTTTAGGGGCGCATTCTGCAAATGGCGTTTTACACACGTCCTGCTCTGGAGCAGGCAGAGATGTTGAGAACTGCAGGCACGACAACGCGATTTTCCCGGTAACGCATCAAATGCGCAATACTGTGCATGGAAGCGACCATCTGGATGATTTCGCGACTTATGACAGTGATTTGAATGACAATCCGTTGAGAGCGGTTTCTTGTACTGCAGGTGAATTTCTTACCGGATTTGATCCGGAAGGAAATCTCCTGTGCAGGAACCTTGCGAGTGCTTGCCTGTCAGGAGAGGTCGCGGTCGGCCTTAATGACGACGCGGAAGTGTTGTGCAGATCGCTCGAAACAGCGTGCCCCAACGGGCAGGTGATGACAGGGCTCGGCCAGGCGGCATGGCGATTTGCAGCACCGAGACCAGTAAGGGTCCGTGCGATAAACCCGCGCGCCGCTTAGGCCTCTCAGCTCAATCCAAGATCACAGATGCGACGACCAGACTTGGAGATAATCTGGTGGCTAGCTCTTCATTGCCGCCTTTTTCAGCCCCTTGGAGCGGCCTGCCTTCTCCCCGGTCTCTTCACACCTCTTGACCCTTTGAACGATGTCCTGAGCCCTCTATGGCCGCCGTTTTTCAAAATCTCTGTGTTTTGCAACTCCTCCACAAAAACCCCCCTTCTTCGCTCCGTTTATCTCCCGTTCCACTGCCTATCAAGAACCTGAACTGAACAGCCCTCAAGACGATCAATGGACTGCCCGCTCCACTCTCCTCATCTGGAGACCCGTGTTGTCCATGACCTTTGAGCACCGCCCAGAAATCAGGATGGCCGTATCGAACGAAACTTAAACCTCGAAGGAGAATTCCAATGGCCCGTAATACGAAAAACACCTCATCGCAAAATAACTTTCCGTCCTACAAGGCTTTTCACGTCAGCGAAGGCGACAACGGCTTCTGGACCAAAATCGGCGCCGCATGGGACCACGAAGACGGCAACGGCTTCACCCTCAATCTCGATCTCGTTCCTGTTGGAAATGGCCGCATCGTCCTGCGCAAGAACGATCCCAAACAGGAAATCTCAGAATACAAGAAGGCCGCGTAGTGGCCTTGCCTTCTTCCTCCCGGCCCGGTGCGCGCGATGCACCGGGTCCCCTCGGCAGGGTTCTTCAACACCTCCTCGTTAAAGCATCCTGCCGCCTTTTATCAAGGACACCGTCATGAACTGCTGGCAGCTGAAAATCACCTCACCCTTCGGCAATTTCACATCCGTTCATTCATCCTCCGAAACCGTCATTGACGCCCTGTACGCCTATGTCGCCCAGGAGTGGGACGCCGGCATTAGCGAGCAATATGGGCCGCTCCTCTTCCTCACGCGCGGCGAGGCGATCGACGCATACTTTGACTGCCACGGCTTTTGCGCCGACCCTGAAACCTACGAGGTCACACCGCTGACCGCATGACACCAAAAAAGGCAGAAGAAGAATCCCCTGCCTTTGCTCCACCCTGCAATCTCTGGGCACCGCTGCCACCGCGAAGAACTTGCACCACATCGCACAGCTTTCCGCTTGCGTCCTATCCCTTGCTCCACGTCAACGGACACTCCGCATACAACGCCGCCTCTTCATCCATCTTTTTCGTGCCGCCGCCATTTACCGGAAAAAATATCTCGCGCCCGATCCCCGGCGTCATCCGGGTTTTCTTCTTCAGCCCGCCAACCAAATTCCAATACCGGCACACAATCTGCTCATGCCCGAACGGCTCCGGCCTTTCCGGCGTCATAACCATAACGGTGCTCCGCTCGCTTCCGACCAAAACGCCTCCCGACAGCTCGATGGCAACTATTCCAATTACGCCTAAACCAAACACCACACTCAAAATTCGTTTCATCGCGCGATTCCTCTAAAACCCGCTGTTTTTCGCCATTTTCTTTAAACTCGGCCCTCATATTTGCCCGCTGAGCGCCGAAAGCCCTCTCGTTGGATACATCATACCCGCAAAAAATCCCCCCATTTCCACGACTTTCCTGCCTCTCAGCCCTTATAGCGATCATTTGCGCAAACTTTGCTCATCGATCCTTTAACAACAGCGAACAGTTAATCTGTTTTTAGCAACATTATTATTATGTTTAATAGTGCACTTTGTTTCTCAACATAACAATTCGTACATTATAAATGCCTACTACTACATAATACGTTGGCCCGGAGTGACGTTCACCATCCCCTGTCGTATTTTTTGCCCGAACACCGTCTTCTTAACCCCGTCTCGGCCTAACACCTCAATAAACGGCGTTTGCGCGCCCCGCCTCATCCCCTTTCCGCCGACGCAGCAGTAACGATCCCTGGCGCAAGAAGACGATCATGAACGGCGGCAAGGGCGAGGGCGCGCTCGGTCCCGAAACTTTACGCATGCGCTATTTCTCCTGCGGGCCCGCCTTCGAACCCCGCCTTGCCGGACGACGCGTTCCGCCGCCCTGAAACTGGCGGCTCCCTGCAGTCTTCATTTTTGTGAAGAGGCCGGCCGTGCCGGCCGCCACAAGAACATGGAAGCCGCAAGCCGCTCTGTTCGCGTTTGCGGCTGCTTCTTTGTGTGTGCGTGGACACGCACAAGGAAACCTGATGAGCAGCTTGCATCAAAACCGGGGACGCTCTGCTTTTTGTCAACCGCCTTTCCCCGTCAACCGGCTCCCTCCAAACGCTTCAAAGAGCGTTTGGGGAGCAGCTAGCCGGTACCAAAAAAGGCAGTTCACAAATCCCCGGATTTTGATCGACCGTCTGAACCCCCCCGCAAAGAAGCATGCGGGGAGCTTTGTTTTAGACGCTCGGCGCTTGCCAAGGTTTCATGCGCGAAATTTTTTGGAAAAAAGGAGAAGAAAAATGAGCGATACAACGAGACCCGAATTCGTCCTTGCCGACCCGGAAAAGCTCTCTATCTGGAATTTTTATCCAAGCTTTGACGCCGCCGAGGCCGAAGCCTCCCGCGTCAACTCTTATGAATCCACACAACAAAACCCCAGCCACTACCAGCCCATGTCTTACGCCGAGTACGTGGCGCATGAGCGGCAAACCTACCTCTCTCGACCGGCAGAGGAAATTACCCATGAGCGCTATTGGGACGCTCTGGAAGTCCTGCCGCCGAAGCATTTCACACGCGTTTCAGGCTGTGAATCTTTCCTCATGTTAGAGCACTGGTCAGGCCCCTACACGTCCCAGTTTGTCGCTTATCGCGGCCGTTACTTCACCAAGCTTGTGGATGCCTTCGACAAGTCCACATGGCTGACCGCCGCCACGCTTCCAACCGTTGCGCCGCGCCAAGCTGCGCCCGCACCGCAAAACGGGGAGGGCTAGGACGATGATCTATCAGTTTTTCGCAAACCGGGGGAGCTCCAAGCGTCTTGCAGGTGAGGGCGGGCGCACCCGCGCCCAAAGGCTGGCTTCCCCGCTTCATGGAGCTTCCCATGTGCGGCTACACCAAGCGCGGCGGTCTTGCCGCAGCCGATAACGCCAAGCAAGTGGCCAAGCTGTTTAAACCCAAGAGCGCCGCTGCGCCCAAAAAATAACCGCCCTTGACGATGCTGGCGGGTTTTCAGCCCGCCAGCACCTTCAACTCTCATTTTTACAAACCCGCAGGAGAACCGCCATGACGACCACGGCCACAAGCCACTTTGACCAATTGCAACAACGCCGCCTTGAATTGCCCAATGCCCCCGAAATCCTCTGGAAGTTTCCAGACGGCAAATGGCACTGGATACCCGTTAAGAACTATCCGCGCCGCTTCAGGCTTTCCTTTTCGCTGATCCAGCACTTCATGATCGCGGCATCGCGCCACACGCTTTTGTTTCACTTCCGCCACGCCGCCGCTCGCGCGCTTGTGCTCACTGAAGAAGAAGGAGGGCCGCCCCCGCCGCCCGCTGGGCCGCTGGCCCCGGCACCGCGCCCGGTGGGTGGCACGGATACAAGCGCCAGCGCTTCCAGCCCCGCCCACATCCGGTCCGCCTTGGGCGAGCTTTCCGGTCTTGACGGTCTGACCTTGGAAGTGATCGGCACCTGGGTCTGGGCGTTCGACAAGTTCGAAGCCCATTCAGACGATCTGAAAGCACTGGGGTTTCGTTTTTCGCCGAAGAAATCGCGGTGGTATCTGCGGCCCGCCGGCGCCAAGCCCTCTTCGGCCAAGGGCGAGACACCAATCGAAACGTTGCGTAACACCTATGGCAACACCGATTTCTCCTGCTGAAACAATTCCTGCCAGCCGCCACCCGAAAAAGGAGCCCATCCCATGAATTACTGCATCGCCAATATGACCGGAAACATCGCCAAGAAAGAACGCGCTATTTCCCTGCACGACACGTACGAGGAAGCCGCCGCGGCCTGTGACATCCAGGCCAGGGCGCGGCCCTCATCGATTTTCGAGGTTCTGGAAAAACAACCTGAC
>JAJFHE010000066.1 GCA_021775755.1 Hyphomicrobiales bacterium | reverse complement strand
CCGCAGTGCGATGCGGTGTATCGGACAAGGCCCGCAACGTGGTCGACGGGCCGGAATGGCCCACCGCAGGCCGGGTGCTTTTGCCCTCCCGCAGCGTTGCGTACTGCTTACGGTACCTGTACCGCGGCGCAGTACGCGCCTTGCGGGAGGGTAAAATCATCCCGGTGAAACGGGTCAATTATTGCCGCCCTTGGTATAAGAGCTGTCGGCCAACCCCCCAGCGCCTTCTCGAGATCCAGAAGCGCGCACGTCAGCCGTCCCATGACGCAGACGATATGAAAATTCGACAAATTCTGAACCGCGGGCCGGTATCCAGCACCCGCGTCATAGACAACGACATTGGAATGCTGATCGAGCCTGATCAAGTCGTTGAGTATGCTTCCGATCGCGACAATATGCGTGCCGGTCGGGAGCGTCTTGCCTTGTGGTACGAATTCTCCGACGCTGAACAGACGCGGCACCAGGACATCGTTCAGGTTGTCGCCGAAATTGTGTCCGTCGTACTTGAAATACCGGCAGACAGGCTCCTGCGTCCGGTCGTCATCGCCCTGCGTGGTGCGTTGGAAGAGCCTCGGGAGGCGCATGAATTTTCGCCGCCTTATCTTCAAGGTGATGCGTCGGATGCGCCGCCGTCGGCGTGTCCGTTATCCCGCATTATGCACTGTGGAGATCTGTTGCATATCCTCTAGACCCAGCTGAATGCGCGTTTCAGATAGGCTGCGCCGTCCCTCTGTTTCCAGTCGCCATGCGCCACGATGACCTGCTTCGCATCCCACGACAACAAGCGTTGAAGCGCAGTGCGCGCGGCCTTGCGGTCGAGGAACGACAGGCGCACCTCAAGCGGCGCGAAGCCTTTTGTGATCTTCCACAAACGCGCAATCGGCCGCTGCCACCAGCGCCAGTGCTCGCGCAGGAACCGGTCGCTGAAGCTTTGAGAGAAGTCCGTAATGATCGCCGTGCGTGAAGCGCGATGAAAAAACTCGACCTCATCGAGCAGGAACGAGCCGCGAAACCAGACCTGATCGATCTCGCCGCGCCAATCAGGAGGTGCATCGTCGTTGAGTGCGGACTGAAAAGAAAGGTCGGTCCGTTTTCGTATCGTTGAGCGTGGCCCCCAAAGCCTGGCCTTAGCGTAGGCTTCGTTCCAGTCCTGCAGATAGAGATGGTGGATCTTGTTGGGACTGACGAGATGCGCGACAGGCCCGAGTTCGTCGACGCCGTGCTTGAGCGCCGGCGTCAGTTTCACCGGCGACCACACCCATAAATCTCCGTTGCCGAGGCGGATAATGACGCTGCGTGTTGGATAGGCGAAGCTGTAGAAGTCGACGATATCGCCCTCTGTAATCCAGATGCCGTCGCCGATTTGCAAGAGTGTCGATGCTTCTGCCATATCGTTACCGGTTTGACCCCGTCATCACTCTGTCGCGTCTGGCTGACACCCTGACTGCGCCCATCCTGCCGTTAGTGACACAGCGTCACCCATGTCACCTGCGCTAGGGTGCTGTAGATAATTTCCATCACGCGGTAAACTCGAAAGTCGAAAACATCCTTTTCGCGATTTTCCCTGATCCCGTGCGCCAAAGGGGCGGGGAGAAGTTTTGAGCGCGTATTGCTGATAAGCGAGAGGCGGCGAACAAAGTGGATCCGCGATGAAGCTGGAGGGCCAGGTGCCGGTTGGTTACAGGGGTGTCCCCGACCATGGGCGTGACTGGCTCGAGCGCGGCTATTCTCCAATACACAAAGGACCAGGTTTCGTAATAGCCTTGGCGCTCGGGGTCTTGGTGCTCAACGCTGGCGTTTTCTTGCTGCCTTCGGCCACGGTGTATTTGGCGCTTTGCACAGTGGGTGTCCTCGGCGCCATCGCCGTCGCCACGCCCTTACGCAAAACAGCTGACAAAGGCGCGCTTGTGCCGGTTGGCATGTCGGGCCTTCTCCTGCTTTTCTGGGCCTCATGGCTTGCCGTCGATTTTGCGGCCACAGGACTGTTCCATCGCCATCTCGTGTCGTCTTTGGCGGCACTGTTGTTTGCCGTAGCGTGGCATGGGCGCCGCTGCCGGTATGCGTGGTGGACGGTTATCCTCACTTCGGATGCCTGGAACGAAGAGGCGCTGAGCGCTTATGCGGAGTTTATGGCCTCCCAGGCCACCGGGCCATATGCCGGCAAGATTGCCCGAGAGCTGTTTCGTACCGCCGCCGATCTGGCTCTGAAGCCGCGCGAGCCGTCTGGGAGACAGCTTGATGCCATCCGCCGCTATGTAGAGATCCTGCGCGAGGGTGTTGGAGGGTTTGCCGATTTCCGCGAGGCGCGGTGGTGGAAGGACAAGCTCAACGAGCTTGAGGAGCGCGCCCATGCGAGGCGTCAGGGGCTGCGATAGAACATCTGTCGAGCATCAGCTTCACGGCCGAAGTCGTCAAGGCACGGTTGAGGTTTTCGCGGCGCGCCGTGACCCGGCGCGCGAGCGCGGTGGCGAGTAGTTCTGAATCTTGTGCGGCAGGGGAATTCAGTACCAGGCGTCAGGTAATTCCGATTTTCGCTGCGCCACATAAGCCTGCAGCGCCTCATCAACCCCCTCGTCGATGGGCGGCGCTTCATACTCAACCAACATCTGGTTCCAGCGCTCATAGGCGCGCCGTTCCATATCCTTGGCGCCACGTTCTTCCCAGCTCTCGACGTTTTCGCTGTCCGATAACGCGGATTCGTAAAACGCCGTTTGATAGTTCTGCATGGTATGGCCGCAGCCGAGGAAATGCCCGGCGGGCTCGACTTCCGCATAGGCGTCGCGCGCCAGCGCATTGTCGTCAATTTGCAGCCCCGAGAGCATCGCCTGATAGACGCCGAGGCGGTCGGCATCGATCACAAGCTTTTCGAAGCCGGTGGAGAGACCGCCTTCAAGCCAACCCGCCGCATGCAGCACGAAATGGGCACCGGCAAGTGCGGTCGAATGCATGGAATCTGCGCTTTCGGCCGCCGCCTGCGCATCCGCCACTTTGGAGGCGGTTAGCGAGCCGCCACACCTCAGCGGCAACCCGAGCCTCCGCGCGAGCTGCCCGATAACGTAGTTCGAGATCACCGGCTCCGGCATGCCGAAGGTTGGTGCGCCTGACTTGAGGCTCATGGACGACAGAAAGTTTCCGAGCACGAAAGGCGCGCCTGGCCGCACCAGCTGGCTGTAGGCACAGCACATCATCGCTTCGGCGAGCGCCTGCCCGATCGATGCCGCGGTCGACACAGGCCCCATGGCCCCGGACAGAATGAAAGGCACCACCACGATGCCCTGGCCGGAACCGCAATAGACGCGGATCGCCTCTGTCACCACCTTGTCGACCAGCAGCGGCGAGTTCGTGTTGACGTTGCCCATGATGGTGCAGTTGTTATCGAACGTCTCGTCCCCGTGCAGAATGCGCGCCATGGCAACGCAATCTTCCGCCCGGCTCTTTTCGGTTATCGCGCCCAGATGCGGTTTGTCGCTGTAACGCATGTGGATGTACGCCATATCGAGATGGCGCTTCGACACCGGCACGTCGCAGGGCTCGCACGTGACGAACCCGCCGTGATGCAGGGAAGGCAGCATGTAGGTCAGTTTGACCAGCTTTTCGAAGTCGGCGATCGAGCCGTAGCGCCGCCCACCTTCCAGGTCGCGCACGAACGGCGAACCATAGACCGGCGCGAACACCTGGTTCGATCCGCCAATCATTACAGAGCGTTCCGGATTGCGCGCCACCTGCTGAAATTCCGAAGGCGCGGTCTTGCAAAGCGTGCGGATCATGCCGCGCGGCGCGCGCACCCGTGTGCCCTGCACATCGGCGCCTGCCTGCCGCCAGGTCTCAAGAGCGGCCTCGTCTTCGCGGAACTCCAGGCCGATTTCCTCGATCAGCCAGTCGGCCTGATCCTCAAGCTTAACGAGGCCTTCTTCGTTCAGATATTCATAGAACGGAATCTCGCGCTTGATGTATGCGGGCGCCTTCGTAGCGGAAGCCGCGCGGCGCTCTCCCCGCCTCGATGATCGCTCACGTCGCCGTCCGGCCATGGCATGTCCGCTCCGCCTGTTCGCCTTATGCGAAAACTAGGTCAAATGCGGGACCGTGTAACCGTGAAAAAACCTTGATCGCCCTGCAGCTTGGGTTGTGCGGAATGTATGGCTCTTCACTGTGTACAAACGGGATAACCGTTCGCTCAGTCAGGGGCGGCCGTTGTCGGGTCGATCATCTTTCCGATCTTGGTTATTTTTGTCGCGGGAAATCCACTGATCTCCGCATGCTTGTGAATGATGTCTTCGCCGGTCGCCAGATAGACACAGAACGTTTTGTTATCGGCGACAAAACTCTCCGCCCACTGAATGTCTGGACCAAGCTGCTCCAGAACCTCGTTCGATTTGGCGGCTGCTCCGCGCAACTGGTCGCGCTCAAATGTGCCCACTTCAGGAATGTCACGCTCGATAATGTATCTCTGCAACGTCATATGACCCTCCACCAATAGCCCCAGCGGAACAGTCTAGCGCACATGATTGTATGATAGTACCGACCGCAGGCTACTCCCTGCCGGTATAGGCTGTATGGGTTGTATCCTGTATGGTCAAAACACCGAGCCCGGAACCAAGCGCGCCGCCGGGTTAATCTCTCAACGCTGCATCCAGATCCGCAATCAGATCGTCCGCCGCCTCGATGCCGACGGAGAGCCGCAGCAGGTTCTTCGGCACCGCGCTTTCCGGGCCCTCGATCGTGGCCCGGTGTTCGACGAGGCTTTCGACGCCGCCGAGAGATGTGGCACGCACGAAGAGCTCGAGCCGGGCGCAAACCCGCAGCGCGTCTTCCGCGCCGCCTTTGACGAGCAGCGAGAGCATACCGCCGAAACCGTTTGTCATCTGGCGCTTGGCGATCCCGTGACCGGGATGCGATGGCAGGCCCGGATAGAGCACCGCCTCAACGTTCCGGTGGCCCTCGAAATGCTCCGCGATCGCCATGGCGTTCCCGCAGGCGCGTGCGTAGCGCACATCGAGCGTGCGCAGCCCACGCAGCAGCAGCCACGCCTCGAAGGGGGCAAGGTGTGAGCCCATGTAGCCGCGCAGGTATTTGATCTCGTCCCAGAACTGCGACCCTTCACGCGCGGCAACGCATCCCGCCGTTACATCGGAGTGGCCGTTGAGATATTTCGTGGCGGAGTGGAAGACGAGATCGGCGCCGAGATCAAGGGCGCGTGTCGTGACTGGCGGGGCGACGGTGCTGTCGACCGCCAGTTTCGCGCCGGCGTCATGGGCAAACGATGCCGCCGCTTCGATGTCGATCACATCCCATGTCGGGTTGACCGGGCTTTCGATCCACACAAGCTGCGGTTTGACATCGTCTATGGCAGCACCCAGAGCGCCAGGGTCGGCGGCATCGAAGAAGTGGGGTTTGATATCGCGTTTTTCTCCCATGCGCCGCAGCCAGTCCTGGCCGCCGTGATACATGATCCTCGGCGCGACCACGCGCGAGCCCGTCGGCAGGGTTTCGATGACCGCCGCAAAGCCCGCCATGCCGGAGGAGAACAGCAGTGCCTCATGGGCGTTTTCCGCCGCCGCGATCACCTTTTCCGCCTGGCCGAGCGTCGGGTTGCCATAGCGCCCGTAAACGTGCTCGCCGATCAGCGCATAGGTCGTCTCGCGCGCAAACGTGGTCGCGGGCTGGATGGCCGGCGTCACGGCGCCGGTTTCCGGATCGATAAAGTGGTCTGCCTGCGCCAGCAAAGAGGCGAGGGAAGGGGGGCTGTTTCGTGCCATCGGGGTTTGAGCCTTTTTCCGGGGGTCGCTGTGGGGGCGCAGGGGGGGTGATACCCCGTGCGCGGTGATGCTTGCAATTGTCTTGGCCGCATGCGACGTGAGCCGGCGCGCTTGCATTGTGTCCAAAGAGGTACCGAATGGCTGATATCGCGAAAATCGTGGCGCAGGCCGATACCCAGTTCGAGGGCTCGCTTGAGTGTCTGTTCGAGCTCCTGCGCATCGAAAGCATATCCACCGATCCTGCCTACTCCGGGGGTTGCCGCAAAGCAGCCGGCTGGCTCGTCGATGAATTGAACGGCCTGGGCTTTTCGGCCTCGGTGCGCGACACGCCGGGACATCCGATGGTCGTTGGCCACTATGCGCCCGAGACCGTCGCGCCGGACGCACCGCACGTTCTCTTCTACGGCCACTACGATGTACAGCCAGTTGATCCCCTCGAGCTCTGGCAGACGCCACCGTTTGAGCCGCGCATTGAAGGCGCGGACGGCGACCGGCGTATCGTCGCGCGCGGTGCCGCCGACGACAAAGGCCAGCTCATGACCTTCGTCGAGGCGGCGCGTGCCTGGCGCGATGTCGAAGGCGGCCTGCCGTGCCGGGTCACGATCCTCTTCGAGGGCGAGGAGGAGTCCGGATCGAAGAGCCTCGTACCGTTTCTCCAGGCCAATGCCGATGAGCTGAAAGCCGACATTGCGCTCGTCTGCGACACCAACATGTGGAACGCGGAAACCCCTGCCATCACCACCCGGTTGCGCGGCATGGTGCTCGACGAGGTCATTGTGACGGGCCCCGCCATGGATCTGCATTCGGGCCTCTACGGTGGACCGGCGCATAATCCGATCCATATCTTGAGCGCCGTCATCGCCTCTCTGCACGACGCCCAGGGCCGCGTTAGGGTGCCCCACTTTTATGACGGCGTCGCGGACCTGCCCGAGGAGACCGCCAGGCAGTGGCGCGCGCTCGATATGAACGAGAGCGATTTTCTCGGCGCCATCGGCCAGAGTTCGGCCGGCGGCGAGACGGCGCACAGTGTGCTGGAAAAGATCTGGTCGCGTCCGACCTGCGAGGTTAACGGCATTATCGGTGGCTACACGGGCGAGGGCACCAAGACGGTGATCGCCTCGAAGGCCTCCGCCAAATTCTCGTTCCGCCTTGTCGGCGCACAGGACCCGGTGGCGATCCGTGAAAACTTTCGCGCCTTTGTCAAAGCGCAGATGCCGGAAGGCTGCGGCGTCGAGTTCATCGACCATGAAGGCAGCGGCGCCGTGGAAATTCCCGAAGACAACGCGCTCCTCGGCCGCGCCGCCACCGCACTTGAGGACGAGTTCGGCAAGGCGCCGGTCATGATGGGATGCGGTGGCTCGATCCCCGTCGTCGGCCATTTCCGCGAAACGCTCGGCATGGACAGCCTTCTCATCGGCTTCGGTCTCAATGACGACCGCATTCACAGCCCCAACGAGAAGTACGACACGTCGAGCTACCGCCACGGAATCCGCAGTTGGGCTCGTATTCTGGGTGCATTCGCCGGGGAGGCCTGAGTTGTGAAAGCAGATATCTCCGGCATAATCGATGCGTTCCCGCAAACCCGTATCGCCGTGCTTGTTGCGACCGGCCTGTCAGTCGCGCCGGAGCGCTCGTCCGGGCTCGATGCCCGTATCGAAGCCGTGCAGCGCGAAACGGCAGCGCGATATGAACTTGAAGCGGTCGGTCAGATTCCGGAAATTCAGGTCTGGCGAAAGGTTTACAAGGGCTTTGGCATCAAAAGCACAAGCTACCGATCGTCTGTCGAGCGGCTGCTGCGAAATGTGCTTCGCGGCCGAGGTCTCGCCCGCATCAACGGCTTCGTCGACGCCTACAACATGATCTCTCTGAAATATCTTCTGCCCGCCGGCGCAGATGATCTGGCGAAAATCTCTGGCGATATCGCCTTCCGCATTGCCGATGGTTCGGAAAGCTTCATCCCGCTCGGCAGCGAAACCGAAGAGAACGACCCGCCAAAACCCGGCGAGGTGATCTACGCGGATGCCGGCAAGGTGCTCTGCCGCCGCTGGAACTGGTATCAGGATGCGCGCAGCCCGGTGACGGCGGAAAGCTCCAAAGTCGTGCTCACGATTCAGGCCGGCGACATCGGCGATCTTCATGCTGCCGCGGAAGAGATGTGCGCGCTGGTTTCGACTGAATGCCAGGGCAGGGCGGAGTTCGTCGTCCTCGATGCGAATACACCGGCGGCGGAAGTACCACTCACCTAGCCGTCATTCCGGCGCGTGGCAGACAGCTTGTATCTTGTTGCCGTCCGGGTCGCGCACATAAGCCGCATAGTAGTGCGGATGATAGTTGAGCCTGAGGCCCGGCGCGCCTTCGTCGCTGCCGCCGTTGTCCAGCGCATGCTTATGTACCTGATCGACCGCCGCGCGGTCGGGCGCCAGAAACGCGATGTGCATGCCGTTGCCGACACTTGCCGGCTTGCCGTCGTAGGGCGTCACCACCCAAGCCTGATCGCCATCCATCGTGCCGTAGGCGGCATAGTCGTCGCCGGCATGAAATTTCGCGTGACCGAGCGCCGCCATCACCGGATCATAGAACGCCATGGCGCGTGCGATGTCGTTGGTGCCGATCGTGACGTGACTGAACATGCTTCAGATCTCTCTTTTGGTATCCGCCGATAACGGTTCCTGTCCTGCTCTGCGTAAGCGCTCGCGATGGAACGTGTAAATTCCCATGCAGACGATGAGGCCGATACCGAGGACCGTCATGACATCGGGAAACTCTCCCCAGATGAAGTAGCCGCCGAGCGTCGCCCACAATACCAGCGAGAACCTGAACGGGGCGACCACGCCAACCTCGCCGGACCGGAACCCGACGATGACGAAATGATAGCCTGCCACCGATACGAACGCTGCCGGGATGAGAAACGCGAGTTCCTTTGCGCCAAGATCGACCCAGCCCTGATAGAGGCAAAGCAGACCGCCGCCGGCCGTGGAGACAAGCGATGTCGCAAACGTCACGATCATCGAAGGTGTATCGGCCTTCACCACTTTGGTGAAGAGGTCGCGCATCGAGACGAAACAGATGGCGCCGAGCGCAAACAGTGAGTACGTGCTGAAACCGCTCGATGCCGGTCTGACGATAAGCAGCACGCCGCAGAAACCAACCGCGATCGCAACCCAGCGCCGCCATCCGACCCGCTCGCCGAGAACCAGCGCGGCAAGGGCGGTGAGCATCAGCGGGCTCGCCTGCATCATCGCCGTGACGTTGGCGATCGGCATATTGATGATCGCGGTGAGATAACATACGCCCGCGGCCACATTGGCGAGCGCCCGTCCGGAGACCTGCCACTCAAGCATCTGGCCGATGTGTTTTAATGCGCCGCTGAAATAGCAGATCACACCAATGAGGAGCGACGCGAACAGACCGCGCACCAGCATCAGTTCGCCAATCGGCAGGGTTGCACCGGCAAGTTTCATCAGCAAGTCGTTGACGGCAAGCGATGCCATGCCGGCGGAAATCGCCGCAATGCCGCGAAGATTGCCGGCGTCCTTCGACAGGCTGACAGTCGCATGGGTCATGATGTGGCGGGAGTATCCCGGTGCATTGTGCGGTTTCGTTCGGCGTCATGGTAGGGGGGCGACACGGTTTCGGGCAAGGCCGCGGGGTGCATGGCAGCCATGCAATGGAACAAAGTTCTTGAAATAGTTCAACGTTGAACTATATAGTTTAATGTGAAACTAGTTTATGGAGATGAAGATGCCTGTTTCAAGAAGAGCTTTCATTCGTGTCATCGGCGGGGGAGCCGTAGTCGTGGCAGCGGCGGGTGCTGGTGCGGCGGGCTTTGCCCTGACCCGCACTCCAACGCGCGCACTCGCGCCCTGGACCGAGGCGGGAGCGGGAGAAACCGACATACGTCGCCGGGCGCTGTCCTACGCAATCCTCGCCCCCAATCCGCACAACCGTCAGCCCTGGATGGTCGACCTTTCGCGCGACGGCGAACTGACGCTTTACTGCGACCCCGACCGCGTGTTGCCGGAAACCGATCCCTTCAACCGCCAGATTACCATTGGTCTTGGATGTTTCCTGGAACTTCTGCGCATGGCCGCCGCCGAAGAGGGTGCACGCATCGACGTGACACCCTTCCCGCAAGGCCACTCGCCGGAGGGGCTGGATGCCCGCCCGGTCGCGCAGGTTCGCTTCATCGAGGACGCAACCGTTTCCCGCGATCCCCTGTTTGCATTTGTGCTCGACCGCCGATCCAACAAGGAACCTTACGATCTTGCCCGCCCTGTCACACAGGCCACGGCCGCCCGACTGGAAAGCGCCGTTGCCTCCACGCCTGCATTGCGTGTGGCCTCGTCCGTCGATGATGTGCAGATCGCGCGGCTTCGTGACATTACGTGGCGCGCCTTCGTGATCGAAATGGAAACGCCCGAGACCTATCTCGAAAGCGTCCGCCTGATGCGCATCGGAAAGGCGGAAATAGAAGCCAACCCGGACGGCATAGATCTTGGCAGCCCGATGCTCGAGGCGTTGAACAAGGTTGGCCTGCTTACCCGCGAAAGCCTCTCCGAACTCGGCTCCAGCGCCTGGCAGCAGGGCCTCGACATGTATCGCGACATCATCGGCACAGCCATGGGCTTCGTCTGGATAGAAACGCCGTCGAATACACGCATCGATCAACTGGAAACCGGCGCCGCCTACCTGCGCCTCAACCTGAAGGCGACCGAAATCGGCCTCAGCATGCATCCCCTGAGCCAGGCTTTGCAGGAATATGAGGAGATGGCGCCGGTCTATGACGAGGTCTCCAAATTCCTACGCCGTGAGGCGGCCGGGCACATACAAATGCTGGCGCGCTTGGGCTATGGTCCGGACATCGCGCCGAGTCCCCGCTGGCCGGCCGCCACGAGGATTGCGACCGCATGACGGATACCGGCCTGGACGACCCGTTGCTGTTCGAGTTCTTCAACGAAATCGGCATCATCGAGCAGCTCACCCGCGCCCGCCTCGATGCGGAGCTGCCGCACGGTCTGACCATGTCTCAGTTCAGAGTGCTCAACCACTTTTCCCGGCTCGGCGGCGAGAAATCGCCCGCCGAGCTGGCGCGCGCGTTTCAGGTCACCAAGGGGGCGGTGACGAATGCTGTTCAGAAACTTGAGGCGAAGGGCTTTGTCGCCATCACGCCCGACCCGAGTGACGGCCGCGGCAAGCGCGTTCGCCTGACGGAGCAGGGACGTGTGGCGCGAGACGATTCCATTGCCGCTCTGGCACCGTTCTTTCCTGTACTGCTCAGCGCGTTTGACGAAAAGGAATTCGCCGCGGCGCTGCCGTTCCTGCGCCGGCTGCGTAAGTTCCTTGACGAAAACCGCAATGTGAAGCGCAATCCGTGATATCTGACACGTTAGGCAGCTGATCGCGGAGGAAAGATGCCGACCTGGGAAACGTTGCTCGTCTTCACCGGCGCCGCGTTCATCTTGAATATCTCACCGGGGCCGTCGAATTTCTACATTTTGTCGCGTTCAATATCGCAAGGTGCAAGCGCAGGGTTTGCCGCCGCTGCTGGCATGGCTCTCGGCAGTCTTGTGCACGTTGTGGCGGCTGCTGTCGGCCTCTCCGCTGTGTTTCAGTATTCGCCGCTCGCCTACACCATGCTCAAGTTCGCCGGAGGCGCCTATCTGATCTGGCTCGGCCTGCGCATGTTGTTCGATCGTTCACGCTCTTTCGAAGAAGAAGCCGCGCCGAGCCACCTGCCATTGCCTGCGGTATTCCGCCAGAGCGTTCTTGTTGAAGTTATGAACCCGAAGACCGCCTTGTTTTTCATCGCTTTCCTGCCGCAGTTCGTCGATCCTCAGATCGCCACTATTCCTACGCAGATGCTGGTTCTCGGGTCGATCGTCACTCTGACTGCGTTGCCCTGCGATGCCGCGGTTGCGATTGCCGCCGACAGGTCCGCGGTTCTCCTCCGCAACAACCCCAACGCCACACGCATCCAAAACTGGTTGTCGGGAACCATTCTGGTTGGCCTTGGCGGCTATGTTCTGGCCGCCGGAAGGGCCAGCGACTAGCCGATGCTGCTGTCCCTACAAAGCGCTCTCGGAGTGCTCGCTTTTCCACTCATCGCCTGGGCACTGTGTGAAGATCGCGCTCACCTGAAAGCCGGCCCGGCGTTCAGGCTCACCGCGGTCGGTGTAATCCTTCAGCTCATTATCGCCGCCATACTGTTGAACGTGCCGGGGTCAACCGTAGTGTTCCAGTTGCTGAGCGATGGCGTTGCCGCGCTGCAGGCTGCAACGCTTGCCGGCGTGCGCGTTGTCTTTGGCTACCTCTCGGGCGGCGACACGCCGTTCGATGTATCCCGTCCCGAGCACGGCTTTATCCTGGCCTTTCAGGCTTTACCGCTGATTTTGTTAATGAGCGTTCTGTCGCGGCTGCTCTACCATTGGGGCATTCTTCAGGTTGTGGTGCGCGGCTTTTCGTGGGCGCTGCAGCGCACTCTGGGCGTCGGTGGGCCGCTCGGCACCGCGACCGCGGCCAACGTCTTCGTCGGCATGGTGGAAGCGCCGCTCCTCATTCGCCCCTACATTGCCTCGATGGACCGCGGCGCTTTGTTCGCCGCCATGACCGCCGGCATGGCGACGGTCGCGGGCACCGTCATGGCGCTTTACGCGGCGATCCTTGAACCCGCCTTGCCGGGTGCCGCGGGGCACATTCTCGCAGCCTCCGTTATGAGCGCGCCCGCCGCCATCGTGATGGCGCGCCTCATGGTTCCGGGCGGTGAGTGCGAGGTGCCGGCCAGCGCTGAAATGCAACTCGACGATCCACCGCGCAGCACCATGGATGCCATTACGCAGGGCACGGCGGACGGCTTGCGGTTGCTTGCATTCGTTGCCGCCATGCTCCTCGTCATGGTGGCGCTCGTAGCGCTTGCGAACATGGTGCTTGGGCTTGCCGGCGATATCGCCGGAGCGCCGCTATCGGTTGAGCGCATGCTCGGATGGGTCTGCGCGCCCGTTGCCTGGCTTGCCGGTATTCCCTGGGCGGAAGCCGGCGCTGCGGGCGAGCTCATCGGCATCAAGGTCGTGTTGAACGAGTTCCTGGCTTACTTGAAGCTCGGCGCCACGGGCGCCGATGTTCTGTCGCCGCGCAGCCGGCTCATTCTCACTTATGCGCTCTGCGGCTTTGCCAATTTTGGCAGCCTCGGAATTATGATCGCCGGCCTTGTCGCCATGGCACCCGGTCGGCGCGCGGAAATTGTCGCGCTTGGCCCCCGCACCATCCTCTCAGGACTGTTGGCTACCTTGCTGACCGGATCAATTATCGGCATGCTGACCCCGGCCTGAATCAAGGTTCGAAGGGAGATTAAGGATGCTGACTCGGACACTCGCCGCGCTTGCGCTTTTCGCCATACTCAGCATTTCGGCATCTGCCCATGACGTCGGCGGCTGGATCGTTGTTGAGAACCATGCCGATGCGCAATGGCGATGGAGTGCGGCGAATCCTTCATTTCCGGGCCTTCGCATCGAGCTTGAGATGCTCGCCCCTGAAAAACCGGAGCTTCTCGTATGGGAGGAGCCGGAGCGTTATTCGGGCATCGGGCTTTTGCGATACTACGCCGGCGAGCCGGGCACGTCGGTTCTCGTTCGTGTCGAACAGGTGGTGATCATCGATTTGAAGAACGCGCGTGTCATCGGTGTCGCGCCGTATCTCGCCGGGGAAGACCGCGCCGCATGGGAGTGGGGCGACGCCGCCGTCACCGTCACGGATCCCTGGGACGGGTCGGCGACGACCTATCAACTGGCTGATTGATCGTCATGGCAAATGTGCAAGCCATTAAAGCGCTGACGGTTGCGGCGGCTGATCTTTTCGAAGAAACCGGCCACGCGATGGCCTCCTCGATCTCGGACACCGCAAGGGCCGCCGCCGGCATCGATCCGGCCATCGGCACGAGACGGGCCGCCGCCTGCGATCTTGTTGCCGGCGCCGTTGCGGCAATGCCGCGCCATGCTAAAGCGGACGCATTCGGCGTGGCCCTCGAAGCCGCGATCCCACATCTTGCCTGGTTCAATTCAACCAACCCCGATTTACCGGAACGTTACCGCAGCGGCCACGCTTTCGTGGAATTGGCAGGCGTGAACGGCCACATCTCCGTGCCGGACATCCGCTTCGGTGTGTTCCTAATCGCGCCGAAAGTGTTCTACCCGCCGCATTCCCATGCCGCGGAAGAGCTCTTCTACATCGCTTCAGGCCGGGCCGAATGGCAGCAAGATTCAGCGCCATATGAAGTGCGCGCTCCCGGCACCACGGTTCACAATGTCCCCTGGCGGCCGCA
The DNA here is from genome assembly GCA_021775755.1 of Hyphomicrobiales bacterium. GTDB lineage: Bacteria > Pseudomonadota > Alphaproteobacteria > Rhizobiales > JAJFHB01 > JAJFHE01. The sequence continues at coordinate 47,847 of JAJFHE010000066.1, read as the reverse complement.
TGCCATGCGCACCGGTGCCGAGCCGCTTCTTTTGTTGTGGGGCTGGCGCGGTGACGTCGATGGCCGCAGCTACCGTATTCTTTAGAAGGGAGTTCACATGATTACCGGCGCCCATGCGATCATTTACAGTTCTGACGCCGAGGCGGACCGCGCCTTTCTGCGCGACATACTGGGCTTTGCCCATGTCGACGCTGGCGGTGGCTGGCTGATCTTCCAGTTGCCTCCGGCGGAAGCTGCTGTGCACCCAACCGACGCCACGCCGCGCCATGAGCTTTACCTGATGTGTGACGACCTTGAAGCGACCCTGCGGGAGCTTGGCGAGGCCGGCGTCGTGTGCCATGACGTCTGCGATGAAGGTTGGGGACTTCTTACGCACATAGAACTCCCAAGCGGCGCGTCACTCGGTCTCTACGAGCCGCGCCATACGACGGCCCATTCTCTTTAGGGGTTGTTCATGGCCCTTGAGCACGGCATTGCCAGCCTGTTTCGCATGGATGATGCGACGTGGGAGCGTCACGCCAACCCGTTGAGCGTCTGGACCCGCGTCCCGGTTCTGCCGCTGTTGGCGCTTGCCGTCTGGAGCCGGGTGTGGATCGGCGGCTGGTGTTTCGTGCCGATCTTTGCGCTTTTCATTTGGACCTGGGTCAATCCACGCGTCTTTCCCCGGCCCGCATCGACCGAAAACTGGGCTTCGAAAGCCGTTATGGGCGAGCGCGTCTGGCTGGTGCGCAAGGCGTTGCCGATCCCCACCCAGCACGCACGCGCGGCCCAGGTGCTCTCGTGGCTGTCTGCATTGGCGATGATGCCCCTGGCACATGGACTTTGGGTCTTGAATCCCTGGACGACAGCGATCGGCGTTGGTGCGGTCCTGTTCGCCAAACTGTGGTTTCTCGACCGCATGGTCTGGCTCTATGAGGATATGGCGCGGGAGCATGAGACTTACGCCGGCTGGCTCAGATAACGCCTGGCTGGTTGACAAACGATGCATCAGGGATGCAAGCGTTGGCCATGAGCGCGCGGAAAGCCAATTCTCCCTCCTCACCTGAAACGCTGCCTGCGGGCTGGTATGCGAGCCCAGAAATCTACGCCGCCGAACGCGAAGCCATTTTCCGTCGCGAATGGGCGTTGATCGGCCGCGAGGCCGAGGTTGCCCAACCCGGCGATTACCTCTCGGACGACATCGCCGGCTGGCCGGTATTCGTGCTGCGCGGCAAGGACAACCAACTGCGCGGCTTTCACAATGTCTGCCGCCATCGCGCCGGGCCGCTTGTTGACCCCGGTGCCGGGCGCTGCTCCATGCTGCGGTGCCGTTATCATGGCTGGGTCTATGACGGCGAAGGCGCGCTGCAGCGGGCTCCGGGGCTTGAGCTTGGCCGCGACATCAAGCCCTGCGACTTCAGTCTCTATCGCGTGCGCGTCGAATGCTGGAACGGTCTCGTCTTTGTCTGCCTTGATGCGCAGGCGCCGGATGTTGAAGAATGGCTCGGCGATGTCGTTGAAATCGCCCGGGACTTTCCCGCGATCGCCGATCTCACCTTCAAACGCCAAACCACCATGGCTGGCCGCGCGAACTGGAAGAACTACTCCGACAATTCCTGCGAAGGCTATCACGTGGGCTTTGTTCACGCTTCGCTTGGCAAGACGGTGGCGGATGAAAAGATTGAGATAAAGCCTTATGAGAACGGCCGGTTTGTCGGCTTCGACGTTACTTACGAGGCCTCCGAAGCGGACAGGTCGCGCCACGGCCGCGGCTTCTGGATCTACAAGTTTCCCTGCCTTCTCCTGCACTTTGCCGAATACTCCTTCAATTGCGAAGCGGTCCGGCCTGCAGGCGTAAGCGCCGTGGAGCTCAAGCGCTGGTTCTGGTGCGACGATGACCGTGCCGCCGAACTCGGCGTGAGGGCTGAAGACGCCATCGAAAGCGCCGAAACGGTTATGGCCGAGGACATCGGCATCTGCGAGGCGGTACAGCGCAATCTGGAAGCCGGCATCTATGAGACCGGGCGCATGGCGCCAACGGAAGAAATCGGCACCATCTATTTTCAAACCCTTGTGCGTGACGCGCTCGAGGGTAAACTCTGAACACTCACGCGAAACCGCCGGAGGCTTTTATGGACCCCATCGCCGAATCGGACCGTCTGGTCGCCAACGTGAAAACCGGAACCTTTCTTCCCTTCGACAGCGCCGTGCCCGGTATGAGCGTCTTGCAGGTTGACCATGATGCGCCCTTCGGTGCGGGGTTCCACATCTTCAGGATGGAGCCGGGCACTACCACGACACCGCACGAACACACGTCGAACGAACAGTTCTTCGTCATCGAGGGCGACATTGTGGATCATGACGGCGTTGCCTATGGCCCCGGTGACATCGTGTGCCTCAGGAAGGGCACCAAACACTCGTCCTACTCGGAGAATGGCTGCCTGCTCGTTGTCCATCTCGGCACCCCCGAACGTCCGCTGGAAGCGGGGGAGTAGTTGTCAGGGAGGAGGCACCGCAGCGTCGAATAGTGCTCCAATCCTATGCGGCGACGTCCGGCATCAGAAAGACATTGCGCGCGAGATCGGACTGCAAACGCTCTGGCGAATACCATTTCTCCAGAATATTGCCGGATACCAGATCCTGATTTTGCGAGATGAACTCATCGAAGTTGCCGCTCCGCGTCGCCTCGATGCGCTCGGCTATGATACTCAGAAAAGCCAGCGTGATTGTCGTGTTGAACTTTCGTGCCGCACCCGCTCTTGTCGCGATCGTGTTGATGCACTGTGCATACTTGACGGACGCGTCCAGAAAGTCATAGCGGCGCAGCGTCTCATAGGCGATGCCGACATGATCGATGTGACCGAATGTACTGGCGTCGATGTCGCAGGCTTCAAACGATCGTATGAGTTCTGCGTATTTTGCACTCATTTTTCCTGCTCGCTTTCCTGAAGTTTATGGCTGTCCGATGCGCCAAGTTCGAGGTCGTAGACCTCCTTCAATTTTTTAATTTTCTTGAGCATTTCCGCTGAAAACGGAGGTTTGTTCTCAAGGCTGTGCAGAGATATCCCCTCCAGCAGGTCGCCGAGCGATATATCCAGATGCTCTGCCAGCCCTTTCAGGACCTTGAGCAACCGCTTCTCAATACGGACCCCGGTTTGTACGCGTTCGGTTGTTTTCGCCATTTAGGTATATTGGTAACAATGTACCAATTTGTCAAGGCCTAACCCACCGGCCCCGGATCGATTTCGCGACAGGCGCCTCTGCCGATGCGGATATCTTCCGTGCCGTCTTCATGGCGCACGTCGCTGGAAAAAGAGTAGGAGAGTTCCGTGCGGTCGATTTCCGCGCTGTGCTCGTTGCGCTCAAAGCCCTCGCCGCCAAGCTCCTCGTTTCTGAGGACGATCTTGTCATTGGAAATGCTCAGGAACTGTCGTGCAATACCGGGCGCGCCGGCGTCGTCGATATACGCATACGATCCGCGCGCGAGGTCGATAGTGAGCGCGACCTGCAGCTCCGCATCGAACACCACCGCACCGGAGCCGAGGTTATAGGTGTAGACGGATTGCAGCCCCTCGCAGTGCAGTGACAGGATTTCTTCATCGTTCTGCGCATGCACCGCATGTGCCGCCACAACCGCGGATGTAGCGAGCAAACCAAAGGCAAAACGGAACCGTATCATCCAGCTTTCCGGCTTTTGAGCCACATGTCGAGCGACCAGTGGTCGCGGTGGCGCAGCAGCCACAACGCCGCAAAGCCGCCGAGTGCGGCAAGCGCGATCGCCTGATTGCGGTTGGTCGGAAAGCCGTCCTTGATGACAAAGGGCGCGATCAGCGTCGGCGCGATTACGGCCACCGTGACGGCGTGCATCGCGAAACCGAGCGCATAGGTCACGACCCGCCACAGCCCCGCCATGATGGCGAGACAGACGACGATCTGTATGCCGCCCATGACATAGGGCATGGAAGCGCCGATTTCGATGCCGTGGAAATAACCCCAGATGCGCGCATACTGGCCCGGCGCCAGGATCTTGTTGACGCCCCACACCATCAGGAACCAGGCAAGCCCGACACGCAGGATCAAAAGCCCCAACGCTTCATAGCGATGCTGCCGCGGGTTCGAAGATGAGGTGTCCATGAATGTACCGCCCGATCGCGTTTGAGTGCTGCGGGACAAATTAAAGGCCGGAAAATGCGGCGGCAAACCACCTCTTCGTGAGGGGGCAGGTTGGCCTCAGTCGACGACGTGAGACTTGCGCATCAACTCCAAGAGACGCTCGTGCGGTAGGGCGGGCACGGTCAAACCGTTGGCCCCGGTCATTTCTTCATTCGCGATCATCGCATCGACCACCGCTTCTTCGACGGTTTCGACGACGGCTTGAAAGAGCGGGTCCATATCGCCGTTGCCAAGGCACTCAAGGGCGCGCCGGCCGCTTTCGCCGGCGCTCATTGCGGTCTTGTTGGCGGTCGAGAAGGCGAGAAAAATATCGCCTGAACCGTTGTGGCCGACGGTACCCGTGCGCGCCAGACCGAGCGGCACCCGGCGCGCCAGCCGTTTCAGCTGGTGCGGCAGAAGCGGCGCGTCTGTCGCGACAATGGCGATGATCGATCCAGAGCCCTTGGAGCGAAACTCCCCGCCGGTGAGAGACCGGCCGACAGGGACGCCGAGCACGGTCAACTCATGACGCAATCCAAAGTTTGACTGCACGAAGGTACCGACCGTGAAACTCTCTCCGCCTGCCTCGATCTTGCGCGAAGCGCTCGCCGATCCCGCCTTGAACTCATAGGTCGACATGCCGGTGCCGCCGCCAACGCTGCCCATCTCGATGGCACCGCCCCGGGCGCTCTCGAGCGCTGCCAGAGTGTTTTCGGCCGTCACATGGAAACCATTGATATCGTTGAGTTCTCCGTCGTAGGTTTCCGCCGCCACCGGCAGGCTCCAGGCCTCCACGCCTTCCGCAACGCGCTCGTTCAGCCAGCGGATCGTCGCATCGCGTGTTACGCCGCACGAATGCGTATTGGTGATAGTGATCGGCGCTTCAAGCGCACCGGCCTCCTCGATCCACGCCGCGCCGGTCATTTCGCCGTTGCCGTTGAACGAGTGGTAGCCCGCCGCACAGGGGATGAGCGCATCCGCCCTGCCGCGCGGCACGATTGCCGTGACGCCCGTGCGCACCGGTCCGGTTCCGCGAACCAGCGGACCGTTGCCTGAAATTAGGGTGTTGTACCCGACCTCCACGCCGTCTACGTCGGTAATCGCGTTGAACGGTCCGGGTGTACCGGGAAACGGCAGCCCCAATCCTCGGGCGCGGGTTTTTCCCGATGGCGTGGCGTTCCACTCGTTCGTCGTCATGACATTCTCCGGAACATGCACAAAAGTTGCGGGACCGAACCGTCAATCTACGCGGAGGAACAAGGAGTTGGAAGAGGGCCGCTTACCCGCCCGTCACGCTCATGTGGCGCGAGACGGCGGGGCCTTTGTGGTCGCGGTCGATGATGAAGTCGTGGCCCTTCGGCTTGCGGCCGATAGCTTCGTCGATGGCCGAATTCAGGGGCTCGTTGCTCTCCGAGGCGCGCAACGCGGAGCGCAGGTCCGCGGCATCGTCCTTGCCGAGGCACATGTAGAGCGTGCCCGTGCAGGTGAGGCGCACCCGGTTGCAGCTTTCGCAGAAATTATGGGTCATCGGCGTAATGAAGCCAAGCCGGCCACCGGTTTCAGCGACCTCCACATAACGTGCCGGGCCGCCGGTCTTGTAGGGGATGTCTTTCAGCGTATAGCGCTCAAGCAGGTTGGCGCGAACCTGCGACAGCGGCAGGTACTGGTCCGTACGGTCGCCTTCGATTTCACCAAGCGGCATGGTCTCAATGAGCGTCAGGTCCATGCCCTCGCCATGGCACCAGCGCATCATGTCTTCGATCTCATTTTCGTTGACGCTCTTGAGCGCCACCATGTTGATCTTCACATGCAGGCCCGCCGCCTGGGCGGCCTTGATGCCGTCGAGCACCTTGTCGAGATTGCCCCAGCGGGTGATGTCGTGAAACTTTTCTGCATCGAGCGTGTCGATGGAGACGTTGATCCGGCGCACGCCGAAATCGTGCAGGGCCTGCGCATGGCGGCCGAGCTGGCTGCCGTTCGTGGTCAGCGTGAGTTCTTCAAGCGCGCCCGATTGCAGGTGCCGCGACAGCGCCTCGATGAGCCACATGACATTGCGGCGCACAAGCGGTTCACCGCCCGTAAGTCTCAGTTTGCGCACGCCTTTTTTGATAAAGGCAGTGCACAGTCGGTCCAGCTCTTCAAGCGTCAACAAGTCCCGCTTCGGTAGAAACGTCATGTCTTCCGCCATGCAGTAGACGCAGCGGAAGTCGCATCTGTCGGTCACCGAAACGCGCAAATACGACACCATCCGTCCGAACGGATCGATCATGCTCGATTGCCCGCCAGGGACGGCAATATCGTGGTCCATGCTGTTCGGCGTTTCGCTCACTCGATTTCCCTGTTCGCCGACGCGCTTTACGGCGTCTGTTTGAACCATTGGTGTCATTGGCGTCCGCGTCAAGGCCGCAAATGAACCGTTCCGGGCGAAAACCTCCGCCCAAAGATTGAGATTGTCATAACTGTGAAAAATTTTCCTGTAAAATCAATTCAATGTCAAAGTTCCCGTATGGCGGAATAGACGCCCGGGCTGCGGTGCGATTCCTTGATATGCGAACGATTCTAAGATTAAATCCAATGTTGGAGAGGTGGGCGATGGCAAATGGTGTACCAGACACCACGTCAGCGTCCGCTAAATGCATTGGCGTCGAACAGGGTTCGTACCACTTGGAATGACAGCAGCGGACACGGTAGAGCGAATAGAGATTTCAGAAGAGGACCAGCTGCGCGCGCAGATGTACCGGCTGCTGGGCCATTTTCTACGCGCTCCGGCCGATGCCGGCGCACTCGAACTCGCCACCGGCCTGAGCGGCGGCGACACGGACATCGGCAAGGCGATTACGGCGTTCGCGCGGATCGCGGAGAAATCCGACCCGGAGACAATTGCCCGCGAGTACCACGACCTCTTCATCGGCGTCGGCCGCGGCGAACTCCTTCCTTACGCGTCCTACTATCTCACCGGCTTCCTCAACGAGAAACCGCTGGCCAAGCTGCGCAACGACATGTCGCGCCTGGGCATCAGCCGCCACGATGACGTCAAGGAGCCGGAAGATCACATCGGCGCCTTGTGCGAAATGATGAGCGGCATCATCGCCGGCGACTTCGAAGCGCCGGGCGATCTGGCTGAACAGAAGAAGTTTTTCGACACCCATGTCGGCTCCTGGGCGCGGCACTTCTTTGGCGATCTGGAAAGCGCCAAGTCGTCCGTTCTCTATGGCGCGCTTGGCAGTGTCGGCAAGGCATTTATTGAGATCGAGGAGGTTGCCTTCACGATGGATTGAAGCCGGCCGGCAGCTGATTAGCGCCGCCGCTTTATGACAACCGGATTTTCAAAACCACGAAGTGCGGACAAACCGTACCGGTCAAACGGAAAGACAAGAGCCAACAGGCCGTAATACGAGTGAGTTGAGTAGCCATCGGTTGAGATGGTTTGAGTGAACCTTTCACAACGGAGGGAATCGCAAATGAGCGATAAGGCGAAAGCCGGACGTCGTGATTTTCTGAAACTTGCCGGCATCGGCGCCGTTACAGGCGGTGTTGCCATGGCAGTGGGACAGGAAACCGCGAAAGCAGAGGACAAGGTGTCTTCTTCGTCTGCCGGCTATCAGGAAACCGAGCACGTAAAAACCTATTACGAGCTTGCACGGTTCTAGACGGACCGTGTCCTTGATTGCAGGCGCGTTGAAACGCGTTTGAACTTTGCAGAACAGCCCGCCCTACTTGAAGGGCTGGCGATATGGAGGAGAGAGAAATGCTTAGGAAGAAGACTGGCGGGGTGGCGATTGGCCCCCGTTTGTCATCGGCCCTAACAGAGTTGACGGGTGGAGCCATTGACAGGCGCACATTCCTGAAACGCTCCGGTCTTGCGGCAGGGGGCCTCGCGGCCGCCGCGTCGTTGAAGGGCGGAATGGTTCAGAAAGCGCAGGCCGCCGAGGGCGACGGGAACATCGAGATCGTTAAATCGGTCTGTACCCATTGTTCGGTAGGCTGCACTGTCCTGGCCGAGGTGGCAGGCGGCGTCTGGGTCGGGCAAGAGCCCGGTTGGGACAGCCCCTTTAATTTGGGCGCACATTGTGCGAAGGGCGCCTCGGTTCGTGAACATGCGCATGGCGAGCGCCGTCTGAAGTACCCGACCAAACTGGTCGACGGCAGATGGCAGCGGATCAGCTGGGATGACGCGATCAACGAGATCGGCGACGAAATGTTGCGGATCCGCGATGCGTCCGGACCGGATTCGGTCTACTGGCTCGGTTCAGCCAAGCACAATAACGAACAGGCCTACCTGTTCCGTAAACTCTACGCCTTCTGGGGTTCCAACAATGGTGACCACCAGGCGCGCATTTGTCACTCCACTACGGTAGCGGGTGTTGCAAACACCTGGGGCTACGGTGCAATGACGAATTCCTACAACGACATCCACAATTCGCGTGCGATCTTCGTGATCGGCGGCAACCCTGCCGAAGCGCATCCGGTGTCGTTGATGCATCTGATGAAGGCCAAGGAAGAGAACAACGCCGAAGTCATCGTGTGCGATCCGCGCTTCACGCGTACCGCCGCGCATGCCACGGAGTATGTCCGCTTCCGTCCCGGCACCGACGTTGCTCTGATCTGGGGCATCCTCTGGCACATCTTCGAAAACGGTTGGCAGGATAATGAGTTCATCCGCCAGCGCGTCTGGGGAATGGAATTCATCCAGGAAGAAGTGTCCAAGTGGAACCCGGAAGAAGTCGAGCGCGTTACAGGCGTTCCGGGCTCGCAGATGCGCCGCGTGGCTCGCTCGATGGCGACCAACAAGCCCGGCACCGTTATCTGGTGCATGGGTGGCACGCAGCACACCAACGGCAACGACAACACCCGCGCGTACTGCATTCTGCAGCTCGCCCTTGGCAACATGGGCACGTCGGGTGGTGGCTGCAACATCTTCCGCGGTCATGACAACGTGCAGGGTGCCACGGACTTCTGTGTCCTGTCGCACTCGCTTCCTGGCTACTACGGCCTCAAGAAGGGTTCGTGGGCGCACTGGGCACGTGTCTGGGACGTCGAGTACGACTATCTGCTCGGCCGTTTCGCATCCGAAGAGATGATGCAGTCGAAGGGCATTCCGGTATCGCGCTGGGTCGATGGCGTACTCACGCCGAAGGACCAGATAGACCAGAATGACAACCTTCGCGCCATGGTGTTCTGGGGTCATGCTCCGAACTCGCAAACACGCGGGCCGGAAATGCAGGCCGCGATGCAGAAGCTCGATCTTCTCGTCGTGATCGATCCCTATCCCACCATGTCGGCTGTCATGCATGGCCGTACCGATGGCGTCTACCTGTTGCCGGCGGCGACCCAGTTCGAGACCTACGGGTCCGTTACTGCGTCGAATCGCTCGCTGCAGTGGCGCGACAAGGTCGTCGATCCGCTCTTTGAGTCGCTTCCCGATCACACGATCATGTACAAGTTTGCAGTCAAGCTCGGCTTCGCCGACGAGATGTTCAAGAACATTTCGGTGGAGAACGACGAGCCGTTGATCGAGGATATCACCCTCGAGTTCAACAAAGGCATGTGGACGATCGGGTACACCGGCCAGTCGCCGGACCGCCTCAAAAAGCACATGGCCAACCAGCATACGTTCGACCGCACGACATTGCAGGCGAACGGCGGGCCGTGCGATGGCGAGTACTATGGTCTGCCCTGGCCGTGCTGGGGAACGGCGGAGATGGGACATCCCGGAACCCCGAACCTCTACGACACGTCCAAGCCGGTCGCCGAAGGCGGTCTGTGCTTCCGTGCCCGTTTCGGCGTCAAGGCGCCGGACGATTGGGGCGGAGCCAACCTGCTTGCGGAAGGCTCATATCCGGTGGGTTCGGAAATCCAGGATGGATATCCCGAATTCAAGATGGCCACCCTCACCAAGCTTGGCTGGGATGGCGATCTGACGTCGGATGAGCGTGCCGCGATCGACGCGGTTGCGGGCGAGAACACAAACTGGAAGACCGACCTTTCCGGCGGTATCCAGCGTGTTGCGATCGCTCACGGCTGTGCGCCGTTCGGCAACTCAAAGGCACGTGCAGTGGTGTGGACATTCCCGGATCCGGTGCCGTTGCACCGCGAGCCGCTCTACACCAACCGGCGCGACCTGCTTCCGAAGTACGAGACATATGCCGACAGGCAGATGTATCGTCTGCCGACCTTCTACGCCTCCATTCAGCAGAACGACTTTTCTGCTGACTTCCCGACCATACTTACGTCGGGCCGTCTGGTGGAATATGAAGGCGGTGGCGAGGAGACGCGGTCCAATCCGTGGCTTGCGGAACTGCAGCAGGACATGTTCGTCGAAATCAATCCCAGGGATGCCAACAACATCGGTATCAGGGATGGCGAAATGGTCTGGGTGCAGGCGCCTCCGGACATCAACGGTGCCGAGGGCGGCAAGGTGAAGGTCATGGCCATGTTCACCGAACGAGTGGCTCCGGGCGTAGCGTTTATGCCCTTCCACTTCGGCGGTCATTTCCAGGGTGAAGATCTCAGGGACAAGTATCCCCAAGGTGCTGATCCGTATGTGCTTGGCGAAGCCAGCAACACGGCGCAGACCTACGGTTACGACTCTGTGACCAACATGCAGGAAACCAAGGCCACGCTCTGCCGGATAACCAGGGCATAAGGAGGACACACGATGGCACGGATGAAATTCCTTTGTGATGCTGAACGATGCATCGAATGCAACGCGTGTGTCACGGCCTGCAAGAACGAGCATGAGGTGCCCTGGGGCATCAACCGCCGCCGCGTCGTCACCATCAATGATGGTGGCCCGGGCGAACGGTCGATCTCCGTGGCCTGCATGCACTGTTCGGATGCGCCCTGCATGGCGGTGTGTCCCGTGGACTGCTTCTACCAGACCGATGAAGGTGTGGTGCTGCACTCCAAGGACCTCTGCATCGGTTGCGGTTATTGCTTCTACGCGTGCCCCTTTGGCGCGCCGCAATATCCGCAGGTCGGCAATTTCGGAAGCCGCGGCAAGATGGACAAGTGCACCTTCTGCAACGGCGGACCGGAAGACGACCACTCCGACGCGGAATTCCGCAGCTATGGCCGCAACCGTCTTGGTGAAGGCAAGCTTCCGCTCTGCGCCGAGATGTGCTCGACACGCGCCCTTCTCGCCGGTGACGGCGACAGGGTGTCGGACATTTACCGCGAACGCGTCATTGCACGCGGTTTCGGGTCCGGCGCCTGGGGTTGGGGTCGCGCGTATCCCGGTCAGGGTTCGTGACACGGTAATGTTGACGGGGCGGCTTCGGCCGCCCCGTTGCATATATTGTTTTCGTGATACTTTATTTATGTATTCGCGGCGCGAACGCCGAAGGGTGTTCGTGGATGCTTGTTTGATTGGCAAAACATAACGGGCAGGATTCGGATGACTGGACTGAGCCCCGCAGTGGCGAAATTGGTTGGAATTGCGCTGGTCGTACTTGGCGCGCTGGCAATCTACGGTGTCTGGCAGAAGCCGGAACAGACGAGGCCGCTATCCTACGACAAGGGGGTTTATGGCGGTCAGGCGGATCAGGCGCTCGACGACGGAACCGTGGAATTGCTGCGTCAGCGCGCATCGCGCTATCGCAATTCAGGACTGTGAGCGGGAGAAGGGGAACATGAAACATACAGCACCGATGAATGTGTTCGCTTGGCACCGCGCCGTAACGGCCTTGGCCGCGCTGGTCGTCGCTGTGGTGTTTTCAGCTATCGTGATCGGCGATGCCGCTGTGGCGCAGACAGGCGGCAGTGTTCCTGGAAACGCACTCGGCACGACGGCGGATTCTGAATTCTGGCGCCAGATCCGCCAGGGTGAAAGCGGCACCGTGGCCGGTGCGAATGAGCAGGCTGGCACTCTCATTCAGTCGGAGGGCGATAACTGGCGCGCCATGCGCAACGGACCTCTGTCGAAATGGGGCGGCTGGGCGTTGTTCGGCACGGTGGCGCTGCTCTCGATATTCTTTGTCGCGCGCGGGCGCATCAAGATAGGTGCCGGCGCCAGCGGCAAGACGATGACCCGGTTCAATTTGTTTGAACGCATGAGCCACTGGCTCCTTGCCGTATCGTTCATAATTCTCGCGGTCAGCGGCCTCAATCTGCTGTACGGGCGTTACGTCTTTCTGCCGCTCATCGGCGCGGACGCCTTTGGTGCCATAACGCTTTACGGCAAGTTGGCGCACAACTATGTGGCGTTCGGCTTCATGGCCGGGCTATTCTTGGTGTTCTTGTTGTGGATCAAGGAAAACATTCCGAACAGACACGACCTCACCTGGCTCAATCAGGGCGGTGGCATGTTCAACGATGCCCATCCGCCGGCGAAGAAGTTCAACGCCGGCCAGAAGATGGTTTTCTGGATAGTCATTGTGGCGGGCGTTTCGATCAGCGTTTCCGGCTGGTCGCTGCTCTATCCGTTCCGGTATGAAATGATAGCGCCTACCTTTGAGTGGTTTAACTGGATGGGCTTCAACTGGGTGCCGGTGGATCTTACCGCGCATCAGGAGATGCAATACACCCAGCTTTGGCATGCCATTGTGGCGCTCTTGTTCATCGCCGCGATCATCGCTCACATCTATATCGGCACGCTTGGCATGGAAGGGGCATTCGATGCCATGTCGAGCGGCGAAGTCGATACCAACTGGGCGATGGAGCACCATTCCTTGTGGGCGGAAGAAGAAATGTCTGAAGCGAGCGCAAAGGAGGCGCCGGCGTCTGCTGCGGAATAACCGCCCATCGGGCTGCAGCGGCATTGAGCTTCTGGAACATTCGGCCAGGGACAGACACGAATATGATCGGATCGGCTGGAGCACGGCGGGCGGATGAGGCGGTCGGCCTTGATTGCCGTCTGGGCTCTACGGGCAGGCGGTCGTGGTTGCTGATCTGTGCTTTCGCGATTGTGCTGGCGATGCCGGCGGCGCACGTAAACGCCGCCGACCTGCGTGGCCATGGCGGTCCCATCATGTCGGTTGCCATCTCGGACGATGGGCAACGGGCGCTGACCGGCAGTTTTGACTACTCCATGATCTACTGGCGTGTGACGGGCGATGAACCGCAGATCATCCACCGGTTCGATGAGCACGACGGTGCGGTGAACGCCGTGGCTTTTGTGCCGGGTACAGATCTTGCCGTAGCCGCAAGCGATGACGGCGTCGTTAGGCTGTGGGATCTGGAAAGCGGCGAACTTGAACACCGCTTCGAAGGGCACAGTCACAAGGTCGTCGATGTCGCGGTGTCGGGCGATGGCGCCATACTCGCATCGGCGGCCTGGGACCGCACGGTCCGTCTGTGGGATGTGCGGTCGAAAACCCTGGTCGCGGTGCTCGAAGGGCATCGTAACAACGTCAACGCGGTGGCGTTCTCGGGCGATGGCGAAGCCGTATTTTCGGGAAGTTACGACGGCACGATCCGCATGTGGAACACATCGGACGGGGCGCTTCATCGAATCGTTCTGGACTTCGGCTGGGGCGTCAACGAGCTCCGCGTTATGCCCGCAAACACGAGCCTTCTGTTCGGCGCGCTTGATGGCACGGTCGCGACGCTCGACATCGAAACGGGTAAAGTGAGCGACCCGCTCGTACAGCATGAAGGTCCGGTGTTGTCGCTCATGGTGAACCCGGCGTCGTCGATTGCCGCGTCGGGTGGGGGAGACGGCCAGATCCATGTCTGGGATTTCCGCAACTGGCTGCCATTGCGCGATCACGAGAACCCCTACGGGCCCATCTGGACCATGGCGCTCGGCGGCGATCAGCAATCGATCTATTATGGTTCTCTGGACGACTTCGCCATTCATTGGCAGATGTTTCCCGAGCGGCCCTATGAACATGTACGCAGCAATTTCCCGCGCCGCTTCCAGGTGTCTGAGGAAATGAGCGTTGGCGAACGGCAGTTTGCGCGCAAATGTTCGATCTGCCACACGCTGACACCTGAAAGCGCAAACCGCGCCGGGCCGACGCTGTACGGCGTGTTCGGACGGCGCGCCGGCTCATTACCGGGTTATGCCTATTCCGATGCGCTCCTCAATTCGGATATAGTGTGGAATGAGGAAACCATCGAACAGCTTTTCGACCATGGCCCGCAGGAGTTTGTGCCGGGCACGAAAATGCCGCTGCAGCGCATGGCAAACGCGGAAGAACGAAGTGCACTGATCGTGTTTTTGAAAGAAGCCACGCAAGGGGATTAAGCTGCGGTCCCGGCCGCGGATTTGAAACGGAGAACAACAAATGAGAGCATTTTTCCTCAGTTTGTGCGTGCTGGCGGTTATCACCGCCGGTGCGGTCATCTATTACGACAAGAACCCGCGCTCCGCGGCGGGAGAATATTCCTCCTCTTCGGTAAGGTTGGATTAATCCGCTGGAGCGGTAGGTGTTCATGCTTCCGTTTAGAGTGTTGTTCGCGGCACTGATAGGCGCGCTGGCGCTCGTAAACTCAACTGCGGCACAGGCTGAACGGCTGCCGCAGAACGTTGACGCACTGCTGTCGTCCATCGTGAGCGTACTGCCGGAATGGCCGAGGGGCAGTTACAATGCCACCGAGCCGGAAGGATCGGGCGTTGTTGTTCTCGACGGAACCGTGATCGTTACCGCAAACCATGTCGTTGAACGCGCGCTCAGTGTGCGCATCAGAACATCGTCGGGCGAGATCCTTGAGGCCACGGTTGCCGGCACCGACAAGGCCAGCGACCTTGCCATCCTTAAACTCAATGAGCCACTGCCGCCCGTTGCCCTGGCGGGCGATGTCGAAATCGGCGAAGTCGTGTGCGCGATCGGCAATGCGTTTGGGCTCGGTCTGTCCGTCACCTGCGGCAGCGTGTCGGCGGTGCATCGCTCAGGTGTCGGGTTCAATGCGGTGGAAGATTTCGTGCAAACCGACGCGGCGGTCAATCCGGGCGCTTCCGGCGGCGCCCTTGTGCGCTCCGACGGTTCGCTGGTCGGCATACTGAGCGCGATCTTTACAAAGAACTCCGATGCAAATATCGGCGTGAACTTCGCCGTCGCCGCACCGCTTGCCGCCCGCGTGATCGATGAGCTGTCGGCCACCGGGCGGGTCGGCTGGAATTTCGGTGGTGCGGGCGTTGCGCAACACCCGCCACGCGGTGCAACCGGCGAAATGGCGGCGCTTGTGGTTCAGGTTCGCCCCGGCGGCGATGCCGAGGCAGCGGGCCTTGCCGCCGGTGACCGTATCGTGCGTGCGGGCGGTTGGCGCATCCGTTCGCCGGAGGCGTTTCGCGGTTTTTTGGGGCGCATGCGCCCTGGAGACGATACAGTCCTTGAAATCCGCCGGGACGGCTCTCTCATGCAACTGCCCTTCACTATGCGGTAGGCGAAAACGGTCCCACCGGCACACCAAAAAAACTTGGAGACGGAAATGAACGAAGACAAACTTAATATGTCGATGCGGAAGTTCCTCAAGCAGGTGGGCGTCACCTCGCAGCAGCAGATCGAACGCGCGGTTCGCGACTCCGGCCGCACGGGCGGCACGGTCGCCGTAAAGGTGGTGCTGTCCAGCGAGGATATCGGGCTCAATCACGTGGTAGACGGCGAGATTGAACTTGATTGACGGCGGTCAGGCGGTCGTACCGAAGGCTTGGGGACTGATTAATGCATCTCGCTGATCCAACATTTCCGCCGCTCCTGACCGGAGTGCCGGTGAAGGGGCGGCCGGGTCCCTTTGAGAGCGCCTGTTCCGTCGCCGACGAGGGCGGTGCAGATCCTGGAAGCGTGTTCTGGGCACGGGATACGTCGGTTTGTTCCGCCGCCATAGTTCTCGCCCCGGAAGTTGCCGCCTCGCAGGCGATGCAAATGCTCTACACCGCCATGGTGGCGTTCGGTGACGCGTTCGGTGCAATTGCGCCGCCGGAACTCGGGCTGTTCTACCGCTGGCCGGCGACGTTCATGGTCAATGCCGCCCAGATTGGCCGCTTGCGTGTCGGCCTTCCGCCCGACGCGCGCGCCGGCGATGTTCCGCGTTGGCTTGTCGTTGGCGTCGAGGTTGCGATTTCAAACATAAAGCGTGATCACGAGCCGGGCGATGATCTGGAGTTTACAACGCTCTTTGATGAGGGCTGCGGCGATCTTGACCGCACGCAGCTCATAGAATCGTTTTGCCGCCACTTCCTGGTCTGGCTCCACACCTGGAACGATGAGGGTTTCCGAGCCGTCCACGATGCCTGGATGGGGCGTCTTGAGGAGCGCGACAGCGAGATTACGTTCCAGCATCAAGGTGCCAGCATCAAAGGACAGGTGCTCGGTCTCGATGAAGATGGAAACATGTTGCTCAAAACCGCCGATGAGACATTGGTGCTCTCTGCGTTCGACACCGCTGAGCGCCTCCCGGCCGATAATGCATCATGAAGTGTTTACGCGTGGTGCGGTTCGATCATTCCGATGATCATGTATTCGCCGAGGCGGCGGCCTCGGGCGAATGGGCGGTGTCGGGCGCTTTCGCGTTTGCCGATGACGATGAGGAGGCCCTTACCGGAAAACGCCGTCAGGCATTCGCCAACGGCTTCCTCGGCGTGCCGTCTTTCGGACGATCGACCTTCGCCACCGTGTCGGAGATGGACCGCGAGGAACATGACCGGCTCGTCGACCGTCTGGCGCAGCACTTTGTCGACGCCTATAGCGCGCCCGATTTGGAGGCGGCAAGGCCAGCGGCACTTGAAGAGATTGGATTTGTCTCCGACATGTGCGCCGAAAAGTCGGTCAATACCGTGTTCACCGTACGACGGGTGATCGCCGAAGAGGGGATCCGCGAAGAGTTTCGCGAAATTGCAGCCCCTAAAACGCCGGATCATGCCCGCATATGGGACGTCGTTGAGGACGAGGCTTAAGGTGCAGTGCCGATGAACGAGAACAACGCCGATTTCTGGCTGTCCTCCGGACATGTCCGTCTTGAGCAGCGCGAAGATGGCCGGCACGCCGTTACGCCGGCATTTCTGCAAGCCTATGTTTCGCGCCCGGAGCTTGCATTGGTCGAAGAATCCTGTGAGGTCGAAACCGCGCTGCATGAAGAGCTTCAGCGCGATCCTGCTCTCGCCGTATCCGCTGAACGCCTTGCAACGCTTGCCGACCCGGACGCGCGCGAAAATTATGAGCTCGTTCTCGGGTTTCGCGACCGCCTGATGGCGAGCGAAACCCTTGAAGACGCCTATCTCAAACTCGTTCAGTCAGACAGCACCAATGTGCCGGGGCTGTTTTTGTCGCAGCTCGCTCACGCCATGCTGCGGGGCGTGCTGCAGGGCTGCACCGACCCGATCAGGCTGCGCGCGGCGGAAGTGTTTTTCCGCACCCAGACCGTCAGCACAGACGACGGACGCATCATGCTGGCAGATGAAGAGATCGTGGAAATGTACACCGCGACCGGTGGTTTCGGCGGGCTCGGACAGTTGCTCGCAAACTCCGATACGCCCATGAAGTCGGTGGAGCTCGATGTCCTCGACGAGGACACCAAGGAAATCTACTGGCAGCGCAGCGATCGGTTCGACACGGTCGTCGATTTCCGCTTCACGCAGCCCGCGCTCGACGCTTTTGCCCGCGTTATGGAGGCTTGGATCCTGCATTTCATGCGCCTGCGCACGCGCATCCATCCGATGCAACGCATCGACGATGAAAAATGGTCCTGGCACATCGGGCTCGATGCGGATGCGACGGCTATTCTGAATGCCCTTTACGATGGTGCCGAGGTGCCGCTTGAGCGGATGCAGCAGATCATCGCGCTGTTCCGCATGGAAGTGCTGGACCGCGACAGGGTGCAGTCGTCGGTGCGCGGCCGACCGATCTATCTCGGACTTGCAAAGACGGCGGACGGCAAAATGCGCATGAAGCCGCAGAATCTGCTCGTCAATTTGCCTCTTGTGCCGGACGCATGAGCCGCTCCGGCACCGGTGCCCTGGATGGCAGGGGCGCACGATTGGCGGGCCTTGGCGTATTTGCGCTGTGCGTCGGTGTCCTTGCCTATATGCATCGCGCCGATCTGTTCCCGGGCGAGGGCGGCCCGGATGCCGGCCTTAACCCGGAGTTCGTCGCATGCCGCGACAGCCGCACGCGCGATCTCGACAGCATGCTTGCAGAAGGGCTCATCGACGCTACCCGCCACACGCAGTTTTATGACCGCGCCGTGGCGTTTTGCGCCGCGCAGTTCCCCAGTGGAATTCAGTAAACGGTCTAGTCGTCATCAAGCAGGAAGTCGTCCGGCGACAGTTCGCCGTTCTTGCCGCCGGCGCGGCGGCGGTTCGCCGCCTCGATGTAGTCTTCGGTACGGCGGATCTTTGGGCGCTCACCGGCGGCGAACGGGTTGTCCTCGCGCTTGGTATGGTGAACGATCCGGCAATCGTCGCACATCTGGATGAGCTGCGCGGCCTCGTCATCCTCGAACATCGAGTGCTTGCCTGCGAGCTGCTCGGTGACGCGTTCGATGGCACTCTTGGTGCCAAACGGTTTGCCGCAGGTTATGCACTCGAACGGCTCTTCTTCATTGAGCGTGACCGGTGTCAGGCCCTGAGCCGTGAAGTCATAACGCGGCTCCAGCGTGATGACGCTTTCCGGGCACGTCGTGCGGCACAGCCCGCACTGCACGCAGGCCTGTTCGACGAACTTGACCTGCGGCATGTCCGGATTGTCCTGCAGCGCGTTCATCGGGCAGGCGCTGACACAGGCCAGACACAGGGTGCAGCCTTCAGTGTCTATGGTGATGCGGCCGTAAGGTGCGCTTTCGGGCAGGGCGACCTGCTCCTGCTGTGCGGGCGCCGCATCGTTCAAAAGGCCAAGTGCCGTTCGTGCGATCGCCCGCTTGCCGCCAACGGCTGAAAATTCATGCGCCGCGAGCATCTTTTGAGACGGCAGGTCGTAAAGTACCGCGTCAAGCGCATCGGGGTCGGCTTCTACGGTAAGGCGAACCCGCTCGCCGTCGTCATGACCAAGCGCTGCCATGATCGTGTTGACAAGTTCCGCCTGGGCGGTGAGGCCGGTTAGTTCATCGCCCTTTCGCGGATCGCATAGAAAAACGACGCCGCTAGCACCCGCCGCCAGCGCGCTCGCCATGAACTCGTGGCCAGCTTCGGTGGCCTCGTTGACCGAGAACGGAATGACATTTGTCGGAAGCCCTTTTCCAAATCGCGCCAGTGCGTCGATCATATCCGCACCGTGGCTCTCGTCATGCACGAGGAGCACCGGGTCCTTGCCGCCGGCGCCGCGGTATGTCGATACCAGAACCTGTGCCCGCGCGATCAGGTCTTCACGGCGCGGATAACTGTAAGACGCCGCCCCGCTCGGACACACCGACGCGCACGCCCCGCAGCCGCCGCACAAGACGGGATCGAAGCTGACGATGTCACCCTCACTTGCGATCGCCGAAGCCGGGCACACATCGAGACACCGCGAACAACCGATCTGGGTGCTGCGCGAGTGGGCGCAGATGGCGCTGTCATAGGTAACGTAGATCGGCTTTTCAAACTCGCCGACCATGTCGGATACCGCAAACATGGCCTCGGCCACAGCGGCAGGGTGAGTCGGGTCGACCTTGAAATATCCGTCGCGCCGTTCGTGCGAGGGGAACAGCGGATCGCCGCCCGACATGTCGAAGATCAATTCACACTGCGATGCTGCGCCATCGCGCGCCATTGCGAATTCGAGTACTCCCTTCGAGGAGGGAACCGAGGGTGCGTAGCTATCGACGACGATCTCAAAGCTTCCGAAGCCGCCGGACGCCGCGGATATCTGCCCCGAATAGAACGGCACATCTACGGTTCTCGGCGGAATGGCATCTCCGGCATCGCTCAAAAGAACGGTTACACTGAGCCGCTCCGAGAGCTTGCGTCCCACGTCGAGCGCCGCCTGACCTTTACCGTAGACAAGGCATACGCCTTCCGACTTTAAAGTTATGGAACCCGCCGGCTGGACATCGAGCACCGCTTCGGCCAGGAGTGCCGCGATCTTTGGATTTGCGTCCTTCTTGTCCGTGCACCAGCCCGCGCGTTCGCGGATGTTCGTGAAAGCGAGCAATTGCTGTTTGCCGGCGTCCGTCGCCAGTTCCTCAAACAGCGGCGCTTCCTGCGTGCAGGCGATCAGCAGAGGTTCGTCCGCGTCCAGCGCCGAAGCAAAATTCGCAATTTGCGTTCGGCACAGATGATCGTGCACCTGCTCTGGAGCATCGGCGCCAAGAGCTGTTGCGATCTTGTCCGCATCGAACGACATCGTGCGTTCGCAACTGCACAACAGGACTGTTCGGCCGCCAAGCTTCATCCGGTTTAGATCTCCCTTGATGCGGTCGGTTTCCGCTATTTGACTGCGATGAGCAGGATTTGCCGCATCTTAACCCCGCAACCCGGGCATACAACGGTCATTTCGTATCATGGTTTGACCGCGTCTGACGATCATCGTCTAATGCGCGGCCGTGCAGCAGAACCTGTGATAAAACAGGGTGTAATGTCCAAACAGGAAACACTCGACGTCGGCGTCATAGTCGAGCGCCGCGATGTCGATCATCCCTGGCTCGACGTTGAATGGGTACCGGTGGCCGCGGTGCCCGGCGCGCCCGCGCTTGCCGAGTGGACATCGCTCGAAAAAGGCGAAGGCTGGACGCGTTATCATGCCGCGACCATGCCGCTTGTCATGCACCGGCAGGAGGCTTCTGCCTATGCCCACAACCTGCAGACCGGCCGCCCGTCGGTTTATGTCATACTGCGTGAGAGTGACGATGCCGATAGCGCCATCCCGGTGCGCGTATCTCTGGCAACCGTCAACCCCTATGAAGCGCAGGACTATATGGATTCCGGCGAGGAGAACGTGGCCACGGTTCCGATGCCCGATCAGGTTCGGGCCTGGGTGGCGAACTTCGTTGCAGAGCACCACGTGGAAGAGAAATTCGTCAAACGCCGCCGCGACCGGGTTAAGATCGAAGAGCACAAATTCGGGCAGGAACCCCTGTACGAACTGAAACGGCGCATGAAGCAGAATGAAGGAAACGGGTCCGATGGGCGGTGACGAAGAGTTTCTCTCCCGCTGGTCGAAGCGCAAAGCTGAAAGCCGGAATGAAACGCCAGCCGAAGCGCCTGAGGAAACCCTCGAGGTCGCGGCGATTGACGCTGAAGGTGCGACGGAAGCGGCCGAAGATGCCGATGATCCGGATGATCATCCTGCCGCCGGTATCGACATCGACAGCCTCGACTACAACTCAGACTTCACCGTGTTCATGCATGAAAAGGTGCCCGAGGTGTTGCGCCGCCGCGCTCTACGCCAGCTCTGGCAGAGCAATCCGATATTCGGCGCGCTCGACGGGCTCAACGATTACGACGAAGACTTCACCGACAGCGCTCTCGTGGTTGAGGGTTTGAAGCAGGCCTATGATGCCGCCCGCGCCAAGCTCAAGGAGCAAGAGGAGAAAGAGCGCGAAGAAAAGGCCGAGGCTGAAAAGGTTGCTGACGCGGAAGCCGGTGATGAAGAAGATCAGGAGGCGGCAACCGCTGAAGACGGGGATGAACCTGAAGACGCTCCCGAAACTGCCCCGGAACATGCCGATAAGCGCCGTGTGGCAGATGCTTCCGACCATGAGATCGATGACGGCGATGCCGAACTGGATATGTAAGCACCCGTTGTCGAAATGCGCCGCCTGCATGCTGGCGCTCCTGATCATTGCCGGTTTCAGCCCCGTTTTCGCCCAAAGTGAACTCCCCGAAGCCCCTGGTGAATATATCGTCGCCGCCGCGCAGGGCCGGGTCGGAGACCTCATTGCGTTTCTGGACGGCGGCGTGCATCCCGATGCCAAGGCGGGAGATGGGCTGACCGCCCTCATGACCGCCGCGGCCTATAACCGTCCCGCCGTTGCCCGGCTTCTCATCGAGCGCGGCGCGACGGTCGACCTCAAAGGTCTGGACGGGCGCACGGCCCTGATGACGGCGGTGCACCACGATATCGAAGACATGGTGGAGCTGTTGCTCGATGCCGGGGCGGACGTCGGCATGCGGGACAAACGGGGAGCTACACCGCTGCTGCTTGCTTCGCGCGGTGAAAGTCCGGTGACCGTCTCACGGCTCATCGCGGCCGGCGCCATTGTGGATTTGCGCGATGAAAGCGGGCAGCAGACACCGCTGGTACTTGCAGCGGGCAGCGATCAGCTCAAGGCGATGGACGTTGTTACCGAACTCGTCGGCGCGGGGGCGGATGTAAACTTCACCGCAAGCGATGGCTGGAGCCCGCTCATGTCGGCAGTCCGCCAGGGGGATCTGGAGCGCATCAAACTGCTTGTCGATGCCGGCGCTGACGTGGCGGCTTCGACCGACGATGGCCGGAGGGCGCTCACGGTCGCCGGCGAAGGCGGGCGCACGGAAGTAGCGGCCTATCTGCTCTCCCGGGGTGCGGAACCCGATGTGTCGGAGCCCGGTCAGCCGACGGCGTTGACGGCTGCCGTCCTGTCGGCTGTCGAACCGCTGGTTGGCTTGCTGCTTGATGCAGGCGCTGACCCCAACCGTGCCGGCGAGCATGGAAAAACGCCACTCTCCCTTGCCGCGCCCGGCACCGGGGCGTCGATGGTCGATCTGCTGTTGAACGCCGGTGCGGACGTCAACGCGCGCAACCCCAAGGACGGCTCGACCGCTCTTATGTGGGCGGCGAATGCCGGCAATGTTCAAGCTGTCGAACGGTTGCTCTCCGCGGGTGCCAGTGTGTTTGCAAAAGCCGATGATGGCTGGACGGCGGCGGGGGCCGCCGAACAGGCCGGCCACGAGGCATTGGCCCGCATGCTGCGCGAGCAAATTTAAGCCGCTGCCCTGGAACAGGAAGATAAGGAAACGCCGGGAACCCGCATCGGTGTTCCTCACCTGACGCATGCATCATTCGCGTTCTTGCGTGGTTGCGTGAAGCGCAAAGCGGGGTAATGTTTCGCGACCAGTCGACAGGAGGGAATGGAACATGAAGGCACTGAAAGATCTGCTGACGCAGGAAGAGCGCGAAGCGGTAAGGGCGCCGATCGATACAGCGAGAACCTTCCCCCGGCGCGCCTTTGTGGATCCGGAATTCTTTCAGTTCGAGATCAGGCATGCCTTGAGCGAAAGCTGGTTCGCGCTGGCATTTTCCGAGGATATTCCCAACGCTGGCGACATCATGGTCGTCAATGCCATCGGCTATCCTTTGTTACTCGTGCGCGGCGAAGATGGCGTTGCCCGCGCCTTTCACAATGCGTGTCCTTATGACGGCTGCGAGGTCTGCATCCGCCCGCAGCAAGGTGTCGACAGGATTATCGCGCCCTACCATGGTTGGGCATACAGTTTGACCGGGGAGTTGCTTGAAGCGAATTACTGGGACGGAACCCCCAAGGCCTCAAGCGTCGATGTCAGGTCTTTGAAGGCCGATCTGGTGCCGGTGCGGTGCGAAGAGTGGCTGAGCACACTGTTCGTATTTCTCGGCGAGCGTCATGTGCCTTTTGCCGATCAGTATCGCCCTGTTCTCGATCACTTTGCCGATGTCGATCTGGATCGTCTGGAGGTCGGCCGCGACGAGGAAGGTGGGCCTATGATCAATTCTCTGACGATCCGGTCGAACTGGAAAACCGTCTACGAAAACTACTCGCCGAACGTCTATCACGAGAGTTTCGTTCATGCGATGTACCGAAAATCGCCGCACAGCCCCCGTGTCGACAGTGACGGGAACAAGACCTACACCGAAATCAACGATCCGTCAGGTTTCCTCGGTCTTCACTATGACAACAGCATTGGCGCATCGTTTTACGGCAAATCGGACCTGCCGGCCGTGCTCAACAAGGATGGCTCGCCAAACCGTATCAATACAATTGCCAACGTGTACTCGAACTGGGTGATTACGGTTCTTGGTAACGCTGCAAGGATTGCGCTGTTCCTGCCCGAAGGCCCGGAAGAAGGCGAGCAAAGGCTGCTGACCCTGTTCGATCGCGATGGAGCTTCCGATCCGGCTCTTCTGGCCGATAGAAAAGCGTCCCAGCGTGCCGGCATCCAGGCACGCAAGGAAGACAACTACATCTGCGAATCGGTGCAGCGCGCCCGGCACTCTCCTAGCGTATCCAGCCAGTTTTACTCACCTTTCTGGGATGCGATGCACTATACGCTCACAAACCTCATCCTGACCCGTCTGGAGGAGAGCGAACGTTCCCAGGTACCTTGATCTGTCCTTCCTGTTGGAGACGTAAGCGATGCCTCAGGCCCAGTTGCCGAACGGTGTGGACCTCTTTTACGAGGTGCACGGGGATCGATCGCATCCCACCGTCCTCATAATTCTTGGAATTACCGATAACATTACGGATTGGCCTCCCGGCCTCTATGAGCCGCTGGTTTCAAACGGCTACTGCGTTGTCTGCTATGAACTGCGGGACTCCGGTCGGTCCACAAAATTCAATGAATGGGGTGTTCCCGATTTGAGCGCGGCCAAAGATCAGTTGGCACGGGGTGTTCATCCACCCGCGCCCTATGTGGCACGAGACATCGCGGAAGATGCGAGGATGCTGCTCGACCACCTGAACGTCCGCTCCGCCTGTGTGGTCGGGTACTCGTTTGGATCAATGATCGCCCAGGTGCTGGCGCTTGATGCGCCGCAGCGGGTATCGGGTCTGATGTGTCTGCAGGGCAGCAACTACGACCCGGAATTGCCGCCGCGATCGCCGGGTGTCGATGCGGCGATGCTTGGGGCGACACGTGCCTATGAGACCACTGCAGAAAAAGTGCAGGCGATGATCGACTTGCGGCTTGCAACCAACGGATCGGTCCACGCCCTCGACATGCGCGAAGCGCGGCAGAGTGCGGAAACTTCCGTTTCCAGAATGTACTACCCTGAAGGCACGGCGCGGATCATCCTGTCGCGGTTTGCGTCAGAACCATTTCATGAGCAAACGCGCAACATCGCGTGTCCCGCTCTTGTTGTTCACGGTGACGAAGATCCGATATTCAGCCTCGAGCATGGTGAGGCCATGGCGCGGCGTATTCCGAATGCCCGGCTGCGCGTATTGCGCGGCGCCGGGCATAATCATCCCCTGTCCCTGCAGCCCATCATCGTGGACCACGTGCTGGAGTTGCTGCCTGAGCTAAGTATGTAGGTGTCTAGTTCTGCGGATCGATTGAGTCGTCGCCAAGGTGCTGGCGCAGCATCTCGACATATTCCTTCTGCATCTTGTCGACGAACTCTTCGTGGTTCTCCACTTTCATGACGTTCTTTGCGACAAACGCACTATAGCGTGCCGTCGCCCACAACATGGCCATGTGCAGCTGCGTTCCCTTGACGGTACGGTTTTCCCGATTGGCGACGTCGATGAATTTGTCAGCCACCTTCAAAAATGCGGTGGTGTCGAGTTCGCCCTGTTTCCGTGCGGCAAGCCTGTCACGTCGGCTCATGGTCATTGTCCTCTTCACTGTTATGGTTAGAACGTAACGTGTCTTCGCGGCGGTTTCACCTGTCGCGATGCGGTTTTTCCGGTCTATGATTTCAAGATGAAGATATCCACGCGCGCCGCCGTCCTGATTGCCGCCCTGCTCTGGAGCGTGGCGCCGTCGGATGCAAATGCGCAAGGCTTGTGCGAGGCGCCCTCTGCCGTATGCGACGCGCGTGCCGCGGTGTTCATTGTTTCCGCCTTTGAGCCCTTGGCAAGCGCGGTACGCATATCGCCGACGACGCTGGTGACAAACCGGCATGTGGTTGCCGATGTGGAAGAGGTGACCATTTTCCGCGCCGACGGTCCCGTTGTGACCGGACGCGTTGTGCCAACCGGCTATGACGGAGACCTCGTGCTTGTTGAGAGTGAAGATCTCGGAGAGGGACCCGTTTTGGAACCTTATGGCGATGTCACGTCCAGCACTGTGCTTTACACCGTCGCCGGTGACGTCAGCGCGCGCGTCGTGCAGGTTTACGCTCCCGGCCGCCTGCTGCTCGCACCGGCCGGCGAGGCCGAGCGGGCGCGGCTCCATCACTCCGCCTATTCACAGTTTGGCAATAGCGGCGGTGCACTGGTTGATCAGAACGGCAGGTTTGTCGGCATCATCGCGTCGGGCGGTGAGGGGCGTTTTGAGGCGATGCAGGCGCTCGACCTCGCAGCGCTCACACAACAAAGCGGCCCGGAGTTTGCCGACGAAAGCCTGCGCATCGGGGCGGCGACCCGTGCCTGTGTTGAGGGCATGGAGCACAGAGGGCCGATAGCGGACTTCATGGTTGAGGATCTGGCGGGCTTTTGTCTGGCGAGCGCCAACCGTCAGCTCTTCGACCTCGCCGCGCAGACGCTTGCCCGTTCCCGTCATTTCGATGCGGCCATCGCATTGCTGAACAGCGCCCTTGTGCGCGATCCGCACGCCCTGAATGCCCGGGTTGCCCTTGTGGTTACACTGCATTCGCTTAGGCACTACGAAGAAGAGATTCCGCATCTGCGATTTCTGCTTGAGCATGTGGCAAATGACCGGCGGCTTTTGTTTCTTGCGATCCAAACCGGAAAATGGACGGACGAGGTGGCGCTTGCAGAAGACGCTGCGGCCCTCATAGAGGAACATCATCCAGAGGCGGCCGCTGCGGCGAAGCGCTTATTGGAGACTGACTTACCGCGGCCGGGCGCTGCGCCGTGACATCCGGTGTAGAAAGCTTCATTCGATCCCTCAAACTATTTGATTGACGGCCATACCGGTCTGGCACACATAGATTTGCGTTCGTGTTTACGGGCTTCGACGAAGCCGCGCGGTTGGCGCGTTGCGGCAATTTATGGCTGTTCAATAGCGTGGTTTCATAGTACTGTGATTAAAATTTGTTTCCTGTCAGTGAAATAAATTCTCACCAGAGAAATTTAATTCCTGATGTGAAATATTTGAGCGCAAGTGAAGGAATAAACCGGTTTTTCGCTATGGACGCAGCAAACGAGGGTGTCACGGAGTATCGTGCTCATGTCACGGGCCGGCCGGCCTTGCGCCATAGCTGGAACATTTGGGAGGCTTGAAGGGAATGACCCGCTATTCAGCGTGGAGCGTGTTCTGGAATGGTTTGACCGGCCAAAAGGGCTGGGACCGCGCATGGCGCGACCCCGAACCCAAGGCTGAGTATGACGTTGTGATCGTTGGCGCCGGATTGCACGGCCTTGCTACTGCCTACTACCTCGCCAAGAACCACGGTGTCAGAAACATTGCGGTGGTCGAAAAGGGCTACCTCGGCGGCGGCAATGCCGGCCGCAACACGACGATTGTCCGTTCCAACTACATGATGCCCGGCAACCGGGACTTCTATGAGCACTCTCTCAAGCTTTGGGAAAACCTGAGCCACGATCTCAACTACAATGTGATGTTTTCGCAGCGCGCACATGTCTCGCTGTTTCACAGCCCCGCCTCCCGCGATGCGGCGGCACGGCGCTACAACACCATGCGCCTGACCGACACCGATGGCGAGCTCTGGAGCCTCGATGAGCTGAAACGGAATGTGCCGCATTTAAATTACGGTCCAAACTCGCGCTTTCCAATACTTGGCGCTGCCGTCCAGAAACGTGCCGGCACGGCACGCCACGATGCGGTTGCGTGGGGCTATGCGCGTGCCGCCGATCAACACGGTGTAGACATCATTCAAAAATGCGAGGTTACCGGCGTCATTCGCGATGGTGCACGCGTCACCGGACTGGAGACGACACGCGGCATAATCAAAGGCAAGAAGGTCGGCTTCGCGGTTGCCGGCAATACCTCGCGTCTGTGGGGCATGGCCGAGCTCGGTAAGCTTCCCATCGAGACCCATAAACTTCAGGCATTCGTCTCAGAACCTCTAAAGCCGCTGCTCGATCAGGTGGTCGTGTTCGGGGTCGGTGGTGCGCACTTTTATATCTCGCAGTCCGACAAGGGCGGCATGGTGTTTGGCGGCGATATCGACTGGTACAAGTCCTACGCCCAGCGTGGCAATCTGCCGATCGTTCAGGATGTTGCCGAATGCGCGACGTCGATCCTGCCGTGCCTTGGGCGCGTGCGTCTGCTGCGCCACTGGTCAGGCGTCATGGACATGTCGATGGACGGCGCCCCGTTCATCTGCAAGACGCCGCTTGATAATCTTTATCTGAATGCCGGCTGGAACTACGGCGGGTTCAAGGCGACACCCGCGTCCGGGTGGTACTTTGCCGATCTCATTGCCAATGACCGTCCGGCTCGCGTTGTCGTCAACCACGACCTCACGCGCTTTGAGCGCGGCGTCAATATCGACGAGCGCGGCGCCGGTCCAGACCCGAAACTGCACGGTTAAGGGGGAACACAAACATGATCCGGATTCCCTGCCCATTCTGCGGCGAGCGCGACCACTCTGAATTTGGCTATGGCGGCGATGGCACCATCGTATATCCAGCTCTCGACGCTCCGGCGGAAGAATGGGTTGAAGCGATCTTCGAGCGCGAAAACATTTGCGGCGTACAGAGCGAAACCTGGCAGCACGTCAACGGCTGCCGTATGTGGCTGTTGATAGAGCGCAATACCATGACCCATGAAATCCAGAGTGTGCGGCCGGCGCATGAAGGGGTCGCAAAGGCTCTGGAGGAAAGCAAATGAGCGCGCGTCGATTGCAATCGGGCGGCCTCATAGACCGCACCCAAACCCTGCGCTTCAAATGGGATGGCCGCGACATGACCGGCTTTGCCGGCGATACGCTGGCATCGGCGCTGCTCGCCAGCAATGAGCGCGTGCTCGCCCGCAGTTTCAAGTATCACCGACCGCGCGGCATCATGTCGGCGGGCGTTGAGGAGTCCGGCGCTCTTGTCACCGTCGGCACCGGAGACCGGCGCGACCCGAACGTGCGCGCTACGACACAGGAGCTTTACGGCGGCCTGGTGGCAAACGGCCAGAACGCCTGGCCGAGCGTCCGCCACGATGTCTCCGCGGTAAACGGCCTGTTCGGCCGGTTCTTTGCCGCTGGCTTCTACTACAAGACCTTCATGGGTATCCCGCCGTTTGAGTGGGGCTCAGGCACCGGCATGTGGATGCAGTACGAAAAAATCATCCGCCGTGCCGCGGGTATGGGCGAGGCCTCGCGCGCTCCGGACCCGGACCGCTACGAACACGGCCACACCCATTGTGATGTCCTGGTTGTGGGCTCGGGCCCCGCCGGTCTTGCCGCGGCGCACACGGCCGCGGAAGCAGGGCTCGAAGTCTTGCTGGTGGAACAGGATTGCGAACTGGGCGGTGCCTATCTTAGCGAGCCGGGTGCTGTGGAAGAGCGGCAGAACGCAATCAAGGCTCTCAACGATGCGGGCGTCCGCATCATGACACGCACCACCGCTTTCGGCCTGTACGACTATTCCGTCGCCGGCCTTCTGGAGCGGGTGACCGATCATCTGTCGGCGCCGTCGGAGCATCTGCCACGCCAGAGGTTCTGGACCGTGCGCGCACGCTACACCGTGGTCGCCTCGGGTGCGCTGGAACGCTCCATTGCGTTCGGCGATAATGACCGGCCCGGTGTCATGACCGCCGCCGCCGGCCGTACCTATCTCAACCGGTACGGCATCCTGCCGGGTTCGAAGGTAATCGTCGCGACGACCAACGACTCCGCCTATACCGGCGCCGCCGAACTGTGCCGGGCAGGAGCCGCGGTAACCGTTCTCGATGCGCGGCGGTCGGTGGACAACTCTGTTCTGGATCTCGCCAGAAATGCTGGCACCGGTTTGCGTCTTGGGGCCGCCCCCTTAAGGGCCATCGGTGGGAAAGGCGTCTACAGTCTCGACCTCGCAGCGTCCGATGGCGATGGATGGCGCGCCGACGGTTCGGAGAACTGCGATCTCGTTCTCGTTTCCGGTGGCTGGTCTCCGGTCGTCAACCTTTCGTCTCACCGCGGCGCAAAGCCGGTCTGGGACGCGGAGAATGCCTGCTTCATGCCTGCGGCATCCGATGAACCGCTGACCATGGCGGGTTCCGCTGCAGGCATCTGGAACACAAAGGGCTGTATTGCGTCGGGGCAGGTTGCAGGGGCCCACGCGGCAAAGGCGCTCGGCAAGTCAGCCCCCGCTGCCTCAGCGCCGTCGGCCGGCGGTTGGGCTAGCCCGATCCGCCCGGTCTACGAAGTTACGGTTCCGCGCAAGAAACTCAAAAGTTTTGTCGATCCCCAACACGACGTCACCACATCGGACGTTCGCCTTGCCCACCGCGAAGGCTATGTCTCGGTGGAACATTTAAAACGCTATACGACGCTTGGGATGGCGACCGACCAGGGCAAGATGGGCAACATCATCGGCCTTGCGCTCATGGCCGATGCGCTCGGCAAGGATATTCCCGAAGTTGGAACAACGACGTTCCGTCCGCCCTATACGCCGATCAGTATCGGTGCCCTGAGCGGCTCCAGCGTCGGGGCTCATTTTCGCCCGTTGCGCCGCACGCCGATGCACGACTGGAATCTTGAACAAAATGGCACGATGACGGAAGCCGGCCTGTGGCAGCGCCCCTGGTACTTCGCCCGCGCCGGCGAAACGATCACCGAGGCTTACATCCGCGAGACGGATACCGTGCGCAAAACGGTTGGCCTATGCGATGTCACCTCGCTCGGCAAGATCGCGGTGCAGGGGCCCGACGCGACGGAACTGCTCAATCGGGTCTACACCAATCCCTTCGCCAAACTTGCCATCGGCAAGGCGCGCTACGGCATTATGCTGCGCGATGACGGCATGGTCATGGATGACGGCACCACGTGGCGCCTGTCGGACACCGACTACTTCATGACCACGACAACGGCGCATGCCGCAAAGGTCATGGTGTGGCTCGAAGAGCTTCTGCAGACGCGCTGGACCGACTTGAAGGTGCACGTCACCACGGTATCCGAACAATGGGCAGGTTGCGCCGTCGCAGGACCGAAGTGTCGAGAGGTGCTGGAAGCGTGCGTCGCAGACAAAACGGTCATGTCGAGCGAAGCTTTCCCGTTCATGGGGGTCATCGAGACGACGCTGAAGGGCGGGATGCCCTGCCGCATCGCACGCATCAGTTTTTCCGGTGAAATGGCGTACGAAGCCTATGTGCCGTCCGACTATGCCATGCCGCTGATGGAAATGCTGTGGAAAGCGGCCGAGGCGAGAGATGGCTGCCTTTACGGCACGGAAGCGCTTGGCGCACTGCGCATTGAAAAAGGTCATGTGACCGGCGCCGAGCTCGATGGCCGTGTGACCATTGACGACGCCGGCCTTGGCAAGATGGCATCGCCGAAGAAGTCGTTCATCGGCAGTGCCATGCGAAGCCGTGGCGATATGGGCCGCGAGGACCGGCCGAGACTGGTTGGCATTTTCCCCAAGAACCGCACTCAGTCCTTTAACGCCGGTTCCATTCTGTGCGCGGAAGGCAAGGTGGAGGGACTTGGAGAGGGCTGGATCACGGCGGTGACCCATTCGCCCGAACTCGGACACTGGATTGGCCTTGGGTTCATCTCAAGCGGTTATGAACCCTGGGCAGGGAAGACGGTTATTGCCGCCGATCCGGTGCGCAAAGGTAACATCGAGGTAGAGATCGTATCGCCGCATATGGTCGATCCAAGCGGGGAGCGGATGCATGGTTGATCGTGTTTCAGCCCTTGACGGGCATTACAAAAAAGGACGTTTCGGCGAAGCGGGTGAGGCAGGCCTCATGCTGCAGGAGATTAGGGATCTGACGTTGCATCAGGTTGCAGCGTGGCCTGAAACTCTCACGTCCACGGGCAACAAGGCGGCACGGGTGGTCGGCAAACAGTCGGCGCCTGGCCCATGCGCGGCCGCGGTTGGGAAAAAGGGTGCTCTTCTGCGCATCGAGCCACTTAAATGGTGGGTGTTCGGTGTCGAGGCACCGAAATTGAAACCGGCCGACGGGACCGCGCTCGACATTTCCCATTCGCGAACGCACCTTCGTGTGTCCGGCGCCCGCGCTTCGGAGTTCCTCAACCGCAATCTGCCGCTCGATCTTCGCGATGAGGCGTTTCCGGTGGGCAGCGTTGCGTCGTCTTCCATGCACCATGTCGGGGTGACCCTGTGGCGCTCCGATCACGGCTATGAACTTTTCATGCCGCGCGGCTTTGCCCTGTCGCTGTGGGAAGTGATGTTTGAAACCGCACAGCAGTTCGGCGTTGACATACTCTAACGCCGGCGCTGCTCTCTCGCGGCTCCCTCAAGACCAGACAAAAAAGAAGGCGCCGGGTGACCGGCGCCTTCTCTGGTTTGTGGTGTCGGAAAGCTGTCGTCAGTATCTGTCGACTTCTTCCTTGATGTGCTTCTTCATATCAGCAACGTCAATGTCGTGCTGAATGTCGGCGTTCTCGTTCCTGATCGCCCAGATCTGCCAGGCAATCCAGAGAACGACCGCGATGATAACCATCACGAACTCCGTTCCCTGGAACGGATAAACGGCACCGACATCTGCCAGGTCAACTGCCCAGCTGTCATAACCTATCGTTGACATAAGTGTATCCTTTCATCCGTTCGGGTTAGAGGCCTGCCTTTTCAGCCGACTGAACTTCAGCCACGGCCGCTTCATAGGCTTCGTCAGTGCTGAAATCGAGCCCGAGAAGTTCGACTTCCTTGGGCACGCGCAGCAGGCCCATCGCGTTCAGGATCTTCGAGCAGATCCAGGCCGGGATGAAGCCCAGCACGACGAACATGATGATTGCGCCAGCGAACTGACCAAGCGGATTGACCGTGGCGTAGCCATCATATGGCGACGACGGGGCGCCCCACAGAACGAAGCCACAGATGACCAGGCCAATAAAGCCAGCGTAGCCATGCACCGCAACCGCGCCGACCGCATCGTCAATCTTGAACTTGCGCTCGACCCAGAAGTGCAGCTTGTAGGCACACCAGGTACCGATACCGGCAATGATCATGGCCTGGATCGGGTGATAGAGGTCGTTACCCGCCGATGCCGTGATGATGCCTGCAAGACCGCCCGAATAGGTCCAGAACGCATCGCCCTTTGACACCATGTAACCCATCATCAGACCGCCCGACAGTGACATCAGGAAGTTGAATGTGATGGCGCTAAGCGTGGTGGGGCCAAGGTAGATATTGGTGGCCGTCCAGGTTTCGCCGGTGATCAGACCGTCGATACCGCTTGGGCTGATGATCGGCACGTTACACGCGGCATAGAATCCCCAGAAGCCCGTATAAATAAGGAACAGGCCGATGGTGACGAGCCAGGTGTTGTGCGGCGGGATATCCCGCGGCGTGCCGTCGTCGGCAAACTTGCCGATACGCGGACCGAGAACCACGAGGACGCCAAGCGCAAAACCGCCCGCGATCGCGTGGATAACGCCAGATGCATAAGCATCGTGATAGCCGAGGATGTGAACCATCCAGCCATCCCAGTGCCAGCCCCAGGCAGCATCGATGATCCAGGTGAACGAACCGATCAGCACGGCAAGGATCCAGAACGCCCCGGAACGGATGCGTTCAATCACCGAGCCCGATACGATCGATGCCGCGGTCCAGGAGAACAGCAGGAACGCCGCCCAGAACACGCCGGTCAGTCGGTCGCCGAGATGCGTACCCATGTTTTCCGACCACGGAGCATAAGGTGCGGCGGCTTCCCAGTTGATGCTCATCGGCCAGGCGGGAAATGCGAAGTAAATCCACCAGCCGAAATAGAAAAACGTGATGGTGACCAACGGGATCAGCATCGTGTTTTTCATGAGTGTGTGGAGGTGGTTGCGGCGACGGCTCGCGCCCACCTCGTACATGCAGAACCCGACGTGAATCAGGAACATGAACACCACCGTCACCCAGTAGTAAAACTCTGTGAAGACGGTGGTGAGAGCGTCTAAGTTATTTCCCATGGAGTCTCCCCCCTTCCTTCTGTTGCCGGTTGAACGCGAAGGCTCTCTAACTTCTTAACCGTTCTACCGGATGGGGTCCGCGACGCCGCGAACCCACATTCTATTCCCCTCCGCACCTCCGTTACCGGAATTGCCGTGCGGGCAGTCAAAACTCCACCTCCACACAAGGAGGCGAAGGCCAAGTGCGCTGGATGATCCGGTGAAGACCAATCCGGGCTTTCCCGGTGGCGCCCCCGTTTCTTCCGGCGCGAATCCATTGGCCTGCGTTCGACTTTAGCCTAACAGGGCCTTTGGAGTCCTGTCCCATAGGTAATTTTCCCACAATGAAAAATAATTTACAAGCAGGAATTATGCGATACAAACTGTCGTTGCCGATGCGGCGCAAAAGACAATGGTCAACGAGCCTTGGCGCGCTGTACAACAAGCCTACAGGCAAGCGCCGGGCAAACCGGAAACAGGTGAGTGAAAAATGAGTGCTGATGACGCCACACCCGACCGAATGCAGAGCCATTTCCTCGGCTGGCAGTGCCGTATCCGTCAGATTGCCATGCGAAAGGACGAGGGCCGGCCATCGGCGGGCATGTGCCCGCGCATCGTTCTCGGCGAAGGCGAGGAACTTGCCGCCGGCGTCGTTGTCGTGATTGTTCCCGAAGACCCGTTGGAGAGCACGGAATTCTTTCGCCATCAGGTGCGCCGCACGAACGATCCGCGGCAGATCTACGAAAAGGGTCTGGAGTATCTGTGCGCCACTCACTTCCAGAGTGCCCACCGGTTCTCCGACCGGTTGACCGCAACTTTTGCGAACGGTTCGCCAACCGCCCAAACCCTGCTGGATGCGGGAGAATGTATTCTGGAGTTTACCCAGTTTAGCCAGTTTTATCGGATGATCTGCAAAGTGGAGGAACTCGATGCCACGGACGCGGCACGGGACGCCACGATTTGGCACAATCGCGTCTTCAACCCGCAACTGGCGGACGACATCCATGTCCTGGCATTCCTCCCGGACTGGCGTTCCGTCCATGCCGACCCCGCCCCCTGAAACAGGCGCGGGGGATCGGCACGGTATCGGTCAGAACTTTCTGTAAGCCGAGTTCAGTTGTACCAGCGGGTGCTTCGGTGACATTTGGAACTTGATGAGCAGTTCGCGCGCAATCATGTCGCGGTCCTGCTGGTTGTCCGGCAGGTCCATATCCGCAGGGATCGACACCCAGCCATTGATGTTACGGTCGAACACCGCAGGGTTGCCTTCCTCATAGCCCATATGGATGTCCTCAAGCCAGTTGAGGTCGTCCCATCCCATGAACTCAAGATAGTCCTTGAGGAAAGGCGTCAGCCGGTCGTAGTCGGGCAACAGGTTCACGTCATAGCGGTAACCGATATGCTGCCCGATTTCCTTTTCACGGTCCGAATCGATACCACCGCCTTTGAGATGGTGATCGATGTCTTTTATTTCTGCACCCTTGAAGCTCGTTCCAGCCATGGATTTCGTCCTCTGTGTTCAGGGTCGGATCAGATGTGGTGATAGTCGGCGACGCCGACCGTATGCTCGGTACCGGCCAGCGGAACCTGCGCCATTGCGGAGGCTTCCATGGTCAGGGCCGCCAGATCTTCCGGCTCAAGGCTGTGCACGTTGGTCTTGCCGCAGGCACGCGCCATCATCTGCGCTTCGATGGTCAGGGTGTGCAGGAAGTTGTAGACGCGCTCCGCCGCAAGGTCCGGATCGAGCCGCTTGCGCAGTTCGGGATCCTGGGTCGCCACGCCGACCGGGCAACGGCCGGTGTGGCAGTGGTAGCAATACCCCGCTTCCACGCCCATTTCGGCAGGAAAGTCCGCTTCGGGAATGTCTTTATTGCAGTTCAGCGCCATCATTGACGAATGCCCGATGGCGATGGCGTCCGCACCAAGTGCCAGCGCCTTTGCAATATCGCCCCCATTGCGGATGCCGCCGGCGTAGATGAGCGTGATTTCACCGCGTTTGCCAAGGTCATCGATGGCGCGCCGCGCCTGGCGGATGGCCGCCATGCCGGGAACGCCGGTTTCTTCGGTGGCAAGGTGCGGGCCAGCGCCCGTGGAGCCTTCCATACCGTCGATGTAGATCGAGTCCGGATCGGTCTTCACCGCCATGCGGATGTCGTCATAGACACGTGCCGCACCAAGCTTGAGCTGGATTGGAATTTCCCAGTTCGTCGCCTCTCGGATTTCCTCGATCTTGAGCGCCAGATCGTCCGGCCCGAGCCAATCGGGGTGGCGGGCAGGGGACCGCTGGTCGATGCCGGCGGGCAGGGAGCGCATTTCAGCGACCTGGTCCGTCACTTTCTGGCCCATCAGGTGGCCGCCGAGGCCGACCTTGCAGCCCTGGCCGATAAAGAACTCGCAGCCATCGGCAAGCCGAAGGTGGTGCGGATTGAAGCCATAACGCGACTGGATGTTCTGGTAGAACCACTTCACCGAGTAACGGCGCTCATCGGGGATCATGCCGCCTTCGCCGGAACACGTTGCCGTTCCGGCCATCGTCGCGCCGCGGGCCAGAGCCATCTTGGCTTCGTAAGACAGCGCGCCGAAGCTCATGCCCGTAATGTAGATCGGGATATCGAGCACTATTGGCCTCTTGGCGCGCGGACCAATCACGGTCTGCGTGTCGCATTTCTCGCGGTAGCCCTCGATCACGAAGCGCGTCAAGGTGCCCGGCAGGAAAGTCAGTTCATCCCAGTGCGGAATTTTCTTGAACAGCGAAAACCCACGCATGCGGTAGCGTCCAAGCTCCGCTTTCACGTGGATATCGTTCATCACCTCGGGGGTGAAAATCTGGCTCTGCCCAAGCCGGTATTTCTTTTCTTCTTCCAGGCGGGCTGCGCCGTTTGCGTTTTTGTCCGTCATCTTGCCAATCCTCTTCGCGCTCACAGAATGAGCTTTTTCTCAGCCGGCTCGAGATTGTCGTAGTTCCAGAGCTGGCGTCCGGCGACGATCTTGGTGAAGTGGTCGACACCCTTCTCCGGAAGCATCTCATACATGGAGAGCTTTCTGGTCAGCCACTGCCGGTCGAGATCGGTCAATTCACCCGGCACCGCGTCGACACCGAGATCGACAATTTCGCCGCCGATGAAGATCGTCCCGTCATACATTGAATCGCCGAGGTTCTTGCCGGCGTTGCCGCAAACAACCATACGGCCGCGCTGCATCATGAAGCCGGAGAACGCGCCGGTGTCCCCGCCGACGAGGATCGTACCGCCCTTCATGTCGATACCCGTGCGCGAGCCCACTGAGCCCTTGCACACAAGGTCGCCACCGCGAATGGCCGCGCCGAACGTGGAGCCCGCATTCTTTTCGATGACCACGGTGCCCGCCATCATGTTTTCCGCGCATGACCAGCCGACACGGCCCTTGATGCGCACATTGGGGCCGTCGATCAGGCCGACGCCGAAATAACCGAGGCTACCTTCGACGATCACATTGAGCTTGTTCAGAATGCCGACGCACAAGGAATGCTTGGCACCAGGGTTCTTCAGCACAATTGTGCCATTGCCTTCCTGCATGAGCTCGCGGATGCGCAGGTTGACTTCCTTCGCCCCCATGTTCGACGCATCGATTTCTGCGCGTTTGTTGAAATCGACCTCGAACGAGTCCGTGTAGGCGAACCCACCTTCTTCGGTGAGGTCGAAAAACGTCTGCTGCGTACGGCCTGAAAGTTGCTCGGTGTGCAGCCCCATCTCATGAGAGACGTGATCCTCGGTGCTTACGTCCGCCATACCCGAACCTCCTCATCGTAGGGATCCCAAGTGTCGATTTCCTGGGGAACGACACTGCGAATTGAAACTTCTTCGGATGCTAACGCGACGATGTCGTCGCTCTCGTAAAGAACCATCGGCTTGGCGGCCATGGTGTCCTTGGCCATGCCGAGAGAATCCTGTGTGGCCACCAGATAGGTGAACACGCCATCGATGTCCTTGATCGATGATTTCAGCGAGTCTTCAAGCGTCGCACCCTGTTCCAGATTGTGTGCCGTATAGACCGCGAGCAGCTCTGAGTCGCAGTTCGACACGAACCGGTGCCCACGCCGCTCCATCTCGCGGCGCATGATCCAGTAATTTGTGATCTGGCCGTTATGCACCACGGAGATGTCGTTATAGGGGTAGGCCCAGTAGGGGTGGGCGGAGCGGATGTCGACATCGGATTCGGTTGCCATGCGCGTGTGGCCGATGCCGTGGGTGCCCTTGAAATCGTCAAGATCGTACTGCTCGGAGACCACGGTGGCATCGCCGAGATCCTTGATCAGTTCGAGCGCGTTGCCCATCGACAGGATTTCCGCGCCTTCGACGTCCTCGATGAAATCGGCGAGATTCTTCATGTCGCCGTCGAACGAGACCTCGTAGCGAAACGCGTACTCTGTCGCTTCTTCTTTTTCGTGGACTTCCGCCCCGAGCGACTCGATCCGCTGATCGACTTCCTTGTGGCGCTCCTTGATCACGTCGTGGATCTTGAAGCCGCTTGAAAGGTCCTCCTGCTCCGCCACTTTGAAGCGCAGCACGAAGCGTTTCTCTTCCGGCAAGCCATAAACGGCGAATCCGGTCGAATCAGGACCGCGATGTTTCAGAGCCTGAAGCATCGAGGTCATTTCCTCCCCGATCTTTCCGGCGCCGTCGCGGTGAATCAATCCCGCTATTCCGCACATGAGTGTTCGTCTCCTCGTTAAGAAGGGCGTGACCCCGCGGGCCTGTGCCCGCGGGAACTTTCGTACTAAGTCAGTGCCTTACGGCAGGCAGTCCATGTATTTTTCCTGGTCCCAATCGGTGACCGTATGCATGAACTCTTCCCATTCGTCGCGCTTGTACTCGTCGTAAAGGCGATACATCTCACCCGGCATTCCCGACTGGATCACTTCGTCTTTCGACAGCGCATCGAGAGCCTCGCCAAGCGACATCGGCAGTTTCCTGACCTGCTTGCCGGCTTCCATGGCTTCGTAGATGTTGCGCTCCTCCGGCGGTCCCGGATCGATGTTGCGCTTGATGCCGTCATCGGCCGCCTTGATGATCACCGAACCCATGAGATAGGGGTTCACGGTGGAGTCCACGGAACGGTACTCGAACCGGCCCGGCGCTGAGATGCGAAGACCGGTTGTCCTGTTTTGGAAACCCCAGTCTGCAAAGATTGGCGCCCAAAAGCCCGTGTCCCAAAGCCGGCGGTAGGAATTCACCGTCGAGCTGCCGATCGCGGTCATTGCAGCGAGGTGTTCGACGATGCCGCCAACCACCTGCAGGCCCACTTTGCCCGGCATTTGCGGGTCGTCGGTGTCCGGCATGAAGGTATTGTTGCCGCCGGACTTGTACATGTAATTCTCTTCCATGCCGGGCAGCTTTTTCTTCGACTTGTGGCCGAGCATCTTGATCTTGTCGGTGCCGCCGTTCCAGAACGACATGTTGTGGTGGCAACCCGATGCAGAGACGCCCATGAAAGGCTTCGACATGAAGCAGGCGATGAGATTGAACTCGCGCGCTACCTGGGCACAGATCTGGCGGTACGTCGTGAGCCGGTCGGCGTTGCGAAGCACGTCGTCGTAGGTCCAGTTGAGCTCCAGCTGCCCCGGCGCGTCCTCGTGGTCGCCCTGGATCATGTCGAGGCCCATGAAGCGCGAATATTCCAGCACCTTCATATAGACCGGGCGCAGGCTTTCGAACTGATCGATGTGATAGCAGTAAGGATTGGAGTAGCCGCCATCTGGCTTGCCGTCGGCGCCTTTCTTGAGCCACATCATTTCCGGTTCAGTACCGCAGCGCATGTGCAGTCCTTTGTGCTCCTTCTGGAACTGCTCGTGAATACGGCGCAGGTTGCCGCGGCTGTCGGATGTCAGGAATGCGCCGGGATCCTCGCGCTCCTCGCGATTGCGGAAGAGGGTGCACCAAAGGCGGCCGACGCGTTTGTCCCACGGCAACACGCAAAAGGTTTCGGGCTCGGGAATGCCGACAAGTTCGGCAGCTTCCGGACCGTAACCGATATATTCGCCGTGCCGGTTGGTGAACAGGTTGACGGTGGCGCCATAAACCAGCTGGAAGCCTTTTTCGGCGATCGATTCCCAATGGTCGGCCGGGATGCCCTTGCCGCAGATGCGTCCCGTTACAGAGACAAACTGCAAATACAGGTACTCGACGCCATGTTCGTTGATCTTCTCGCGAACCTGCTTGATCAGATCGTCGCGGCCTTTTGCGCCGACCGTTTTTTCCATGTCTGTCGCCATGGGCTTCTCCCCTTGAGTTTGAGTCCGCGTGAACGCACTCTTGTGATCGTTTAGAATTTCTGGAATACCAATTTCATACCAATTTCAGAGAAATTGCAACTAGCTCCACGGGAACGGGCTGTTCGAAACCGGATGGAGTTTGCCTTCCGCATAGCGAGAGAAGCGGAAAGGTTCGAGCAACTTGCTCTTTTCACCGGCAATTTCCTGCGCCACCAGCTTGCCGACACCGAGCATCTTGTAGCCGTGGTTTGAGTCCGCGATGACGTAGACATTCTCGCGGAAGGTATCGAACACGGGGAAGCTATCCGGGGTGAAGCAGCCCAGCCCACCGGACCTTTCCTGGTTCTTGTAATACTTGATCTGGCCTTCGAAACGCTTCTGGCAGTGCGCCAGGGCCGAACACCACATATGAATAAAGTTATCGTCGACGATGAAGTCCGGCGAATCCGCACCATAAGGGTCAACCGCAAC
Source organism: Hyphomicrobiales bacterium (assembly GCA_021775755.1). Lineage (GTDB taxonomy): Bacteria > Pseudomonadota > Alphaproteobacteria > Rhizobiales > JAJFHB01 > JAJFHE01. The sequence continues at coordinate 7,287 of JAJFHE010000066.1, read as the reverse complement.
TTTATCCGGTTTCTGATCGACCTTATAGGGCGCTGCACCCCCCTGGATGCCGCCGAAATTGAAGTCGGGCTTGTAGTAGATACCCCACATGTCTTCCGTAATAACTGAACCGTCCACATCGGAGACGAGGGGGGTGTCGGAGTCGACATGAATGACCGGCGGAAAGCTGCCGTCGTTCGTCTTGTGCATGTTGGGGTCAACGCCGAGCGTGCCTTCTTCTAGGCACCAGAACTTCCACATCGGCACGCCGTCATGCATCGAGCCATCCGCACCCTTGATGCTGACTTCTGTCGGCAGCTCAAGATGGTTCCAGATCTGATTGACCCACGGACCCACCGCCACTACCACATGATCGCAGGCGATCCGTCCCTTGTTGGTCATAAGGGCAGTGATCGCGCCGCTGTTCGAGCCGGTTTCGAAACTTTCGACCGTCACACCGGTCATGATACGCACGCCTTCGCCTTCCGCCTTGGTGGCGAGGCCGTAAAGGCTTGCGGTGTTGTTTGCATAGCCGCCGCGTTTTTCGTGCAGGACCGAGGTAATACCCTGCGCCTGCCAGTCGTCGAACAGCCCGCGCATGTACTTCATGCTGTCGTCAAGCCCTTCGATGAACTCCGACTCGTACCCGATGGCTTTTTGCTGTTCAAATATCGTGCCGACGTCTTCATGCATGCTTTCAGGAGAAATCTGCATGTAGCCGACCGGATGGTAGCTGTAGGCCTTGGGGTCGCTCTCCCAGACGCCCACGCTGTGCGCCATCAATTCGCGCATGGCAGGCTGAAAGTAGTTGTTGCGCACGACACCGCAGGCGATGCCGGAGGCGCCGGCGCCGATCGACGTCTTGTCGACCACGAGGATGTCTTCGCCAGAGCCCTTGCCGCGCGCTTTCAGTTCAAGCGCCAGATGATATGCGGTGCTCAGGCCGTGAATGCCCGCACCGATAATGGCGTATTTGACGCCTTCGGGAGTTGCCATCCCAATCCTCCTCCAATGCCCTTCGCAGGCCCCGATCTTGAATGTCGGGTGCATATTCGGCGAAGACCGCTTGCCAGCGGCCTCATAATCTGTGCACAATTCAATACCAATTGCAAACCAATTTGTTCGGTTCACGGCCAAATGAAGACCAATGAGGGACCCTTTGATCAAAACCCAGCCTCAGTTTGCAACATCGGACGCCGTGGCACAGGCTCCGGAGCGGCAGGTTGACGAGCTGTCCCTTGGTACGGTGCGCGGTGCCGGGGGCATTACCGCGCGCCTCAGGCGGGCGATTGAAAGCGGTGTTTACGCCGATGGCGAGCAGTTGCCGCCCGAACGCCAGCTTGCGGATGCGTTCGGCGCTGCCCGCAGTACGATCCGCAAGGCTCTCGATCAACTGGAAGAAGCGGGGCTCGTTGTTCGCCGGGCGGGCAGCGGCACATATGTGAACTATGCCGGTCCGTTGCAAAGCCCGCTTGAGGATATCACCGACCTCATCAGCCCTTTGCAGCTGATTGAAGCGCGTTTTGCAGTGGAACCCTATATGACACGGCTCGCGGCAATCAACGCGACCGCGCGCGATCTCGACAACATGGACGAAATTCTACTGCGGCTTGAAGCGTGCGGGGGAGACAAGGATGTCTTCACCCGTTGCGACAGTGAGTTTCACGAACTGCTCGCGCGCAGCTCGCGCAATCCCCTGCTGGTGCATGTCTATCAGCAGATCAACGACGTGCGCTCCCACGGCCAGTGGGATTCCATGAAGGAAGTCATTCTGACGCCGCAACAGATTGGCGAATACAACCGCCAGCATCGCGCCCTTTACGATGCATTGCGTCAGCGCGACGTGCAGCGCGCCGTCGAACTGATTGAGGAACATCTTAGAACCGCCAAGTCCGACCTGATCGGCGTCCACAGCGCCTAGACCGTTTCACGTTCATATCGATCATTCTATGAGCGTTTCCCCGGTGTGTGGCGCATGAAGTGATCGAGCAGGATATCGCGTGCCCGGTGGCTTGGTGCTTCCGGATTCCAGATCAGGTAAATTTGCGAGGCTGGAGCTCCGCGTGAGTTGAGCACGGGGTGCAAAGTGCCATCGCGGACTTCGGGGGCGGCGAATGATTCCGGCAGGAAACAGATTCCAAGTCCAAGAGCCGTGAGGCGTTTGGCTTCCTCAAGCTGTTCTGAAAGACCGGCCACAACGCGGCCGATGTTGTGGCGTACCCGAAACCGCGTCAGCTCGTCCGGCTCGTCGGCGCCTGTGAGGATGATGCCCTGGACGGCAAGCTCCCGCGCATCGTCGACCTCCTGTCCGAAGAGCGCATGCGTGCGACCGCAATAGGGGCGGTAGACTTCGGTAAAAAGGAGATCGTAGCTCAGCTGATGATCGCGATGGTGCGCCGGGGCAATTCCCAGTTCCACATCGTTGCGCAGCACGCTGCGCCGGATCTCGTCCCAGGTCGACACGGAGACGAAGATTTCCGCTTGCTGGTGTTTACGGTGAAACGAGCCGATGGCTCGGTCGATCGAGGCGTCGATGAGGTTGCTGATCAGCTGGATGCGGACCCTGCCGCGCACTTCTTCGGAAATGTTGGCCAAACGCTGCGGCACGCTCCGAACGGTATCGTAGAGATCATTGCAAACGCTGGCGAGTACTTCTCCTTCATGTGTGAGGGCGAACCCGCTTGGCCCGCGCTGGCACAACTTCATGCCGACGTGATCTTCCAGCCGCTTCAGCGCCATGCTCACCGCGGGCTGTTTGCGCGAACTCGCCTGCGCCGCTTTGCTCACGCCGTTGGCTTCGACGATATCGAAGAACGTCTTGAAGAGATTCCAGTCGAAATTGTGTGCAAACCGGCGCCCCGTCATCGGCTGGGTTGCTGCATTTGAAGTGATACGGCTGTCTGACGTCATAGTGTGGTCGCTCCGGGTCGCTAACTACGCGGAAAGGGTGCCAACGCCTATGAAGGTTAGCACGATGCCCAGCCACTGCAGGGCGCCGACGCGTTCTCGCAGAATGACCAATGCCAGCAGGACGGTGATGACGCCGAATGTGGAGGCGATAACCGCCACGATCTCAGCGCCGGGCTCTGCGCTTCCGGCAAACAGAGCGAGGTAGCCGCCGGCATCGAGCGTGCCCTGTGCCGCCAGAAACGGCCACCACCGCATGGGCAGAACCGGGCGTTGACGGCTCGCGGCCATGAACGCCATGAGGGCGATCAGACTGATGATCCGCCCGATCCACAAAGTTTGCAGCTCGCCATAAATGGGCACGGCTTGTTGGCCCGCGGAGACCAGCACCGCGTAGGCGAGCATGGAGCCGATCGATATTGCAATGGTGCCACGGAGTTTTGCACCGCGCTCGGGATTATCTTCCGCTTGCTCCTGGCCCGCTTGCGCCACGATCACGACGCCGATGATCGTCACCGCCATGGCAGCCCAGTCGATTGCGCTTGGCCGCGCGCCAAGTGCAACCGCGATGGTGACGACGAGCACGGGATGGCTGGCAACAATCGGTGCCACCACGCTGATCGGGCCGCGCGCCAGACCTTTGTAGAGCAGAAGTGTCATTACCGTTGTTGCAATGCCGTTGATTAACAGCAGATGCCATCCGGAAAGATCCCAGACCAGTGGTGGCTGGACCACCACCATCCACAGAGACAGCAGGAGTACCCCGGTTGCGAGCATTGCGAGCAGTGCGCTGGCATGGCCGATGGCCCTGCTGGAGTACCGTGCCATAAAGTCGGCGGTACCCAGGTTCAGGGCGGATGCGGCCCCCCAAAAAGCAGGATTCATACTTCCACTCTGCAACTCGCCAAGGTTTCCGGTGCACTCATAGCGCCATCCAACGGACAGCCGCCGAGCTTACACTCAGAGCGCCGCTTGGCGAACATATGAAATTAGGCAACCAGATGGGCCGCCGCGTTGTCGTGCTCTGGATCACGCTCCGCTCAGCAGCATGCCGCCGACATTAAAAACGATTGAGAAGCCGAGCCCGATGCTGAGCAGACCAATACACAATTGCAGCGCCGTATTGGTCCAGGTCATCAGCTTTGCGGTGTAATTGATCGGAATGGCGATGACAAAGGACAGGGCGGCCATCCCGGCCATCGATGCGAATCCGAAGACAAGCACATAAAGAAGAGCGCCGGAGAGGGATGCCATGGCGCCTGCGGACAGACCCACAAGAACGGCCGATCCGGCCAGCCCATGCATGGATCCCACGGCCAGGCTGCTCAGCGGGAAGTTCCGCGCGTGCTGGTGCTCATGCGCCGATCTTGTGTGATCTGTATTTTCGCCGGAATGGGAGTGGGCGTGAAAGTGCACCGATCCGTGGTTATGCGTGTGGCTGTGAAAGTGCACTCTTTGCCGGTGGAGCCGCAACAGGACGCGGCCACCCACGGCGACGAGCACCGCGCCGACTGCAAATTCCAGGACTCCCGCGACCGTTTCGTTGATGGCTCCGCCAAACAGGATAACCGCGCCGGCAAACGCGCCGAGTGCGAGGAAATGGCCAAATCCCCAGGCTAACCCATGCCGCACAACGCTGCTTTTGCTGCGCGAACCGCTGGCCAAACCAGCGACCGCCGCCAGATGGTCCGCCTCGAGGGCATGTTGCAATCCGACGAATAGTCCGAGAGCTAGAACTGCAAACATACCCATACTCCTGAGGTCTCTGGCAACGGTTGGGGGGCAATCGGTTGGTAATGAGCCGTCAGACGGTTTGCCAAAGCCTGCAGCCTTTGGTTTAGCCCGGTTGGATAACTTTGTCTCGGTGTCCGAGTTTTCCTTCAACGACCAAAGTGCCGAGAACGTCAAGGATCACACGGCACGCCAGTTGCGAAGTATTGTCGTTCACATCGTAGGGCGGCGACACTTCAACGACTTCCATCGCGCAGAGGCCCTCGCGAGCAATCAATCTGGCCATTTCGAGAGCTTCGCGCGGCAGAAAGCCGCCGGGCTCCGGAGTGCCCGTTCCCGGTGCAAATCCAGGATCGATTGAATCGATGTCGAAGGACAGATAAACCGCCTTGGCATCCTTCCACGCAAGTTCGAGGGCCATTTCCGCCGCTTTCCGCGTGCCCAGCTCTTCGACATCGCGCATGGTCATGACGCTTGTGCCGCGTTCGCGCGCGACTTCCGAGCCGGGGCGTGAGCCGTACCAGCCGCCAATACCGATCTGAACCAGGTTTTTGGGCGGGCAATTGGCAAGTCCCACGTCGTGCATATGGCTGTGGTCATTATGCGTGCGGTGATGCTCAACGCTCTCGTGATTGTTCGACGTCCAGTACCACGGCGTCGTGTGCATGCGCTCATCCATGTCCATGTCCTGCATGTCGATATGCCGGTCGAAGTGGATGATGCCGACATTGCCGTCGATATGCGGGGCAACGCCGCGGACATTGGGATAGCCAAGACTGTGGTCCCCGCCGCAGATAATCGGAAATGCACCGGACGTGTAAATGTGGGAGATTGCGGCCGACACTTGATCGAACGTCTTTTCAATGTTGCCGGGAATAACAAACACGTCGCCCGCGTCGCACATATCCAGTTCTTCGAAGAGATCGATGGCACCATCGATATTGTAGCCGTCATAGACGGCGGAAATGCGCCGCACGGCCTGCGGACCAAATCGTGTTCCGGGCCGATACGTCGTGCCGGTGTCGAACGGAACACCGACGAAGGCAGCTTCGTAATTGCCGACCTTGCGAATGTCCTCGCAATACGGTGTTTTCATGAAAGTGTTGATGCCGGCGAAGGCGGGCTGGTGGCCCCTGCTGAACAATGAAATCGTGCGGTCGTTTATTGATTTTGTGGCTTCAAGCCCGAATTCCAGACACCGCGCAATCTCCTCGTCCTGTTTCGTTTGAGGGATCCGCTTCATTCTTTTGAGGTTACGCGTGCCGCGCAGTTCACCTGTCTTTGGATCAGGCATGATCGTAGTCTCCATTTACAGTGAGGGGCGCTGTGAGGGAGCCGCCCGTTGCAGCTCCCTCACCGACTTTGCCACTAGAGGCCGACGCGGCCGATCCATTGATTGTTGGACAAAGAATTCTGCAGACCATCTGCCGCGAGCGCTTCAAGCACGGAAGCGTCGAGACCTTGTGCTGCGGCTGCCGATGAATCCATCACACCGGCGTCGACGTAGACTTGACCGAACAGGTCCCAGGTGTCCGCAAGATAACCCGCTTCGCAATCCGGCTTGCCGCCGAACAGGATTTCGCCCCAGCCGCTGGGTTCGGACGGAGGTGCCGGTGCGCCTTCAGGAAGGCTGGCGCATACCGGGACTCCATCACCAATACCGTAGGCGCCAAGGTTTTGATCAAGCGTCAGCATGATTGCGCCGTACTGCGTGAGCTTCACGTCGTCAATCGGCCAGTCGAGGCCGGTTGCAACGATGGCGTTACCTTCGTCCGGATTGGTTTTCCACCAGTCAACGGCGGCAAACCAGGCCCGCAGGAGTTCTTTGGCAGTGTCAGGATTTTCTTCCAGCCATGCCGTGTTGCAGGCGATTGCTTCTGAGATGAGACCGCGTTCCCAGGTGCGATCCGTGAGGCTCGTTTTCAGAACATGCGATCCCGCTCTGGACAGCGACTGTGAAGAGAACGGCTTGTAGTTCACATCAATGTCCAGCACACCGCTCACGAAGGCTGCGGCGCTGTCTTGAGGCAGCATGACTTTGTGCACCGCGGCGTCTAGCGCGAAGCCGGCGTTTTTCAGGGTCAACAGCATCCACATGTGATTGAGGAATGCATAGTCCGCACCGTAGGCGCGCCCTGGAAAATCATCGACTGAGGTAATCGACTGGTCGACCACCATTTCGTCCAGTCCGTACGACATCGCGGGCACGGCGATAACCTGCATGGGGATGTCGGCGGCGCGTGCCACAACTACTGAATCCAGTGTGTTCAGCATGCAATGTATCGTGCCGCTCGCCAGTCCGGCGTTCTTCGCCGTGATGTCTTCGATGATCTGTACATTAAGATTGAGATCGGGCGCCAGACCCTGCTCCTGGATGATGTACCAGGGCGCATATGGCGAAAACGATATGATCGCGATGTTGACGTCCTCGGCTGCCTGGGTCGCTTGCGGCGCCGCTGCGATGGCCGCCAGTCCGCACGTGGCGGCGAAGGCGGATCGGCATAGGACCTGCAATACAGAAAGCGGTTTTTTCATATCTTCCTCCCTTTGGTTGTCTTCGAACTGGGCCGGGTTGCGTTGTGGCTTGCCGTCCCTCACATCTGTATTTCCTCTCGCATCCAGGCGAAGAGCTGCCGTTCAGCCTCGATGTATCCTGGTTGTGCGAGCAGT
>JAJFHE010000065.1 GCA_021775755.1 Hyphomicrobiales bacterium | reverse complement strand
ACCCGGCCTGCGGTGGGCCATTCCGGCCCGTCGACCGCGTTGCGGGCCTTGTCCGATACACCGCATCGCACTGCGGCCCGCGCCTCGTCGAGCGAGCCGGAATGGCTCATGAAATGGGTCAATAATTGCCACCCTTGGTATAAAGCGGGCCGAGGTCCGATGCTCAGCGGTGCCGGGCGTATATCTCGCGCACCCAGGTAAGCGATGGTCGGCCTTCCCACTCGGCCAGATCCGCGGCGAGCTTCGGCGGCATCGTCAGATCCGCATAGGTGGGATGCTGCGGCGGAACCGCCAGCGGTGCCAGGAGGCTCGCGGCAGTCATATCCGCGCGCGAAAACGCGTCTCCCACCAGATAGGACCTGCCATCGGCCAGCAGGCCGTCGATCCAGTTCAACTCGCCATCCACGATCCGTTTGGAGGCATCACGCTGCTCCGGCCCGAGATCCATGCGTTCGATCATTCGCTTGCGCACCACGCCCCAGATCATGCCAGCCAGCAGTTTCTGCGGTAACGCCACTTTCGCGGCAAACATCGGACGGACCAGATGCGGGTAATCGACAACCGCCTCTGAATAGAAGTACCGACGGGCATGGACGCCCGCGATATCGTCGAGGCGTTTCTCGATATCGAGACATTCGCGGCGTCCGGTGTCGGGTATAAGTCGCCGGCCACGGTCGGCGGACGACGCCTCCGCCCAATCGAGAATTTCCGACGAGCCCTGTATGGTTTTCCCGTCCGCCACGAGAATGGGCAGCGACGACCGCCGCGCTCCGAGCCGTTTGGCAGTCTGCAAGTGAACGCCGGGCGCAACATGAGAAATTTTGTACTCAACTCCAAGATAGTCCAGTGCCCAGCGCGCCTTCTCGCAGTAATGCGAAATGGAAAAAATATAGAGAACGGGAACAGGCATCGGCTTCAGGCAGCAGCACCGGGGCGCGTTAGCGGCGTTCGCATTGTCGAAGTGATCATATCCCGGCCTAATCGCCCTTCGGCGAAAACCGGTAGCCAATGCCGCGCACCGTCTTGATGATCTGCGGCTTGGTCGGATCTTTTTCGATCTTCTTGCGCAATCTCGAAATCCTGATGTCTATGGACCGGTCGAACGGGTCCCAGGCGCGGTGATGGGCAAGCTCCAGCAGCTGATCGCGGTTCAGCACCCGGTTTGGATGCTCCGCGAACACTTTCAGGAGATTGAATTCCATCGCCGTGATCGCGACCTCCTCGCCATCGCCGTCATAGAGCTTGTGGCTTTCCAGATCGAGCTGGCACAGGCCGAAGGTAAAGCGCTGACCCTCCGCCGTGGGTGTTTCCGCCGCCTCCGCGGGTGCGCTGCGCGAGCGCCGCAAAACGGCGCGCAGCCGCGCCAGCAGTTCACGCAGGTCGACGGGCTTTGCCAGATAGTCGTCGGCGCCCATTTCAAGGCCGACAATGCGATCGACGGTTTCGCCGGACGCGGTCAGCATGACAATGGCAATGTCCGTTGTGGCGCTCAGATCGCGCGCAATGGACAAACCGTCCTCGCCGGGCATGGAAATGTCGAGCACCACCGCGTCCACCGAACGCTCGGCAACGATCTCGCGCAGCTCAACGCCGTTGCCGGCCTGCGACACGTCATAGCCCTGCCGCTCCAGATATTCCGCGACCACATCGCGGATATCCGGCTCGTCGTCGCAAACGACAATGTGCTCACGGGCTTCCATGATGCGAATCGGCCTTCTTTGTGCAGCTGGGAATCTACCAGCGTTCGTTTCCGCTGTGCAAAGTTGTTGTATGGACATTTCCGCTCTTCCCCAAGGTTTTCCCGTAACCGGGAACCAGAGACGGGACATCTCCTGAACGATTGCTCCCCTTGATCCTTCTATCCCGCTCCAGACTTCAAGCTGTGTTCGCTTAGCTGAGTGCGTTGCAGCACCCGTCCGGCGCGGCATTGGTTTCACTGCCACGGCTTGCGAGCGACAGCGCCGAACGCGCCAGCGCGCTCACACCGACAAAGACCATGTCGCCAAACGCCATGCGCGCGGCAAAGCGTTCCGCATAAGGTCCTGCAACATCGAATGTCACACCGTGGTGCGCGCTTTCGGAGGTATCGGTGTGAGACAGCGTGTTCATCGTCTTCAAGCTCCAGATGGCCCGTTGTTCGGATTTGCCCGAGGCCACTTTCTTGGCGTTTTCGATGATCAATTTGTAATCCACCGCCGTTTCAGGATTTTTTCTGCTTACCCCGTTTCGTGTTTCAATTGTTTCAGTGGGGAGGCGGCAACAATCAGGTGCGCACGGGCGCAGGGCAGAGCCGCGCTACGTGGAAACTTGCGGGAATTTTGATAGGAATTGGCCAGTCCGGCAGAAGGTCTCAGGCGGACAGTCCACTGGCCGAATAGTCGATGCGGTCGCGCAAGCCGGCACGCACCCCACCCGTCTGCGCCTCGCGGACCCAGTTGTTGAAGAACTGCTGCGCATTGCGTTGCCAGTTGTTGCGTGGCAGGGCGCCAGGGTCGCTGCCGGGGAAATAGTTGACCGGCACCGTGGTTTCGCGCAGGGCCATACGGTCGCGCAGGAATTCGCGCGCCAGTGTGTCGGCCTCGTACTCGAAGTGGTTGAAATTGATCAGCGCACCGCTCGTCTCGTCACGCACCAGGCCAACGCCCGCTTCATCGGAAGCGGCAACGACGGTGAGCCCCGCCTGCGCCTCGATATCGTCTCGGTGGATTTCCGTGTGGCGCGATACGGGAATTGTGAAGGTCTCGGCGAACCGGCCGACCGCACGCTCCATCGGAGCTTCGACGGTGTGCTCGTACAGCCCAAAAAGCTTTGAGAACATCTGTTGTTTCTGGATGCCGTAGCGGTGGTAGAGCGCTGCCTGCCCGGCCCAGCACACATACATGGAGGCGGGCACTTCGGCTGCCGCCCAGTCGAAAATACGCGTGAGCTCCCTCCAGTAGTCGACGTCCTCGAAGGCAATCTGCTCAACCGGCGCACCGGTCACGATAACCCCGTCAAAGCGCCGTCCGGCAACCGACGGCCAGGGCGAATAGAACCGCTCCAGGTGATCGCGCGCGTTGTTTCTTATGCGGTGCGAGGCGGGGCGCACCAGGGTCAGCTCGACCGGATAGGGCGCGCGCGCCAGAAGCCTGGCAAACTGCGTCTCGGTCGCCTGCTTGTCGGGCATCAGGTTGACGAGGGCGATACGCACCGGGTTGATCATCGCCAGCATCGCATCACGGCCGGCAATCACGCCAAGCCCCTCCTTGCGGAGAGTTTCGGTGGCAGGCAGGCCATCAGGCAGGGCAATGATCATTTTCGCGTCCATCGGTGTGCAGGTATTCGGCATTACATAAGAATCGTGTGGCGGCGGTTCAAGGACCGCCGCCAACGCATTGATTCGTCAGGCTGCTTTGCGTGCCGGGGTTACCGCCGCCAGGGACTGATCGAGATCGGCGATGATATCGTCGATATGCTCGATACCGACCGAAAGGCGCACATAGCCGGGCGTTACGCCGGTTGCGAGCTGTTCCGCCGGGCTCAGCTGCGAGTGCGTCGTCGACGCCGGGTGGATCGCCAGCGAGCGCGCATCGCCGATATTGGCGACATGGTAGAACAGGGAGCAGGCATCGATGAACTCCTTGCCGGCCTGCTCGCCGTCCTTGAGTTCAAAACCGACCAGTCCACCGAACCCGCCTTGCAGGTAGGTCTGGGCGCGGCGCTTCTGCTCGCCCTTGAAGAAGCCCGGGAAAATGACCCGCTCAACGGCCGGATGCTCGGCGAGATAACCCGCAACCGCCTGCGCATTGCGGTTGTGCTCGCGCATTCTAAGCGGCAGCGTTTCGAGACCCTGAATGAACTGGAACGCGTTGAACGGGCTCACCGCATAGCCCATGTCGCGCTGCACGGTCACCCGCGCCTTCATGATGTAGGCGATGGGGCCGAGCGGCTCGACGGCTTGCGTCCACACCGCGCCGTGATAGCTCGGGTCCGGCTTGTTGAGCATCGGAAAACGGTCCGCATGCTTCACCCAGTCGAAGCGGCCGGAGTCGACGATAATGCCGCCGATGGACGTCCCGTGGCCGCCGATATACTTGGTCGTGGAATAGACCGTGATGTGAGCGCCATGATCGAACGGACGGCACATGATCGGCGCGGCGGTGTTGTCGACAATGAGTGGCACGCCGAGATCTTCGCCGATGGCGGCGACTTCGGCGATCGGGAACACCTCAAGCTTCGGATTGGGCAGGGTTTCGGCGAAATAGGCCCGCGTCCTGTTGTCCGTGGCGCGCCGGAACGCTTCCGGGTCGTTCGGGTCGACGAACCGCACCTCGATGCCCATCGTCTTGAACGTATTTGCAAAAAGGTTCCAGGAGCCGCCATAGAGATTGGTCGAGCTGACGATGTTGTCGCCCTGGCCGGCAATGTTCTGGATCGACATGGCAATCGCCGCCTGACCCGAACTTGTCGCCAGTGCCGCAGCGCCGCCCTCGAGCGCGGTGATGCGCTGCTCGAGCACATCCTGTGTCGGGTTCATGACGCGGGTGTAGATGTTGCCGAGTTCCTGCAGAGCGAACAAGCTCGAGGCATGCTCAGTGCTCTGGAACTCAAACGACGTCGTCTGATAGATCGGCACCGCGGTCGCCCCGGTCGCCGGGTCGGCGCGGTAGGCGTGGTGCAGGACGATGGTTTCCGGTTTGGTGGATTCAACGGTCATTTCTCTCTCCTCGGATTTGATATGCAATAGGCTTCAGGCTACCCAGCGCGTGCGCGTTGGCTCGCCGGTTCGATGAACGTGATCGGCGGTCGCAATGTGTTTCGCGATTGTCGGGTTCACGACATGGGGGTGGGTGACGGGCGACATGTGCCCGGCATCCGAAATCAGGGTGAGGCGCGCATCCGGCAAGGTTTCCGCCAGCATTTCGGTTACGCGCTGCGCGGCGGGCTGGGACTGAAGTCCCATGACTAGCTGCACCGGGCAGGTGATGTTGGCGCAGTCCGCGATGGCAAAATCTTCGGCGAACCCGGCGGCGAAGTTGCCGAGCACGGCGCCAAGCGCTTCTTTCATCCGCGTCCGCTGTTCGGGACGAAAACCAGCCCAGGCGCTCTTGCCGTTCCAGAAATCGACAAAATGCGCCATGGCGGCGTCCGGTGCATCGCTTGCCGCGGAAGCCGACATGCATCCCGCGACGCCGCGGATGTCCGCGAACAACGCGGCGTCCGCCGCATTGCCGTCGCGCAGCAGGTGAAAGACCGCCGGCTCGACAAGCGTCAGGCTGCACACCAGTTCCGGCCACACCAGCGCCAGCTTGAGCGCCACCGCGCCGCCATAGGAATGGCCGACGAGATGCACCGGCTGGCCGGTGGCGATCGCAATCTCGGCAACCGCGCGGGCCTCGGCCCTGAGCCGCGAGCGGCTCGTACCGGGAACCTCGCGCGAGGCGCCATAGCCCGGCAGATCGGGCACGATGACCCGGTACCTGCTTTCAAGCTGAGCCATCAGACCGGTCCATTGCGCGCCCGTCGATGCCGAACCATGCAGTACGATGACAGGAGCGCCGGAGCCTTGCTGACGGTAGAACAGTTGGGCGGTGCGGTTTTCAACGCTCTTCATGAGCCCGCCTCCTGTCCTCGCCGCCCGCATACACGATCGACGTGATCTCAGTCCGGTTCATGCCGATGTCCGCCAGGGCACGCGCATCGAGAGCACTAAGGCTGATCACCGATTCACGGCGTTTGCGCGCGGCGCGCAGGGCACCCATCCATTGTTTGTATTTTTCCGCGACACCCGCCGTAACAGACGGGGCAGATGCGCCGCGTGTCAGCATTGTTGTTGCGATATTCATGGCACTCTCTCCGATGACTGTGATCGCGTTCTTGCGATGAGACACATATCGGACACTGCTGTTTCAGGCGTGTTTCCCGAACCGCGCTTTCGTGTTTCAAAGGTTTCGTGAGAAAAATCCGCCGCAGACCGTCAGGCCGAGCCCCGGCGCGTTCCGGCAGCGCCTCGTCGAAACTTGGGTAAGCATTTGAATTTATAGGTAATTTCAGATGATTCAGAGTCAGATCATTGGTCTGAAAACAAAACGCAACGGCTTTGGTGACAGCCGCTTTGTTTCAACCGTTTCACCGTTAACTATGGCTCACGCGGCCAAAGCGTTTCGGAGCCTGTCTGCAAGCGCGCGGCGTTCCTCGGGCGCGAGAAACTCGCCAAGCGAATAGGACCGCCTTCCTTCACGCAGCGTCAGCCGGTCTTCGACGTAGAAGTCGCTCTCAAGCGAAACGCGGACCCAGTAGGCGGAAAATTCCGCGACCGGTTCCGCTCCCTGCACGCCCCAGCGCGAAACACGCAACGTTTGAGGTCCAAGCGTGACAATTTCACCGTGGCGTGCGGCACGGGTGTTCTGCCACAACGCGAGCGACAGCCCCGCCAGGGTGAGGCCGCCCGGCACGACGAGCGGCCACACCGGGCTTGCGCCAATTGCCATGATGGGAACCGCAAGCCCTGCAATTACGGCACCCAGCAATGCTGCGGCGCCCGACCTGCTAAGCGAGCGGTGCGGCCACAGGACAATGCGTTGCGGCGGGATGTCCCGCCCGGCAGCATTTGCATTCGCGGCCGCGGCTGCCATCATTTGATCCGGGGCAGCTCCGTGTAGCAGTGCACCGGCGGCGGCGATGTAAGTGACCACTCAAGTGTCGTCGCGCCCTCGCCCCAGGGATTGTTTCCTGCTTTCTTGCCGGTGCGGAACGCCTGCACCGTCGCGATGACGAACACCAGCATGCCGAGAACCGAAATGTAGGATCCGATCGACGATACGAAATTCCACCCCTCATAAGCGTCGGGATAGTCCGCGAACCGGCGTGGCATGCCCGCAAGACCGACAAAGTGCTGCGGGAAGAAAGTCAGGTTGACTCCGGCAAACAGCAGCCAGAAATGGATTTGCGCGAGCCGTTCGGAATACATGCGGCCCGACATTTTCGGGAACCAGTAGTACCAGCCCGCAAACAGCGTAAACAACGCACCGATCGACATCGTGTAGTGGAAGTGAGCCACCACGTAGTAGGTGTCGTGCATTGCCCGGTCGATACCGGCATTGGCCAGCACGACGCCGGTCACGCCGCCGACGGTGAACAGGAACAGGAAACCGATGGCAAACAGCATTGCCGCGGGAAAGCGGATCGAGCCGCCCCACATGGTCGCGATCCACGAGAAGATCTTCACGCCCGTGGGCACCGCGATGACCATGGTCGCAGCAACGAAATAAGCCTGCGTATCGACGTCGAGACCGACCGTATACATGTGGTGCGCCCACACGATGAAGCCGACGACGCCAATGGCGACCATGGCGTAGACCATGCCGAGATATCCAAACACCGGCTTTTTCGAAAACGTCGAAATGACCTGCGAAACGATACCGAAGCCCGGAATGATGATGATGTAGACCTCCGGGTGACCGAAGAACCAGAACAGATGCTGGAAGAGGATCGGGTCGCCGCCGCCCGAGGCTTCAAAGAATGTCGTGCCGAAATTGCGGTCCGTCAGCAGCATGGTGATGGCGCCCGCCAGAACCGGCAGCGACAGAAGCAACAGGAATGCCGTTATCAGGATCGACCACGAAAACAGCGGCATCTTGTGCATGGTCATGCCGGGTGCGCGCATGTTGAAAATCGTGGTGATGAAGTTGATCGAACTGAGGATCGACGACGCACCGGCCAGATGCAGCGACAGAATAGCAAAGTCGACAGCAGGTCCGGGGTGACCGCTTGTCGATAGCGGCGCATAGGCGGTCCAGCCGATGCCTGCGCCAAGGCCGCCCGGAGGGCCCTCGACGAAAAGCGAGATGACCAGCAGCCCGAGCGCCGGCGGCAACAGCCAGAACGAGAAATTGTTAAGGCGAGGGAATGCCATATCCGGCGCGCCGTTCATCAGCGGCACAAACCAGTTGCCGAAACCGCCAAACAGCGACGGCATGATCATGAAGAACACCATGATGAGGCCATGGCCGGTGGTAAACACGTTGAAGACATGCGGATCGCCAAAGATCTGCATGCCGGGTTCCTGCAGCTCCATGCGCAGGCCGATCGACATTGCGCCGCCGACGAGACCGCCGATGAGGGCAAAGCAGAGATAGAGCGTTCCGATGTCCTTGTGATTTGTGGACAACACCCAGCGGCGCCAGCCCTTTGGATCTGCGTGATGAGCGTCTGTTGCCATTTTTCACCCCTGTGGCTTGTAACGTTTCTTTTCCGCATCGCCAGCCCCTCGCGCGGGCACAGCGCCCCCGCCACCGGCAATGCGAACAATTCCGGCGCGAAAGTTTTGGAGGATGGGGAATGGATCAATTTGATCTAGATCAAATCGCCTTCTGCATCGTGCTGCGGTGCATCGCCACACTGTGCACGGAACCGTCACGCACCTGTGAATCCGCGTCGCTTATCCGTTCATGTAGACTGAGAGTCACCGCCCGACACGGGCCCCGGCGGGGAGAATTCTGGAGGCCCGGCAGGAGCCAGAGCGTGTCTGAAAGATCATCAACCGTTCGCAACACGACAGCGGCGCTGGCCGCCACATTCATGCTGATCGCCGCGCCACACGCGGTCGCCGCCGGTGCTGAACCGGATCGGAACGTGGCTCCCCCGGCAACTGGCGGTGACGCGTCCGGTACTCCAGTGGCGCCTGCGTTCATACAAAACGCCGCGGCCGCTGCTCTCCGGTCATCACCGGCCACCGGCCTGCCTTCCGGCAATGTTGAATTCTGCGCTGGCCCGGGTCACGAGTGACCGGGCGTCAGCTCATCAGAAGATCGTCGAACGGGCAGTACGTCAGGTTCTCGTATCCGGTTTCGGTGACCAGAACCTGATCTTCCAGTTTGACGCCGTCGGCACCCCCGACCGTTCCCATATAGGCCTCGACACACATAATCATGCCGGGTCGAAGCACGCCGCCATATCCGCGCTCGTGAAAATCGATCGGATATTTGATCGACGGCCACTCGTCGCACAGGCCGGCGCCGTGGAACTTTGAGCCGTAGCGTTGCGCAACAAACTCCTCCGGCAACTGATGTCCGCCTTCGGTCAATTCGCGAAAACTCACACCGGGCTTGAGCAGTTCCATGTTGGTCATGATGTGTTCATGAGCGATCGAATGGACGCGGCGCTGTTCGTCGCTCGGCCGGCCGTCGCCGATGAACCACGTGCGTGAAATATCCGAACACATGCCATAGCAGCCGATGAGGTCGGTATCGAACGCAACGATTTCATTGTTCTGGATAATGCGCGGCCCGCATTCCTGAAACCACGGATTGGTGCGCTGGCCGGACGACAGAATTCGCGTTTCGATCCACTCGCCGCCTCGCCGGATATTTTCCTTGTGCAGTTCCGCCCACACGTCGTTCTCGGTCAGACCGGGCTCTATCGTCTCGCGCATGGCCGCGACCGATTGCTCGCAAGCCCACATGGCGCACCGCATCGCCTTGATCTCGTCGGGCCCCTTGATGGCGCGCGTGAGCTCGGTGACTTCTTCGCCGTCATGCACATCTATGCCCAGTTCATCGAGCGCGCGAAGCCCGGCAATCTGGATCTTGTCGACCGCAAGCCGGCGGTTGCCGCCGGCATGGGCACGCATCAGCTCATCGATCTGACCGGCGAACAGGGCGGCCTTTTCTTCCGTTCGATCGCCGGTGGCGAAATAGAAAAACGACCCGCCCATGCGCACGTCTTTAACGAGCGGGTTGTATCCGGACATGTAATCGAGCCCCGAATATTCCCACAACACCATGTGGCCGTCCGCCAGCAGCAGACACGCCCGAAACGGATTGTGCGCGGCCCACAGCTGCATGTGCGTGGTATCGGTGGCGTAGCGGATCGACAGCGGGTCATACATGAGGAGGCCCGCAAGATCGCGGTCGACAATCGCCTGCGTCAAGCGTTCCCAGCGGAACTTTCGCATCGCCTGAAGGTCCGGGCACTCAAGCCCCGCAGCCTCCCATTCCGCGTAAGCGAGATTTGTCGGGCCTATTTCAACGCGGTCATTGTCGTCGGGCGTGTTGTCCGGCCTCATTCCGCCGGCCGGCCTGCGGCTTGGGTCGATTTTTCGCTCCGCGATCGAATAGGGCGATGACGCCATGGTGTCCTCCAGCGTGATAACCGTGGCAACAACTTAAGGCGGTGCCGGTGCCGCGTCGCCCAAGAAGCATTCATGCACCCCTGAGCACTGCTGGCGTCACGCGATAGTTTGGGGAAAGCCGCGGAGCCTGGAGTTCGCCGGATCGTAGGGCGGTTCGGCAAGAATGCGCGCGGTACGGCGCTCGCCGATGATTTCAACATCGAAGGTGGCATCCGGAGCGGCGAGTTCTGCCTCGACATAGGCAAAGGCAAGCATCTTTGCGGCGCGGTGGCCGAACGCGGCGGAGGTGACGAGCCCGCAAGCGCGATCCCCGGCAAACACGGTGTGCATATAGAAGGGGTCAAACGCACCCTCTTCGAGTTCCAGTAACACGAGGCTGAGTTCAGGAGCGCCGAGCGCATCGCAGCCGGTGAACCGCCGGCCCTCGCTGCGCACCATGGCGCCAAGGCCGGCTTCCACCGGCGTGCGTTCGGTTGAAAGGTCGACACCCCAGGCGGGATAACCTTTTTCGAGCCGCATGGCGTTCATGGCATAGGCGCCATAATGTCCGAGCCCGTGCGGCCGTCCCGCCTCGACGAGCGCATCGTAGATGCCCGCCTGGTCGCTCATCGCATGATGCAGTTCCCAACCGAGCTCGCCGACATAGGATACGCGCAGCGCCAGAACCGGCACGCCGGCGACCGATATCTCCCGCGCGGTGAGCCACGGGAAAGCAGCGTCTGAGAGGTCAGCCTCCGACACCGCTCGCAAAATGTCCCGCGAGCGCGGCCCCATCAGCCCGATCACGCCGCGCGCCTCCGTAGTGTCGGAGACATTAACGCCGCCGGTAGCCGCCGCATGCCGGTTGAGGAGATCCAAATCCTGCCGCCGTGCTGCCGCGGCGCTCGTCAGATAATAGCGGTCCGCCGCCAGACGCGTGACGCTGAACTCCGACGCCACGCCGCCGGATGGGGTGAGAGAATGCATCAGCCCGATCCGGCCATCGCGGCGCGGCGGCCGGTTGGCGCCCAGCGTTTCCATGAATTCGTGCGCACCGGACGCTGAAATCTCGAACTTCGAGAACACGGACAGATCGGCAAGACCGGCCCGCCGGGCCACCGCATCGCACTCGCCCGCCACCGCATCGAACCAGCCGGGCCGTGCGAATGTCAGAGAAGGTTCCGCGCCGCCGTCGCGCGCAAACCAGTTCGGCCGTTCCCAGCCATAGGCAAAGCCGAACCGCGCACCCGCCTCGCGCAAGCGACCGTGTATCGGTGTCTGCAGGATGGGCCGGCTGGCCGGGCGCTCTTCATAAGGGTAGTGCACGGCGAACTGATTGCCGAAACACTCGACCGCCTTTGCGACGCGGTAGCCGCGGTCCGCATAGTCGCCGAACCGGCGCGGGTCGAGGGCAAGCGCATCCATGGGCGGTTCGCCGCCGACAATCCATTCAGCCAGGAATTTGCCCGCCCCGCCGCCTTCCATGACGCCCATCGAGGAACCGGTGAGGAGCCAGGCGCCCGGCACGCCGAATGCAGGCCCGATGAGCGGGTTGGCATCGGGTGTAAAGGTGATCGGCCCATTGACGATGGTTTTGATGCCCGCGTTGCCAAGCGCTGGAATGCGCTCCATCGCCTGCGCCACGATGTGCTCGACGCGGTCGAGATCGGGTGGCAGCAACTCCATACCGAACTCCGGCGGCACCCCGTCAACGCTCCACGGCACGCCATCGCGCTCGTAAGGTCCGATGATGGCGCCATCGCGCTCCTGGCGCACGTACCAGCTCTCTTCCGGGTCGCGGATGATCGGCAGCTCCCGGTCAAGCTCCGCATAGGCACCGATCCTGTCGGTGACGAGATATTGATGCAGGATCGGCACGACCGGCAGATCGAGACCCATCATCTCGCCGATCTCACGGCACCAGGTTCCGCCCGCATTGACCACGACATCGCAAGTGATCGTGCCTTCCCGCGTGCGGATGCGCCATTCGCCGCCGGGCTGCCGGTCAATCGCCTCGACCTCGGTATGGCGCATGATGGTTGCACCGCCCGCCCGCGCACCGGCGGCCATCGCATGGGTCGCCTGGCTCGGATCGACATAGCCGTCCAAAGGCTCGTGAACGGCGCCGGCAAGCCCGTCGGCTTCCGCCAGCGGGTAAATGTCCTTGAGTTCCTGCGGGCTCAGGATATTGAAGTCGAACCCGGCATAACGCCCCAGTCCCTGCACATGGCGGAATTCGGCCATGCGCTCGTGCGAACGCGTTACCCGAAGCGCGCCGCATTGGTGAAAACTAACCGGAATACCGGTCTCCGCCTCCAGCGCGCCGCTGTAAAGCTTCACCGAATGCGCCCGCATGTTCATGATTGTCAGGTTGTGTGCAAAATGCGTACACAGGCCCGCCGCATGCCAGGTGGAACCCGCCGTCAGTTCGTTCTTTTCGATGAGTGCAACGTCTTGCCAACCGAGTTTCGTGAGGTGATAGAGCAGCGATACGCCCATGACGCCGCCGCCGACGATCACCAGACGTGCGTGCTTCAGCATGGCAGTCAGCCCCTCATGCGCACACCGGCGGCATCATAGGGCGCACGGTGCTGCACAATGAGGGGAAACCGTTCGCCGGCAACCTCGACCTCGTAGTTTCCGGTGGCCGTATCCTCGCGGCGCTCACCGGGCACCGCATCGACATAGCCGAGGCACAATGAAAGCCCGGTCCTGAAACCGCGCGCACCCGATGTGGTACGCCCAGCCGGTTTGCCATCGCGAAGGATCCGCTCATCGTGCAGCAACAATGGATGCGCCCCGTCGACTGCGAATTGCAGCAAACGTCGCTCAAGACCTTTCTCGCGCTGGCGCAGCAGCGCATCGCGCCCGATAAAATCGGCGTTCTTGTCCATCGACACCGCAAATCCAAGGCCGGCCTCAATGGGCGTGTCCTCCGGTCCAATATCATGCCCCCAATGCCGGAAGCCTTTTTCCATGCGGCAACTGTCAACGCAGAAGTGGCCCACGTGGCCCAGCCCAAGATCTGCGCCCGCGTCGCACAGGAGCTCATGCACGTGAACTGCAAATTCATTTGGTGCATAGATTTCCCAGCCGAGTTCACCGACAAAACTGACCCGCGAAGCGCGCACCACGGTCGGGCCAAGTTCAAGACGGCGGCTCGTTCCGTAGGGGAAACCGTCGGCCGAGAAATCCGCATCGCTCAAACGCGACAGCAATTCGCGCGATTGCGGACCCATCACGCCGATCACCGCATAAAGCGTCGTCACATCGTTGATCGCCGCGTCTCCCATATCGTCGACACCGCGCCTCAGCCACGCGAAATCCTTGAACCGGGTCGCCGCCCCGCCAAATATGCAGAAACATTCCTCTGCGTGCCGGACCACGGTGATATCGGCCTCAATGCCGCCGCGGCGGTTCAGCATCTGTGTGTAAACAATATGCCCGGGCGCGACATCGACATCGTTGGCGCACAGAATTTGCAAATGACGGCAGGCGCCGCGCCCCTCAATGAGAAACTTGCTGAACGGGGTCAGTTCAATCAGGCCGACCCTGTTCTGCAGGCATTCCGCTTCACGCGCCGCCATTTTCCACCAGGCCTGTTCGCCGAAGCCGTAGCTGAACTTCCGCTCGTCCTCGCTTTCGGCAAACCACAGCGGCCGCTCCCAGTCGGCGGGGGCCCCGAACACAGCGCCACGGGCGGCATGGGCATCATGAAGCGGCGTGCGGCGGCGGTCGCGTGCCGTCGTCATCTGCTTGTAGGGCCAATGCATGTCGAACTGATTGCCGACCGCTTCGGCGACACGCTCACGCAGGAACGACCGGGTCGCGGTGTGCGGCGCAAAACGGGCGATATCGACTTCCCAGACGTCGACCGGCGGCTCTCCCTCGACCAGCCATTCCGCCATGACCCGTCCAGCGCCCGCCGATGACACGATGCCGAGCGAGTTGAACCCGGCGGCGACGAAATAACCGTCGCAGAACGGTGACTCGCCCATCACCTGCCTTGTATCGGGCGTAAAACCTTCCGGCCCGTTCATGAAATGCTGGATGCCGGTCTGCGACAGCTGTGGTATCCGGTGCAGTCCCGCCGCCATAAACGGCTCGAATTGCTCCCAGTCGTCGGGAAACATGAGGTAAGGCGTCGATCCTTCCTCACTGCCCGCATCCCATGGTTTGGCGTTTGGCTCAAAGCCCCCGAGCACAAGCTTGCCGGCGTCTTCCTTGATGTATATCCGCGCGTCGAGATCGCGCAGGATCGGAAAGGGATCCGGCAGACCGTCAATCGGCTCGGTCACCACATACATGTGCTCGGCCGCCTGAACTGGAACTGGCACCCCGGACAACGCACCGAGCCCCCGCGACCACACGCCTGCGCAGTTGACCACCGCATCGCAGCTTATCGTACTGCCCTGAAGCGTCTGCACGGCACGCACCCTGTCGCCCGCGGTATCGACATTGGCAACACCGACACCTTCAACGATGCGTATGCCCTTGGCCCGCGCGCCCTTGGCATAGGCCATGCAAAGGTCGACCGGGTTCACCTGGCCATCTTCCGCGACCCACATGCCGCCGGCGATATCGTCGAGGTGCAGAAACGGTGCGCGTGCGGAAATCTCGTCGCGCCCGATCATACGCGCATCGAGACCCGACATCGCACCCATTGCCGCGATGCGCTTCAGCTCGATCATCCTTTCCGGCGTCTGGGCAAGCCACATCCCGCCAGTGCGCCGGTAGCCCGTCGCCTGACCGGTTTCCGCCTCGAGACGGCCGAAAAGTTCCGTTGCGTAGATCGACAGCTGGGTCAGGTTCATGCTTGCCCGCAATGGACCGACAATGCCCGCAGCGTGCCACGACGTTCCACTGGTCAGCTGGTTGCGCTCCAGGAGTAGCACATCCGAACACCCCAGCTGCGCGAGGTGATACGCGATGCTCAGGCCGATCACACCACCGCCGATAATTACAATCTGTGCCTCGTCGGAACGTTCGGTCATGGCGCGGTTCCATAATGGATGCCGGCCTTGCAGGCCATGGTAACCAAAGGCATGCTTTGCAGCAGATCGCCATTAGCGTCATCATCGCGGCGGAACCCGAATGTGAAGCCCGTAAACGGGCGCAAGGACAAGGCATGCATCCGATCATCGCCCTTTGGAGCCATCCCCGCTCGATGTCGACGGCGATTGAGCGCATCATGCGCGAACGCGGCGACTGCACGTGTTTCCACGAGCCGTTCATGTACGACTACTACGTCCACCGCCGGGTTCGGGAGATGCCGCATTTCGATGTTGAGGTGGGGCGACCGCAATCCTACGCGGATGTCCGCAGCGATCTGCTCGAAGCCGCCCTGTCCGGCCCGGTCTTCATCAAGGACATGAGCTACTACGTTGTGCCGCAGCTCTTTGACGACCGCGCGTTCGCGCGCCGCATCACGCACAGTTTCCTGATCCGTGATCCACTCAAATCGATCCTCTCCTACTTCAAGCTCGACGACGGCGTCACGCTGGAGGAAATCGGTCTTGAGGCACAATGGCTTCATTTCGACTGGCTGGTGCGCGAACTTGGCATCGACGCCCCCGTTGTGATTGCCGAAAGCGTCCAGGAGGCGCCGGATGAAATCATCGGCAGGTGGTGGCGCGAAATCGGCCTCAGCCCCTGTCCGGGCGCGTTTCAATGGTCGAGCGAAGAGCTGCCGCAGGACTGGGGGCAGGTTGAGGGCTGGCATGGCAGTGTCAGCGGCAGCAGGGGTATTCAGCGCTCGGAACCGGAATCCGCGCAAGCACGCGAGGAAAAGTTCGCACGTGCTGCCCAACAGGCGCCCCAGCTTGCCAGATTTCTTGAACATCACCGGCCCTTTTACGAACGTCTTCGCGCCCTTGCACTCACGCCGCCCGGATCGTCCGTACAGAGACGTGAATTCGATAGTAACGGTATATCAGAACGAGAGGCCTAGGAATTGCCTGAGATGAAAATAATTCGACAACCAGGCAAATCTCTGGTTCCGGCGAGCGCGATTTTGTGAGCAAGGCCCCGCAAACCCACGCGACAAGACGCGGCGGCCGCGCGGCGCGGCGCAGCAAACGCGTCGGCACCGCGCCTCCGCAATTGCCCTTCATCCACCGCCAGGTCGGCGTCTATACGCTGCTCGACGAAGAGGGGCTTGAACTCATAGAACGCAATGCCGACGCGATCCTCAAGGAAGTCGGCATGGAGTTCCGCGACGACCCGGAAGTGCTGCAGATCTTCCGGGATGCCGGCGCGGATGTACAAGGTGAAAGGGTGCGCTTCGAAACCGGCATGTGCCGCTCGATCATCCAGGCAACCACGCCGCGCGTCTTTCGCCAGCATGCCCGCAATCCTGATCGCTCCGTCGACATCGGTGGCGACAGCACCCTTTTCTGCCCCAGTTTCGGACCGCCATTCGTGCACGATATAGAGCGCGGCCGGCGCTACGCCCTGATGGAGGATTTCGAGAACTTCACACGGCTGCATCACATCCTGCCCGCGGTGCATCATTCCGGCGGCGTCGTGTGCGAGCCTCAGGATGTGCCGGTGCCCGAACGGCATCTGCGCATGATTGCGGCGCATCTGCGTCTTAATGACAAGCCATTCATGGGCGCCGTTACCGCACCAGAACGCGCCGAAGACACGGTCGCCATGGCGAAGATCGCGTTCGGCCATGAGTTTGTGGAGAACAACTGCTGCATCTACTCCGTCAGCAATTCCAACGCGCCGCTGGTGCTGGACGCAACCATGGTCGGCGCCCTCAAGGTCTATGCCCGGCACAATCAGGCGGTTGTCGTGTCGCCGTTCATTCTGGCCGGGGCCATGAGCCCCGTGACGGTCGCCGGCACTCTGGCTCAACTCCTAGCCGAGGCGTTGGCGGGCCTCTGCCTCGTGCAGCTTGTCCGCCCCGGAGCGCCGGGCGTTTTCGGCACATTCGCAAGCCCCATTTCGCTGCAGACCGGAGCGCCGACATTCGGCACACCTGAAGGCATGCAGATCCAGTTTTGCGCTTCGGCGCTGGCGCGGCGTCTCGGCGTGCCGTTTCATTCCGTCGGCGCACTCACCGCTTCGAAAGTGCCCGACGCACAGGCAGCTTATGAGAGCGCCATGCAATTGCAGGCGGCATTTCTGGCAGGCGTCAATTTCATCATCCACGCCACGGGATGTCTGGAAGGACTGCTGACGCTCGGATACGAAAAGACCATCATGGATGCGGACCGCTGCGCCGCGCTGCAGGCGTTTGCGCAAGGCGTCGACCTGTCTTCCGAAGCGCAGGCGCTCGACGCCATCGCCGAAGTCGGGCCCGGCAACCATTATCTTGGCTGCGACCACACACAGCGCAATTTCGAGACCGCGTTCTTTCGATCCGAAACCGCCGACAACGGCACGTTCGAACAGTGGTCCGCCGATGGTTCGAAATGGCAACATGAACGCGCAAATGAAACGTGGAAGCGTATGTTAAACGAGTATGAACGCCCGCCGATGGACGAAGCCGTCGATGAAGCGCTTGAAGATTTCATTCAAAGACGTCTCGGCGAGCTTTCCCGGCAAAGCGGCTGAACGCGAAGGAGCGCCGTTCGATGACCGACATGGAACTGAAGACCGACTGGTCAAGAGAAGGCGTCGCACGCCGCCGCGACACCTACTACGCCGCCTCGCAGCGCGCCTTCGTGCCCTACCGCGAACCGCTGATTTTCAGACGCGGCGAGGGTCAGTATCTTTGGGATGAAACCGGCAAGCGTTACGTCGACATGCTCGGCATGAACCTCTGCATCAGCGTTGGCCATACCAACCCGGTCGTCACGCGCGCGGTCGAGGAACAGGCCCGCGATCTGCAGCACGCCACGACGATGTTCTATCACCCGGTGCCCGCCCATCTCGCCGAAGAACTGGTCGCGACGATGCCTGCGGGCGAGGACTGGGTCGTGCATTTCACCAATTCCGGCGCCGAGGCTATCGACCTCGCCCTGCTCATGGCGCGAAGCTACACCGGCAATATCGATTTTCTGGCGCTCAGAAACGGCTATCACGGGGCGACCTTCGGCGCCCAGTCCCTTACCGGCATCAAGAGTTTCCGCCACCCCGTGCCCATGGTACCGGGCATCCACCACGTCGCCTGTCCCGATCAGTATCGCGGGGTGCACGGTCCCGGGCTCGATCCTTATCTGACCGAGATCGACGAGGTGATCGGTTCATCGACGAGCGGCAATCTTGCCGGCATGATCATCGAACCGGTTCAGGGCTATGGCGGCATCGTCGCCATGCCCGATGGCTATCTGACGGCGGCATTTGAACGGGTGCGCTCAGCCGGCGGGATTGCGGTTATCGATGAGGTGCAATCGGGTTTCGCGCGCACCGGCGATCATTACTGGGCGTTTGAGCGCGACGGCGTCGTGCCCGACATCGTCGTCATGGCCAAGGGCATCGGCAACGGCTACCCGCTCGCGGCCACGGTTGCGAAACGCGAGGTCGCCGAGTCCATGGCCGACAAGTTCTATTTCAACACCTACGGCGCCAACCCGGTGAGCTGCGCCGCCGGCCGCGCCGTCCTGAAGGTGATCGAGGAAGACAGGTTGCAGGAAAATGCCCGCGTCGTCGGCGCCGCGCTGCTGGAGATCCTGAGCACGCTGCACCAGAAATACGACATTGTCGGCGACGTGCGCGGCCGCGGCCTGATGATGGCGATCGAACTCGTGCGCGACCGCAAGACCAAGGAACCGGCGGCGGAAGAAACCGCCGAAATCTTCGAGAAGACGCGCGAAAACGGCCTTGTGCTGTCCAAATCGGGAGCCAACCGCAACGTCTTGCGCATGGTGCCGCCATTGTGCATCTCGATGGACGATGTCGGCTTCGTCGGCGAGGCGATGGAGGACGCGTTCGCCCGCGCGCTTTAAAGCGGGATCATTCAGCGGCAACACCCTTCACCGGCACCATCCGGTCGCGGCCGTGCGGTTCATCGAGGTCGATGGCCGGTCCCGCTGGAACGATGCCGGTCGGGTTTACCGATTTGTGGCTGCCATAATAGTGGTTCTTGATGTGATCCATGCGCACGGTCTCCGCAACGCCCGGCACCTGATAAAGTTCGCGCGTATAGGCCCACAGGTTGGGATAGTCGCGCAACTGGCGGATATTCGTCTTGAAGTGGCCGAAATAAACCGGATCGAACCGCACCAGTGTGGTGAAGGCGCGCCAGTCGGCTTCGGTAATGCGGTCGCCCGCGAGATACCGGCTGCGCGAGAGCCGCTCTTCCAGCCAGTCGAGCGTCTCGAAGAGTGGGTAAACGCCCTCCTCGTAGGCCTCCTGTGTCGTTGCAAAGCCCGACCGGTAGACGCCGTTGTTGAGCGTCTCATAGACCCGGGAATTCACCTCGTCGATTTCGCCACGCAAGTCTGCCGGATAGAAATCGCCGGCCTTCGCGCCGATGCCGTCGAAGGCTGAGTTCATCATGCGGATGATCTCCGAGGACTCGTTCGACACAATCGTGCCTGTGTGCCGGTCCCATAAGACCGGCACGGTAACCCGGCCTGAATATTCCGGATCGGCCGTCGTATAGATTTCAAACACGTGGCCGGCGTCATTCACTGTGTCGGGCAAAACGCCGTCGCCCGCCTCGAACGACCAGCCCTTCTCCGCCATATACCAATGCACGGCGGAGAGGCCGATCATCTCTTCAAGACCCTTCAGGGCGCGAAAGATCAGCGTCCGGTGCGCCCACGGACAGGCGTAGGAAACATAAAGGTGATATCTGCCTGCTTCCGCTTTGAACCCACCCGTGCCCGAAGGCCCCGGCGCACCGTCGCTGGTGATCCAGTTGCGGAACTGCGCGTCATTGCGAACGAAACGGCCCTTGCTGGTCTTGGTGTCGTACCAGTCCTCGTGCCACTTTCCATCGACGAGCAATCCCATGATCTTATCTCCTGTGAGCGGCGTGGGCGTTAGCGGTTCTGGCTGCCGAGACTGTAGGCGCCCGGACCGCGCGCGACAATGAAGAGAAGTCCTCCGGTGATCGCGGCGTTCTTCATAAACATGATAGACTGCATCTGGTCGGCGAAGTTGAAGTGAAAGATGAGCGCCGACAACACCGTGAACCCGGCAAGCACGAATGCGGCACTGCGGGCGTAGGACCCAAGAATGATGGCGACCGGCGCGATTATCTCCAGAGCGATCACCAGCGGCAGAAGGCTGCCCGGCACACCCATTGCCTCCATGTACCCTTGCGTCCCGGCATAAGCCGACAGTTTGCCGATACCCGAAGACAGAAAAATCGCCGAAATCAGCACCCGCCCGAGCGGTTCGAATAGCCTGGTAACCCCGTCGAACGGCCAGGCTGCCGCGGGCGCAAGCGCTGCATCATGTGACTGTGTCATTGGTAAACTCCCATTTTCGTTTAATCGGTTTGCACATCGGGCAACCCCGCGAGGATGCGGGTCCGCCCTGCCATAACGCGAAATCTAATTGTTCTCTTTCAAGATAAAAGTCGTGATTTTCGAAACATATTGTTCTATTATTTCGAACAATGGATCGTTTCACCGAAATGTCCTGTTTCGTGCAGGTTGCCGACGCCGGCAGCTACAGTGCCGCGGCCCGGCAAATCGCCATCGCGAAATCTTCCCTCAGCCGGCGCATTTCCGAACTGGAACGCCGGCTTGGTGCGCAACTCTTCAACCGCACAACGCGGCAGCTGCATCTCACCGAAATCGGCGAAGCGTTTTACCACCGCGCAACAACGGTTCTCGCCGATCTTGAAGAGGCCGAACTCACAGTCGCGTCCGCGCAGGAACAATTGCGTGGCAAGCTGAAGATTGCCGCGCCTCTGTCATTTACCCAGCTTCATCTGCGTCCCATGGTAACGGCATTCCTGCGGGCGCATCCCGAAATCGATCTGGAGCTCGACCTCAATGACCGTCGCGTCGATCTGGTCGCGCAGGGCTTCGACGCCGCACTGCGCGTCGGCGTTCTGGAGGATTCAAGCCTGATCGCGCGCCGTCTGGCGCCGATCCGTCATGCCGTCGCGGCTGCCCCTGCGTACTGGGAAAAAGTCGGGCGCCCGCTCGCCGCAGCCGAGCTTGAACGCATGGACTGCCTCGCCTATTCGAACGTTCCCCTGCCGGGCGTCCTGCGCTGCACGGCGCCGTCCGGCGAGCCGGTGACCATCAGACCGCCGGTGCGGCTGCGCGCCGGCAATGGCGACTTTCTGAAAGATGCCGCGATTGAAGGTCTCGGCTTTGTGCTGGAACCGACCTTCGTGCTCGCCGACGACATTCGCGCCGGCCGTCTTGAGCCGGTGCTCCTTGACCATGAGTGGTCGCATGCCGATCTCTTTGTCGTCTACCCGCCAACACGCCAGGTGTCGAGCCGCGTGCGCGCCTTCATCGATGCGCTCGTTGACCGCTTCGCCAACAATCCATATTGGGACCGGGACGTATTCGACGCCTAACGTATTCGCCGCCTCACGTGATCCCGCTTTAAAGAACAACCGACCGGAGCTTTGCACAAGATGAACGACGCGCCGCGCATGCACGAAACCCGCATAAAGCCGGAGTGGATTGACGAGTACGGCCATATGAATGTCGCCCATTATGTGACGGTGTGCGATCAGGCAACCTGGGCATTCTGGAACATGGTCAATGGTGGCAACGGCATGGACGACCGCGACGGCCACGAATACATCATTCTTGAGTCCCACATAAACTACATCAACGAGGTGATCCTAGACGACCCGGTCTACGTCACCACCCAGCTCATTGCCCACGATGACAAGCGCTTTATCCTGTTCCACAAAATGTGGCGCGAAACCGATGGCGCACTTTCCGCCACCAACGAGGTTAAAGGGCTCGCCTTCAATCTCAAGGAACGACGCATCGAAAACTTCATCGGCGATGTTCACGAAGCACTTGCAAAGACCCAAAAAGAACACGAAGCCCTTGACCTGCCGGAGCAGGCCGGGCTCGGCATAGCCTTGAAGCGGCGCTAGATTGTGATCCTATGAACTCCACGACGGTCAAACAGGCGCCGGAACTTTCGGTGTCGCAGTGGTTCAATACGAAAAACGACCTCAGCCTGGCCAATCTGCGCAGCAGGGTCGTCCTCATCGAAGCCTTTCAGATGCTGTGCCCGGGGTGTGTCACGCACGCGCTGCCACAGGCGCAATCCGTGCATGACATGTTTCCGCATGACAAGGTCACGGTACTTGGCCTGCACACAGTGTTCGAACACCACGCGGCGATGACGCCGGTCTCGCTCGAAGCGTTCCTTCACGAATACCGGATCACATTTCCGGTCGCGGTCGACGAGCCGGGCGAAAGTACGATGCCGCGCACCATGGCGGCCTATGCCATGCAGGGTACTCCAACCCTGCTGATCATCGACCAGCAGGGCCGCCTGCGTGCCCAGTATTTCGGACAGGTGCCAGACCTTCGGCTGGGTTTCGACATTGCCATGTTGCTGGCCGAGCACGCCGCCAGCGCATCGGACTGAGCGGCAGACACCAAAACGTGATGCGTTATCGATCCGTCGCATGTTTGACCCAGATCATGAACCTGCGCCAGAATATGTGGCGGGCTCGCAGTCGTTGAGGTTAACCAGCCGGTGCGAACCCGATGGCCCGGCTGCCGGCAGCAGGCGTAAACTGTGCCTGGCCCTTATGGTCCCGGCACAGCTGTTGCCGGAAGCACAAGCGGCCACGAGCAAGAGATGCGGCTCGAGTGCGCGGTCACCGCACAGCATGAGGGAGGGGCGCCTTCCCGACGATTATGGCGTTATGGGACGACGTTAGAGATAGAACCGTAAGCGATGTTCCCGAGACCGGCCGGTCCGGGCACAAACAACGCGCGCGAGCTCTCAATGACCTTCAAACCGGCATCGCCTGGCCGAGCATCGGCTTCGCTCTGGCCTGTGTGATTTCGTTCGCGGGGCTCGGCGCTCTTGCCATCGCCGGGATCATACCCCTGTGGCTTGGCTGCTATTTGAATGCACTCATCATCATGCGCACGTTCGCGCCGCTGCACGAAGCCATGCACGCCAACATGTCCGGCGGTGTGCGTGCGGTCGTGCCGCTTGAACGGCTGCTCGGGCACCTGCTTGGCGCAATGATGCTGCTCGAATTCCAGATGCTGCGTCATGTGCACTGGGGCCATCACCGCCACGCCAACGATCCGGAAAACGACCCCGATCACTGGATGGCGGGTGCCAGCACGCCGGCGGCATTCATCTTGTGTTTTGCGGTTATCCCGCGATACTCCTGGTACTTCTTCAGCCGCCACGTCGCACGCAGCGGCAGCGCGATGTCAGCCCTCGGCAACGTTTTGAGTTATGTCTCGCTCTACGGCACCGCCGCCGCGGCGCTCTATTACGGTCCGGCACTCGAAATCGCGCTCGTGTGGCTTGCCCCGGCCTATATCATTTCCAGCTATTCCGCGTTCTCGCACTGGTCGCTGCACACACCGCATACATCACGCGAACCGTTCCTCAATGCCAAGATCATCCGCGGCTCGGGGTTTCGAGGCTGGTGTTTGGCACACTACTTCAGCTACCAGCACTATCACCTCATCCATCACCTCTACCCGCGCATCCCCTTCTACCGCCACCGCGCCGCCTTCAAGCTGCTCGAGCCGCTGCTGCGCCAGAAGAACGCAAGAATTGTTCAGTATCGATAACCGCCTACCGTCAGGAGGCGGTTAGTGACCGGATTCGGAGACCGTGTACGGGTCCCAGTCAACTGAGCCTGTATCGAACACGCGCCGCAGACACTCCAGAACCGTCTCAAGAGGCAAACTGCTGGAATGCCCGTCGCGCGGAGACAGCACCGGTGTGATGTTTGAGGACCCGTCGTAGGCCCACACCGCGCCGGCACCCTCTCGCGCGGTCAGATCGTCCGCCAGCGGCGCCAGATCGACACGCAGGGGATGGCGTTCGGATACGAACTTGACCCAGGTTTCATAGCGGTATCTGAACCAGTAGCGCTGTCCCTGCTGAATCAGAATGCGTGCCTTGCGGGTACGGCGGTACATTGCCATTGAATGGAGGGGAACCGCAGCCCCGGGTATGAACTCATGGAACGGTTCTGCAGGCAGCGTTTCCGGGATGCGTACCACGGCCAGGTCGTGGGTATCGTCCTCTTCAATACCGACCACGCCCGCGTCCAGCCACTGCTCGCACTGGTCGAGATAGCGGTCCTCATCCCGCCACGTCTCTTCAAACCGGCCGATATCGGCAATCAGGTCGTGAACCTTGGGGATCAAGGTTTCGTAGAGTGCAGCGGTATGTTCCGCGTAGTCGCTGTTCGCGGGAACATCTTCCACCAGTCTCGATAGCGTGAAGATTGCCCGCGCCGCATCGCGGTCCTCGTAGCGGTTGAAATCGCCTGCCGCGGCGGCATCGACGAAACGCTGCCGGTGCGCCAGTGCGAATTCGGGATCGAGCAGCGCACAGATACCGAGCAGACCGTCTTCGTCATAATGATTGTTGGAAACGAACTCCACGCCCTCCGGCATGGTTTCGTTTTCGATATAGTCGAGGACGATTTCCGCCGACGTATCGCGCAGCCATGCGTCAGGTGTCGGGCTCGCCGGCCAGTGCGACAGCACCAACACCGAATTCTCCCGGGCTGCCCCATCGACGATGATGTTCTTCTTCGATCCAAGCGTATGAAAGGGATGAAAGCGCATCGCCGTCCCTCATTTCAGTGTCGTTGAGTTCGAGCATACCGGCTAAGCGTTTCGCCGGGTTCGGCCCCGTTGTCGCAGCTCGACCGTTTGATGTGCCTCTGGAAACGGCCTAGCAACGAATACCGGTTGCGTAAAAATATGAAAATTCATACAATATCGGCCACGCTGACGATCGGGGAACGTCGTAACGCGTGACAGGGGTGAATTATGGAACGGTCTTTCGCAAAGGAAGTTCAAACTCTCAAGCTTGGCGAAGGCGACGTCTTTCACGGCGAAGGCATCCTCGCCATTACCAAGGCGCTTTTGCAGGCGGGCGTGTCCTATGTCGGCGGCTATCAGGGCGCGCCGGTTTCCCATCTGATCGACGTTCTTGCCGACGCCCAGGACATTCTGGACGATCTCGGAGTGCATTTCGAGGCCTGCGCCAATGAGGCGGCGGCGGCGGCCATCTGCGGTGCCTCGATCAATTATCCGATGCGCGGTGCGGCCGTCTGGAAGTCGACGGTCGGCACCAATGTAGCCTCCGATGCGCTCTCCAACCTTGCATCGGCCGGCGTCAAGGGCGGCGTTCTCATCATCCTTGGCGAGGACTACGGCGAAGGCTCAAGCATCATTCAGGAGCGCAGCCACGCCTTTGCCATGAAATCGCAGATGTGGCTGCTCGATCCGCGCCCTCACCTGCCCAGGGTCGTCGACATGGTCGAACGCGCTTATGAACTCTCCGAAGCGAGCAGCACGCCTGTCATGATGGAGTTCCGCATCCGTGCCTGCCATATGCACGGCCGCTTCGAGACGCGCGACAACAAGGCGCCCGAAGTATCGCGGCGCCAACTGCTGCAAGATCCCGATTTCGATATCAACAGGATCTGCCTGCCGCCGGCAACCTACGGCCAGGAAAAACACAAGATCGAACACCGCATGCCCGCCGCGCTCGAATTCATTCGCGAGCACCGCCTCAACGAATTCTTCGACGGCCCGCGCGCAGATGTCGGCATCATCCTGCAGGGCGGTCTCTACAATTCCGTATTGCGGGCGCTGCAGCAGCTTGGCCTTGCCGACGTGCAGGGCAATTCGCAGATTCCGCTCGCCGTGCTCAATGTCACCTATCCTCTGGTACCGGGCGAGATATCGGACTTCTGCGCCGGCAAGCGTTCCGTACTCGTGGTCGAAGAAGGTCAGCCGGCCTTTCTGGAACAGGCGATCGAATCCATTCTGCGCCGCGCCGACATCCAGACCACGGTGGTCGGCAAGGATGTTCTGCCCATGGCCGGCGAGTATGTCGCCGAGGTGCTGCTGAACGGCGTCGGTAAATTCATCGAGGGTGCCGTGCCCGAAGGCGTTGACCTTCAAGAGGTCGGCCGCACGCCCGCCGAGGTCGCGCGCATTAGACAGGAAGCGGCAACCGCGCTCGGCCAGACCGTTCCGACGCGTCCGCCGACCTTCTGCACCGGGTGCCCGGAGCGCCCGGTGTTTTCCGCCATTAAACTGGTGGAGCGCGATCTTGGAAAAATCCACGTTGCGGCCGACATCGGCTGCCACACGTTTTCGACGCTCGCGCCGTTCAATATCGGCAATTCCGTGCTCGGCTACGGGCTCGGTCTGTCCAGTGCCGCAGCCGTTGGCCCCGCCATGAGCCGGCGCGTGGTCTCGATCATGGGCGATGGCGGCTTCTGGCACAACGGGCTCAATTCCGGTGTCAGCGGCGCCGTCTTCAACCAGACCGACGGCGTTCTGGTGATCATGAATAATGGCTACACGTCCGCGACCGGGCAGCAGTTCATCCCATCCACCGGCAAGAACTTCCGCCGCGAGCCGACCGGCATGACGATCCGCAAAGCGCTTGAAGGTCTCGGCGTCAGCTGGCTCAAAACCGTCACCACCTACCGCGTCGGACAGATGGTGAAGACACTGCGCGACGCACTGACCACATCGGAGGGCGGCCTCAAGGTAATCATTGCCGAAAGCGAGTGTCAGCTCGCCCGCCAGCGCCGCATCAAGCCTGAAATCCGCGAGCAGCTCAAACGCGGCGAACGCGTCGTGCGCACCAAGTTCGGCGTCGACGAGGACCTTTGTACCGGCGATCATTCCTGCATTCGCCTGTCGGGCTGCCCGTCGCTGACCGTGAAACCCAATCCCGATCCGCTGCGCGTCGACCCCGTCGCCCACGTCAATGACGGCTGTGTCGGTTGCGGATTGTGCGGCGAGGTTGCCGATGCGGCGGTCCTGTGCCCCTCGTTCTACCGCGCCGAAGTCGTGCAGAACCCGCGCCCCGTCGACCGCATCATGTATGCGCTGCGCAGCCGCTTCATGAAGCGTGAAAGCGCTGCACCATGAGTAAAGCTCCACGCCCTGGTCACGACCGCCCGTTCACTCTCCTGATCGCCGCTCTTGGCGGCGAGGGCGGCGGTCTGTTGACCGACTGGATCGTTGATGCCTGCACGCAGGCCGGCATCCTCGTGCAATCAACATCGATCCCCGGCGTCGCCCAGCGCACCGGCGCCACCACCTACTATATCGAAATCATGTCGCCCGGCGGCGATGGGACGGGCGAGCCGCTGTTTGCGCTCTATCCCGCCCCCGGTTTCGTCGACATGGCGGTCGCCTCCGAGCTTGTCGAAGCCGGCCGGCTCATCGAGAACGGCTATGTCACGCCGGACCGAACGATCCTCATTGCTTCGCGTCACCGCGTCTATGCAATGTCGGAGCGCACCGCCATGGGCGATGGCGGGTTCCACGCCCCGCGCATTACCGACGCGGCAATGACATTTGCGCATCAGGCCGTCCTGCGTAATTTCGAGGCCGCCGCGCGCGGCTCGAACAGCGCCATCAACGCTCTGTTGCTCGGGGCGATGGCGGCGGCTGACAACTTTCCCTTGAGCGAGGAACAGCTGAAAACGGCGATCCGCACGCGCGGCGTCGCCGTGGATGCCAACATCGCCGGCTTCGATGCGGGCCGCGACCTTGCGCTTTCCGGCGAGCCCGAACCCGGCACCGCTACGGAGGAGATACATCCACCATCCCGCCAGGTCACGCTGGTCGAAGGATTTCCGGAGGCGGTTCAAGATGTCCTGGAGGCGGGCCTTGAACGCCTGCACGACCATCAGGACGCCGCTTACGGGGACCTTTATCTTGAGCGGCTGAAGCGCGTCCTCGCCGCCGAAGGCAGCACTCCAGATCACGGCGTACTGCGGGAAACGGCGCGGTATCTCGCCCTGTGGATGGCCTATGACGACGTCATTCGCGTCGCCGATTTGAAGTCGCGCGCCTCCCGTCATGCCCGCATCCGAAACGATGCGAACGCGAAATCCGGAGAACCCGTTCACGTCACGGAATTCTTCAAGCCGGGTATCGATGAGATTTCAACGCTGCTGCCGCAGCCATTGGCCCGCCTGCTGGTGACATGGGCCGCCCACCGCGGCACCCGCCCGGCGTTCCACATTCCGCTTCATATCCGCTCCGATACTCTCACGGGCCACCTCGTCATGCGGTTCATCGCCGGTCGCAAGACCAAGCGCCGCAAAACGCTGCGCTTTCACCACGAGCAGATGATGATCGAACGCTGGCTCGATGCCGTAACGCGCTGTTGCGGGCGCTCGAGCGAACTGGCCCTGGAGGCCGCCCTGTGCGGACGGCTGATCAAGGGCTACGGCGACACCCGCGCACGCGCCGGCCACAGCTTCGACCGCATATTCGCGGAAATCATCGAACCCGCGGCCATCGGCACCGGCAGCGCGCACGACATTGCGTTGCGCGTCCGCATGGCCCGCGATGCCGCCCTCGCCGACGAAGACGGCAAAGCGCTCGCCGCATTTCTCTATCCGGAAACCTCAGACACAAAAAACAAAGAAACAGCGCCCTCCGCGCAAGCCGCGGAGTAACGCGTCATCAATTGAGTTCGCATGAAACGAAAAAACGCTGACCAATAAGGGAGGAAAGACAATGCAACGTTTTGTGAAAAATCTGGTCCGCTCCGCTGCGGCCATCGCACTTGCCGCAAGCGCCACAATGGCGTCGGCGGAGGAAGCCAGGCTGTCGGCGGTGAGCGCCTTTGCCAACGGCACGACCTTCACCCGCAATTTCGAGCGCTTCATTGAGAAGCTGAACGAAATCGGCACCGGTGTCGTTCAGATCGACTATCGCGGCGGTGGCGGCGCGGTCATGAACCCGTTCGAACTCGGCAACGCGGTGAGCACCGGCGTCGTGCAGATCGCCAATCTGCCCGGCGCTTTCTACACCAAGCTGATGCCGGAGGCGGACGCCTTCAAACTCTCCGCCTTCACCATTGCCGAAGAGCGCGCCAACGGCGCCTGGGAATACACCAACCGGCTGCACAACGAGCGCATGAACGCCTGGCACCTTGCGCGCCAGAAGGACTGCGTGCCGTTTCACCTCTACCTCAACAAGCCGCTTGACGGACGCGATCTCAACGGCCTCAACATTCGCGTGACGCCGATCTACCGCGCCTTCTTCGCCTCCATGGGCGCGGCCATGATCCGCACCAAGCCGGGCGATGTCTACACCGCCCTTGAGCGCGGCACGGTCGATGGCTACGGCTGGCCGACGCAAGGCGTGCTCGATCTCGGCTGGCACGAGGTTACCAAGTACAGGGTCGATCCGGCGTTTTACCGCGCCTCGGTGGAAGTGCTCATCAATCTCGATGCCTGGAACGGCTTGAGTGATGCGGCGAAAGAAGCCCTGCAAAGTGCCGCCGGCTTCATGGAAGGTCTCTGCGAGGAGGACCGTGCCTTGAATGCTGAAGAAATTCAGCGCCAGAGCGACGCCGGCATCGAAACCATCACCTTCGACGGCGCCGAAGGCGAAGCATGGTTGCGCGATGCCTATGAGACGGGCTGGGCCGAGTTCATCGAGAACAACCCGGAAGAAGGCCCGAAGCTGCGTGAACTCCTGAGCGAGTGATCGCCGCACCGGCGTTTCGATAACTCCACGGCCGCCCAAGGTGTAGTCATGTTGCGCACTGTGTCAGAGACATATGCAAAGCTGCTCACCCTGTGCGGCCTGATCGCCGGATTTGCGATTGCCGCAATGGCGGTCATGATCACGCTCAACGTGATCCTTCGCAGCCTGTCGATTACGAACTTCCCGTGGCTGCTCGAAGTCTCCGAATACATTCTCTATATCGGCACATTCCTCGCCGCGCCCTGGGCACTGCGCCTCGGCGCGCATGTGCGCGTCGACATTGTGCTCGGCCTTATGCCGGGACTGCGCGCACGGGCAATCTCGATGATCGCCGACCTGCTCGGCCTGTTCTTCTGTGCGCTGCTCCTGCGCCACGGGTGGCGCGTAGCCTGGACGGCGTTCGACCGCGGCGATGTTCTGTTCAAGGAAATAATTATCCCCGAGTGGCCGCTGCTGGTCATCATCCCTTTGTCCGCCGCCATGTTGTGCATCGAGTTCCTCCGCCGGCTCTTGTACCCGGATGTCGAGCCGGCCGACACCGACAGCGTTACAGCCATCCAGGACGGGCGGTAGGTCATGGACTGGGCAAGCGCACTTATGCTGATGCTGGGCCTGCTGGTTGCGCTGATGGCGTTCGGCTTGCCTGTCGCTTTCGCCTTTCTCGGTGTCAACATTGTCGGCGCGTGGATTTTCCTCGGCGGCGATGCGGGCCTCGATCAAATGGCGCGCAACACCATGGCAGCGGTGAACAACTTTTCGCTCGCCCCAATTCCCCTATTTCTTTTGATGGGCGAAATCCTGTTTCACACCGGCGTCGCCTTCATGGCCATCGATGCAATCGACCGGCTGATCGCCCGTGTGCCGGGCCGCCTGTCCATCGTTTCGATCGCCGGCGGTACCGTGTTCTCGTCGCTTTCGGGCTCTACCATTGCCAACACTGCCGTGCTCGGCAGCGCCCTTTTGCCGGAAATGTTGAAACGCGGCTATCACCCGACTATCGCCATGGGGCCAATCATGGCGACCGGCTCCATTGCCATGCTGATACCGCCCTCCGCACTCGCGGTGCTGCTCGGCAGCCTTGCCGGAATCTCCATCGCAAAATTGCTCATCGCCGGCATCATTCCCGGTCTGATGATGGCGACCGCTTTTTTCGGCTACATCATAGTGCGGTGTTATCTGAACCCGTCCCTTGCCCCATCTTATGATGTTGCGGACATGACCTTCGCCGAGAGAGTGCGGCCGTTCTTCGTACAGGTCGTACCGTTGCTCGGCATTTTTGTAGTGGTTGTCGGCAGCATTCTGACCGGTTGGGCAACGCCTACGGAGTCCGCGGCACTGGGTAGCGTCGCGGCGGTTATCGCCGCGATCGCCTACGGCAAATTTTCAATGGCGTCCATGGTCACCGCCTTTCTGGAGACCGCGAAGATCTCGGTGATGATCCTCTTTATCATCGCAGCCTCCGTCACTTTCTCGCAAATCCTCGCCTTCTCGGGCGCGACAAGCGGGCTCTTGCGCGTCATCGATGGCATTGGCGCGACACCATTCCTGCTGCTGCTTGCAATGCTCTGTGTGCTGCTCTTTCTCGGCGCTTTCATGGACCAGGTGTCGATGATAATGATCACCCTGCCATTCTTCATTCCGCTCGCGAAATCGCTCGGTATCGACCTTCTGTGGTTCGGTGTCCTGATGCTGGTGATTATGGAAATCAGCTTCACGACACCGCCGTTCGGACTTCTCATATATGTGATGAAAGGTGTGGCGCCGAAATCGATTACGCTTATGCAGGTCTACGCCGCCGCGTTTCCGTTCATCATTCTGGAGCTCATCGTCCTGGCAGTTCTGATTGCCTTCCCGGAGGCCGCCACATGGCTCGCGACACTGAAATAGACAACGGTTCGGATTGCACGCCGCGATCGCCTGGCGAAATGGCGCCCGGCATGCCGCTTGACGATTTTCCGCCCTATCTTCTGAATCGCATCGTCAATCGGCTGAACACCAACCTGACGGACGAGTTGAAAACCATCGGCGTCACCTTGCAGCAGTACCGCATTCTGGCGGTTCTGGTGGCAAGAGACGAGCGCAATGTCGGGGAGCTTGCGGTTTACACCGTGACGGAGCAGTCGACGCTTTCGAAAATGCTCGACCGCATGGAGGAGGCCGGCCTCGTGGTGCGCGAGCCCGACCCGAAGGACCGGCGTGTTGTCCAGATTTCCATCACCGAATCCGGCCAGGCAGCCTATGAGCGCATTCTGCCCATTGCCATGAAGCACTACCACCGCGCCCTGCTCGGTCTGACGGAGGAAGAACACGAGACCCTCGTCGACCTGCTGCATCGCGTACTGGAGAACGTCCGGCGTTCGCCGTTTCCCTGAATGGGTTGGCAGACACCGCACCCTAAAATGAGAGCATCGGACAAACGGTGCCGCGGCATGACCAGAACCAGAAGAATATGGAGGATCCCAATGTCCAAGATACCAACGAAATCTCTGGCGGCGCTGCTTGGCTGCACCGCTCTCGCCCTTGGTGCTTTCGCCACCGCCAATGCCGCCGACGACGCGCAGATGAACGCCGTCGAACAGTCAAAGCCGCTGGTGCCGCAGGGCCCGTGGCCGCAGGGCGATGAGCGCGGCATGGCCAACACGCTGGGGGCCGGCACCTGGATGCGCTGTGCCTATCACATGACCGCCGACGGCGTGCAAACATACGAACTGAGCCATGAACGCTCCAATACCATGCCGCTGTCTCCGTTCGGTGCACCGCTTGTCTATCAGTTCGGCGGTACGATTTCGCTGCCCGGCACGCGGCACGCCTTCAACGGCGAAGTGGTGACGGGCGGCGAACCCGGCGCCCAGGGTACGCAGATGGACGCGCTGGGACACTTCGCCCACTACGATGAAGCCTGGGACGGCGAAGGCGACGCGCCTGTCGATAGCGCCCACTATTACGGCGGATACGGCCAGGCGGACGTCAAACCATCCGCCGACTCGCCATTGTTGAAACTCGGCATCGAGAATGTACCGCCGATCATCACAAGTGCCGTACTGCTCGATGCCCGCGCTCATCTTGGCGGCGGTGATGCAATGGCGCCGGGACAGATGGTCACCGCGCAGGACATCAAGGACATGATCGAGGCGCAGGGTCTAGGCTGGCGCGGCATACTGCCCGGCGATGTCGTCTACATTTATACCGGCTGGAGCGACAACTGGAACGATCCCGCAGGCGAAACGCCCTACTACTTTATGGGACCGGGACTCTCCGAGGACGGCGCCAAATATCTCGAGGAACGCAACGTCGTGCTTGTCGCGCTCGACAACCCATTTACCGATCCGGTTGCCGACGGCCAGCTTCAGGGCAAAGCCATGCCGCCCCAGGGCATGGACCGCGGGCTGCCCTTTGCGATCCATCACCAGAACCTGACGCAGGCGGGCATCCACAACATCCAGAATGCCAATCTCGCGGCAATGGCGGCCGACAAGGTGTGGACATCGTGCACCATGATCCTGCCGCTGCGCTCGCGCGGCCACTCCGGCTCGCCGGTGCGCCCGGTTGCGATCGGTGCAACCGACTAGGCTGAAGCGAACGGCAAAACTGCATGCGGGTCCGGCACACCGTGTCGGGCCCGATCAGTTTGCGGCATACTTACGATCCCGTCCGGCCGAGTTCGCGCAAATTGTACAGCCACATCTCATGCGCGCTGTCGTCATCCGTCTCAACGGATCCGACAAGCGTGTCGCGAACCGGTGCCGCTCCGCATAATACCAAGGGCGGCAATTATTGACCCGTTTCACCGGGATGATTTTACCCTCCGGCAAGGCGCGTACTGCGCCGCGGTACAGGTACCGTAAGCAGTACGCAACGCTGCGGGAGGGCAAAAGCACCCGGCCTGCGGTGGGC
>JAJFHE010000064.1 GCA_021775755.1 Hyphomicrobiales bacterium | reverse complement strand
CCAATGGAAAGGCTGAGCGGTTCATCCAGACCGCCATTCGCGAATGGGCCTATGCCACCGCTTTCGAAACTTCGCAGCAACGCAAGGTCGACCTGCCACGCTGGCAACACCGATACAATTGGCACCGCCCTCATATGGGTAGAAACAAAAACACACCCATCAGTCGTCTCGGTCTAACCGAGGACAACCTCTTGAAGCTTCACATCTAGGACCCCCGTTATCCGGTAGCGCTTTTGACCGGTATCAATGCCGACACGGAAGCAGCAGTGGATAATTCCCAAGTCGTCGCTTCGCCTTCAGCCTTTGGAGGATCAAGGGAGTGTACTTGTCAGGCCTGTCGAACGTTTTCGTCTATCTCCTGTCGGGCCGGGTAGAAGGCATGCGCCGCGCACTGCCCTTATTGTGCGCAGTCGCGATGGCCCTGCTCGCAAGCGCGCAACCTTTGTTGTCACAGGAAGATGCTCAGATCCGCATCGTGACGGAAGAATTCCCGCCATACGATTTTGCCGGAGAGGACGGTCGCGTCGAGGGGCTTGCAACCGACGTGGTCAGAGAGGCGCTCAGTGACCTTGGTCTGAGTGCTGAGATAGAAATACTGCCCTGGGCCCGGGCCATCCGTTTGGCAAGCCAGGAGCCGAACGTCATGCTCTACTCCGTCGTGCGCACCGCGGAGAGAGAGAACAATTTCCACTGGGTCGGTGTGGTTTGCGAAGTCCGTTCGTTTCTTTTCAAGTTGAGGATGCGGACCGACATTGCATCGGGCGATCTGATGCAGCTTCGCGGCTATACGGTAGGCGTCGTGCGAGGTTGGGCCGGACACGCCTATCTGGAAGAAAACGGCTTTGCGGAGCTGCAGGCCGTTGCGGTTTCAGAGTTCAACATCAAGAAGCTCCTCAACGGACGCGTCGATCTCATCGAGGACTACGAAGCCAACGTCATCTATCAAATGAATCGCTTGGCGCTGAACTATGGAGAACTCGAAAAGGTTTACTTCAACGCCGATATCTCCGGGCCGCTGTTCGCGGTATTCAACAAACAGACCCCGGACGACCTGGTTGAGAACTTCAAGCGCGTCTTTTCTCAGATCCACCTCGACGGGCGATATGATGAGATCCGTATTCGATGGTTAAGCGCCGGGTCATGAATCTCTGTTGCCAGACCGTAGCGGTGAGCTTGATTCATTGTCGTCGAAGCGACTGCTTTAGGCGCATTTTGCAGATGTCCGCAAATGGCATTTTCGATCTCTCGGTATCGCCGCCCAGAGTGAGCGTCACTGGGCGCACAACGGACGGTCAACGGTAGGTTCGACCTGTTCTCGCCGACGGGCGCGGCCCAAAACTTACGGAAACACCCCGAGCAGCCGTCCCCACAGATAGTGCAGCGGCACAAGAACGAGAACGCCGATGAGGGTGTAGAGCCCGAGCAGCTTGACGG
This sequence comes from Hyphomicrobiales bacterium, assembly GCA_021775755.1. Classification (GTDB taxonomy): domain Bacteria; phylum Pseudomonadota; class Alphaproteobacteria; order Rhizobiales; family JAJFHB01; genus JAJFHE01. The sequence goes on along the minus strand of JAJFHE010000064.1, from coordinate 16,738 downwards.
CGCGGCCAAACGGCACGTCAAGCAGTGTCAGGCCAACCAGAACCGGTGGCGCCTGATAGGGAAATACGAACAAGAGAAACGATGGCACCTGCGCCAGGACGACCGCATCGACTGGCCAGCCCAGGGTTTTGGAGATGGTTCCCGCAAGTGGTGTGAATACGGACGGCCCCGCGGGCAATGTCGCGACCGCCGCGAGCACCATGGAGGTCAGCACCAGCACGGCGTATTGCAACGCCGCGTTCAGTTCGCCAAGCGGTGCGGCGGCGGCAACGATTTGCCAAAGCGCCGCACCGAGACCGCTTTCGGCCACCACCGCGCCGAGCCCAATCGCTCCCGCCACAAAGAACCAGGAGCCGAAGTTCAGGGTCTTGAACATGGCGGGCGGCAAAACACCTATGCGCGGCGCCAGACACACCACGGCGGCAGCCAGCCCCGACCAGGCTGCCGGAACTCCGTGCAGCGCATCGCTCGCCCAAAACGCAAGCGTTGCGAGGAGAATGACGGCAAGCCGCATCTGGCCAGCCGTCCAGGGCTGTGCCGCCGATGCGTCCGGAACGCCTTCGATACGGCCGGGGAACAACCGGCAGATGAGCGCCGGGAGAAGCAACAGCGCCCCCGCGCCCAGCACCGGGAAGTTCAAGACGAAGTAATCGCCATAGGTAATGCCGTGGCCGTAGGACGCCTCCATAGCTCCTAACATGACGACATTGGGAACGTTGGAGGGCAGGATCGTGAAGGCCGGAAAGACGGCGCCGGCAATTGCAGCGAGACACACCCCGGTGCGTTCCGGGCTGGCGGGCGCCAGCGCCAGCCTGTCGCACAACGCGGCGATCAGCGGTGCGATCAGCATGACGCGCCCCATTGCCGAAGGCACAACGAACGACAACGCCAGACCGCCCAGCGCAAGCGACCAGATCAACGCGCGATAGGATGTGATCCGCCCGACCAGCCGGTCGAACGCCGCTTTGCCGATTTCCTGTTGCTGGATCGCGGCGCCCAGAATGATGCCGGCAAAGACAAGCCAGATCGCCTTGGACTGGAAACCCGCGAGTGCTGCCGTTTCGCTTGCCACACCGGAGACCAGGACAAGCGCGAAGAACAGGAGCGCTGCGTAGAATTCCGGCACGATTGCGGTTGCCCATAACAGCACGATGAACACGGCCAGAAGCGCCGTTTGTATGGCTACATCGAGCCCTGCCAGATGCGCCGCGGCAAAGGCAAGCAAGAGCGCGCCAGCGAGCGTCCAGAACAAGGTGCGGGTCATGTGCAGATTCATGCGTGCTTGATACCCCGATTGCTTCGTATCGTGAAGAGTGTCGGGTCGTGAAGAGTGACGGGTCGTGAAGAGTGACGGGTCGACGCGAGGCGCTTGCAAAATTCCCGTGCCTGGCTTTGAGTGCTCCTCCGGTTTCTTTCAATCGCCAGTTGGAGGCCCATCTTGGGTGCGATGAGCGAGGGCGTGTATCACACGCAGGACGCACCGCCGGCGGCGGCCGATGGCCAATGGCAGCGCGAGAATAGCGTTGTGCGGAACTGGCTGACACCGGACGGGGCAGCCGGCGAGACAGGCGTTGCGGGGTTTGCCGCAGAGGCCTGGCGTTGCCGGGACAGTGAAGTTCGACATCTACAAGCAGGGATACTATTCGCCGAGCGAGAACCGCAATCCGCTTGGAATCGTGCCAGCCGGCCCCGTCATCGACTGGACGGAGCCACACGGCAGATAGCACCGTTCGCGCAACTTTCTCAGAGCTCGCCGGCTTCCTCGAGCACCTTGCGGGCGCTGCGGAAACACTCAAGCGACTGCGGAACGCCGCAGTAAATGCCGACGACATGAATGATGGCGCGGATTTCTTCCTTTGAAACGCCATTGGTGAGCGCGCCGCGGCAATGGATTTCCCACTCGTTCATCTTGCCGAGCGCGCCGATCATCGCGAGATTCATCATCGAACGCGTCTTGGCGTCGATTGTGTCGTCGCCCCAGCCGAAGCCCCAGCACCACTCGGTCATGGCCTCCTGAAACGGCCGCGTGAAGTCGTCCGCGGCGGCTAAATTTTTCTCGACATATTCCGCGCCGAGCGTTCCCTTGCGCTGGGCAAGGCCGAGTTCAAAACGTTCTTTGTCCATTGATTTCCCCTGTATGTGAAAAGCTGTGCCAAATCAGGTTCTAACCCGCGCCGTTCTAACCCGCAGCATTCTCATCGTCGAAATAAATTCCAAGCTCGTGGCGGCGCTGGTGGAAGCGCTCGATGTTGGCGATGACCTCCGGGTCGGCATCGGCAATGACAAACGCCATCAACGTTTCTAGGAACGCCGACAGCGCCACGGTGGACGTAAAGAACTGCGGTGTGTCCACTGGCACGACAAACCGGTGTTTCGCTTGACGCAGTACCGGTGAGGCAAGGCTGTCGGAAATGCCGATGATGGTGACGCCCTGCTCCACAGCCGCCTGCACCGCCTCGACCACCTCGCGGCGGTAGGGCTTGAACGTCATTGCAATGAGAACGTCGCCCTCGCCGGCGCGCACCAGACCGTCGACCGGCGGTGATCCATCGCGGGGAATTGAGCTCACGGTGCCAACAGCCATGCCGGCCAGATAGGCGAAGTTGCGGGCAAGCGCATTGGCGATGCCGACACCGAGCACATAAGTCGCGCGCGCGCCCACGATTTCCTGAGCCGCCGCGTTCAAGGACGGCGCCTCGGCGTTGGAGAAGAGGTCCTCGATATTAGCGATCGAGGCCGCGGCCATGCGCGAGTAAAGGCCATCAAGCCGCCCGCCTTTTGCAAGAGACTGCAGCCAGCGGGCCCGGTCGGGGAAGCTTTCTCGGCCCTGGCGGATTTCCTCGCGGAACGGCCGGCGGAAATCCTCATAGCCTTCAAAGCCGATGGTGCGTGCCATCCGCACGAACGTATTCGGTTTGACATTCGCCGCATCGGCAATCTCGCGAATTGAACTGACACTCACGTCGTTGGGGTTTTCCAGCACGTAGGACGCGGCCTTACGCAGTTCGGGCGACAACTGCGCCAGCTCTTTGGAAAGCTGTTCAAGCACGCTTGCCGGCGCCGGATTGCGAGATAATGGTATGTTCATATCATTCATGATTGACGAATGTACAAACGTACGATAGCTGTGTCCATCACAAAACTTTCGCGGAGTGGAAGAAATGGTTCCGGCCCAGGCGCGCGTTGTAATCGTCGGTGGCGGCATCATGGGCTGCGGCCTCGCCTACCACCTGGCCCATGAGGGCTGGTCCGACGTCGTTCTTCTGGAAAAGGCCGAACTGACATCCGGCTCCACATGGCATGCGGCAGGGCAGATTACGCATTCAACGTCGAGCTTCGGGCTTGGTAAGTGCGTAGACTACAACATCGACCTCTATTCCGGAAAACTCGAGGAAGAGACCGGGCAATCGGTCACCTGGCACGGCTGCGGCTCGTTCCGGCTGGCTTATACCGACGATGAGGTGGACTGGCTGCGCCACACCCTGAGCGTCGGCCGTTCGCTTGGCTTCAACATCGAGCTTGTCGGGCCGGACCGTATCGCCGAACTACACCCGTTCTATAATCTCGACGGCGTATTGGCGGCGCTCCATACGCCCGACGACGGCCATGTCGACCCCTCGGGCGTAACCCAGGCACTTGCCACCGGCGCACGACAGCTTGGCATAACGATCGTCCGCCGCTGCCGGGCGACCGATATCAAGCAACTCCCCTCCGGCGAATGGAAAATATCGAGCGAGCAGGGCGACATCGTCTGCGAACACGTCGTCAATGCCGGTGGCACCTATGCGCGTCAGATGGGCGAGTGGAGCGGCCTGCAATTGCCCATGACGTCCATGACGCACCACTATTTCGTCACCGATACGGTACCCGAGTTTGGCGATCTTGCCCGGGAACTCCCGGTGATCCGCGACGACAAGCTGGTTTCCGGCTACATCCGCATGGAACAGAAATCAGGGCTCATCGGCATCTACGAGAAGGAAAACCCGAACACGGTCTGGGAAGATCACTGCCCGTGGGAGGCGGAGAATGAGCTGTTCGATGCGGACTACGACCGCATCATGCCCTGGCTTGAAAACGCCATGGACCGGATGCCGGTATTCGCCGACCTCGGCATCAAGCGCGAGGTGCACGGCGCGATTTCCCACCCCCCTGACGGCAACCCACTGATCGGCCCGGCACCGGGGGTAAAGAACTATTGGTGCTGCTGCGGCACGCAAATCGGCATTGGCTGGGGACCTGGCCTGTCGCGCGAGCTTGCGCGCTGGATGGTGCACGGAGCCGCCGACATTTCGATGCGCGAATACGACCCGCGCCGCTTCGGTGCCTATGCCGTCAAGGACTGGCAGGCCGCCAAGGCGAAGGAGGATTATTGCCTGCGCCACGAGATCCCCTTCCCGCATTTCAACCGGCTTGCGGGCCGTCCCATCAAGCCGAGCCCGCTCTATGAGCGCCTGAAGGAAAAGGGCGCCGTCTACGAGGAAGTCTACGGCCATGAACGCCCGCGGTGGTTCGCAATAGGTGGTGTCGCGCGCGAGGATCAATATTCGTTCCGCCGCAACGAAGTGCACGACATGGTTGGCGCGGAAGTAGCGGCGGTGCGCTCGAGCGTCGGCATCATGGACATATCCGCCTTCACCAAGGTGGAGGTCGCAGGTCCCGATGCCGAAACATTTCTTGACCGCCTGGTAGCCAACAGGCTGCCGAGGAAAGCCGGCGGCATCGTGCTCACGCATTTGCTGAGCCGCCGGGGCCGGATCGAGATCGAACTGACGGTCGTTAAACTGGCGGAGCAGCGGTTCTATCTGGTGTGTGCGGCGTTCTTCGAACAACGCCTGCTGGATCATCTGAATCTGCGCCTTGACGGCGAGACACTCGATGTCATCAAACGCTCGGACGATTGGTCGGCCATCGCGCTGCAGGGACCGCGCTCGCGCGATGTGCTCAGCGCCAATACCGGCGCCGCCCTCGACAATGCGAACTTCCGCTGGCTCACTGCGCGCGAGATCGAGATCGCCGGCCATAAGATGTGGGCATTCCGCATGTCCTATGCGGGCGAGCTCGGCTGGGAGTTTCACGGACCCCGCGAGCATATGCTTGCCGTCTATGACGCTTTATGGTCGAGCGGAGAAGCCCATGGTGTCGTCGACTACGGCTCCTTCGCCATGAATGCCATGCGTATGGAAAAGGCGTTCAAAGGTGCCGGCGAGCTGACCAATGAGGTCACACTGCCGGAAGCCGGTGTGATGCGATTCGTGAAGCTCGACAAAGGCGACTTCGTGGGTAAACAGGAAACACAACGAAGCCTCGACGGGAAGCTGCCGTGGATCTGTGCTTATCTGTCCATCGAAGCCGACGGCATTGAGGACGGACATGGCGGCGAAGCCGTTCTGCTCAACGGCGAGGTTGTCGGGTCGACGGCGTCTGTTGCCTATGGACACACGGTCGGCAGTATTCTCGCGTTTGCCTATATCAAACCGCATGCCGCTGAACCCGGGACGGAGCTTGAAGTCGTCGTTGCCGGCGCCCCGCGCAATGCCCGGGTACTGGGCGAGCCGGCCTACGATCCGCAAAGCAGGTTGCCGCGCATGGACATCATGACCGCAGGTGCTGCCGCGGAATAAAGGACTAGCCCCATGGCGCTTTCAGCGACAACAGAAACGGCATTCGCCAACGATCCCGCCTGGATACAGGATGCCCATGTCGATCATTACATCCAAAGCTGGTCGGTGCAGGGGGCGAAGCCGCGCGTCATCACCGGCGGCGAAGGCAGCTGGTTCTGGGACAGCGACGGCAAGCGCTATCTCGACTTTGAATCGCAACTCGTCAATCTGAACCTCGGACACCAGCATCCGGTCGTTGTCGAGGCGATCAAGGCGCAGGCCGAAAAGCTCTGCTACATCGGCCCGGCCATGGGCAATGATGTGCGCTCTGAGCTTGCGCACCTGATCGCGGAAGTCACGCCCGGCGACCTCACGTCGACATTCTTTACCACCGGCGGCGCGGCGGCCAACGAAAACGCCATTCGCCTGGCGCGCCATTACACGGGCCGCCACAAGATCATCGCGCGCTACCGCTCTTATCATGGCGCCACGGCCGGAGCGCTCGAGCTTACCGGCGACCCTCGACATCATCTCGGCGGCCCCGGACAATCGGGCGTAGTGCGCATGCTCGACCCCTATACCTACCGCTGCCCGGCGGGCCACCCCGACCCCTGTCCGGTGTGCACCGGCGCACCGCATCTGGAAGAACTCCTGATGTACGAGAATCCCAATACGGTAGCGGCGGTGATCCTGGAGCCGATCGTCGGGACGAACGGGCTGATTGTGCCGCCGGATGAATACATGCCGGCGATCCGCGAAGTCTGCGACCGGTACGGAATACTGTTGATCATGGACGAGGTAATGGCCGGCTTCGGGCGGACGGGCAAATGGTTCGCCTGCGATCACTGGGACGTGACGCCCGATATCCTGACAACCGCCAAGGGCCTCAATTCCGGCTATGTGCCGCTGGGCACTATGACGGTGTCCGAGCCGATCGCGCAGTGGCTGAAAAGCAATCTGTTTCCGGGCGGGCTCACATATGCGGGCCATCCGCTGGCCTGTGCATCCGGCATTGCCTCAATCAAGGTCTATCGCGATGAAAGCATAATCGAGAGAGCGGCGGAGAGCGGGCGGTTCCTGGAAGAGAAACTTCTGGGTCTGGCGAAAAAGCACCCCTGCATAGGAGATGTCCGCGGCAAGGGGCTTTTCATGGGTGTCGAGCTCGTGAAAGAGCGGAAAACACGCGAACCTCTGGTGCCCTTCAACGCCAAGGGCCCGAATGCTGCTCCGATGCCGGAGATGATGAAGTTTGCCATGGACGAAGGGCTCTATCTGTCCTTCTTCTCAAACGTCATACGCCTGACACCGCCACTGATCATCTCACATGAAGACATCGAATTCGGTTGCGAGGTGCTCGACCGGACACTCGACATCGCCGACCGGCACACGACGGGCTAACCGATTTAGAGCCGTTCGCCTCTGATCTGGAGACGCTCACTGGTTGCCGCATCCGTTGCAGTGTCGAGGATGCGCAGAAAGTTCAGAAACCTTTTCCATACAGAAAAGTTCGCGCTGTGTGTGCGGGCAATGACGGTCATGGGGTTTTCCTTTCCAATCTACAATTAAATGTACATACATGTTTCAGCTTAAGCAGAAACAGCGGATACTTGGATGTCGATCTCTGCCTGGACGGTGCGGACCGCACGGCGATATGACACCGCCTGCGAGATCAGACCGAACAGCACAGGCAGAACGAACGCCTGTCCGATGACGGCGAACGGAAACGCCGACAGTTCGCCGGTTTCAGCAAGTATGACGAACGCGGTAATGACGGTGTTCACCGTTCCAACGATCGCTCCGACAAGTGCGGCCCGCCGGGGAATGCCGTGCGACACCAAGGTGGTTAGAAATGCGTTGTTGATACGGCTCTCATCCCCGCCCCCGCGGCCGTCCACCATAGCGCGCGCGATGCCGAGAACCTGCGAGACCGTGACGACAACAAACGGCGTCATAAAGACAAGAGCAAGCGACAGGAGGTCGAGGTCCGCAGTGCCGATGAGAGCGTCAAACTGATTTACCACCGTCAGAACGGTTCCAAGAATGCTTGCGACAACGGCAGCGCGGATGACGACGGCAGAGCCGATCAAAGACAGAGGATGCGGGTTGCGGGATGTCGATACGTGATGGGTCATTGGATAGTTTCCTGCACATTCGATGCTGGTGGGTGAGACGGGCACCGGCAAGTGTTTGCCGGCGCCCGCCATGCCATGTCATGCGGTCCGCAGCGATGTTGCAGCGGGCCGAGCGATCCGCCGCCGCAGCGCGTAGACGTTCAACAAGACGGTCAATTGGGCGATGATGAACGCCGGCACGAGGAAGTTCGGGAAGATGTTCAGAGGCCAGACGTCCAGGGGCGCGCTTGTTACGCCGTTCGATATCATCTGCGGAAGAGCGCCTGCGGCCAAAGCCGCCGTGACGATCGCCACAGCAAAGTCGAACAGTCCCATCAGATGAAACCACACGATGCCGGACGATTTGACGTAATCCGGGTTCCGGTCAATACGTGCAACCACAACTGCGGCGGTCAACCCGACCGCGACATCGCCAAGTCCCGCGGGCCACGCAAATAGCCCGGGCAGAATGTCGAAAGCGTAAAGCGGCAGAAACACGAACCCGACAACGCGCCAGAGCTGCAACATGGTCAGGGTCCGTATGTCCTGCGACAGTATAAACCGTTTGAATGCCGGCGAGAGTGCGTAAGCCGCCAGGAACAGCAGCACCGGCACAACCGCGCTCACCACGACAGGCGGCACTAAAGAGCCGGTGTCGTTTACAAGCCAGCCGCCGGTTCCCATGACATAGGCGGCAATGAACTGAACGCCCAGAAGTCCCGCCAGGATGGCCTTCCTTGAACTGGTCCATAAGGGTGCAGACATTTGAGTGGTCATACTTCTTTCCTCCAATTAGATGTAGCTACATCTTTCTTCACAAAAAAACCCTCAGTCCGCCCGTGCAACAGCCCCGGTGCCGTTCAAGGCGTCCAACAACGCGGACCACTGTTCGCTGCCGAGGCTGTCGACAAAATGCGCCTGTACGCCCTGCCAAAGCGGCGTTGCCAATCCGACTACCCGATGGCCCTCTGCGGTGAGCGAAATCAGGCGCACGCGCTGGTCTTCGTCACGGTCGATGCGAATCCATTCGTTCTTGAGGAGCGGCTGCAGATTGCGCGTCAACGTCGTGCCATCGAGACCTATGAGATCCGCAAGCGTGCTTTGGCGCAGTTCGCCACGCTTTTTGAGCAGCGCCAGCATCGAGAACTGCGAGGCGCGGATGCCGGCCGGACGCAGCGCCGCATCGTATGCCTGTGTTACCGCCCGCGTGGCGCGGCGCAGGTTGCTGCAGATGCAAAGCCCAATGTCAGGTTCGGGCAGGCTGGAATCGTTGTGGCTCATAAAAGATGTATATACATTTTTCTTTTCACCTGTCAAGAGGAAGCGATATTCGCAGGCATCATTCTGCGAGTTCAACCGGCAAGCAATAGTGCCTGGCGTGCTGCGCGAAGCGTGTCGTCCACGGTGCCGCCCGCAGCGACGTCCGCCCATGACATCGGCCCAGTGTCGTAAGCCGACTGGACCTCGACCACAGCGGGTGTGGCATCTGAGGCATCGCCGACCCGTGCTGCGACCCGGTCATGTAACCGGGCCTGTGACGCGGTCAGCCAGAGGCCGTGAAAATTGGCCCCGCGCCGTACTGCGACCTGTTCCAGGGCCGCGCGCTCGTCGTCGCACGCATGCACCGCGTCAACGACAACCGACGCGCCGGCCGCAAGCACAAGGTCTGCCTTGTGCCGCAGGCTTTCGTAGACCCGCTCCGTGACATCGGGCCGGTAGTGTTCAGCCGACAGCCTTGTGGTTTCGGCAACGCCGAACATGGTTTTTCGCTCAAGGTCGCTACGCAAGTGAACGGCACCCGGGGCACCTCCAACGAGGGGGGCAATTGCCGCTGCGAGCGTCGACTTTCCTGTTCCCGAGAGACCGCCGATGCCGATGAGTTGCGGTTCCGCGCGCCGCAGGCAGGTGCGGGCGTAGTCGAAATGGCGCCGCGCCTCCATGCGGGCGGACGCAGCCGCCTCTCCTTCCATCTGGCGTTCACGCTGGGCGGAGACCATGGCGCGGATGGCCGCCCGGCAGCTCAGGAACAGCGGCAGGGCGGCGAGCCCCTGAAGATCGCGTCGCGAGCTCGTGTGAAAGAGATAGCGGTTGAGCAGCAGATTGGCGAGACGCCGCAGCCTGCGCCGGTCGAGATCCATGAGCACGAAGGCGAGATCGTAGAGTGTGTCGACCGTTGCCACCGCATCGTCGAATTCGAGCGCGTCGAACAGCACTGGCTCGGCCTCAAGCACGACGATGTTGTTGAGATGCAGGTCGCCATGGCAGCGGCGTACGTCGCCATGATCAGAGCGCATCGTCAGACACGGACCGGCCGCTTTGAGATGCTCCCTTGCCTGATGATCGTAGCCGGCCAGATCTTCCCTATCGAACAGATCGCGAGCGGCGGCCATCCCGGACACCACCTCTTTGATGACCCTCGCCATTCGAACCTTGCCATCCACTTCGATTGAAGGCGTCGCCGCAGTGTGAGAGGCAGCGATGGCCGCGGCGAGCTTGCGGATCAGACCATCGTCGATCTCTCCACGTTCGGCAATGCGCGACAGGAGTGCACCTTCGTCAAAGCGGTTCATGCGCACGGCCCACTCGACCGGTTCGCCCTCACCGTCCATTTCAAGAACGCCATCGGGCGACCGGGTAATGGCGACGACATCACGGTAGATCCGCGGAGCGTTCGCAAGATTGATCTCAAGCTCGCGCCGGCACATCGCGTGGCGCTTTTCAAGGCTCGACAAGTCCATGTAGGAAAATTTCACGGCACGCTTGATCTTGTAGACCGTATCGCCCGCCAAAAACACAACCGCGCCATGCGTGTCGATGCGCTCAACTTTTTGCGGTGGTGGTGCGTAACTTGCCGGATCGCTCAAATGCGCGATCACGTCGGATTGGTCGCCGGGACCGGGCTGCCTGTCGTGAGGCGCTGCGCTCATGAGTGATGGCCTTTCGCCCAGACACTACACCGGCCACAAAGTGTTCGATTGCGATCGGTCAAGCAGCACAGTGGTCAACCGCCAGCCTTGGGACCGTAGGCCAGCCGGTAGGCAAGCGCGACGCCGCCCGCCCCGCCGACGATATTGCCGAGCGTTACGAAGACGAGATTACCCGCAAACGCACCCGCGCCCACACTCGCCCCGGCGAGCATGCCTTGCGGTATCAGGTACATGTTGGCGACGGAATGCTCAAAACCGAGCAGTACGAAACTTGAGATCGGCCAGATGATGGCCATGATCTTGCCGATGACCGTGCGTGCGGCGAGCGCCAGCCAAACCGCGAGGCAGACCAGAACATTGCACAGGACGCCGCGCACGAAGGCTTCCACGGGGCCCAAAGCGCCTTTGCCATCGGCGATCGCCGCCGCCGTCGTCCCGGCCGGGCCATCGAGAATACCGGTCAGCGCAACGACCGCTGCAAGTCCGGCGGCACCGGCGAAATTTCCGATGTAGACCAGCACCCAGCTGCGCAGCAGCTCCGCCGGTGTGATGAGCCGGTCAACCGCGGCCATCACCATAAGCGCGTTGCCGGTGAAGAGCTCCGCGCCAGCGACCACGACAAGGATCAGGCCCAGCGAGAAAACTATGCCGCCGAGGAAGCGCGCGGGCCCAAAGCCCGCATCGGCACCGGTCATCACCGCAGTATAGGCAACCGCGCCGAGACCGATGAAGACGCCGGCCAGCACCGCCAAAGTGAGAAGCTGCACGACCGGCAGCCGCGCCTTCGTTACGCCGGCGGCTTCGACCATCGCCGCGATTTCAGCGGGCTTATAGGGATCGAGCCCGGTAGGATTGGTTTGGGGCATCACGGATTCGCTGTTCAGCATCAGTTGAACAACGGATGTACAACGTCACGCCCGCGCAGACAACTTGGACGCCGATGGCGAATGACCGCGGATCAGTGCGCCTGCGCCAGCGCCCGGATCACCCGCTCCGGCGTCATCGGCATATCAACCCAAACGCCGGTCGCGTTATGGACGGCCTGTGCGACCGCGCTGATTCCCGCCGCAATCGGTGACTCACCCGCACCGCGCGCACCGAACGGCCCGACCGGATCCGGCGCTTCTTCGAACAGCACCTGAGCCTGGTGCGGGAAGTCAGCACATCGCAGAAGCTTGTAGTCGAGAAGATTCGCGTTCTTGATGGCACCGGTTTCCTCATCGAACACGAGGTGTTCGTAGATGGCAAAACCCGCTCCGCAGATGGCCCCTCCGATTACCTGATTCTTGAGAACCTGCGGATTGACTACGGTACCGCTGTCCTGAACCGCGACGAAATCCAGCAGTTTAATCTGACCGGTTTCGATATCGACCTCGACCTCGGCGAACTGGGCGCCGAACTGCCGTGCGAATGTCGTCGATGGCGGCATCGGAACCGCCGGTCGGCCGGTGATGGAAGACGTCTGGCCGAGTGTTTCGGAGCGCAGTTCGTTCAACACCTGAGCGAACGTGAACCGGCGGTTCGAGCGCGGCTCTCCCTTCGGATGCACTTCGCCATCGGTGATCTCGAGTTCGTCTATATCGACACCATCGAAAAATTCGCGCGACGCGATCTCAAGCAACTGGCGGCGGGCATCGTTGGCCGCTGCCCTGGTTGCCCAGCCGGTGCGGTACATGGTGCTGCTGGCAAGCGACCCGTGATTCCACGGACACGAGTCGGTGTCGCCGGTCTCGATTTCGATCTGGTCAAGCGAAAGCCCGAGCTCTTCGGCCGCAACCTGAGACTGCGTCGTCTCGCTGCCCTGGCCCTGGCGCCCGACCGCGCAGTGAACTTTTGCGCTGCCGTCGGGATTGATGCGCACCATGGATGAAGACGACCCTTCGAACTCCACGCCACAGACATGGGCGCCCGTGCCGACACCGACACCGTGGCGTTTCGGCCCGTCGATCCGGTTCGGCGTCGCCCAGCCCCTCCAGCGCTGTTTCCAGCGGAATGCCTCAGCGCCTTTTTCGAGGATCGCCCGGGTGCCGCCCGCCGACAAATGGAACAGTTCCGGCCAGTCTTTGCGCAGATGCGGGGGAATGCTGGCGATGTAAGCATCCCGGTCGCCCTTCATGTTGTCGCGGCTGTGCTGCATACGCAGTTCATCGCCCGCGACAATCTGGTTTTTGATGCGGAAGTCGACCGGATCCATTCCGACCTTTTCCGCCAGCCGGTCCGCCAGCCGCTCAACGCTTGCGCCCAGAGTGCAGTCGCCGACGCCACGCATGCACCCGGCGGTCAGCAGGTTCGTGTTGATAGCGTGAACCGCATAGTGGCCGTTGCGCGCCTTGCCCCACATGTCGACGCAGAAAAACCCCACATCGTCCTTGAAGCCGTAGCCGCCATTGTCGATTATGTGGTCGATTTCAGCGACCGTAATCTCGCCGTCCCTGGTGCAGCCCATTTTACCACGCGTGCGCTCCAGATGGCGGCGCTTCACCGTGCCCATGCATTCTTCATTGCTGAGTTCGATCTTCACGGCCTGGCGTATCTTCTTCGCCAGCAGCACCGTAACGATCATGAAATTGTTGCTCCACCACTGGCCGAAGGAGCTGCCGCAGGGCAGCGCCATGACGCGAATCTTGCTCAACGGAATGCCAAGTGCTTCATGCACACCGTCGCGAAGCTCCGAGGGTGTCTGCGAAGAGGTCCACAAAGTAACCTTGTCGCCCATCCACTCGGCGAGACAGGCGTTGCGGCCAAGCGGGGCGTATTGCTGACTCTCATAAGAAATATCGCATTCAACCGTCACATCGGCTTCCGATTCACCTTTGGCGACGTCACCCCATTTCACCTCATAAGGATCGCGCTCGTTCCCCTCACAACGGATCTGGGGCGCGTCGCCTTTGCGGGCCTCTTCCATATCAAGCACGTGCGGCAGGATCTCATATTCCACTTCAATGAGTTCCAATGCGCGCTCGGCGATTTGCTCCGTTTGCGCTGCAACGGCCGCCATATCGTCGCCGACAAACCGTCCAATGCCGTCAAGGACCTTGCCACGATAGTTGAACCAGGCTGACTCCCAGTCGTTCTGAGGCACGTCTTCATGCGTCAGCACGCCGAGGACACCCGGCAACGCCTCGGCCTTGCTGGTATCGATTTTGGCGATTTTCGCGTGCGGATGGGGACATCTCAGGATCTTGCCGTAGGCCATGTTCTGGAGCTTCATGTCCACGGCGTATTTGAGAGACCCTGTGACTTTCTCCCGCGCGTCCTTAACGTGTGCGCCTTTGCCGACGACTGAGAATTTACGTTCCATCTTGCCCATGACGGCGACCTCCTTCGGTCCGGTAGTTCAGGTTTGAAGAATGAGGCTATTCGGCAGCCTGCGTACCTGCTTCATTGCGAAGTTTCTCGGCCGCATTCAGCACCGAGCGCACGATATAGGGATAGGCGCCGCAGCGGCAGATGTTTCCACTCATCGCGACGGCGGCTTCGTCAGCTGTGGGATTCGGGTTCTCGGCCAGAAACGCTTTCGCACTTAAAATAAAGCCGGGCGTACAGAACGCGCACTGGAAGCCCTGCTCCTCCACGAACGCCTGCTGGATCGGATGCAGATCGTCGGTCGTGCCTATGCCCTCGATCGTCGTGATTTCGTGGCCTTCGGCCTGGTTAACCAGCATGAGGCAGGACGTGTGCGGCTCGCCATCGACAAGCACCGTGCAGGATCCGCATTCACCTTCCGAGCACGACACGCGCACGCCAATGAGACCGAGATCGTTTCGGAGCACATCGGCAAGCGTACGGTCAGGCCGTGAGTCGACTTCCAAAGCGCGGTTATTTACTTTCAATGTCGCCATCGGCTCATCCTTTCAACTGTTCGATGCAATCGGCGAGTGAGCGCCGCACCATGACCTTGACCATGTCGCGGCGGTAATCGGCACTTGCGCGCACATCGGAAATCGGCTTTGCATCGCCGGCCGCAGCCTCGCCGGACGCAGCGAGAGCCGCATCATCCAACGCATCGAGCGAACGGCCGACCAGAGGGACCGCTGCGACTTCGGAGCGAACGATCACGGGCGCCACCGCGCCGAGCGCAACGGTCGCTTTTGTGATCTTGCCGGATGCATCCACGGTCAAGGCACTCGACGCGTTGACAAGAGCGATGTCCACTACCGTGCGGTCGATGCGCCTGTAGCCGGCGGCAATGTTTCCCGCGACAGGCAGCGGGATGGAAATTTCTTTTAGAAGTTCGTTGCCACGCAACGCCGTCTTGTTGACGCCCTCGAAAAACTCGAACATCGAAACGCGACGCTCGCCCGCGTCGCCAAGAATGATTGCTTCCGCATCCATTGCAACGAAAGCCGGTGACAGATCCGCTGCTGGCGACGCGTTGCACATATTGCCGCCCACCGTCGCCAGCGTTCGGGTCTGCGGTGTGCACATGAGCTTTGTAATCTCGCTCAATGTAGCGAGCAGATGGTGTTCGTCGGCGGAACGCTCCAGCGCGCTCAAGGAGCACATGGCGCCGATGCTGATGGAGTCATCTTCGACACTTATATAGTCGAGCTCGCCGAGGTGCCGCAGGTCGATACAGTGATCGAGATCAATCTCACCGCGCTGCCACAGCAGAACCATATCGGTGCCGCCCGCCCAGAACTTCGCCCGGTCACCCATCTGCGATTTCATACTCACGGCCTCACTGGCCGAAGACGGGCGCACGTAGTCAAAGCTTGCTCTCATGGTTTCATCCGTTCGTGCTTGCCGGAGGCTGATCGGGAAGTTTGCCGGGCCCACGCAGAGTGTTCCATGCGTGGGCCCGAAGCAGTGCTTAGGGCTCGAGGCGGCCGATCCAACGGTTGGAAGCATTTGCCTCATGGTGTCCACCGGCATGGAGCCACTCGATAATCGAGTTATCGATGCCTTCATCGGCGGGCGTTATCGCGTCAATGACGCCGGCTTCGCTGTAAACCTCGCCGAAGAGGGTCCACGTGTCTGCGAGATAGCCGGCTTCACAGTCCGGCCGACCACCGAACATCTCACCCCAGCCACTGGGCTCGTCGGGAGGCGCAGGCACATCTGAAGGCAGACTGGCGCACAGCGGTTTGCCGCTACCAATTCCAACCGCACCCATGTTCTGGTCGATGTTGAGCATCACGGCGCCGGCCTGAGTCAGCCGAACGTCAGACTCGGGCCAGTCCAAACCCTTGGCGATGATGGCATTGCCCTCTTCCGGGTTTTCCTTCCACCAGTCGACAGCTTCGAACCAGGCGCGGATGACTTCACGCGAGGTCTCGGGATTTTCGTCGAGCCATTTCGCGTTACACGCGATCGAATCCGATATCAGGCCGCGCTCCCATGTCTTGTCCGACAGGCTGGTTTTGAGGATATGCGCGCCTTCGCGTTCCAGTGACTGCGTGGAAAACGGTATGAAGTTCACGTCGACATCCAACTGGCCGCTGACAAACGCTGCAGTGGCATCCTGCGGAAGCATGATGATGTGATTTGCCTCGCTGAACGGAATACCTTCGCGCTTCAGGGTCAACAGCATCCACATGTGGTTCAGAAAACCATAGTCTGCGGCAAAACTGACACCGCGCAGCGCGGCCTCAGAATCAACAGACGACACCGCGATCATCTGATCCAGCCCATAAGACATCAGCGGCACTGCAACATGGCGGACAGGCACACCTGACGAGACCGTAACAACGGTCGAATCCATTGTCGTCATCATGCAATGTATCGAGCCGCCGGACAGGCTGGCATTACGTGCGGTTATGTCTTCGATGATCTGGATGTCGACATCGATGTCCTTGGCAAGCCCCTTTTCCTTGACGATGTACCAGGGCCCGTACACGGAAACGGAGATGATTGTTACCGTGAATTGATCGCGCGCACTTACCGTGCCGACCGCACCCACAATGAGTGCGACCGCCATGGCAAACGAACACAAGACACCCGTAAGCTTCGGTATTGGTTTCATATCTTCCTCCCTTTGGTTGTCTTCGAACTGGGCCGGGTTGCGTTGTGGCTTGCCGTCCCTCACATCTGTATTTCCTCTCGCATCCAGGCGAAGAGCTGCCGTTCAGCCTCGATGTATCCTGGTTGTGCGAGCAGT
>JAJFHE010000063.1 GCA_021775755.1 Hyphomicrobiales bacterium | reverse complement strand
ACCGTGTTTCTTTTGATTTTCCTTGTCCTTCTCGTCATCCCACTCAAATTTAACCTGGCTCACAATAAGAACATACTACGAATAAGGGCAGTTAGCAATAGATAAGTATGGGCATTAATATGCGTTTAGGTCGTCTATATGCGAGAATGCGCACACGAACATATCTCGTTAAGTTTTATAGCCATACATATAAAACTTAACGAGATAAAAAATACCGTTTTTCTAAAGAAGGCTAAAAGTAGCTATAAGTTATTGAATATAAAGGTGAAATTGGCATTTCCCATCTTGCTAACTTATATCCATAAGTTGGCGAGATATTGAACATCTAATTTCTCAAAAAAAGAGAAAAGAGCAATCCGTTTTCACACAGTCTGGCGCGAACGGTTAGGCACTTTTTGGGGAAGCTTGGGCTATCCACTGTAGCCAAATCTCTGGCAAAGTAGTTTTCGGACAACTTCAAGATCTCCTTTCGCATATTTAAAGTATTTATTTAAATCACTTGCGAATTCTACGGCATCACTTCTCGAATCGTTGACTGTAAAATATCCATAAAAATTTGCGTCTCTATCTACAAGAATTGGAACAGAGTTACTCAAGCTGAACTCGTTCCATGGGCTTGATGAGTTAAATTCATTGCCAAAACCTGAGAACTCATTGAACATCCCATCAGAAGAGAATTCATTGCCAAAAGTAGCGAATCCATTGCATATAGAGTCTGAACTAAGCTCGCTACAGATCAGACATCCAAGAAATTGTTTATGCCCCTGTCCCCCATATATCAAAATTTCTTTGCTTTCATCTGCTGCCACAGGCCATGAAAACATGACTAGTAAGGCTGTCATGAAAACCTTTAATAGCGTCGTAATTCCTCTTCCCCGGTTCTGCAGTGACATGCCTATTGATTGCGCCTAACGAACCTGTAGAAAAATCATTTTTATAGATCTACATTTCTTGGTTCTGTTCATTTTTTAGATGAATTCACTAGATTTCATCGTTTTGAAAATCTTCGTTCTAAATTCCATTTCAAAATACCTCAATTGCGTGCGAAAAAAGGTTCTTTTTTAAAAAAAGAAGACGGACTTAGGCTCGATGACTCCTCAACACAGAGATCGAACAGCTTATTCTATGACATCAACCATATAAAGAACCAACCCCTTACGACTTCCCTCTCCTCCAAGAGGACGAAAAACTGCCTTCAACTTACTTCCGTCACCGAAAGACCAGATCACGGTTCGATTACCTCCATCCCGCCTCATCTCTGGTTGAATATTGTCCGGCATCTGCACAAACATCTGTTCCATTGTTGTGGTATCCAAAATGGCCTTAACCTGCGTAGTGTATGCCCTTGCCTCGCTTTCCTTTGCATTTACGGTGACAGGAATTACGATTGTTATTAAGGCAAGAACGGGAATAATCAATCGCCACAACATTTTTGAAGGAAAGGCTCGCGTAAACCTTGGCATCCTAATCTTCATCAGAGACTCTCTCCTAATTTAATTTTCACACAGTCTGCCCCTTGGTTGGGTGGTTTTCATTTATTCTTTTTTCTCGAGGTCGAAATAATCGATAGGAGACCCTATATATCCTTGGCTACGAACATAAAGTTGTAAAGCAAGGGCTGAAGGGGTTATGTCTGCACTTGTAGAATGTGTATCAAAACCAAGATGAATCAATGCCAAGGCCCTTAAGTGGTCTAACTCGCGATCAAGGCGATGAAAATCAGAACATTCGGTGATTCCTTCTAGAACCTCCAATTTGATTGATAGCACTTCATTGGCAGATATCCAGCCCGCCGGAGTTATATGTATCTTTGCGTTTTCACAACTGTAATTAATAACACGAGCTTGCAAACTGGTAATTTGCCCTAAAATACTTGTAAAGATAAGATTGCTTTCATCTTGACCGTCTTCCGTACACGAGGATGCCAGTAGGCCAGCCCACATACCTTGCACAAGGTCATCATCTACCCACGAACCTTGTTCAATAATTTTTGACACTAACCTTGGATGTGCATGTTTTTCGATATCCCCATTGAATTTATTAAATTTGGTCTCCGCTTCTTGAATCATCTTTACTGTGTTGTTTTGTCTCCAATTCCTGACTTTATCCCGCAATAAAAGGCCAAATTCCTCAGCAGCTGGGAGACAAATCCTTCCGAGAAAAGCAGATGCACCGTCAATTGCTGCTTGAGTACCAATTTTCATTGAATCTGCTACCGGCTTTACACCAAGGATATCAAGACTTTTATTTTCCACATTTTCCATGCTAAATCCTTTGTAAAGTTATCGATATACACCCAAAACTTGTTAATATACGGAATTTTGGACAACGCGATCAGAGTTCAAGGCGTTTCTCTCTGTGGGAAGGGGTTTTATATGCCACACGGAGATATAAAAGTCAAAAAGAGCATAGGAACCTATGACTTGTTTAGGACTCGTATTCTCTAAAATGCCAACTTATCGGTATAAGTTAGCGAGGTTTTGAACATCTAATTGCTCAAAAAAGGAGAAAAAAGCAATCCGTTTTCACACAGTCTGGTGAATTGTTAGCTCTACTAATCCCATTCGGAGATTTGCTCAATCTTTTCGTGAATCTGAACGAAGCGACTGGTAACCGGGTTCCCCCAACCCCTGTACCAATGACTCAAATTGTTGTAGGATCTAGACTCCGCACTCTCATCCATTAGGCCCACTTTTTTCATCACCTCCTGTGGGGATTCGTTTTCGCCGACACTTAGTCCCCCGCCGATCAAGAAAAGCGTAAACCACCAATCATAGCGCCCGTCTCTAAGTAGATTGGTCAAGAACTTAAAGGCTTCCTTAGGGGCATATTGTTGAGAGCCTAAAAGGTGAAAGATTATAGGATTGCCGACTTTAAACACTGCCATAGCGATAGACCCCACCGCATAGCACCACAATAATCGACCTTTTTTTTCTACTGACGTCTCGAACACATGGCCGAGTATTCGGAATACCTCTTGTATCTGGCGGGGCGTCAGCCCCAATGCTCCTACGAGTTCGACAATGTTATCGACTCGATCCGAATCGATTGCCATGTAGCAGTGCCGTAAGCCGTCTTGCTCCAAGTAGTGACTGACGTATTTCAAAGCTAGCTCCCTGTAGCCAGACCCTGAAATTGGTGGAAGCGTTACCTCTCTGTGAACAAACTTCCGATAATACTCATCAAAATCTAGATTTTGGCCAAACGCTATTCTCGCGGAGTTTTCGAGTTGCTGCCGATCTGCAGCAAGAACAAATACCGCACCCCGCACGTCAAAAATATGCTTTATCGTCTCAAGATAGGAGATGGCGTAATCAGGTCGACATCGGTCAAGTTCATCGACAAGAAACACAACCCTCGGTTCGGAAGCTGTGACGAAGCCCTTGATCACATCTTGTAGCTGGGCCATCGCATCTTTCCGACCTTGATAGATCGAAAACGTGTCCGATGGCAGGCCTTCCCTATTAGCTTTTTTTTTCTCGGCAAGATCTCCCGCTGCAACAGCATCAATACCAGTAACCTTCTTTACTATTTGCCCGCCGATTGCTGTTGCGAACCATCCGACATCCTTGGTGGCACTAATGAGGGAGTCCGCAGATCGACCATTGTCCTGTATAGACGCAACTAAACTTGAAATGATCGCGAATAGCGGGTCTCCGTAGTAATCGCTTTCCCAGGCGTTCAAGTCAATCACTAATGGCCTTTCATTTTCCTTTTCACTGTTTTCAAGTGCCGTTTTCCACATCTTGAGGAAAGTGGTTTTCCCTGAGCCAAACTTCGAACTCAACGCCACAACGAGACCGCCTTGGACGAAGTGACGCTCAACTTCTATAAAATTCTCTAACCGCTTTGCGAACGCAGATAGGTCAAGTAAATCGTCGTCAAATGTGGAGATGTCCATTATTATCTCTTGAGCTAAAGCGTGGGAATACGGAAAATTTTCTGCATAACCACCCTAATATCAATGTTATAAAGAATTTATTCTATCTAATTCTGTCTTATATACAGAATGTTGGACAACGCGATCCGAGGTCAGGGCATTTCGTTGTGTGGTGAAGGGTTAGAATATACCGATTTTTTATAGGATTTTGTTGAGGGAGTCAAGCCCCTCAAATGAGGGGTCGGGTAAATATCGCTGGTATCTTATCTCGTAGATCAAATGCCAACTTATAGGTATAAGTTGGCATTCAAAACAAACAATGCACTGCTTTGGCTTTAGGCGGCCTTACTGACACTGAGTTCGACTTTCAGAGAAAGACAGTCTAAAACTTCGATAAGCCGGTCAATGGTAAACCGCGTTAAATCGGCATTTCG
>JAJFHE010000062.1 GCA_021775755.1 Hyphomicrobiales bacterium | reverse complement strand
CGGCCCGTCGACCGCGTTGCGGGCCTTGTCCGATACACCGCATCGCACTGCGGCCCGCGCCTCGTCGAGCGAGCCGGAATGGCCCATGAAATGGGTCAATAATTGCCGCCCTTGGTATTACTCAAAGAAAAAGGCGGGAGGTTTCCCTCCCGCCTTTGTGCGACGCCGAGATTGCTCAGCTTAGCGCATCGGGCATTCCGAAACGTACGGATCGGAATGATTTTCGTAAATCGTCGAAACGATGTTGTGCACCCAGTTTCCGTCCGGGCCTTCAACGACTTCGCGCAGATAGAAATTCTGCACGGGCATGTGGTTGGGACCGTAGGTGTAGGGCCCGCGAACCGACGTATAGTTGGCCGAAGCCATCGCGGCGCGCATGCCGTCCATGTCGTCAAGATTTCCGCCAACGGCGTCGACTGCCGCCTTGATGAAGAAAATCGTGTCGTAGGCCTGGGCTGCATAGAACGTCGGGTAGCGGCCATGGGCTTCACGATATGCGGCGACAAAACGATTGTTCTGCTCGTTGTCGAGGTCCGGGCTCCAGAACATGGCGTCAAAGGCGCCAAGCACACTGTTCATGCCCGCGGCCTGCAGCTTCGGAACCGACAGACCGTCAAGCGTAAACACGGTGTAGAGGCCCATGCTTTCGGCGAGACCGGACTGGTCGAACTGCGAAATGAACGCAGGTCCGGCTTTACCGGGATAGAAGATGAAGATCGCTTCTGCACCGGAAGCGCGCGCCTTGGCAAGCTCGGCCTGGAAGTCGAGCTGGGCATCCTTGCCCCACTTGGTGAAATCGATACCAAGCACTTCGCCGGAGAACGTACGCTGCACGCCGGTTACCATGTCCTTGCCGGCAGCATAGTTCGGCGCGATGATGTAGAGCGACTTGACGCCGCGCTGATTGAGAACCTCACCGACAGCCATCGGGATCTGGTCGTTCTGCCAGGACGTCGAGAAGAAGTTTTCGTGGCACAGTTCGCCAGCCAGCTTCGAATGACCGGCGTTGGCGCTGATCATGAATGCGCCTGAATCCACGATTGTCTGACGCGCTGCCAGCATGACGTGCGACCAGATCAGGCCGGTCACGAAATTGACCTGATCCTGCTTCGTCAGCTTGTCAGCCGCCTGCTTGCCGATGTCGGGCTTGAAGCCATCATCTTCAAAGAACATTTCAACGGGCAGGCCGCCCATTTCGTTGCCGATGTGCTCGAGCGCCAGATTCATTCCATTGATCTGCTCCTGGCCGACGATCGCAGCCGGGGTAGTCATGGTCGTGATGACGCCAATCCTTACGGAATCCGCAGCAAGTGCCGATGTAACTGTCATCGCACCGATAGCGGCCGCTGCAAGTAGCTTGCGCAGCATATTGTATCCTCCCTGATTTTGTTATCGATCTTCGGATCGAACGCGCATCCTACTGCGCTGCCATCGAATAGACCAGCCCGGAAGTCTTAATTCGTAAACGTGAACTATAGTTGGCCCTTGCCGCAACCGTAGGCCAATCCTTGCATTTTGCGCACTTTGGGTGCACCACTGCGCGCGGAAATGAAGGGCCGCACGGACATGGACTACGAAGCCGAGTACAACAACCGGGCACGGGTTCCAGAGCATCCCGAAATCATCGCCGGATGGACCGCCGATGCGGCCGCCTACCGGGATGAAGCGACCTGTTCGCTTGACGTTCCCTATGGCGACACGGACCGCTGCGTCATAGACCTTTTCCGCGGTGAAAACGGCGCCGCTCAACGCCCGCTCACACTATTCATCCATGGCGGCTACTGGCAGGCCATGGACGGTAAAATTTTCAGCGGTCTGGCGCGTGGGCTGAATGCGCATGGCCTCGACGTCGCGATGGCGACCTACGATCTCTGCCCCTCGGTGACAATCGGGCAGATCATCGACCAGATCCGCCGGTGCTGCGCCAGACTGTGGGTGCTCGAAGGCCGCCGTATCGTCGCATTCGGGCATTCCGCTGGCGGTCACCTGACAGCGGCGATGCTGGCGACGGACTGGAATACCGTCGATGCTGCCCTGCCCGATGATCTTGTGCCCGCCGGATATGCGATCAGCGGGCTTTTCGACCTTGAGCCGCTGATCGGCACGTCCATCAACGCCGCGGTCGGTCTTGACGCGGAAACAGCGCGTGCGGCCAGTCCGCTGGCGTGGAACGCACCCGCCGGGCGCCGCCTGATTGCAGCCGTCGGCGGCAATGAGAGCTCTGAATTTCTGCGCCAAAGCCAAAAAATCTGCGATGTTTGGGGCGCTGCCGGCGTCGCCACTTCCTACAGCGAAATCGGCGGCACCGATCACTTTACGGTCATTTCCGGGCTTGCGGACCGAGATAGCGGGATGGTGCGCGAAATCGTTGAACTGGTAAAATCTCTAGAACCACGCGACGCATGAACGCCGGGACCGCTGAAATCGAAACCCCATCGGGTAAGGGTGCCGGGCAGGAGAATTTTCCGGTCGGCTCGTTCCTGCTGCCCGCACGACTGCGGCCGCATGTTGCCTGTTTCTACGCGTTTGCGCGGGCCATCGACGATATTGCCGATAATGCGAACCTCGAACCCGGCGACAAGGTTCGCCGGCTGGAAGCGATGCGGCGCGGCCTGACAGGCACCGCGACGGCGGGGGATGCCGGGCTTGAAAAGGCGCTTGCCATTCGCGAGAGCCTCGATGCCACCGGCATCACCACCCAGCACTGCGAGGACCTGATATCCGCGTTCAAGCAGGATGCGGTGAAGCTGCGTTACGCAAACTGGGCGGAACTGATCGACTACTGCAACCGTTCCGCAGCCCCGGTGGGCCGCTACCTTCTCGATCTGCATGGCGAGAATACCGGCGATTATCCGTGGTCGGATGCCTTGTGCAACGCGCTTCAGGTGATCAATCACCTGCAGGACTGTACGCAGGATCTCGCCGACCTGGACCGGGTGTATCTGCCGCAGGACTGGCTCTCCGAGGAAGGTACCACCACGAATGCGCTCCGCGACACCGCGAGCTCACCAGGATTGCGGCGCGTACTCGACCGCTGTCTTGATGGTACGAGGGAACTGCTCAACGACGCGCGAAAACTTCCCGGTACGCTGGGCAGCAGGCGCCTTGCGCTCGAGTCCGCCATAATCGTGCGTATCGCGGAGCGATTGACCGGCGAGCTTTCGCACCGCGATCCGGTGGCCGAGCGCGTCGAGCTGACAAAGCCGCAGGCGCTGCGGTGCGCGGCAGCAGGTATGCTCTGGGTGCTGATGGGAGCACGGCCCACGACGTTATCGTCGCCTGGTGGAGGTGTGATGCGCAAATAGCGCACTGTGCAGCAAAAATAGGGAATCTGGCGGTGCCATCGCAAAGTTGCCGCTTTTGGGAATTTGTCTTAAAGACATTGCGAGATTCGTGGGCAAACATTAATGTCGCTCGAATGCAGCGGCGCATACGGTAAGTATGCGATGTCCAGACCAATGCGTGCGGACGTTACGATCGAATTCAATTGGATTCGGGGACCTCAAGAGTAAAAGGCTCGAACTTATGCCTGTTTCGACACCCCTTCTCGACACGATCAATACGCCTGCAGATCTTCGCAAGCTCGAACGCAGCAAGCTTGCGCAGATCGCCGATGAACTGCGTGCTGAGACAATCGACGCCGCATCCGAGACCGGTGGCCACTTCGGAGCCGGGCTCGGCGTCACGGAACTAACCGTCGCGCTTCACTACGTATTCAATACGCCCGATGACCGTCTGATCTGGGACGTCAGCCATCAGGCATACCCGCACAAAATTCTGACGGAACGCCGCGATCAGATTCGCTCGATCCGCCAGAGTGACGGCCTTTACGGGTTCACCAAGCGGACCGAGAGCAAATACGACCCGTTCGGTGCCGCACACAGTTCGACGTCGATTTCCGCGGGCCTTGGAATGGCGGTGGCGCGCGACCTCAAGGGCGGCGACAACAACGTTATTGCCGTCATCGGCGATGGCGCCATGAGCGCCGGCATGGCTTATGAAGCGATGAACAACGCGGGCGCGCTGGACAGCCGCCTGACCGTCGTGCTGAACGACAACGGCATGTCGATTGCACCGGGTGTCGGTGCGCTGACGAATTACCTTTCATGGCTGATCTCTTCGCGCCCGTTCCTCAGCTTGCGCGATGTCGCCAAGCATATGGCCGACCGGTTCCCGAAGAGCTTTAAGACAGCGGCGGCCCGCGCCGACGAGTATGCGCGCGGCATGCTCTTTGGCGGCACCTTGTTTGAAGAACTGGGATTCTATTATGTCGGGCCGATCGATGGCCACAATATCGACCATCTCGTGCCGATCCTGCAGAACGTCCGCGACGCGGACACCATGGGACCGATCCTGCTTCACGTGGTAACCGAAAAAGGCAAGGGTCACCCGTTCTCCGAACCCAACAAGGAGAAGTATCACGCGGTCGCCAAATTCGATACGGCGACCGGCGAGCAGAAAAAGTCAAAGTCGAACGCACCGAGCTACACGAAGGTATTTGCGCAGTCGCTGATCAAGCACGCCGAGAAGGACGACAAGATCGTGGCGATCACCGCGGCCATGCCGTCAGGCACCGGGCTTGACCTGTTCGAACAGAGGTTTCCCGACCGCATGTATGACGTCGGTATAGCCGAACAGCACGCGGTAACCTTCGCGGCGGGCCTTGCGACCGAGGGCATCCGGCCGTTCGCGGCGATCTATTCGACTTTCCTGCAGCGCGGTTACGATCAGGTCGTGCACGACGTTGCCCTGCAGAAGCTTCCGGTCCGCTTCGCCATCGACCGTGCCGGTCTGGTGGGCGCCGACGGCGCGACGCACGCGGGAAGTTTCGATATTACGTATCTCTCCTGCCTTCCGAACTTCATCATTATGGCCGCGGCCGACGAAGCTGAACTCATGCATATGGTTGCGACGGCGGCTGAGTGCGACGACGGCCCATGCGCTTTTCGCTATCCGCGCGGCGAAGGCATCGGGGTCGAACTGCCGGAGATCGGCGTACCCCTCGAAATCGGCAAGGGACGCATTATGGGAGAGGGCAACAAGGTGGCCTTGTTGTCGCTCGGCGCGCGCCTCAAGGAGTGCCAGCTGGCGGCGGAGGAACTGCGCGCGCAGGGGCTTTCCACGACGGTGGCCGACGCGCGGTTTGCAAAGCCGATCGATGAGGATCTCATTCGCCGTCTGGCGCTTGAGCACGAGGTGCTCGTCACCATCGAGGAAGGTTCCATCGGCGGCTTCAGTTCCCATGTTTTGCATTTCCTGGCTCGCGAAAACCTGCTCGACCGCTGTGCGCGGATACGGCCGATGACACTGCCGGACCGCTTCGTAAATCACGGCGCGCCCAATGAGCAGTATGAGGATGTCGGCATGACCGCTCCGCATATTGTGGAAGAGGTCTTCCGGGCCCTTGACCGCGACCGGCGCGTTCTGGATCTGAAAGCCAAAGCCTGATCCTGCCGCAGTTGAGTTATTTCGGAAAGCCTCCCATGAGCCTTGCGTCGAAGAGGGACGTTTCGAATTCCGAGATAGTCGAGACGGATCAAGAGCACGTCGAAGCGATCGTGCGCAACGCGAGTTCGTCATTTTTCTGGGCCATGCGTTCATTGCCGCCGGAGCGGCGGCGGGCGATCTTTGCCGTCTATGCGTTCTGCCGGGTGGTTGACGATATCGCCGATGGGGACGCCCCCATTATGGAACGCCGCCGTGAATTGCTGAACTGGCACATCGAAACGGACTTTCTCTACGACACGGAGCCGACCGGCCCGATCATGAATGAGCTCGCGGCCGTAAAGGACACTTACCAGCTTGAGCGCGACGATTTTCACGCGATCATCGAGGGCATGGAAATGGACGCGGAGGCCCCCATCCAGACGCCGGACTGGGATTACCTCATGACCTATTGCGACCGCGTCGCGTGTGCCGTCGGGCGCTTGTGCGTGAAAATTTTCGGGGAGACCGGAGATGCCGGGCGCGAAGTCGCCGACGCACTGGGCAAGGCCCTGCAGCTCACGAACATTCTGCGCGATGTGCATGAAGATGCCGAGCGTGGCCGCATCTATCTGCCGCGCGAGATTCTCGAAGCGCATGACATCACCAGCGCAACACCGGAGACGCTGTTGCGGGATCCCAACCTGCTCGCCGCCTGGCACAATCTTGCCGGACATACCGCGGAAGAGTTTGAACGCGCCGAAGCCGCACTGGAGCACTGCGATGACAAGAAGATGCGCCCGGCGCGCATTATGATGGAAGTCTACCGGCGTAATTTTGAGCGCATGATCGCGCGCGCGGTACGCCAGATCCCCAAACCTCCGAACCGCGGCTCCCTGGGGCATCTGCTTCACAAAGCGGAAAAGCTGATGATCGCCGCGCGCTACAGTTTCTCCTGAGAGCGATGGGGAAGGTCATCATAGGTGGCGCGGGGCTGGCGGGGCTCGCCTGCGCCCTGCAGACCACGGCTGCAGGTATCGAAACCGTTGTTCTGGAATCAGCCGGGCATGCGGGCGGCCGCGCGCGGTCCTTTTACGACACTACTCTTGGCACCACCATCGACAACGGCAATCACCTGCTGTTGAGCGGCAATTGGGCGGCGCTGTCTTTTCTCGCCGATGTCGGCGCATCGGACCGGCTCACCGGTCCCGCGCGAACCACGTTTCCGTTTTGCGACGTCGCAAGCGGCGAGCGCTGGACAGTAATGCCTTCCCAGGGCCTCTTTCCGTGGTGGATATTCCAACCGCACGCCCGCGTCGCTGGGACAGGCGTGCTCGACTACATTTCGCTCGTAAAGCTGCTCCTGACGCAAAGGGGCCGCGCCATGCGCGATGCCATTCGCACCGATGGCGCCCTCTATGAGCGCTTCTGGGACCCGTTCATTGTGGCGGTGCTCAACACGCCGACGCCGGACGCGGCAGCTGAACTCGTGACACCGGTGCTGCGCGAGACATTTGCAAAGGGCGCCAGCGCCTGCAGACCTTTGATCTCGCGTGAAGGCCTGTCCCACAGCTTCGCCGACCCGGCGTGCGCGGCGCTGGGTGAGCGCGGGGCGCTGATTGAATTCAATCAGCGCATCTCTTCGGTGGAAACGACCGGCGACAGCGTATCGCAACTCAAAACAGCGGCCGGCGAGTGGCCGCTTGGCGCCGGCGATGCCGCGGTGATGTCTATGCCCGCACAGGTCGCCGGGACTCTGCTTCCCTCAATCACAGTGCCGAACGCGTTCTCAGCCATCGTCAACCTGCATTTCCGTGTCGATGAACCGGTTACGCTGCTTGATGACAACCACTTCATGGGCCTCGTCAATTCAACCGGGCAGTGGCTCTTCCGACGCGGAGATATCGTCTCCGCGACCATCAGCGCTGCAGACGCGCTTGCAAAACTACCCGCAGATCAAATCATTGAGCGCGTTTGGCGCGATGTCGCGACAGCGCTTGAGCTGTCTTCAACCAAACCTGCGGCGTGTCAGGTGATCAAGGAGCGCCGGGCAACTTTTCTGCAGACACCGGCCCAGGTAGCCCGCAGGCCCGGGACAAAGACCGCGATCGGGAACCTGTTCCTCGCGGGAGACTGGACCGATACCGGCGTGCCGGCGACAATCGAGGGCGCCATCCGTTCGGGATACAAGGCCGCCGACGCCGTCATTGAGCACATGGGCTGAAGCATGACCAGGAACGCTCACGCGCCGCACGTCGGGGTCGTCACGGGACTGGTCTTCGAGGCTCAAATCGTCGAGCGCGCCAGGCATGCCAACGGACATGACGTGGTATGCCAGGGGGCGGGCCCTCAATCCGCACGCGGCGCGGCGGAAGGTCTTCTGCACCGCGATGTTCGAGGCTTAGTGAGTTTTGGCATCGCGGGCGCACTCGACCCGGGCCTCAGATCCGGGGCTTTGGTGGTGCCCGAGACGGTTATGTCAGAAGACGGCACGGCATGGCCATGCGATCGGGCATGGGTCCGGCAATTTACGGATATGCTTTCACCGGCGATCGCGGCCAGCCCAGCCAGTGTTGTGTCTGTCTCACGGATTGCCGCAACGCCCGGCGCAAAATCCAAACTTGCAAGCCGGACCGGGGCCGCCGCGGTGGACATGGAATCTGCTGCGGTCGCGGCGGTGGCGGCGGAAAACGCGCTGCCGTTCCTGGCCGTGCGTGCGATTGCCGACGGGGCAACCGACGCGCTGCCGCAAATCGCGCTCGACGCCACACGGGCGGATGGATCAATTGATGTGATGCATACCCTTCGTGCCCTCGCCCTGGCACCGTGGCAGCTGCCTGGACTCATTCGCGTGGCAAGGCAAACATCACAAGCCAAACGGACCCTAGCTCGCGCGGCGGATATCGGGCGTCCCGTCTTCGGTCTCTTCTAGGCCGTCGAGAAACTCGTTCACCTGCGCCTCGAACATGTAGGTGGCCGGGCGCTGGTTCGACAGATCGATCTCCGGTGCCATATCGCCTTCGGTGCGCGGTCCACGCAGCGCAATCCATGCCGACTTGAAGGGGTTTCGGGTTGCATCCTTGACGGCGCTGGCTTCATAGCCCGAATGCATCATGCAGTTGGCGCATTTCTCATACGCACCGGTGCCGTAGCTGTCCCAGTCAGTGGTTTCGATAAGTTCTTTGAATGTCTGCACGTAGCCCTCGCCGATCATGTAGCACGGCTTCTGCCAGCCGAACACGTTGCGCGTCGGGTTTCCCCACGGGGTGCAGCGGTAGTCCTGATTTCCGGCCAGGAAGTCCAGGTAAAGGCTCGATTGATTGAACTTCCAGCCCTTGCCCTTGCCGAGCCTGAAGATCTCGCGAAACATCTTCTTGGTGCGGCGGCGGCTCAGGAACATGTCCTGCGCCGGCGCGCGCTCGTAAGCATATCCCGGTGCCAGCGTAATGGTTTCCGCGCCGATCGACATGATGAGGTCGAAGAAGTCGGCGACCCGCTCCGGCACAACCTGATTGTAGAGCGTGCAGTTCACGTTGATGCGGAAGCCGCAGCCCACCGCCTCCTTGATGGCCTCGATCGCCGCATCGAACACACCGTCCTGAGCAACAGCATGGTCGTGTTCGTCGCGAAGCCCATCAAGATGGACCGCGAAGGCCAAATAGGAACTTGGCGTGAACAGATGCAGCTTCTTCTTCAGAAGCAGCGCATTGGTACACACATAGACAAACCTCTTTCGCGCCACGAGGCCTTCGACAATTTCGCCGATTTCCTTGTGAATCAGGGGCTCGCCGCCGGGGATGCAAACGACGGGCGCGCCGCACTCATCGGCGGCGTGAAGGCACTCGTCAACCGACATGCGCTTGTCGAGAATTTCCTTCGGGTAATCGATCTTGCCGCATCCCGGGCATGCCAGATAGCAGCGGAACAGCGGTTCGAGCATCATCGCGAGCGGATAATGCTTGTTGCCGCGCAACGTCTGTTTGAGCACATAAGCGCCGACACGAATGCTTTGCAGAAGTGGTCCGGCCATAGCAGCTGCTCCAATGTTCGGGGGATCTGTCCGCACCTTGAGGCGGGCGCTGAAGTCAGCGGCCTCCGCTTAAATGCCCGCCGCCCCAAGATTTTGCAATCATCGAAGTGTTCGGAGCCCAGGTCAAGGCGAGCGCCTATAAAAACCGCTCAAGCTGGCGCATTTGTGAAGTAATCGTGGAGAAACTGTGTGATCTGTGGCGGGCCGCCACGCCGCGGGAACGCGGGTTAGCCTGAGCTCAACTGGCTTTGGCGCGGGGACCGGCGTCGCGCTCTTCATCGGTGAGGAAATCGACCACCTGCTTTTCGAAAACATACTCAGCCGGGCGCTGCGCATCTAGTGTCAGTTCAGGCACCATCGGCCCTTCGGTGTCGACGCCTTTGAGCCACACCTTCAGAGCCTTCAACGGGTGCTTCACCGTGTCGGCAACGGCAGTCGGCTCATAGCCGCAATGCACCATGCAGTTGGCGCATTTTTCGTATTTGCCGGAGCCGTAGCTGTCCCAGTCAGTGGTATCCATTAGCTCCTTGAAACTTGAGGTATAGCCCTCACCGACCAGATAACAGGGCTTCTGCCAGCCGAAGATGTTGCGCGTGGGATTGCCCCATGGCGTGCAATGGTACTCCTGGTTGCCGGCAAGAAAATCGAGATAGAGTGTCGACTGGTTGAACATCCAACCACGGTCGCGGCCGCGCCTGAAGATGTCGCGGAACAGGTTCTTGGTTTCCTGACGGCGCAGGAAATGATCCTGAGCCGGCGCGCGCTCGTAGGCATAGCCCGGCGACACGGTGATGCTTTCAACACCAAGCGTGCTCACATAGTCGAAATACTCCGCCACCCGCTCGGGCACTGCGTTGCCGAACAGCGTACAGTTCACGGTAACGCGAAAGCCCCGCCGCACCGCCTCCTCAATGGCTTCGACCGCACGGTCGAACACGCCCTCCTGCGCCACCGCCTCGTCATGCTCTTTGCGCAGGCCATCAAGGTGTACGGAAAATGTCAGATAGGGGGTCGGCTCGAAGAGATCGAGTTTCTTCTTCAGGAGAAGCGCGTTGGTGCACAGATAGACGAACTTCTTGCGCGCCACGATCCCTTTGACAACCTTGTCCATGTCCTTGTGGATCAGCGGTTCGCCGCCGGGAATGGAAACGATGGGAGCGCCGCACTCGTCAACGGCCTCAAGGCATTCCTCAACGCTCAGCCGGCGGTCGAGAATGGCTTTGGGGTAATCGATCTTGCCGCAGCCAGGGCACGCCAGATTGCAGCGGAACAACGGCTCGAGCATCAAAACGAGCGGATAGCGCTCGTTGCCCTGAAGGCGTTGCTTGAGAATGTAGGCTCCGACACGGAGTTGCTGAATGAAAGGTACGGCCACCGGATCGAGTTCCCCTTGCCAGACAAACTGTCGTCAGTTCGACGAACACACGGGCGCTCCGCCGGGTCCGCCCAGAAATGAAGTGATAAATTGCCTCTAGAAACAAACCATGTGGCGGTTTTCATGCCGAGCGTCAAGGCCGGATCGCGCAAATGTGCCATGTGCGGCAAACATGTCTCACCGTTGCGGCGAGCGCAGCCGCTCGATCACGTCCAAGAGCGTAGGCAGAACGATCAATGTGCAGATGAGCGTAAACGCGATGGCGATGGTGAGGAGAGAGCCCATGCTTGCCATGCCCTGGTGGGTCGAAACGGCCAGGCTTGCAAACGAGCCAATGGTTGTAAGTGCGCTCAGCAGTACCGCGCGCGGCGTGTTCGTGTTCATGAGCGGCTGGCCATCACGCTGCGTGCGGGCGCGCACCACGAGATGGACGCCACCGGCAACCCCTAGGCCAATAAGCAGCGGCAGGACGATGACGTTCGCGAAGTTGAAGGGGATTTCGAACCACACGGTTGCCGCAAGTGTAAGGGTTCCGGCAAGCGCGATCGGCAAAACCACAAGCAGCATGCTGACGATGCTGCGCAATGTGATCAACAGCACGACGAGAATGAGGCCGCCGGCGATGGCTGTCGCGTACAACATGGCGTCAACAACCACGTCCGCCGCACCGACAATCTCAATCGGGCTTCCCGTGGCACTCGGCTCCGCAGCCAGCACCGCGTCGACAAACCGCCTGAGTTCGGCTTCGCTCGAAACATTGCCGGACGGCAGGACTTCGAGCCGGTAACGTCCGTCGCTGGCGCTGATGTAACGGTCGCGAATATCGCCCGGCAGCGTCTGAGCGGTAACTTCGCGGGCAGACACGGCCACACGGATACGATCGACAACGGCGGGCAGTTTGCGGAAAATGGCAAGCTCCAACCGCCCGGTGGTCGCCGGATCTATGATCGCGGTCTGGGAATAGGTCTGGAAGCTCTGGTGCAAATGCAGCGCCGCGGCCGCGACGGTTTGATCCGGCAACCCGGACAATGCGGCAAGCGCGCCCTGGATTGTGGCCAGCGACTGAAGCCGCGCCTGCTCGCCAATGTCTGTCGACGGGCGGAATTCGATGCGTTGCATCGCAAGACGAAGGGTCTGGATTATCGGCAGCTTGCGTTCCTGGTTGGGAGGCAGGAAATTCAGCACAGACAACACGCCACGCACCTCGGGCAGCTGAGAAAGCTGCGCCGACAAGCGGGCCACTTCCGCCTGATCGCGCACCAGCACCTGAATGATGTAGGGCGACGTGGTGCCGTCGCTGAACAGTTCCATGTACATCTGGACGCTCGGCGTTTCGGGGTCCTTCAGGTTGACGGGATCGCCGTCGAACCGCACCTGGTCGACAAAAAAAGCGCCCGCGGCACAAACAATAAGCGTTACAACGGTGGCGGCCGCGCGGAACTGACGCCAAAACGGCCTGTCGGGCTGCCGGAGCCCCGTTTCTTCGGGAAATTCCGGCTCAAGCGGCATGAGGGTCAGGAGAGCCGGCAACACCGTGAGCGTTGTGATGAAGGCAACGATCATGCCGGCGGCGGAGATTATGCCAAGCTGTGCCATTCCCGCGAAAGCGGTTGGCGTGAATGCCAAAAACCCGAGCGCCGCCGCAGCCGTGGCGACCCCCAATGCACCGCCAACGCCGGTGGCCGTATTGGCAAGGGCAATCCGCAGCGGTCTGCCACGGCGCGATTCTTCCTCGTAGCGCAGGCAGAAATGGATGGCGAAATCGATTCCCAGGCCGACGAACAGCACCGCGAACGCCACCGAAATGAGATTAAGGTAACCGACCGTGAGCGTGGCGACGCCCGCCGTCCAGATGAGACCGACAATCAGGGATATTAGTGATGCGGTTACGAGGCGCCACGAACGCACGCCGATAGTCAGCACCAGACTGACCAGAACGAGCGAAATCAGCCCCGCCAGAACGGCACTGTCGGTGACGCTGCGCATTTCTTCCGCGCTGAGCGCGATATCTCCGGTAAACCGAACCCGTGCCGCGCCTGAAAAAATCGTTTCCGGATCGCTCGCCAGCCGGCGCGCTTCCGACATGGCGGCTTCGGCCGGCGCCAGGCTCGTAAAGTCGAGAACCGGCTTAACGAACACGAACCGTCGCGTGCCGCGTCGGTCGGCGGAACCGGCCGACAGAAACTTGTCCCACTCCAGATCCACGTTGCGGCCCGCCGTGTGTTCCTGCACGACGCGGTCAAGTTCCTCCAGAAAGGGAGAAAATCCCGCAAGCGTCGCGCCTTGCTGGGCCTGATAGGCGAGACCTTGAAACAGCTGCGCGAGGCCGCGCAGAGACTGGTCCCGCGTCAGGGCACCGATCAGCGGCAGGCCGGCCTGCATCTGTCCCGCTATATGGTTGAGCTCGGCCTCGGGCAGGTAAAGCAGACCATGGCTGTCGAAGAAATGACTGACGCCCGGCGCATATATGTCGGAGAAAAGGTCCGGTCTCGTTTCAAACGATGTCACCAGGGAACGTGCGGCCTCGGTGGCAATCTCCGGCGTGTCGGCATCGACAACGGCAACCAGGGTTTTATCGAGTTGCGGAAACGCCCGAGTGAAATCATCGAAACGCTTGCGGAAGTCGAGGTTGGAATCGATCATCCCGTCCGTGTCGGTGTTGACCGACAGAAACAGTGCAGTAACGCCGAGGCTCGCGGCGGTGACAAGGAACGTGGCAACGAGGACGGCACGCGCGTGCAAAACGCAATAGTCCACGCACGAAGCGAGCCCGTCGTTCAACCGGTTGGTGAGGGTAGATCCAAGAGCCATTCGGTCCCTGTTTCAAGCCATCTGGCGCGCCGGCGTATCCGGTGTCCGCGCGAGTGCCTTTGCACTTTGCCTGCCTCGCCTCCATCGCCGGAAATGGCCTCTCGGACCTCCCGCCGTCCCAGCGCCCGACCGCACAAGCGCATCGGGTGCCACTCGTTGCCGGGTATGGACGGACCCACGCACATCCTCGGAGGGGAACGGACTGCGAAACGTTGACCGATGTAGCGCCGAACACGAATCGGAACAACGATTTTCTGAAAAATCGGACGCCTTGACGACCGGGGCCGTGCAGAACCTGTATCAAGTCTATTTTAATCTTTGCAGCGGATCATTTGAAATGGGGGTGCGTAAGTTGACACTTGGACCGAATATTCGCCGATGAAAACCGGAATAGTCCAGATCGGAAGCCGGGCGCTCAGCGCTGTTTCCATCAACAAGCTGCTCCTGAATGTTGGCATTCTCAAGCTGGATGCTGACATCGCTGCAGGTTCGTCAGGCGTACCGCGAGATTACGAGATTGATCCCGGTGACCTTGGTGGCGACACCGCTCCCGCTCCCATCGAAGGCGTTTTGCAGCCAAGCACGCTGCGCCGGTTGCGCGACCGGGCCGTGCTGCTCCACCCGTCTTTCAAGACCAAGCTCAAGGACTGGTGGCACGGCGATGCCGATGAGCCCGTCGAACGCATGCTGGCAGCGACGGCAATCGACGATACGGTCGGCGCAGACCAGCCTGAATGGTCAGGTCCGCGGGTAAGGGTCAACGAAGATCTTTGGAGTGAAATGTACATTCAGCCCGGTGGCCCTTCGCGTACGCGGATGCTGTTTTCGCCACTGATGCCGAACTCGACCCAGTCCGTACTGGATCTTGCAGCCGGCCTTGGCGGCACGGCATTTACGCTCGCTCAGACGCAAAATCTCTGGATGGACGCTTATGAGTCGGATGAGGTTCTGGCCAAAGCAGCGCGCAAGAATGCGCAGTACTACGGACTTTCCAACCAGGTCCCAATTGAGCGGCGCGACCTCGACAACCCCGGCATACCGGCGGATAAGTATCATCTGATATACGCGCGGGACCGCCTTTATATGATCGAACATAAGGAAGAGCTGTTGAAACAGGCCGCGGCCGGCCTGAAGCCCGGCGGCCAATTGATGATTACGGACTACGTCGTTTCCGACAAGGCCGATACAGGCAGCGACAGCTTTGAGAAGTGGCGCGCCAGCGAGCAGTCGGGTCCGCACGCCTGGACGCTGTCACAGTATGTCCGGACACTTGAAGGGTTCGGCCTGAATGTTGTTTCCTGGCACGATCTGACAAAAGAGTATCTGGAAGACATCTATGCCGGCTGGCTGAAGGCGTTCGACCGGGTGGATGCCAACGACTTCGACCGCCGGCTTGGCGGACATCTGATTTCCGAAGGCGAAATCTGGGTCGGACGCACAAGCGTTATGGAATCCGGCGATATCCAGCACTACCGCATCATCGCGATGCGCGAATAGAACCGCCTGCAGGCAGTCCAGCTCCCACCTCAATGAAAAGGCGACGGCCCCACGCTGTGAGGCAGCGCGTTCGCACGCATGCCTTGAACTCTCCGTTGCGGCGGGATATATAGATCTGATATATACTCAATCGATATATATCATTGTGCTACATGCCGCGATACTTGGCTGGAGCACACGTCGATCGGAAAACCCATGAATGTTCGCACTCTGTGTCTCGGCACCCTCAATTTTGGCGATGCGACCGGCTACGAAATCAAGAAAATGGTTGAAGAAGGCATGTTCAACCATTTCATCGAAGCGAGCTACGGCTCCATTTACCCTGCCCTCACCCGCATGGCCGACGACGACCTTGTGACGTGCCGCGAGGAGGCGCAGGAAGGAAAGCCGGATAAGAAAGTCTACTCGATTACGGCAAAGGGACGGTCCGAACTTGCATCGGCCCTGCAGGGCACTCCGAAGCCCGACAAGTTCAAATCGGAATTTCTCTTCGTCATGCTGCTTGCAGACATCCTCCCGGCAGACCATATCGCAGCCGTATACGGCCAGCGCATCGAGGATCTGCGCATCGAACTTGCGCAGATGAAATCGTGCGCTGATACCGGATCGCACCCGGGCGGCCAGTTCGTCGTCGGCTACGGGATTGCCATTATCGAAGCCGCGATCGGGTACCTGGAAGAGAGCCGTATCGGCATAACCACGGACAGAACAACTGAAACCGAAACCGCTGGCACCGTCGCCACCGCTGCAGAGTGATCCGGACCGCGTGAGATGACCGTCAAACCAAAGTTTCGCCGCTCCCACGTCTGGGCCGTACTGTTTACGGTTGCGATCGCCGTGTGGATCGGATCGGGAGCAATACCTGCCCTGTTCGGCTCGCTGAACGGCACCGAAACACCAACCGAGCCCGACACAACCGTCGAAGAAGCGTCCCTGTTCCGCGTCGAGGTCACGCGCTTCGCGGCGGAACCGAAGCATTCCGTTTTGCGGGTGCGCGGTCGCACCGAAGCTTCGCGGCGTGTCGAAGTGCGTGCCCGCACGCCCGGCATTATCGAGCAAGTGCCGCTTGAGGACGGAGCGCGGGTTGGCGAGGGCGACATACTGTGCACGCTCGACCTTGGCGCCCGCGAGGCGCAGCTCGCAGAAGAACGCGCCCGCATGGAAAGCGCGCGCATCGATTTTGAAGCTGCCGACCGGCTGGCCGACCAGCAGTTCGGATCGGAAACGCGGCGGGCATCGGAGCGTGCGAAATACGACGCCGCCCGCGCCGCGGTGGAACGCATGGAGCGCGAGGTTGCCTATACGACGATCACCGCGCCGGTTGACGGGATCATCGAGCAGCGGGTTGCCGAGCTCGGCAGCTTTCTGCAGGTCGGCGGGCATTGCGCAACGGTCATCGACCTCGACCCGATGCTTGTCGTTGTGCATGTGGGCGAACGCAGTATCGCGGCCTTGAGCGTCGGCATGTCGGCGACCGCGGAACTCGTCACGGGAGAAACCGTCGACGGGTTCATTACGTTCATTTCGCCGGCCGCCGACGAAGGCACACGCACCTTCCGCGTCGAATTGCAGGTGCCCAACGCCGACCTTTCCCTGCGAGATGGCATTACAGCGGAAATTCAGGTGCCTCTGCAGCCGCGCAGCGCGCATCACATTCCCTCATCGGTGCTCACCCTGAACGACGCGGGCGAAATCGGCGTCCGCACCGTCGACGGTGAAGATGTCGTTCGCTTCCGCGCCGTGAAGATCCTTTCGCAGGAACGCGAAGGCGCATGGGTGTCGGGTCTTGAACGGGTCAGCGACGTTATCACCACCGGTCAGGACTACGTGCTCGATGGCCAACGCGTCGAGCCGGTGCGCGAAGGCGGGAATCCGGCACAATGATGCAGGGGCTCGAAGCCGTCCTTCGGCGTCCGCGCACGGTTCTCACCATGATGGTGGTCATGGTGCTGGCCGGCATCTGGACATACATCACGATCCCGAAGGAGGCCGATCCCGACATTCAGGTGCCTGTGCTTTATGTCGCCATACCTTTGACCGGAGTGTCACCGGAGGATGCGGAACGACTGCTCGCCCGGCCCATGGAAGAGGAGCTTCGCGGCCTGGAAGGGCTCAAGGAGCTGACATCGATCTCGGCGCAGGGTTTTGCCGCGCTGCTGGTCGAATTCGAAGCCGAGTTCGATCCTGAAATTGCAGCGCGCAAGGTGCGCGAAAAGGTCGATATCGCAAAGGCCGAGCTGCCCGCGGACGCGGAAGAGCCGACGGTCACCGAAGTCAATCTCAGCCTCTTCCCGACAATCATCGTGTCGCTTTCCGGCGAGGTGCCGGAGCGCACGCTTTACCGCCATGCCAGGCAGTTGCAGGACGAGATCGAGGCGATCCCTTCGGTACTCGAGGCGCGCCTTTCCGGCCAGCGCGAGGAGCTGCTGGAAGTTATCATCGATAATGTCCGTCTTGAGTCCTACAACATCTCGCAGGCCGAATTGATCGGCGCGGTCACGCAGAACAACCGGCTGGTTGCAGCGGGCGCGCTCGATACGGGGAACGGGCGTTTCAACGTCAAGGTACCCGGCCTGTTCGAAACCGCCGCCGACGTCTATTCGCTGCCCGTCAAAACCTCCGGCGATCGTGTTGTGACGTTGAGCGACGTCGCGGAAATCCGACGCACATTCGTCGATCCGACACGCTATGCCAGGTTCAACGGTCGGCCGGCCATCGCCATTGAGGTGATCAAGCGTATCGGCACCAATATCGTCGACAACAACGAGCAGGTACGCGCCATCGTCGCGGAAGCATCGCGACAGTGGCCCGACGCCATTCACATCGATTTCGCCATCGATGAATCGACGACGATCTTTGAGGTTCTGGGGTCGCTGCAATCTGCAATTCTTACCGCCATCGCGCTGGTCATGATCATGGTCGTGGCGGCGCTTGGCATGCGCTCGGCCCTGTTCGTCGGTATCGCCATTCCGACCTCCTTCATGATCGGCTTCCTGCTCGTCAATCTGCTTGGCATGACCGTCAACATGATGTTGATGTTCGGCATGGTGCTGTGCGTTGGCATGCTCGTTGACGGCGCCATCGTCATAGTCGAGTACGCCGACCGCAAGATGGTTGAGGGGGTGCACCGCCAGGAGGCCTATATTCTTGCCGCCAAGCGCATGTTCTGGCCCATCGTCTCATCGACCGGAACGACCCTGGCGGCTTTTTTGCCGATGCTGTTCTGGCCTGGCGTGCCCGGCGAGTTCATGAGCTATCTGCCGATTACCGTGATCATCGTGCTCACCGCCGCTCTCGTCACGGCCATGGTGTTCCTGCCTGTCATGGGCACGCTGTTCGGCAAGACGGAGGGCGGCGATGCCGATGCGTTGCAACAACTGGCTGGCGAACAGACCGGCGACCTCAAGGCAATCGGAGGGCTCACGGGCGCCTATGTGAAGTCGCTCGATTTCATGGTCAGGCATCCCACGCGGGTCACCCTGGTTGCCATGCTGATCGTCGCGGCATCGGTTTTCGCATTCGGTAAATACAACAACGGCGTGACCTTCTTTGTCGATACGGAACCCAAACAGGCGCTCGTCATGGTGCGCGCACGCGGCAACCTGTCATCAGCCGAGAAGCTCGAGATCGCCCGAAAAGTGGAAGACATTGTCCTTCAGGTCGACGGCGTTCAGTCGGTTTTTACGGCGGCGGGAACGATCGACGGCGGCGGCCCTGGATCGGGTGCAGGGCTGGATATTCCAAAGGACATCGTCGGCCAGATCACCGTGGAACTCAGCCCGTTCGAGGAACGCCGGCCGGGCGAGCAGATCCTTCAGGAAATTCGCGAGCGCACCGCGCATCTGCCAGGCATTCACGTTGAGGTGCGCCAGCGTCAGGACGGTCCGCAGACCGGCAAGGATCTGCGGCTTCAGGTGAGCTCGGAAGACCGAGATCTGGCAATTGCCACGGCGCGCCGTGTCCGCCGGCACCTTGAAACCGACGTCACCGGCCTGATCGACATCGAGGACGATTCACCGCTACCCGGCATTGAATGGATTCTCAGCGTAAATCGCGCGGAGGCCGGGCGTTTCAACACCGATATCATTTCCGTTGGCGCGCTGGTGCAGCTTGTCACAAACGGCGTGCTGATCGGCACATACCGGCCGGACGACTCGCGCGATGAGGTGGACATCAGAGTGCGTCTGCCGCGCGAGCAGCGCTCAGTTGACCAACTGGACGAATTACGCATCCGCACCAGCAGAGGCCTGGTGCCGGTATCGAACTTCACGTCGCGCGAAGCACGTCCGGCCATCGACTCTATCGTGCGCAAGGACGGCATCCCCGCCGTCTTTGTCAAAGCCAATACGGCTGAAGGTGTGCTGGCGGACGACAAGGTTCGCGAACTGTCGGCATGGCTCGCGGCCCAGGAGTGGCCGGAGGGCGTGACGTTCAGGTTCCGCGGCGCCGATGAAGAACAGAAAGAGTCGTCGGCATTTCTCGCCCGGGCAATGCTGGCGGCACTCTTCATCATGTTCTTGATCCTGGTGACGCAGTTCAACAGCTTCTTTCACACCGCCATTACGCTGTTCACCGTCATGCTGTCGGTGGTTGGCGTCATGCTCGGCATGATCATTACCGGGCAACCGTTTTCGGTCATCATGACCGGCACGGGCGTGGTCGCGCTAGCCGGCATCGTCGTCAACAATTCCATCGTGCTGATCGACACCTATCACCGGCTGCGGGAATCGGGCTTCCACGTCATCGATGCAGTCCTGCGCACATCCGCCCAGCGTCTGCGCCCGGTTATTCTGACGACGGTCACAACGGTCTTCGGGCTCCTGCCGATGGCGCTGCAGGTCAATGTCGATTTCTTCGCCCGCTCCGTGCAGATGGGCAGCGTCACATCGGTGTGGTGGGTGCAGCTGTCGACGGCGATCATATCCGGTCTTACATTCGCGACTTTGCTTACGCTTGTGCTGACGCCCGTGTGGATCGCGGCACCTACGGTTTATCGTGCCCGCTACCGGGCGCTGAGGGCCCATTACCGCTCGCGCCGTATCCTCGGCCGGCGCGGACCTCCCCCTGTTGGCGATCTCACTGCCGAAGCGGCCAATTCCGATGATCCCTCAGCCAAATCCGGCACCGCCCCTCTCAGACCCGACGCCCTGCCCGACGCGGCGGAATAATAGTCTCGGCTCGCACGGCTTTTTGCGATAGAACGCTCCGCTTGACCACGATGTTTGGGAGCTGATGCATGAGCCAGAGACACAACACGCCCATCGAGGGCGGACTGCGGACGCGTGCAGTCCACGCCGGAGAAGGTATCGACCCTGTTACCGGCGCTTCCGCCCCCAACCTCGTCATGTCGACAACCTTTGCGACGGAAGAGGCATCAGGCTTTTCCGCACATGACCTCGATGAAAATTCGGGCTTCCTCTATACGCGCTGGGGCAATCCGACGGTGGCGCAACTGGAGCGCAAACTGGCGTCGCTCGAGAATGCCGAGGCGTGCCTGTGCTTTGCCTCGGGCATGGCGGCGGGGAGCGGCCTGCTGCTGAGCGTGCTGTCGCAAGGCGACCACCTCGTCACCTCCGACACGAACTATGCCGGCGTCGCGGAACTTGTGCGCGATACGCTGCCGCGTATGGGCATCGAGGTAACCGCCGTCGACACGTCCGACCCCACCAACGTTGCCGCCGCGCTTAAGGCCAACACACGCATGGTGCTGCTTGAAACGCCGGCCAATCCGCTTGTCCGGCTGTGCGACATCGCAGCGATTTCCGAACTCGCGCACGCCCATGACGCAAACATCAAGGTTGCCGTCGATTCGACGTTTGCGACCCCCATCGCCACGCGCCCGATTGAACACGGCGCCGATTATGTTTTCCACTCTCTGACAAAGTATATCGGCGGTCACGGCGATGCCGTTGGCGGCGCGGTACTGGGCTCAAAACAGGACATCTCGGCACTGCGGCTTGAGGCCGCCATTCACTATGGCGGCATCCTCAGCCCGTTCAATGCCTGGCTGATCATGCGCGGTTGCGCCACACTGCCGTTGCGCATGCGCGCGCATGGCGAAACCGCGCTGGCGGTGGCGCAGTTCCTGGAAAGCCACAAGAGTGTCACCCGTGTCATGTATCCAGGGCTTGCATCGCACCCTCAGCACGACCTTGCACGGCGTCAGATGGACAATTTTTCCGCGATGCTCACGTTTCAGGTGGAAGACGGCCCGGCCGTCGCCGACCGTATGGCAAAGGAGCTGCAGATCTTTCACTACGCGGTTTCTCTCGGCCACCATCGCAGCCTGATCTTCTGGATGGGAACGGACGATCTGATGACAACATCGTTCCGGCTGAGCGGAGATCAGCTGGAAAGCTATCGTGCCTACGCGGGCGATGGCGTGTTCAGAGTGTCGATCGGGCTGGAGGATGCGGAAGATCTCTGCGCCGACCTCGACCGCGTGCTCGGCTGACAATCTCCACCGGCATTTGCCAATGCGGGCTCCACCGGCATTTGCCAATGCCGGGCAAACCTGCATAACTTCCCTGCGGACCGGGGAGGAAAGCGGAATGTGCCGGCTGTTGAGAAAATCTGTGCTCGTTTCATTTTGCGCCGCGCTCACGATTGGCGCAGCGGGGCCCGTGGGTGCCGCGCCACGCGATGACCGGCGGGCGTGCTGGCAAAATTACAGCATCTGCAGCGATGGCGCCCAGGGTGTGGAGTCGTGGCGCACGGTTTGCTACAGCGACTACACAGCGTGCATGCGCCAACCCGAACCGATGCAGTGCGGGGAAGCAGATATGAGCTACTGCTCAACCGCGCGCAGCCGCTGCGAGTCACGCCTTGGGGGCCGAGAAGGTGTCGCGCATCAGTGCGGCGACGACCATCAGGTGTGCCTCGACGCACACGCGTGCTAGACCGCCTTACGTTCATTTGGAAACGGTCTAACGGCCTCAATCGGCCTTGTCATTTGACTTTTCCGCCTCGATGGCAGGCTTCTCCCCGCCTTCAAGCTCCGTGTCTGCGTCAGCCGTATCAGCTTCATGCTGTG
The DNA here is from genome assembly GCA_021775755.1 of Hyphomicrobiales bacterium. Lineage (GTDB taxonomy): Bacteria > Pseudomonadota > Alphaproteobacteria > Rhizobiales > JAJFHB01 > JAJFHE01. Next base: position 109,086 of record JAJFHE010000062.1, on the reverse strand, counting down.
CGGCGAGTTTCTGGTAGCGCCAGTGGCCCACCGGAAGCAAGGCGAGATAGAGCACGGCCATGACCGACAGCATGATCCAGGGATAGCTCAGAAGCATCGCAACAAACAGAACGCTGATCAAAATCGCCGGCATGACGAGATCGCGGCGGATCCGGTTCCCCGACCCTTTTCCGGAGAACGTCGGTATCTGGCTCACCATTAAGAAGCCGACAAAGGCGGTGTAAAGCAGAATGGCAGGTGCCACTGTGGGACCGTCAATGATGCCGAGAAAGCCGAGATACATGGGCAGGAGAGCAAGACCCGCTCCCGCAGGGGCCGGAACGCCGGTAAAAAAGCCTCCGGTCCAGGCCGGTTTGTCGGGGTCGTCGAGCGCCATATTGAAGCGCGCAAGGCGGGCCGCGCAGCAGATCGCCAGTGCCAGACAGACAACCCAGCCAAGCGATTTCATGGACTGCAGCGACCACAAATAGACCACCATGGCTGGCGCAACGCCGAAATTAACAAAGTCGGCCAGAGAATCGAGTTCCGCACCGAAGCGTGACGTACCCTTGAGCAGCCGTGCCACGCGGCCATCGAGTGCATCGAGCAAGGTCGCCAGTATGATGGCCGCCACGGCAAGTTCGAAGCGACCCTCGGTCGCCATGCGGATGGCGGTTACGCCGCTGCACAGGGCAAGCAGGGTTATGACGTTGGGCAACAGGATGCGGATCGGTATCAGCCGGAAGCGGCGATAGCGCTGTTCGCGCGCCGCACGCCGCGGTTCGAAATCGTGAAAGCCTGCCATGGTCCGTTTCCAGTTGTGCCGCCGGCTCAGCTGCGGCGCGCTACCCGTTCCGCCTCGCGCGACTTCAGGTCCGCCAGCACCGTTTCGCCGGCAACGGCGCGCTGGCCGATGGCGGCCTGCGCATTGTGCCCCGGCGGCAGGTAGACGTCCACCCGGCTGCCGAAGCGGATCAGACCGAAGCGCTCTCCGGTGCCCAATGTATCGCCTTCCTTGACGAAGGGCACAATACGCCGCGCCACGAGCCCGGCAATCTGTACCACGCCGAGCCTGCGGTTCTTTGCAACGTCCAGGGTCAGCGCGAGGCGCTCATTGTCCTCGCTCGCCTTATCCAGTTCGGCGTTGATGAATTTTCCCGGCACATAGGCCATCTTCAAAACCGTGCCAGGCGCGGGAGCGCGGTTCACATGCACATCGAACACATTCATGAACACGGAGATGCGCACGCAACTCTCTGCCGGCAGGTCGAGCTCCGCTGGCGGCATGACATCCTCAATGGCCGATATGCGCCCGTCCGCGGGCGAAATAATGAGGCCGTCGCGCACCGGTGTCACGCGCTCGGGATCGCGGAAAAAATAGGCGCACCAAAGGGTCAATATGACCCCGATCCAGCCGAGCGGGTCGGATATCCAGAACAGCACGAGTGTCGCGCCGGCGAACATCGCAATGAACTTGTGACCGTCCCGGTGCACCGGGACCAGAACCGATTTGATTGAATCGAGCAAATTACTCACTCCCTTGGGGCATGCGGAGTTCTTTCAGCACAGACGAGAGGCTCACGGCAACCCCACCCGCACACGAACGCGATCGGCAACGTCGCCGGGTTCCACAAGTGTCGGATCGTTTTCGATGGCCTCGGCAAGGCGTTGACGCGCCTCGTCGGCCTCGCGCTGGCGGTTCCACAGACTGGCATACAAACCATCCATTGCCAGCAGCGAGCCGTGCGAGCCACGTTCTACAATTCGCCCCTCGTCGAGCACGATGATTTCATCGGCATCGACAACGGTCGAGAGCCGGTGAGCAATGACAAGGGTCGTGCGGCCCTTTGAAATCTGGCGCAGGGCCGTCTGTATGTCCTGTTCGGTATGGGTATCGAGCGACGATGTGGCCTCGTCGAGAAGCAGGATGGGCGGGCCCTTCAGGATGGTGCGGGCGATGGCGACGCGCTGTTTCTCGCCACCGGACAACTTCAGACCGCGCTCGCCAACCATCGAGCTGTATCCCTCCGGCAGGCTCGTTACAAAATCATGGATCTGTGCAAGCCGCGCGGCCTCGAACACCTCTTCATCGCTCGCGTCCGGTCGGCCGTACCGGATGTTGTACAAAACCGTGTCGTTGAAGAGCACCGTATCCTGGGGCACCATACCGACATGCTGGCGCAGGGTCGCCTGGGTGACGTCGTTGACATCCTGGCCGTCGATCCGGATGGCGCCTGACGTGGCCTCGTAAAAGCGGAACAGCAGACGCGATATCGTCGACTTGCCGGCGCCGCTCGGCCCGACCACCGCGGTCGTGCTGCCGGCGGGAACCGTGAAGCTTACGTCCTTGAGGATCGAACGCTCGGGATCATAGGCAAAACGGACATTCTCGAACTCAATCACCGCGTCGGTGATCTCCAGATCCCGTGCGTCGGCGTGATCTTCGATTTCCGGCTCTACGCTCAACAGATCGAACATCATCTCCACGTCGATCAGCCCCTGCTTGATGTCGCGGTAAACGGTACCGAGAAAGTTGAGCGGTATGTAGAGCTGAATGAGGAACGCGTTGATCATGACGAAGTCGCCGATCGTCATGGAACCGTCGGCGACGCCGCGCGCGGCCATGACCATGCAGATCGTCATGCCGATGGAGAAGATCGCCGCCTGCCCGCCGTTGAGCCAGGCAAGCGAGGTATAGGTCTTGGTGGCGTTGCGCTCGTAGGAAATCATCGAGCTGTCGAAGCGTTCCGACTCATGGCGTTCGTTCGCGAAATACTTCACCGTCTCGAAGTTCAGCAGGCTGTCGATTGCCTTGCTGTTCGCCTCGGTGTCCGCTTCATTCATCAGTCGCCGGATTTCGATGCGCCATTCCGTGGCGACATAGGTGTACCAGACATAGGCGATGACGGTGACCCCGACGACCAGAGCGAACAAAATGTTGAAGTACCACGCGAGAATGGCGCACACGAAGGCGAGCTCAAGCAGCGTGGGAAATGTGTTAAAGAGCGAAAACCGAAGGATGATCTCAATCGCCTTGATGGCGCGCTCGATAACGCGGCTCAAGCCTCCGGTTCGGCGTTCCAGATGAAACCTGAGAGACAGCCGGTGCAGATGCTCGAAGGTCTGGACCGCCAGCGCGCGCACCGCATGTTGCGCGACCTTGGCGAACAACCCGTCGCGCAGCTGCGTGAACACAACCATCAGCGCCCGCCCGGCGCCGTAGGCGATGATCATGGCCAACGGCACGACGACGAGCACCGTCGCGGTCAGTTCGGGAGCGGCTTCCCCCGGCATGCCGGTCAGCGCATCGACCGCGGCCTTGTAGGCGAACGGAAAGACCACCGTAATGAGTTTGGCGAACACCAGACACACCATGGCCGCGACAACCCGGATTTTCAGATCGCCACGCCCGGCCGGCCAGAAATAGGGTAACAGCCGGCGATAGGTGCCGAGCTGGCCAAGTTCGCCGTGCGCCCCGCCAAATCTCTCCCTGTCCTGTACCGACAGTTGCCGCATAAATATCGATGTCCCTAGAAATTGCCCGAATCCGCGCCCGGGTAGAAGGTCATGACTAATGTAAGTGCCGCGACCCGCAATCACAATCTTAGTGTGAGGAACGGCCTGCGCGGCGATTACCGGTCCGCATCGTCGCGCCGCTGCGGCGTAATCAGAATCTGCCCCGGCCAGATGCGGTCCGGATGCCGGATGCGATCGCGGTTGGCCTCGTAGATAATCGTGTATTCGGCGCCGCGCCCGTAGATCTCGCGCGACAGCTGCCACAGCGAGTGTCCTTCTTCCACAACGATCCGGTGGTTGGGTTCGGCCGGCGCATCACGTACAGGCGGTTCGTCCCGTGCCGGCGCCAGTCCGGCCAGCATATCGCTCCGTTCCAAACGCTCAGCCGGTACTATGGGCATGACCGTTTCATCTGGCGTAAGTCGCTCCGCTAGCGGCACCTCCTTTTCCGCAGGCGGTACAGGCCGATCGTCCGACTCCTCCGGCGCCATCGCAAGTTCGGTGTTTGGCTCAACACCCGGTGCGCCAATGACTGGATTCGGCGATGGTGCGGCATCAACGTACCGGCCCGCCCTCAGTTCATGCAGGGGCAGATTGGCGGCCGTTCGTGGCGCGGGGGCTGGCGGCTCGGCGGATTGCGGAGCGGCCTCAGCCTCGGCCCCGGCGACATCCAGAACGGCGTCGCGCTGCGGAACCACGGCCGGTTGTTCCGGCTCCGGAACGGTTGAGAGCAAGGGACCTACCGGCGGCGCCTCAATCCCGGGCGCGGCTTCAGGTCCCGCCCGGGGCACATCGGCGTAAGCAGGCGGCTGCGGAGGCAGGGCGACCTCAACGCTTTCAACCGCGGGCCTTTCGCGGCCTGCAAGGTTGCCAGCCACACCCACCAGCGCACCCGCGGCCACGATGGCCGGTGCCACAGATGCGATCAGCGGTAAGACGTGCATCCACATGCGTCCCATGTGTGCCGGTCGCAGCGGCTGCGCTGGCAACGGCAAAAAAACAAATTACGGCAATAAGTTAAGCCTAATCTATCGCTTATCGCTTCGACAATGTGTCAAATGGCCGTCGCCGTGCGCGGAATGGTGCTTAAGCTTCCGCACAGGTCCTGCTTGACGGCTGACTGAGCGTGATGCACATGAGCACACATGTCAAAGATTCGAAACATCTGCGTTTATTGCGGCTCCGGCCCCGGCAAGAACCCCGTCTATGCGGAAAGCGCGCGCCAGCTCGGCGAAGATCTCGCCCGCAATGACATCGGCCTCGTTTATGGCGGCGGCAGTCTCGGCCTCATGGGCATTGTCGCACGAACGGTGCTGGAGAACGGCGGCCATGTCACCGGCATCATTCCGCAGTTTCTCAAAGACCGCGAGCAAATGCTTCAGGACGCGCAGGAGGTCATCGTCACGACCGACATGCACGAACGCAAGATGAAGATGTTCGAGCATTCCGACGCCTTCGTGGCGCTGCCGGGCGGCGTCGGCACGCTTGAAGAGACCGTTGAAATGACCACCTGGGCGCAGCTTGGCCAGCACGACAAGCCGATTGTCCTCGCAAATGTGGAGAATTTCTGGGCACCCTTCATCGCCTTGCTTAACCACATGCGCGATCAGGAGTTCATCCGCCACGGCCTTGAGGTGCATATTGATGTTGCGGAAACAATGGCCGACGTGCTTCCCATGGCGCTGGCACGCGCGGGATCAGGATCAAAAGGCCGCCCAACCGGCATGTGAGGCCCAAAGTGACAGATAAGTCCGGCAACGACGCCCAAAAGGCTTCCTCGTCATATTCGCTGCCCGCCCATGACCGCGAGTTTCTGCTTGGCGACACCATGCGCGGAGTGCGCTTTCTGCTGGAATATTCCAAGGCCGATCAAGTACTGCGCGACTGGAAGGTGCGCTCAACGATTGTTGTGTTCGGGAGCGCCCGGGCACACCCCAATGGCGGCGACCCTGGTAAGCGATGGTACGAGACCGCGCGTGAGTTCGCCCGCATCGTGTCGCGCGAAGGCGGCGCCCTCGATGATGGTTCGCGGGAGCGCCACAACGTCATCGCAACCGGCGGCGGGCCGGGCATCATGGAAGCAGCGAATCGCGGTGCAAGCGATGTCGGCGCACCGAATATCGGCTACAACATCACGCTGCCGCTTGAGCAAGATCCCAACCCCTACTCAACGCCGGATCTGACGTTTCAGTTCCACTACTTCGCCATGCGGAAGATGCATCTGGCGATGCGCGCCAACGCGCTTGCGGTGTTCCCCGGAGGATTTGGCACGCTCGATGAGATGTTTGAAATCCTGACACTGCGCCAGACCGAGAAGATGGCCGAACTTCCAATTGTCATTGTCGATAAGGCTTACTGGACATCGGTCATAAACTTCGAGGCACTGGCGGACGCCGGCACCATCAACCGCGAAGATCTCGATCTCTTCTCATTCGCCGACAGTGCTCAAGAGGCCTGGGACATACTTGTGGCGCACGGCGTCATGGACGGGCCTAAGCAGGCCTGAGCCGTTGACGCTCCGCCCGCAGTGCCGCAAATGAAAACACGGCAAGTCCGGACCAGATCAGCGCAAAGCTTGCCAGCCGGCCCAGTTCGATGGGCTCACCGAAGACGAACACCGCCGTAACGAAAATCATCGACGGGGCGATGTACTGCATGAGCCCGAGCGTTGCGAGGCGCAGGCGGCGGGCGGCGGAGGCAAAGAAGATCAGCGGCCCAGCCGTCATCGGCCCGCAAAGCATGAGCCAAACGCTGGTTCCCGGATCGCCGATGGGGGAGAAGTGACTGGTTCCCTGAACGGCAAAGTAGACAGCAACAACGATCGCCAGCGGAAGCAGGAGCAGAGTTTCCACGAGAAACCCCTGCGCCGGGCCGATGTCCACGGTTTTGCGGAAGTAGCCGTAGGCCGCGAATGTCGCTGCAAGGAACAGGCCTACCCAGGGTAACGACCCGATGGCAATGGCCTGCACGGCAACTCCCGCAGCAGCAAGCCCGATAGCAATCCACTGCAGGGGGTTCATACGTTCGCCGAGCAGGACAAGTCCGATGAGCACACTCATCATCGGATTGATAAAATACCCGAGGCTGGCTTCAAGCACCCAGCCTTCCTTGACGGCGATCACGAAGACGAACCAGTTTGCGCTCACAAGTAGCGACGTAATGCACAGAACAACGAGAATACGCGACGTAGTGAAGGCACGCTTGAGGTCGTGCGTGCGGCCGATCAGGGTCAGTATGACAGCGGCAATCGGCACCGCCCAGATCACCCGGTGCGCAATGATCTCAATCGGATCGACATAGGTGATCTGCTTATAGAACCAGGCAGAAAAGCCCCAGGTCATGAAGCCAATGACCGCAAATGCGACGCCCTTGTGGCGCTCCGCCGTGGCGGTTGCTGATTGTGCGCCGGTCATGGCCGATGCCGGATCACGGTGCCGGCGCGCCGTCTCGCAGAAGCTTGTAGGTCACACTGTCGATCAGCGCCTGGAACGAGGCATCTACAATATTGGGCGACACGCCTACGGTAAACCAACGCCTGCCCTCGCCGTCCGCCGATTCGACGAGCACGCGGGTCGTTGCCGACGTGCCGCCATTGAGGATACGCACCTTGAAGTCGACCAGTTCGAGATCGTCGATATAGGGTTGATACTTGCCGAGATCCTTGCGCAGCGCCACATCGAGCGCGTTGACCGGACCATTGCCTTCGCCGACGGAAATCATGGTTTCATCGTCGACCGTCACTTTGACGGTGGCTTCCGACGCGGTCACCAGATTGCCGAGCGCGTTGTAGCGGCGTTCGACCAGCACGCGGAAGCTTTCAACGCGGAAGAATTCCGGCACGCTGTCGAGCATGCGCCGCGCCAGCAGTTCAAACGACACATCGGCTGCCTCATAGGCGTAGCCGATCGCCTCGCGCTCCTTGACCTCGTCAAGAAGCCGTCCAAGACGCGGATCGTCCTTCTCAACCTTGAGCCCGACCCGCTGCAGTTCGGCAAGCAAGTTCGACTTTCCGGCCTGATCGGACACCAGAACGCGGCGCCGGTTGCCGACGCATTCGGGAACAATATGCTCGTAAGTCTCAGGTTCCTTGAGGATCGCCGAGGCATGAATGCCGGCCTTTGTGGCAAACGCGGAATCACCGACATAGGGCGCCTGGCGGTCCGGCGCACGGTTCAGGATCTCATCGAAATTGTGCGACACGTGGCTGAGGGATCCGAGATCTTCCGTAGTCATTCCGGTCTCGAAACGTTCCGCGTAACCCGGTTTCAGAAGCAGCGTCGGGATCAGCGACACGAGATTGGCATTACCGCAGCGCTCGCCGATGCCGTTGAGCGTGCCCTGAATCTGGCGCGCGCCCGCGCGCACCGCGGCGAGCGAGTTAGCCACGGCATGTTCGGTGTCGTTGTGAGCGTGAATACCCAGATGCGTACCGGGCACATGTTTGACGACTTCGGTCACGATGGCCTCCACCTCGTCGGGAAGCGTGCCGCCGTTGGTGTCGCACAGGACAACCCAACGCGCACCGGAATCGTATGCGGCTTTGGCGCAGGCGAGCGCATATTCCGGGTTGGACTTGTAACCGTCGAAGAAGTGCTCACAGTCGATCATCGGCTCAAGGCCGCGCTCGGCGACGGCGGTGACCGATTCTGAGATCGACTCCAGATTCTCTTCATTGGTGATGCCGAGTGCGACATCGACATGGTAGTCCCATGACTTGGCGACGAGGCATATGGCCTTGGCTTTGGAATCGAACAATCCCGCCAGCCCCGGATCGTTGGCGGCGCTTCGCCCGGCACGTTTGGTCATGCCGAAGGCGGTAAACGTCGCGCGCTTGAAACCGGGGCAAGAAGAAAAGAATTCCGTGTCGACGGGATTTGCGCCCGGATAACCGCCCTCGACATAGTCGACACCAAGATCGTCGAGCATGCGCGCGATGACCGCTTTTTCCTCTACCGAAAAATCGACCCCGCTCGTCTGCGCACCGTCGCGCAGCGTCGTGTCGAACAGATAGAGGCGCTCTCGTTTGTCTTCGCTCACCGGGCCAACTCCCATGCGGTGCCGTCGGGTCCGTCTTTCAGGGCTACCCCCATGCCGGCGAGTTCATCGCGAACCCGGTCGGCTTCGGCAAAATCCTTGTCGGCGCGCGCCTTTGCCCGCGCGGCGATCAGTTCCTCAATGCGCGCATCGTCGATCTCAACGCCGGCCGGCCGCCAGGCCGCCCACTGCTCGGGCGAATGCTGCATGAGACCCAGAAGGTCGACGGAGGCCCTGAGTTCGCGCCGCGCCGCATCATCGGTTTGTGCGCGTTCGGCAAGCGCATGCATCTGGGTAATCGCACCCGGTGTGTTGAGGTCATGGCTCAATGCGGCGATGACCGCTTCAGGCGCCGGTGTGCCGGCAGCCTCCACCTCCCCGATCAGGGCGTACCAGCGGTCAAGGATCGCACGCGCCTCGCCGCACCGTTTGTCGGTCCAGTCAAGCGGCTGACGGTAATGGGTCATCAGCATCTGCAGACGCAGAACCTCGCCCGGCCATTCGCGCAGCAGGTCGTGGATGGTGAGAAAATTGCCGAGCGACTTCGACATTTTCTGACCCTCGACCTGAAGATATCCGTTATGCATCCAGACGCGCGCCATGAGATCGGAACCGTGCGCGCAGCATGTCTGGGCGATTTCGTTTTCATGGTGTGGAAATGTCAGGTCGACGCCGCCGCCGTGTATATCGAACACCTTGCCGAGATGGGTTTGTGACATGGCGGAGCATTCGATGTGCCAGCCCGGACGGCCGCGCCCCCACGGGCTTTCCCAGCCCGGCAGGTCGTCGCTTGAGGGCTTCCACAGGACGAAGTCCATCGGGTCTTTCTTGTAGGGCGCTACATCGACGCGGGCGCCGGCCAGCATTTCCTTGGTCGAGCGCCCGGCAAGCTTGCCGTAGTCGGGCATGGACGGCACGTTGAACAAGACGTGCGCTTCCGCCTCATAGGCATGGCCGCGCTCGATGAGTATCTCGATCATCTCGATCATCTGGGCCACATGATCGGTGGCGCGGGGCTCGACACTCGGCTCGAGCACGCCGAGTTCGGCGATGTCGTCGTGAAACTGTTTTGTGGTGCGCGCCGTCACGTCGGAAATCGGCACGCCCTCTTCGCGTGCGCGGTTGTTTATCTTGTCGTCGATGTCGGTGATGTTGCGGGCATAGGTCACGTGCTCCTCGCCATAGACAAGACGCAACAGGCGGAACAGCACATCGAAGACAATGATCGGGCGCGCATTGCCGATATGGGCGTAGTCATAGACGGTCGGCCCGCAGACATACATGCGCACATTCGCGGCATCGAGCGGCTCGAACGCATCCTTGGAACGCGTCAACGTGTTGTGGAACTTCAAAGTCAAAGCACGCACCTCGAGGGCCCTGGCGCCGGCCCGGTCGTTCTTTGAAAATTTTCAGATAAAGAAACGGCCGCAAGCCAGCGCGATTGCTAGCTGGTAATGATAATGCCGCCACAAATGTGAACAGCGCGTATATGCAGAGCCGTTGTCATTGCGCCGCAACATGCGCCGGACGCGGCGCGAAGGTCAAGGGTTTTGTCAGCGGCGTCCGGAAATCTCAGTTTGTTCCGCGCGCCTGTCCGTCAATTCACTGGCAAGCCGCCCGCGCACCCTATAAAAGAGGCCCCTGTGCGCACATGATCCGGCTGCCCTCAGGAGCTATCGTTGCAAAGTCTCAAAGTGACCGACATCTCCGGGTTCCTTGACCCCGTGGCAAGGCCCTGGAACGGCATTGCCGCGGAGCGCGTCGACATGATGCCCTCGCCGCTCGGGCTGCAGCCCAACGACTACATCATTGCGAGCTGGGAAGAACGTCCCTACGGGGAACTTGAAGTGCTGTCGGCGGCATCGGTGCATGACGGCCAGCGCATCGCGGTGCGTCTCGTCTGGGAGAAAGACAAGCCGAGTGCGGGCGCCGGCGAAGGCTTTCCGGACGCCGCGGCAATTGCGTTTCCGGTGCGCGGCGATCCACTCCTCATGCAGATGGGTTCGGCCGATGCGCCGATCCATGCCCTGCAATGGCGCGCGCGCGGCAACGAGACACGTTCCGTCAACGCGGAAGGCATCGGGTCCTCAAAACCAGGCCCCGATGTTGCCGCCGCCGGCAAGGGGGGCTGGTCCGGCGGCAACTGGCATGTTGTCATGACGCGCAATCTCGCCGTCCCGCAAGGCGGCGCCGTGCTTGTGTCCGGACACGCCACGCGAATAGGATTTGCGGTGTGGAACGGCCACAATGAAGAGCGCGCCGGCATCAAGGCCGTGTCGCTCGACTGGATCGACCTGGAACTGGAGGCTTAGAAGCACATGAGCGACCGTCAAGTAGCCATGGTCATTGACCTCAACAAATGCATTGGGTGCCAGACCTGCACCATTGCCTGCAAGACCATGTGGACCAGCAAGGAAGGCATGGAGGGCATGTGGTGGAACACGGTGTCCACCGCGCCCGGTGAAGGCACGCCGAAGGGCTGGGAGCAGATGGGCGGCGGCTTCCGCGACGGCAAGGCACAGCCCGGGCGCCTGCCGAAGCAAAGCGAGTTCGGCGATCCGTGGGAGTTCAACTACGAGGAAACACTGTTCGGCGGCGATCCGCATGCAACGCTCAAACCCTCGGGTGGCGATCCCGACTGGGGCACCAACTGGGATGAAGATGTCGGCGGCGGCGAGTACCCGAACTCGTTCTTCTTCTACATTCCGCGCATCTGCAATCACTGCACCAAGCCTGCCTGCATGGAGGCTTGCCCGCGCGGCGCGATTTTCAAGCGCGACGAAGACGGCATCGTCCTGATCAACGAGGACCACTGCCGGGGCTTCCGTTTCTGCCAGGAGGCCTGCCCCTACAAGGAGATCTATTACAACGCGGTGACCGGCAAATCGCAGAAGTGCCTGTTCTGCCTGCCGCGCATGGAAGAAGGCGTTGCCACCGCGTGCTCGCGGCAGTGTCCCGGACGTGTCCGGTTCCTCGGCTTCCTCGACGATGAGGACGGGCCGATCCACAAGCTCGTCTATGACCACAAGGTGGCGCTGCCGCTGCATCCCGAATACGAGACCGAGCCGAATGTGTTCTACATTCCACCGCTCGCGCCGCCGTCATTCGATGCGGAAGGCAATCCGACGGAAGAGGACCGCATTCCGATCACCTATCTGATGTCGCTTTTCGGCGGCGAGGTAGTGGAAGCGCTTGAAACCCTGAAGGCGGAAAAGGCGGCGCGTAAACGCGGCGAGCCTTCCGAACTCATGGACACACTAATCTCGCGCAACTGGGTCGACCTGTTCGGCCCGTTCAACAAGAGCCCGAAGGATATTGAAGCCATGCGTCTCATGGAAGGCGGTCAACTGGGCACCGCGCAGTAGGGCCTGAACCAATGACGGCAGCGCTTTCCCGCAGAAGTTTTCTGAAAGCCGGCGCCCTTGGCGCTGCTGGCCTTGCCATGCCCGACTTCGTTGCCCGCACGGCGTCATCGCTCGAAGCTCTCGCGGCAACGCCGCCGCCGGAATTCACATCGTTCCTCGACGTCTACCGCAAGCAGTGGACCTGGGACAAAACCGTGCGTGGCACGCACATGATCAACTGCTGGTATCAGGCGCATTGCGCGTTCGATGTCTATGTGCGCGACGGACTGGTGTTCCGCGAGGAACAAGCGGCGGAGTATCAGCAGCTGCGCCCGGAGTTACCGGACATGAACCCGCGCGGCTGTCAGAAAGGCTGCTGCTTTTCGCACCGCATGTACGAACCGACACGGCTCAAATATCCGATCCGCCGCGTCGGCGAGCGCGGCAGCGGACAATGGGAGCGTGTGACCTGGGAAGAAGCGCTCGACGATATCGCCGACAGCTTTCTCGACGTCGTGACGGAGGAAGGCACCGACCGGGTGATCTGGGATCTCGGACCCGATATCAATATCGGCGCGGCGAATGCGGCGCAGGCGCGGTTTGCACAGCTCACCCATTCAATCTGCCTTGATTCCAACTCCAGCAACGGCGATGGCCACCGCGGTGCGTTCGAGACCTTCGGCAACATCTACATGGAGCGCGGAATTGAGGACTATTTCTATTCCGACGTGATCCTCGTTTGGGGCGCGAACCCGGTCTACACCTCGATCCCCAACGCGCATTTCTTCACCGAAGCGCGTTACAACGGCACCGATGTCGTTGTTATCTCGCCGGATTACAGCGCCTCCGCCATCAAGGCCGATCTCTGGGTGCCCGTGAAGCCCGGCACGGACGCGGCCTTGGCGCTCACCATCGCGCACCTGATCGTTGAAGGCGACCACGTCGACAAGGCCTTCGTTTCCGAACAGACCGACCTGCCATTGCTGGTGCGCCAGGACACGGGCGCCTTCCTCACCGAGGCCGATCTCGATGGCGGGGACGAAGAGAGCTTCGTGATGGTGGACGCGGCGGGCGGGTTTCATATCGCTGAGCGCAAGACACTCGACCTCGACGGCGTCGAACCCGATCTCGATGCCACGCTGGACGTGACACTCGATGACGGCACGCAAGTTGCCGTCAGGACGGTCTACTCGTTGCTGAAAGAACGGCTTGCCACTTACACACCGGAAGCGGCCTCGGAAATGTGCGGCACGGCGCCCGGCCTTATCCGCCGTCTTGCCGACATGGTGATCAACGCCCGCGCGCTCTCCAATGTCGCCGGCTCGAGCATGAACAAGTATTTCCACGGCAACCTGACGGAACGCGCCATGATCCTGATCTGGGTGCTGCTCGGGCAAATGGGTAAGCCGGGTTCGGGCTATTCGGCTTTTGGGTTTCTCGCCAACGATGGTTGGGAGGACTACGTGTCGGGTTTGCGCATTCCCGAGCGGATGGCGTTCGGCACCGAGCTTGGCCTCGATCTTTTGTGGGATCTGGCGAAGGGCGAGAGCTCGGAAATCTTCTTCAAGAAGATGGCGACAACCAATTTTACCGATCCGGGAAGCACCCTGCCGGTGTGGAGTTCAAGCGCGCTGTTCTGGCATGTGCATGGTGGTATCGTCGATCTTGCGGAAGACGCGAAGAAGTGGATCCCCGGCCTCAAGCAGCCGGTGCGCGAGGCGATCAACAGTGCGCTTCACAAGAACTGGATCCCGCTACAACCCGCGCCTGACCGCGAACCGCGCATTCTCTTCCATTATTGCGCCAATCCGATCCGGTCGGTGCGCGGCAGCCAGAAATTGCTTGAGGTCCTGTGGCCCAAACTCGTGAAGACCGTTGTCATCGACTTCCGCATGACGACGACGGCGCAGCATGCGGACTACGTGCTGCCGGCGGCTGCCTGGTATGAAACGACGGATCACAAGTGGGTGACGCCGCTCGTGCCCTACAACCATGTGACCAACAAGGCGGTCGAGCCGCTTGGCGAGAGCCAGAACGATTTCTGGATCATCACCATGCTCGCCAAACACATCCAAAAGCGCGCCCAGGAACGCGGCATCACATCGATTGATAGTCACCTCGGCAAGGAGATCGTGCTCGACAATCTCTATGAAGACATGACCATGGACGGCGCCTATTCCGAGCACGATGTCGACAAGGCGGCGGGGGCGATCCTGGAGTACTCCAGCAATCTTTCCCATGTCAGCTGGGAGGAGCAGAAGGAAAAGGGCTTCGCACGCTACAGCCAGATCGGTTTGAGCCCGCTCTCGATCGGCAATGCGGGCGAACTCAAGGAAGACGAACCGTTCATTCCCCTCACCTATCACACGAAGGACAAGCAGCCCTATCCGACGCAAACGCGGCGCATTCAGTTTTATCTCGACCACCCGGTCTATCTCGAATACGACGAGTATCTGCCGCGCTTCAAGGCACCGCCGCAAATGGGTGGCGACTATCCTTTGACCATGACGGGCGGGCACACGCGGTGGTCGGTGCATGGCGTGTGGCAGGACAGCAGGCATATGCAGCGTCTCAACCGTGGACAACCCTATATGGTGATCTCGGCGGAGGATGCTGCCGAGCGCGGCATTTCAGATGGCGACTGGATGCGCTGTTTCAACGATGTCGGCGAGTTCACGGTGCGGTCGAAAGTTTCTCCCGCCGCCCGCCCCGGCGCGACCATCATGTGGCATGCGTGGGAGAACTATCACTTCCCCGGCCGCAAGGGTCCGCGCGATGTCTCGCCGTCACCGCTGAACCCGGTGGAACTTGCCGGCGACCACCCGCATCTGAAATTCGGAATGCTCGAGGGCCAGCCTGGAACCTTCGACCGTGACACCCGCATTGAAATCGAGCGATTGAGCGATGAAGAGGCAGCCCGGCTCTGATCTGCCCGAGACGCGGCAGGCCGCGCTTGAGCGCAGCGTGATCTATCGCGGGTTTGCCGATGCGTTCCGCCGCCCCGATGGCGGCTGCGACGTGCTGGACGAAACGCTCATCCCGCCTCCGCCGCCGAACGCCCGCAAGGCGTTCGTCGATGCCTTCGACGAGGCGATTTCAAAATCCGCCTGCTCGCTGCACGAAGCCGCGCACTCAACCCGCGATCAGATGGATCTCTTCGAAGAACTGGTGCGCTGGTACGATCACTTCGGATTGCGGCGGACCGATACAGCGGAACTCCCCGATCATATTTCGGTTCAACTGGAGTTTATGCATTTCCTGACCCATCAGGAATATCTGCATGGCGATGAACCGGAAGCAGCAGAGACTCTGCGGTCGGCACAGCGCGAATTTCTCTCCCGCCACCTGATGCCGCTTGCCCAATCGATCGAAGAAAAGTGCCGTGACGATCTCGGCCGGTACAGCGCCCTCGCCGATCAGCTTCCGGCCTACCTTGCGCTTGAATTAGAGCGGCGGGGGACAGACTGACACCGGGGTATGCGAACTGTGTTGCAAGGTTGCAACACACCATCGAAATCACCAAAACTCTTGCTGTGTATCAACGCCTTACACTGATTCTCCTAAAGTGTTTGATCTGGCTCAAATCCCCCTCCCACAACCTCAATACAAGCCCCCTTTAAACTGTAGTTTGAACTACCGCCGGGTGCCAGGACGCCTCCAGCGGCGGCGGTTCTCGTGAAGGGGAACACAATGAAAATAGGCAACTTCAAAACCGTCGTGGCCGCGCTTCTTGCCACCACGGTATACACGGCGATTCCGGCAGGCGCGCATGCTGCGGACCTGTTCTCAGAGCCTACCGCATCCGACCCGTGGGCAGGAACGACGTGGCTCATTCGCGGCCGGGTGATAGGCATGATTCCCGATGAGAACGACGGCCGTCTCGGCGGCGCACCGGCCGGCCTGCGCGTCGACGATGCGGTGATGCCGGAACTCGATTTCAGCTATTTCTTCACCGACAACATCGCGGTGGAACTGATTCTGGCCGCGACCAAACACGACGTGTCGCTCGCCGGCACGGGCAAGATCACCGAACTGTGGGTGCTGCCACCGACCCTGACACTGCAGTATCACCATCCCATGGGCGCGTTTAAACCCTACTTCGGTTTCGGCGTGAACTGCACGACGATCCTGTCGAGCGATGCGACAGCCGCGATCGGCGGTGTCGACAGCTGGGAGGACGCGTTTGGTTTCGCGCTGCAGTTCGGCGCCGACTATGCGCTTGACGATCACTGGAGCATCAATGTCGATGTGAAGAAGATCTGGCTCAACCTCGATGCCAGCGTTACCGCAGGCGGCGTATCGGCAAGCGTCGATCTCGATCCGTGGGTGGTCGGCGCCGGTGTTGGGTACCGCTTCTAACCACCGAACGCCAAATGCTAACCACCTGCCCGCCGGATCACTCTATGTGGTCCGGCATTTTTCTTGCCCTCGGCTGCGTTGGAAGTGCGTGCCATTTTTCGGTTCATGGCCTAAACCTTGCGCCATGACCGCATCTTCGCGCGCCTCTCCACCCGCACAAAACATCTACGGCGCCGCGCTGTGGATGGCCGGCTGGTTGTGTGCGCTGACGATCATGGCAATTGCGGGCCGTGAGCTGTCGCGCGAACTCTCTGCGTTCCAGACGATGTTCCACCGCAGCGCCATCTGCGTCGTGCTGACACTTGCGCTGTGGCAGTTCTCGGGCCGGCCATCGCTTGCAACCCGCCGGCTCGGCGTGCATTCGGTGCGCAATTTCGTGCACTACGGTGCGCAGTTCTGCTGGTTTGTAGCGCTTGGGCTGTTGCCGCTTGCAGAGGTCATCTCCATCGAGTTCACCGCACCGGCCTGGACGGCACTTTTCGCCGCCATGTTCCTGGCGGAGAAATTGACGCCGACCCGGGTCCTGGCCATCGCGCTCGGGTTCATCGGTGTCCTCGTCATCGTGCGCCCGGGCTTTGCGGAGCTCAACTATGCGACCCTCATCATACTGGCGGCGGCGATCGGATTTGGCGTTGTGCTGGCCATGACGAAGACGCTGTCGGGCACCGAGCACCCGGTCACGATCCTGTTCTACATGCACACGCTGCAACTGGTGCTGGGAGCGGGGCCTGCCGTCCACCACTGGGCGACACCGTCCGCAGCGATTGCACCTTGGACCATTGTCGTCGGCGTCGCAGGCTTCGTCTCGCACTACTGCCTGTCGCGCGCCATGGCGCTGGCCGACGCCACAGTGGTGACACCGCTCGATTTCCTGCGCCTGCCGATCATGTTCGTGGTCGGCTACCTGCTCTACCAGGAGGCGCTCGACCTCTTCATCTTCGCAGGAGCGTCGCTTATCCTCGCCGGCAACTTCGTCAATGTGCGGAGCGAGAGCCGGCGGCGCTAACGCTCGCCCGGCAGCGGCGTTGGCTTCAGCCACCACAGCACCACCGGGCCGAGAAGCATGACAAGTCCCATATGCGCGAAGGCGGCCCACCAGGCGAAGTGGGTGTTGCCGCCGGCGGCGTCGAGCACCATGCCGAAGGCGAGCGGCGCACACATGGCGCCGAAGAATCCGAGCGTCGAATGCACGGCCATGGTGGCGCCGCGCTGGCCCGGGGCGGCGCTGCCGAGAGCGCCCGCGGTGACCACGGCGGACTCGCCCATGGTGGTGACGCCGTAGATCAGACAACCGATGGCGGCAACCGTGTAGGACACCATGCCCGCCGCCCCGAGCATCATGGCAAACAGCGCGGACACCACCATGACGATAGCGATGGCGCGGGTGCGGCCTGAACGTATGGCAAATTCGTTGCCGGCGATCATCGTCGGCATGCCGATGAGCGTCACCGCCGAGGCGATCACCGCGGGCGCCCACAGTCCCATGACGTTTTCGCTGGATGCGGCGGCGAAGGTGAGGAACGCCACCACCCAGGCCTGGAAGCCGTAAAATTCCCACGAATGGATTGCGTAGCAAAGCGTGTAGGCCATGGCATTGCGGTTGCGCAGCACCGGTGCGAACGCAAAGAGCGGGCGTTTCGGAGGCGGGGCCTCAAGGCGTGGCGATGACATGAGAATCGGCACCGCAAAGCACATTGCAAGCAGGACGGCCGCGGCCGCGGCCCAGAAACTTGCCGCCTCGCCATACATCGATGCAATGACAGTGGAGAACGGATAAGAGATCGCCGCGCCGACCATGAAACAGGATGTGTAAAGCGCCGTGACGCGGGACTGACGCAGCGGCGAAACCCGCTCGGCAAGCGCCGTTAAACCGGGCATGTAGGTGCCGCTGAGGCCAATACCGGCAAGCGCCCTGAACAGGGCCGCCGACCAGACATCGCCGGCCCACAGGGCAAAGCCCGCATGGCCGATGGCGGTGACGATCGCGGAGAATACATAGATGTGCAGGGATGACACCCTGTCGGTCAGGGTGACGAGAAGCGGAACCGTCAGCGTGTAGCCCAGCAGATAGGCCGAGCCGATCCAGCCGGCCTCCGTGTTGGTCATGTTCCAGGCGGCGGCGTAGTTGGGCAAGAGTGCTGCAAAGGTCGCGAACCCGAGCATGCTCAGAATATGAGCGGCGCACATGCACGCCACGAGCCGGCTAATCGATCTCTCCACGCCTTCCCTCACGCACTCGCCAGTCCAGCCCACCCGTGACCGACATGCATGGGTAGGACTTTTTGCTGCGGAAGGAAACGGTTTGATGACGCCCGTGCGGGCGGTTAAACGCCCCTCGGGATCACCTTACTCGGGTGAAGTCCGATCCTTGGCACGTATCAAGTTGATGGTGGCGGGAATGTAACCCGGCAGGAAGTCCAGCGCCTTGGTGCACGCGGCCTGGGCATTCTTGAATTTCTCGACCCGCAGATACATCAGGCACAGATTGGAAAACACGAAGCCGAGATAAGAGTCGTCGAAATCCTGCGCCCGAACCGCTGCACGCATCGCTTCAAGCGCGTCCTCGAACTGTTCGCCTTCGTAGAGCCGAAGCGCCTCATTGTAGTTGCGGATGCTGATGTTTGTATCAGACAGAGGCAGAGCGGGCCCCGCGATGTCAGCGCTCGAACGCACGCCCTGCGTACTGGAAAACGCGTTTGTATATGCCGCGGCATACCCCAAAATCACGAAGCAAATAATGGCGCCTCTGGCACATTTCTTCATGCTGGAGATCACCGGGGACCCCATGTTTTCAGATTCAAACCGCGAGCGCATCTTCCCATCCCATGCGTTGTACGAACCTCCGCCCGATGGCCATCCCGGAGTTTGCACGCGAACGGTATATCGGAAATTTATGAGCAAAGAGTTGATGCAGATAAAACATGGCAATCCGCCGCGGTAACTTTCCATAAACCATAAGCCGGCATTCTACGGGCCTACCCGCAGATTTTCCGGTGCACGGGGATTTTCATGAGCGCTGTTTCAACGGCCACAGCAATGGTTGCAGCTCAAGCCGCGCAGACGGCCGCCTCGCTCGCCACAATCATCGCGAAACAGAACCAGCAGGCCGACCAGACACTTGTCGCCCTCTTGCAGCAAGCCGCCGAAGCCGGCGCTGAAGCTCTGGCAAAGTCGGATACCGCACCTGGCACCGGTGAAACCGTCGATATCAGCGCCTGACGCGCCGGGTTTCTATTCAGCTGCAATAACCGGCGTCGGCTCACCGCGCGCTTCACGTTCTTTCTTCAGCCCTTCGGCAATCAGAAACGCGAGCTCAAGCGCCTGCTCGGCATTGAGCCGCGGGTCGCACTGGGTGTGATAACGGTCGTGCAGGTCGGCATCGGTTATCTCGCGCACACCGCCAGTGCATTCCGTCACATTCTGCCCGGTCATCTCAACGTGAACGCCGCCGGCATGGGTGCCTTCGGCGCGGTGGACTGCCATGAACGACTGGACCTCCTTCAATATGAGATCGAAGGGTCGCGTCTTGTATCCGCTCGTCGCTTTCACGGTGTTGCCGTGCATCGGATCGCACGACCACACGACGGTCTTGCCCTCGCGCTCAACGGCGCGAACAAGCTGCGGCAGATGATCGCCGACTTTCTCCGCGCCGAAACGGCAGATCAGGGTCAGCCGGCCTGCCTCGTTGTCGGGATTCAGCACGTCGATCAGGCGCAGCATCTCGTCGACATCGAGGCTCGGTCCGCATTTCATGCCGATCGGGTTCTTGACGCCGCGGCAGAATTCGACATGGGCATGGTCGGGCTGGCGCGTGCGATCGCCGATCCACAGGAAGTGGCCGGAAGTGGCGTACCAATCGCCAGACGTCGAGTCGACCCGCGTCAGGGCCTGTTCATAGCCAAGCAGCAGGGCTTCGTGCGATGTGAAAAAATCGGTCATGCGAAGTTGCGGAACCGTATCGGGGTTCAGGCCGCAGGCGCGCATGAAGGCGAGCGATTCCGCGATGCGCGCGGACAGTTCCTCGTAGCGCTCGCTGGCCGGCGAATCGGCGAGGAAATCCTGCGTCCAGCGATGCACATGTTCCAGATTTGCATAACCGCCCTGGGCGAAAGCCCGCAACAGATTGAGCGTCGCGGCGGACTGGCGATAGGCTTTGAGCTGGCGCCCGGGATCGGGCATGCGGGCGGACTCGACAAATTCAATATCGTTGACGATATCGCCGCGGTAGCTCGGCAGTTCGACGCCGCCCTGGGTTTCCGTCGAGGAAGAGCGTGGCTTGGCGAACTGGCCGGCAACGCGCCCCACTTTGACCACGGGCGATGCAGCCGCATAGGTCAGCACAACCGCCATCTGCAGCATGACACGGAAAAAATCGCGAATGTTGTCGGCGGAATGTTCCGCGAAGCTTTCCGCGCAATCGCCGCCCTGCAGCAGGAACGCATTGCCGTGCGCAACATCTGCGAGCTGCTTTTTCAGCTTGCGTGCCTCGCCGGCAAAAACCAGAGGAGGAAACTCCGCAAGCGACTTCTCAACATCGGCGAGTGCGTCGAGGTCGCGATATTCCGGCACCTGTAACACCGGTTTGTCGCGCCAGCTCTGCGGGGTCCAATCGTTTGCCATCGTCTTCAATCCTGCTTCATTGGGGCGAAGCCCCGATACTCACCCGATACTCATACGCACATTAACCCGGCCCGGGCGACACCCGGTTGCGTTTTACCGTTGATGGTTAGCAATCCGGGGCAAACCCCGGGGCCGGCTCCTGCCGGGCACAGATCGCGCTTTTTGCCGAACGCGCTGCAGCTTATAAGCGATACTTTATAGCGAGAACAAGGCCGATTAGCCAACCCGGCCGCCCGGCGCAAATGCCGTGCTGACGGGCGTGCTGGAAATAGTTCGCATTAGATGCAATCTTTCGACGATCTTCAGACGAACTAGTTTCAATTTTTCTGATTATATATCAATAATTTACGAGCCCGTTTTCACCGGGCCGCAAGATGCTTTCGTTACGGTCCGCCTATCCATGGGCGGTGGCTGAGCATCACTAACCGAAGATCGACCATCTCCCGACCCGGAACCCGCCGGTCGCGCTCTGCGTGCGCAGTCCTCGAAACTGCAACGCGTGGCGGCCGGTCAGGAAAGAAACGAAAGATGGCCGGCATGTCACTGCAACCTATCGCACGGACGGCATATTCGAGCTTCGGCGCGGCGGTGCCGGCCTTCCCAACTGCATCAATTTTTCCTCATTCAAGCGGCGGAACCAAGTGATGAACACACGTCCCATGCGCGTCATCGTATTTGCCTCACAGAAGGGCGGGTCGGGAAAAACCACCCTGTGCGGTCATATCGCGGTCGAGGCAATGCGCACCGGCCACGGACCTGTCGCGATCATCGACACGGACCCCCAGGGCAGTCTGGCCCAGTGGGCGATGGACCGGAACAACGGCCAGCCGAGACTCATTGAACTGGACGTCGCCAACCTGCGCGCCGGTCTTGTTCAGGCCCGCGCCGAAGGTCATCAGCTGGTGTGCGTCGACACGCCTCCATCGCTGACACGGGAGATATCCAAAGCATTGTCGTTCGCCGACCTTGTCGTCATGCCGACACGGCCGAGCCCGCATGACATACGCGCCGTCGGTATTACCGTTGACATGGTCGAATGGCACGACAAACCGATGATCTTCGTCATCAACGGCGCGTCGCCGCGTGCACGCATCACCTCTGACGCGGCGGTTGCGCTGTCGCAGCATGGCACTGTCGCGCCGTGCTTCATCCACAACCGCGTCGACTATGCCGCGAGCATGATCGACGGGCGCACGGTTCAGGAAGTGAAACCGGACGGTGCCTCGGCGCGCGAAGTGAGCGAGGTCTGGGCCTATCTTGCCGAGAAGCTCGCACGCATGGATGAAGTTCTGAACGGCGTCCCGAATCCGCACGATCTCAATCCGACAGTCACAAACCTCAACGCCATGCGGCGGCAATCCGCGCCGTTCGGCCGGCGGCAGGTTGGCTAGAGCGGTACATCACGGGCTGAGACGACAAGGAACGAGAACATGGCGAGCGATGGATTTGGAACACTCACCGGGGGATTTCTGGAGCGCGGCACGAGCCGGGTACGCTCGGTGCTTGAAGCAAACGGCACCGATGCGCCGGTAATGGCGGGCGACCGCCCGACCATGCCGCGGCCGCCGGAAGAATTCTACAGTGCCCGCAAACCCGCAGCGCGCGAAGAGTATCTGGCATCGCCGGCTCGCCCCGCGATGCGCGAACAGGAAGCCTTCGGAACGCGGGCACCGGCATCACACAAGCTCGGCGACTTGGTAGGGAACTCGGATGCGGCAAATATCCCCGATGCCCCTGCGCCGGATACCCCAGTGCCGGATGCCCCAGTGCCGGATGCCCAGGTCGCGCATCGCGCCCAACCTCAGCTTCGGCAGGCGCCAGTGCCGGCTATGACGAAGGCACATCAGAGTGCACCCCCGCCCGCAAAACCCGCTGCGGCGGCCCGCAACGGCAAGCCGCCCACGGTGGAAAGCCGGCGCGGCACCAGTGGCAATCTCATGATCGTTGAACCGCCGTCCGGCGACATGTCACGCATTACTATTTCAGCGCTTGACGCCAAGCCGGAAGGTCAGGCAAACGGGCTGATCGGCAAACAGCCGCAAAAACCGACCTCCATTACGTACGAGCGACGCACCATCACGGAACTCGCGGCGGAGGCCGCGGCAATCGCCGGCGGAGCGAAGACCAAACCGATCTGGATTGAGACGCCGAACTATTCCGGTCCCGACAGGCGCCATTTGCAAGTGAGCCCGGATGTCGAGCGGCGCCAGTCGGTACCGCCGCGCATCAAGGCGGCGGTGCGGCTGGAGCAGGAACGCTTTCTCCGCCTCAAGCTTGCCGCCAAGGAATCGGGCCGAAGCCAGCAGGACCTCATCACCAGCGCCATCGATGCCTATTTCGACACACTGAGCCTCGACCGCTTTGTGCGCGTCGCCATGGAGTTCGGTTTGCCGCCCGGCGGCCGCGATTCAGAGGGCCAGAAGGTCGATCTCGAAACGGAAACGATCTACTGACCAAGCAACGGATGGACTGAAATCAATGTTTCAAGAGCTCGTTGAGACGCTGCGGCATCTTCGGGATAGAACGCAATGGGATCCGCGATATCCAGAGGTTCGCCCAGGAGTCCCGCCATCACGGCATATGCGCAAAGCGGCGCGTATGATGGATTGTAGCCTCCTTCCTGGGTGACGATGACCCGGCCGTCGCTGACGTCGCCGGCGAGCCAGCGCAGCTTGCTGCCAAGGCTGTGAAAACCCTTCATCGTAACGCACTGGCGCCCGTTCGGGTCGAACTGGTTGGCGTCCTGACCATTGGCCAGCACGATCATATCGGGAGCGAAACGCTTTACCGCCGGCACGACACAGTGCTCGAACACTTCGTTGTAAAGCACATCACCCGATCCCATGGGCAACGGCAGGTTGATATTGCAGCCCCCGCCCGCACCGCTGCCGGTTTCCTCAACGCCGCCGGTCTGGACATGGGTCGGCCCCCAGGCCCCGTGATCCATGTGCATGGATATCGTGAGCACGTCGTCACGGCCGTAAAACCCTTCCTGCGTGCCATTGCCGTGATGCACATCCCAGTCAATGACCGCGACGCGCTCGCACCCTGCCCGCAACGCTTCGAGGGCCGCCAATCCAACTCCGTTTACAAAGCAATAGCCATCGGCGACATCGGGCTGGGCGTGGTGCGAGGGCGGCCGCCCGAGCGCATAGGCAATGCGTGAGCGGCCTTCCATCACAGTTTTCGCCGCATCTATCGCCGCTCCCGCGCTCAAGCGAACGGCTTCAAGCTCGCCCTTTGACAGATGCGTGGAGCGGGTGACGCTGCCGCCTGTGCGGTCAACCTCCTTCAGAATGTCGAGATAGGCCGGCGTGTGAAAGCTCAGCAGATCTTCATCCGTTGCCGGCGTAATCCCGTGCCAGTCGAGCCGGGCGGCGATCGGGCATCTCTCCAGTACCGAGCGCGTGTTGTCGATACGCTCGGGGTTCTCTGGTTGAGGGATTTGATGCTCAAGCAGGGCGGAGGGTTCCGAATCAAAAACACCCGCCGGAATGCGGTAGGCGAGCATGCGTTTATCGAAGAAGACGGCAGCCCGGTCTTCGCGCTTATCAATTGTCATGAGGGCAGAACCTGCAGGTTTCGAGGATGCGCGCTGACGATGCGCGCATCCTCGTCGTGGAAGAAGAACGTTTCTATGGTGGCGGATATTCCGAGGCCCCTGGGCGAGAAGAAATTGCATTCGTGATTGACCACGGTATTTGCTTTGAACACCTCGCCGGGTCCGGTCATAGAGAGATCGTAAATGAAGGCGCCAACCCAGTCCGGCGGAAAGGCAATGCCAAGCTCATAGCCGCCGGACCAATAAGAGTGTTCAAGAATTCCCTGCTCGGCGTAATACCCGTTCACCGCCTCAAGCAGGTTGAGGACCGGGAGGCCGGGTTTCAGCATCTCCTCGATGATAGAATATGCGCCGATGGCCTTTTCATGCAGTTCCGCCACATCGTCCGGCGGGTCGCCGATCCAGAAACTGCGGCAGAGGTTGGCGTGATAGCGCTTGTAGACGCCGCAGAGGTCAACATTGACCCTTTCTCCATGCGCCAGAACCTTGCGGCTGGCAAGCGGATGCAGGCAGTTCGAACGGAAACCGGACATGACCGGTGGCAGGATGCCGGAGAATTCGCCGCCTGCACGCGCCATCGCGGCAACCAGCTCTCCGAAAACCTCAAGCTCCGTGACACCGGGGCCGATCGCGTCGCGCGCCGCGGCCATGCCGATGTCGGCAATGCGCGCCGCTTGCTCCAGTGCCGCCATCTCCAGCGGAGATTTGATGTGCCGCGCATCGCGCACGACATCGGTTGCATCGACGACTGTCACCGCTTCTGCCTCGAAGCCCGCCACATAGCGTGCTGAAACCTGCGGGTTGGGACGGTAATTGTGCAGCTCCAGACCGATAGTCCCGGACAACCAGCCCTGCGACTTCAGCTCGCTCAGAATGAACGGCAGGCCGTCGCGGCGCGCTTCGATCGGAAATATCCGAATATCCTCCGAAACCGTTCCGATGGTGGCGAGAACGGCTTCGCTCGGGGTTTCGAAATGGATGGTGCGGTCATGATCGGCGTGCACGGCAATGCCGCTCGTCGGCGGAAAATCGCGGCCGCTTTGCGCTTGATACCATTCGCCCTGAAAGCCGCTCAGGTAGTAGATCGATTCCGGCGACATGGCGAACAGGAGGTCGATACCGCGCTCGCTCATAAGTTGACGCACGCGCGTGAGCCGATCCTCGAATTCATGCTTCGCGAATGGCGCCTCATTGTGCCCTGGCGCGAGTTCAAGCGCCGTTTTGAAATTGCCTGCCATCGCCACCTCGCAGCTCTTCGATGCCGCCGCAGATTAAGACGGGCTCGCCGTGGCCGTCCAGAGGGAACTGACTGTATAGCGAAGCCTCTCCGCCGCGCACGCCTCCCCTCCAAGCATATCCAGAACCAGAAATTGCCGACGCCACATTCGTGCCCTACGTGGAGCGCAAAAGTCGATGCATACGCGCACGCCTTGTGCCAAACTCGGTGTCACCATGTTTGCACCTGAACCCGCCTTTACCATCGGCATTGAGGAAGAGTACCTCCTGGTCGATACCGAGAGCCGCGACCTCGTCAAAAACGCGCCTGAACAGCTCATGGAGCAATGCGAGGCGGAACTTCACGAACAGGTTTCGCCGGAATACCTGCAGTGCCAGATCGAAGTCGGCACGCGTGTCTGCCGCACGGTGGCTGACGCGCGCGACGACCTCAGGCGCCTGAGAAAAACCATTTCAAGCGTCGCCGCACAGCACAAACTGGCACCGATTGCGGCCTCCACGCATCCCTTCGCGCTTTGGCAGGACCAGCACCACACGGAGAAAGAACGCTACAACGCGCTCGCCAATGACATGCAGGCGGTGGTGCGGCGCATGCTGATTTGCGGCATGCATGTGCATGTCTGCATCGAGGATGAAGATCTGCGCATCGACCTCTTCAACCAGCTGCCCTATTTCCTACCGCATCTCCTGGCGCTGTCGACGTCTTCGCCGTTCTGGCAAAGCCGCAACACGGGTCTCAAGTCGTACCGGCTCATTGTATTCGACGGCATGCCTCGGACAGGCCTGCCGCCGATTTTCTCAAGTTATGGCGAGTACGAGCGCACAGCCAATGTTCTGGTTAAGGCGGGACTCATCGAGGACACCACAAAGATCTGGTGGGACTTGCGCCCGAGCGCCCGGTTTCCCACCCTTGAAATGCGCATTTGCGATGTCTGTACGGAGCTTGACGACGCCATCTGCATCGCTGCGATGTTCTTATGCCTGACACGCATGCTCTACCGCCTGCGTGTCAAGAACCAGCGCTGGCGCCAGTATGACCGGTTTCTCATTACAGAAAACCGCTGGCGCGCCCAACGATACGGTTTCGACCAGGGCATGATCGATCTCGGCCGAGGAGTTGTCGTTCCCTACGAGCATCTGCTCGATGAACTTCTCGACCTCCTTGCGCCAGATGCGGAACACTTCGGCTGTGTCGCCGAAGTTCAACACGCACGGCGCATCCTTGAACGCGGCACCAGCGCGGACAACCAGCTGGCAACCTATCATCTGGCGGTGTCGGAGGGCGCAACGCCTGAAGAGGCGTTGAAACTTGTGGTAGACAATCTTATCGAGAAAACGGCGAACACCCGAACGTCAGGCTTCCTGCCATAACGCAGGTGTTTGCCTCCATGCGGCATTTGATGTTTCGAGTTGCACTTACCTACCTTCTGTGGCCCGTGCTGTTTTTCGGCGCTTTGGCGCTTACGTCACTGGGCGCGCACGAAGATGGCATGAGCCTCGTGTGGTTCAACGGCGTTTATCTCGGCCTCGCCATCGCGATAATTGCGCTGGAACGGCTGCTGCCGCATGAGCGTGTGTGGCTCGATGACGACAGGCAGACATTAGCCAATCTCGGGCATACCGTTCTCAACAAGGGCCTGGTCATGGTTGCCGTAGTGGTGACGGCAAGCGTTGGACTTGCGAGCGCCGTGCAACCGCCGTCAGGTAGCACAACGGGGCTTTGGCCCGGCGGGTGGCCGGTGCCGGCGCAGATCGTCCTGGGTCTGGTGATTGCCGAAGCGGGGCTTTATACGGCCCACCGCCTCGCCCATGCAGTGCCCCTGTTGTGGCGCTTCCATTCCGTGCACCATTCGGTGACACGGCTGTGGGTGATCAACACGGGCCGGTTTCACTTTGTCGATACGTTCTTGAGCATCGTCATGAGCCAACCGCTGCTCTATCTGTGCGGGGCGCCGGCTGAGGTATTTTTGTGGACCGGCGCCGTGACCGCGTTCATCGGGGTGCTCACCCACTGCAACATTGAAATGCGCTTCGGTGTCGTCAGCTACGTCTTCAACACGCCCGGCCTGCACCGCTGGCACCATTCCATGGACAAGAGCGAGGGCGACAGGAATTTCGGTGAGAACCTGATGCTGTTCGATCTGGCGCTTGGCACGTTCTACAACCCCGATCGGCGGCCACCGGTGCGCATTGGCATCACAGAGCCC
Source organism: Hyphomicrobiales bacterium (assembly GCA_021775755.1). Classification (GTDB taxonomy): domain Bacteria; phylum Pseudomonadota; class Alphaproteobacteria; order Rhizobiales; family JAJFHB01; genus JAJFHE01. The sequence goes on along the minus strand of JAJFHE010000062.1, from coordinate 81,229 downwards.
ATGCCTGCGTCCTTTGTCGGGCAGTTGCTGGAACCGTTTCGCTCTGAGAGGTAAAGCTGCTGCCCCCGCAGGATCGGTGCACGGAACAGTGCGCCGCATCGGACGGGCGGCACCTGTTTGCATCAAGCGTTACTAAAATCAACCGACTTGTAGTTACGATAGAATAGTACAATTGTACTTATACTCTCCACAAAACATTATTAAGTAGTACAAATGCGCTTATAAATCGACTGTTTTTCCATAATCATTCAAAATAACAGTTTATTAACCTGATTAAACGTCAAATGAATCTAATGAATATTATCGACACGACGTTTTAACCGAATACATACAGGGGATATTTGAAAACTCAAGGAACCGGAAATTCAAAAAGACACTCAGCAATAAAACGGGCCTCGCACTCTCGGTTCGTTTCGTCGACCGGCGATAGCCGCCTGGTTTCAGCGAGCTGATCAGTCAGCCTATCCGGTTCAGCCGGGCAACCGGGAGTACCGGAAGCACCGGAACGGAGTTTACGTCTGGCAACGACGCCCGTGCCTCTGTGAAGGATGCAAAGCCATGATCAATGCCTTCTCGAACATGAAATTTAATCTCAGAATTGCACATCGCGTGTTCGCCGGGTTCGCAATCGTCGTCGCACTTCTCGCGATCGCTGTCGCAACTTCCATATGGGAAGTCGCTGGAATCAAGCAAACAACGGACCGTATTGTTAGCCTGCGGATGCCAACGGCACAGGCCAGTGCGGCACTGACGAATAATATCAATGCCTCCCTTGCCGCACTAAGAGGATGGATGCTGACCGGAAACGCGAATTTCAAAAACGAGCGGGCACTTGTCTGGGAGAGTATCTCCAACACCCGCCAGACGATTGATGAGCTTTCGGCGAACTGGACAAATCCCGGCAACGTCGAGGCCTGGCGAGAGTTTAAAACGATACTGGACGAATTTTCCGCAGTTCAGGATCGGGTCGAGACGATCGCACGATCGACAAAAGAACAGCCAGCCGTCGAAATACTGGTCAATCAGGCGGCTCCGCGCGCCGCGGTTATGGTCAAAGCAATTACCGACTTGATCGATCTGGAATTGTCCCGCAATACCGGGTCCGGTTCAGGCGAAAACCGCGTGCAGCTGCTCGGCATGATGGCGGACGTCCGCGGGTCCCTGGGGCTGGGCTTGGCAAGTATCCGCGCTTATCTGCTCACGGGGGACGCAATATTTTCGCAGCAATTTGACACGCTTTGGGCCAAGAATGAGCGCCGCTTCGCAGACCTGAGCAATGCGACCTATATGATGTCCGAGGCGCAGAGGGAGATATTCGACTCATTTGCCGAGCAGCGGTCGCAATTTGCGCCGCTGCCGCAGAAGATGTTCGAGATCCGCGGATCCAACCAATGGAATATGGCCAACTATCTTCTGGTTTCGGAGGCCGCGCCTCGCGCCAGTGCGCTCCTTGCCACCCTCACCGGCGCCGAACAGGAAGACGGCTCGCGTGTCGGCGGCATGGTGGAAAACCAGAGATCATTGCTTGAACAGGATGCGCAAGCGGGCGCGGAGATGACAGACCTGCTGCTGCGCATGCAATGGATTCTTCTGGCCATCGGCTGCGTGTTTGGCGGCTGCATCGCATTCTTCACCGCACGCTCAATCGCGAGGCCGATTGCCGGAATGACGCATTCCATGAAGCAACTCGCCGATGGTGATCTGGACACGGAAGTTCCAGCACAGGGCCGCCGCGACGAAATCGGAGAAATGTCCGAAGCCGTTCAAGTCTTCAAGGAGAATGCGGTTCGCAACAATGAACTTGAGGCCAGCCAGGCGGAACAAAAGCGCAAGGCCGAGGAAGAACAGCGCATGGCAATGAACAATCTGGCCGACGACTTCGAGAAATCCATTGGCACCATTGTCGCTGCCGTATCGACGGCTGCAACGGAGATGCAGACCACGGCCCAGACCATGGCCGGCATCGCAGAGGAAACGAGCAGCCAGTCCATAGCCGTGTCCGCGGCATCGGAAGAAGCCTCGACCAATGTCCAAACAGTTGCCTCGTCGACGGAGGAAATGAGCGCTTCGATTGTCGAGATCAATGAACGGGTCAATGAGGCATCCGCGGCCTCCAAGCAAGCGGTCGATGATGTCGCCAAGGCCACCGAGCAAATCACCGTTCTGGCGACCACGGCGGAGACCATCGGAGAGGTGGTCAACATGATATCCGGCATCGCCGAGCAGACCAATCTACTGGCCCTGAACGCCACCATCGAGTCGGCCCGGGCCGGCGAGGCAGGAAAGGGATTTGCCGTGGTCGCCAATGAAGTGAAGGCGCTTGCCACGCAAACTGCGCAGGCAACGGATAGCATCTCCCATCAAATTCAAGGCATCCAGGACGCAACCAACCAGACCGTCGGCACAATGACCGACGTGACGACCGTCATCGACAGGTTGAACGAGAACTCGGCAACGATCGCCGCGGCGATGGAGGAACAAGGCGCCGTTACACAGGAAATTGCGCGCAGCGTTCAAGAAGCCGCATCGGGAACACAGCAGGTAACGGAGAATATTTCTGGTGTTACCCAGGCCTCGCAGGAAACCGGCGCAGCTTCCAGCCAAGTCATGGCCAAGGCGAGCGAACTAACCCGGCAGGCCGATACCCTCGCGGGTGAAGTCGACAAGTTCGTCGCCCAGGTTCGAACCGGTTGAGCACAATTGCACGCGTGAGCACAGGCGCCGGGCACTTCATCGAGGCGCGGCGCCTGCAAGTTCTGCCACCGTTGCGGCCAGGACCCGGGCGCCGGCCGCGCAGTCGAACGGCGTGGCGTACTCATCTGGATGGTGGCTGAGGCCACCCCTGCACGGAATGAAAATCATGCCGGACGGGCAGGCTTTCGAAGCGAACAGTGCGTCGTGAAATGCGCCCGACGGCAACCGTGTCACACCAAATCCGAGCGCACCGGCGGAAGCCTCGATCTGAGCAACGACGGGTTCGGGAAACATCGCGGGCGCCATGGTCGACGTTTCCGTCACCGTGACCCCGCACGGCGCCGCGGCTTCAACAACGCAGCGCTCCACCCGGCCGCCCAGATCGGCGAGAACGTCCGCGTCGGGATGTCGAAAATCGATTGTGAAACTTGCCGATGATGGAATGGTGTTCGGAGAATTCGGCTCAACGTTGATGCGGCCGACCGTAAAGCGCACCGTGTCCGCGGGATCGTCCATCAACGTGTTGAGGGCCTGGACCGAGCGCAGCGCCGCCTGAAACGCGTCTTCACGGCCCTGCATCGGCGTTGTGCCGGCGTGTCCCGCGGAACCGGCGATGTCGACGCGGTACCAGCGCAGCCCCTGTATCGACGTCACGGCAGCGATCTGGAGACCCCCGGCTTCAAGCACGGGACCTTGTTCTATATGAGGTTCGATATAGGCAATGGCGCCGCCGCCAAGAGAGCGCTTTGGAACATCGGGCGTGGCGGCGAGCGTCTCTGCAAGGGCGTCTGCGAGAATGACGCCATCGGCGCCGACTTCGCCGAGAAAATCTTCAACCGGCTGCAGGCCGGACCAGGCGATCGACCCAGTGCAGCCACACGCAAACCGGCCGCCTTCCTCGTTGGTCCAGGCCACGACCTCGACAGGATGGCGCGTCTCGAGGGATGCCGCGTCCAGCGCAACCAGCGTTTCGAAGGCGGCAAGCACGCCATAAATGCCGTCGAACCTGCCGCCGGCGGGCTGGCTGTCCATATGACTGCCGATCAGCACCGGCTGTCCGGCCTCGCGGCCCCGGCGCTGGATGAACAGGTTTGCGGCGGCGTCGACGGAAACATCGTAGCCGCGTTCGCGTGCCCATCCGATCAGCAGTGCCCTGGCGTCGCCGTCTTCGCGTGTCAGCGCCTGCCGGTTAACGCCGCCGTCGGAGCGTGCGCCGATTTCCGCCATCGCCATGAGATTGGCCCACAGGCGGTCTTCGTCGATGGCGCCGGCAACAGACATTGCAATATCGGAAACCTGGCTGGACATCTCATTACCTCCCGCTACGATTGCCGCCACGGTTCATCTGACAGGCGAGTGGCGGACATGACTGAGCGTCTAACGGTTCCAGAGCGCGGCGGCAAGGCTGCATATGTGGCCAAGGGACAGGGCATCAAGATCATCAACACACATGGCAGCCAGGTCGTCGACACATGGGCATTCCGGGCCGGCCATCTGATTGAGTTCATGTCGATGGAACATACGCGGCCCTGGATCATGGGCCTTTGTCCCAAGGTAGGAGACAGCCTGGTGACCAACAAACGCCGGCCCATTCTCACGCTCATCGAGGATACCACACCCGGCGTCCACGATACATTGATGGCGGCATGCGATTCTGAGCGCTATGCGCTGCTCGGCTGCACCGAGTATCATGAAAACTGCACCGATAATCTCACTGCCGCCATGGCGGGGCTCGGCCTGCGCGAACCGGAAACCCCAGCGCCGCTCAATCTCTTTATGAACATACCCTGGGATGAAAAGGGTGCTCTTGGTTGGGGAGAACCAGAATCCAAGCCCGGCGATTACGTGGTTCTGCGCGCGGAGATGGACTGCATCGTCGCCATGTCCGCCTGCCCGCAGGACATGCTGCCCATAAATGGCGTCGACCAGCACCCGACGGAAGCGCATTTTGAAGTGATTGAGCTGCAGTAGCGGGCGCGGCCGGGGACATCGGGAGAGGGCACAATGGACCGGTTTGACCGGAACGGCCTCGGCACCGCATGCCCCGCTCCTGGTGCTTGTGAAACCGTAGAGGCTATTGCCGAGGGCAAGTGCACTGCCCGGGAAGCGCTCGAGAGCTGTCTTGAGACACTCGAGGCAGCAAATGCGTCAGTCAACGCCGTGACATCAACTGATCTGAGCGCCGCGCGTGCGGCCGCCGACAAAACCGACAAGCGCATGGCCGCCGGGGCGGAACCGCGTGCGCTTGAAGGTCTGCCAATGACGATCAAGGAAGTCTTCGACCTTGAAGGGTTTGCAAGTTCCTGGGGCGATCCGGCGCTCAGTGGAAACTACCCGGATTGTGATTCAGGCGTTGCCCGACTTCTCAAAAAGGCCGGCGCAATGATATTCGGAAAAACGAACATCCCCGAGCGCATGGCCGACTGGGAAACCGATAACCGGCAATGGGGCGCAACCCGCAATCCGTGGGATCTGGACCGCAGCGCCGGCGGGTCCTCAGGAGGCAGCGCGGCGGCGGTGGCGGCGGGCATAACGCCAGTATGCATCGGTTCCGACATGGGCGGGTCCATCCGCATGCCCGCGCACTATTGCGGTGTCTTTGGCCTCAAACCGAGCTGGAACGTCATACCAATGACCGGCCATTCGCTGTCAGGTGAAGTGCGCGCGCCCGATATGTGCGTCGCGGGACCGATCGCGCGCAAGCCGGAAGACCTGTCGTTGTTGCTGAACGCGCTGGCGCAGGCCGATCGGGCGCCGGGGACTGCCGCCCCTGCCGCGGCGGCGCCCAAGCCTCTGCCTGAGTTACGGCTCGGCTGCCTGCTGAACAGCGCGGACTGTCCGGTCGATGTGCCGTATCACGACGCACTCATCCGCTTTGTGGACAATCTCGAGGCGGCGGGTGTGACCGTCGACGCCGGTGCCCTGCCCGCGTTCGACTTCACCCGCGCGACGGAAGTGATGAACCTTCTCGCACGGGCGGAAACCTCCACAATGCTGGGGGGCGAGGACTTCGGCGCCGCGCTTGCCCGGATAACGGCGCCCGGCCATGCCGGTCAGAATGCACGCGGCGCGACGCTGCTCCACCGCGACTGGCTGCGCCTGCATGAGGAACGGCTGCGTTACCGTCAAAACTGGGACGACTATTTCCGGCGATACGATGGTTTCCTGTGCCCCGTGGCAGCCGGATGCGCACAGCCATTGGTCACCGGAATCAACTCACCGCTTGAACGCACGGTCGAGGTCAACGGCAATCTCATTGACCTGACCGACCAGCATTTCTGGGCCGCCGTTCCAACCCTCCCCGGCCTACCCGCTGTTGCGCTTCCCATCGGTATGTCGGCTGAGGGGTTGCCGGCGGGTATTCAGCTGGTCGGGCCGGCGTTTCAGGATCACACGGTCATTGCCCTTGCGGGGCTACTGAACCAAAGCGCACCAGATGAGACGGGCAGGTGCGGCAATCGGAACTTCCAAACCCCGGCACCGGCACGCTGAACGCTTCGCATCGCAGCAGACCGGCGACGATTTCGCATTCGCTCATGTCGCTGAATGCCGCCGCATGAACCGACAAGGCAGCAACGGTCAGCCGATCGATGTGCCAGCGCTCGGTTTTCGACGGGCGCATGTGCCGCGCCACCCGCGCTTGCATGCCGCCGGGACCGCGAGCGCTGCCACAATAGAGATACCACCCCGCCGTCAGACGTTGTACCGGCAGACGCGCCGTTTCGAAATCAAAGGGCCGGGTCATGTGAACGAGAAGCAGGTAGCTGCCGGGCTCACGCGACAGGGCGTCGGCACTGAGGGTGAAGTTCAGGCCTGACCGCAACGCACTTGAGAGAGCGCCGGCAAGACCTGATGGAACGTCCGGGTGCGGGCTCGCAGGTGACGCCGACACACCGCCTTACTCGGCCGCCTCGGCCTCGGGCGGGAGCCATTTTTCGCGCATCGTGACGAGTTCTTCCGCAGCGGTCGGGTGAACCGCGACGGTGGCATCGAAATCGGCCTTGGTGGCGCCCATCTTGATGGCGATGCCGAGCACCTGCGCCATTTCGCCGGCATCCGCCCCCATGATGTGACAGCCGACGACACGATCGGTCTCCGCATCGACAATGATCTTCATACGCATGCGCTCATCGCTGCCGGACAGCGTGTGCTTCATCGGCCGGAAGTCTGACTTGTAGATGTCGATGCGGGCATGAGCCTCCCTCGCCTCCGCTTCGGTGAGGCCGACGGTGCCGAGTTCGGGTTGCGAGAACACCGCGGTGGCGATGCAGCCGTGATCCACCTTCATCTTGTTGTTGTTGAAGACGGTCTCGGAGAACGCCGCGCCCTCGCGGATGGCGACAGGCGTCAGGGCGACCCGGTCCGTCACGTCGCCGACGGCATAGATGTTCTCAACCGATGACCGGGAGTACTCATCAACCGCGACCGCGCCGTTGCGCGCAAGCTCGACGCCCGCGCCTTCAAGACCGAGGCCCTCCGTGTTGGGCCGCCGGCCCGTGGCATACATGACCGCGCCCGTCTCGAGCGTCGATCCATCGGTAAGCGTCAGGCGGACCTGATCGCCAGCCTTTTCGATCGCATCGACATTAGTGCCGACACGCAGATCGATGCCCTTCTTGACGATCTCCGCCGCCAGGCCCCAGCGCAGATCGTCATCGAAGCCGCGCAGGATCTGCTCACCGCGATAAAGAAGTGTCGTCTTTACGCCCAAGCCATTGAAGATGCCCGCAAATTCGACAGCGATATAGCCCCCGCCCACAACCGTTATATGGTCCGGCAGGCGATCAAGATGAAATGCCTCGTTGGAGGTAATCGCGTGTTCGCGGCCGGGAATTGCGGGCACGACGGGCGTGCCTCCAGTGGCGATCAGAATGTATTTCGCACTCACGGTACGGCCCGACTGGACAAGGCGCACCGTATTGGCGTCAACCACTTCGGCGCGGTCCTGGACGATCTCGGCGCCGGAGTTTTCAAGATTGCGGATATAGATACCGTTCAACCGGTCGATTTCCGCATCCTTGTTGGCGATGAGCGTCTGCCAGTTGAAGGTCGCTTCTGGAACCGTCCAGCCGAAGCCGGCGGCATCTTCGAACTCTTCGGAGAACCGGCTCGCGTAGACGAACAGCTTTTTCGGCACGCAGCCGCGAATGACGCAGGTGCCGCCAACGCGATACTCCTCCGCCACGATAACTTTCGCACCGTATTGCGAGGCCATCCTGGCGGCACGCACGCCGCCCGACCCCGCTCCGATGACGAACAGATCGCAATCGAATGCCATATATCAAGATCCCTTGAGTTTGGCGCGCTTCAGTCGCGCGTCGTGTAGCCGTGGTTTTGAAGTTCGTCGATGCTCTCATTGACGATACGATCGCGTAGCACTTCAGCCTGCGCGACCGCGTACTGGATGGTATCTTCGAGGATTTTGTCCTGCACCTCGACCCAGCGGCGCCCGGCGCGAGATGCGAAAAACTCCTTGGCTTTCCTCAGATAACTGGCGCGCATATGCGTCGCATAGATTCTGGCAATCCCTTCGAGATACTTCTTGCGGTTCTCCGATATGGCGGCGGAGGCCTGCTCCATCAACACCTGGCCGACAAGCCGGTTGGAGCGGCCGCGGGCCTGCGCCTTGATCTGCTCGGTAAACCCTTCGATCACCTGCTCCAGCATGCTCTCGAATTCGCGCAGGCGGACGGTGGCGCCGATCAGTTCATTCGCAGCGCGCATGCGCTGAGGATTCGGATTGGCGGCATCGACCTGCGTATACAGGCCGGCGACCAGAGCCAGCGTGACGCCGAAGGCAGTGCCGAAGGCAAAACTGCGAAAGGACATGATATCGGTTCCAATCTTGCCGGTACCGCGCTGGCAACCGGTCAGGAGATAACGATTGTGTCGTCGTCGGTACCCACGATGACTTTCGTGGCAATCGAGACGAAAAGCCCGTGCTCGACGACGCCGGGTATGGCGTTGAGCGCGACGCCGAGGCTTGCGGCGTCAGCGATTTCACCGAAGGCGCAATCATAGATCAGGTGCCCGCCATCTGAGAAGAAGACCTCACCGTTCTTTGTGCGCTGTGTGATCGGCCCCTGACAGCCGAACTCTCTGGCGACGCGCTCAAGCCTGGCGACGGTAACACGCGCGCCAAACGGCACGACTTCAACGGGCAGGGCAAATTTACCCAATGTTTTCACATGCTTGCTGGCATCGGCGATGATCGTCAGCTGTTTTGAGGCGAGCGCCACGATTTTCTCGCGCAGATGAGCGCCGCCGCCGCCCTTGATCAGGGTCAGCGTGTCGTCGAATTCATCAGTGCCATCGACGGTCAGGTCGAGCTCCGGCATTTCATCGAGCGTGGTGAGGGAAATGCCGCCGGCGCGGGCCTGGCCCGCCGTCGCTTCCGATGTCGGAACGCAAATGACGTCAAGACCTTGCGCGACGCTTTCTGCCAGAACATCTACGAAATGAGCAGCCGTGGATCCCGATCCAAGGCCAAGCCGCATTCCGTTCTGGACATCGTCAAGCGCGCGCAGGGCGGCACGCCGTTTCTGATCTTCAGCCGACATATGCGTCCTCAGGTCGAAAGCCCGCCCATGAGCATGTATTTCAGCTCCGTGAACTCATCGATGCCGTGATGGGAGCCTTCACGCCCAAGACCCGATTCCTTGACACCGCCAAAGGGCGCGACCTCGGTTGATATGATGCCTTCGTTGATGCCGACCATGCCGTACTCAAGCGCCTCGGCGACGCGCCACACGCGGCCGATGTCGCGGCTGTAGAAATAAGACGCCAGTCCGAATTCGGTGTCGTTGGCCATGGCTACAGCTTCATCTTCCGTTTTGAAACGGAAGAGCGGTGCGACGGGGCCAAACGTTTCCTCGCGCGTCACCAGCATTTTCGTTGTGACATTTGCCAGAATGGTCGGCTCGTAGAAGTTTCCGCCGAGTTCGTGGCGCTGGCCGCCGGCCACAAGCCTTGCCCCTTGCGACAGCGCATCCGCGACATGTTCCTCGACCTTGTCGACAGCCGCGGCATTGATCAGCGGCCCCTGCGTCACCCCGACTTCTGTGCCCTGCCCGACTTTCATTTTGAGGACTTCAGCGGCGAGCTTTTCAGCAAACGCGTCATAGACGCCATCCTGCACAAGGATGCGGTTGGCGCAGACGCAGGTCTGGCCGGCATTGCGGTATTTGGAGGCCATGGCACCCTGAACCGCGGCATCGAGGTCGGCGTCGTCGAAGACGATGAAGGGCGCGTTCCCACCGAGTTCCAGATCGACCTTCTTGATGGTCGACGCGCACTGCTGCATGAGCACGCGGCCGATTTCGGTGGAGCCGGTAAAGGTCAGGAGTTTGACCGTCGGGCTTGACGACAGGACGCCGCCGATATCACGGGCGGTGCCGGTCACAACGTTGAAGACGCCGGCCGGGATGCCGGCCCGCTCGCCAAGTTCGGCAAGGGCAAGCGCCGACAAGGGCGTTTCGCTTGCGGGTTTGCAGACGACGGTGCAGCCGGCCGCCAGCGCCGGTCCCGCCTTGCGCGTAATCATCGCGATGGGGAAGTTCCACGGCGTAATCGCCGCGACGACGCCGATCGGCTGGCGCACGACAACGATGCGGGCATCGGCCTTGTGGCTCGGGATGGTTTCGCCGTAAATGCGCTTCGCCTCTTCGGCAAAGAACTCGATGAACGAGGCGCCATAGGCAATCTCGCCGCGCGACTCGACCAGGGGCTTGCCCTGCTCGGCGGTCATGATCTGCGCGAGGTCCTCCTGATTTTCCATCATCAGGTTGAACCAGGTGCGCAGAATTGCGGAGCGCTCCTTGGCGGTCTTCGCCGCCCACTCTTTTGCGGCGCCGTCGGCAGCGGCGACCGCTGCTTCGGTTTCCGCCGCACCGAACCTTGGAACCGTTGTGATCTCATCACCGTTTGCCGGGTTGGTAATGCTCAAAGTGTCTGTGCCGCCGACCCATTTTCCATCGATGTAGCACTGGTTGCGCAGCAGGTTCTGATCGCTCAGGTTCATGGTTTGCCTCTCGCTGTCTCACTCATAAGGGGCCATCTTCGATCATCCTGGAAGACGTTCGGCCCCGGAATGTGGAATTCGCCGCACTTGTTATCACGGCGCGCGCGCGTGCGAAAGGATCGAACGCTCCGCTTCAAGTGTTACATGAAGGCCGGCGGCCGCGGCACCGCCCGGAACAGACGGGAGCTGTCGGCGGCAAACTGCGGAATAGAGTCACACAATGCGAATAAGTCATTGAACCTGAGTCCCAAATCGGACTAATTCTTGTGGCGCCTTGGCGTGCCGCACCCAGGTTCCGCGTTGGATACCCGAGCCGCAAAACGTTAAAGTGCCAACTTAAAAACCCAAGCAAAAGGCAGCCTTAAGCCTATGTCAGAACGGCTTACGATTATATTCGACCTCGACGGAACACTCGTCGATACGGCGCCGGATCTGGCGGCAGCCATGAATCGCGTGCTCGACCGGCGCGGGCGCGGTTATGTGCCCCTCAACAAAGTACGCCATATGGTAGGCCAGGGCGCGCGCGCCCTGATGGCCAAAGCCATGGCGGAGACCGGCGAGCCGGCGAGCGAAGCATTGCTTGACGAACTGTTCGTCGAATTCCTCGACCACTATATGAACCACATCGCCGATCTCTCCATGCCCTATCCAGGCGTCATCGACCAGATCGAGCGCTGCCGGGAACAGGGCTACCGCCTCGGCATCTGCACCAACAAACCGGAGAAAGCGACGTTCAAGCTGCTTGAGGAATTGGATCTCAGACATCACTTCGCCGCCATCGTCGGTGGCGACACGATCTCGGTTCGCAAGCCAGACCCTCGCCACCTGCTGGTCACCATGCGGCGCGCGAGTGGCCACATCAAACGCACGGTCATGGTCGGCGACAGCGAGAACGATATCCTTGCCGCGACCGCTGCGGGAATACCCTGCATCGCCGTCACATTCGGCTATACACCGCAGCCGGTTTTCAACTTCAAACCGTCCGCCACCATCGATCACTATGACCAGTTCTGGGATACGCTGCACCGCTTCAAGGCGCCCGAGGCGCTTGATCCCGATGCGCTTGACGAGGATCGCGAAGAGGTTTAACGCTTGCCCGCCCGCACCCGCAGCGGGCCCTGTAGGAGGGCGTGTAGCTCAGCGGGAGAGCGTTCCGTTCACACCGGAGAGGTCGCTGGTTCAATCCCAGCCACGCCCACCATTTTCTGTTTCACGCTGGTTTCGCTTCGCTCAACCGCTCCAACGGCGCGCGCTTTCGCGCGGGCGTCCGCTTGGACGCTGGGGGACCGGTTCGAGGGTTTTCCGCGCGCCTCAACCATTTTCGATTTCACGCTAGTTTAGCGTGGACGCCGGCTTGGACGCGTGGAGCCCGGTTCGCGGGTTCTCCTCTAATCTCCACCATTTTCCACTAGGAACATCTGACGCGCGATCTTTTTCGTTGTCTCGGTGTAGCGCTCCTGTGACCAACCGCAGTCGATGGTCAAGTGCTCCCATGTACGGACGGAAAGGAACGTCCAGAGAAGGTCCGTCGCCTGGTCGCGGGAATGTTCGGGGTTCAGCTTGCCGTCGTGCTCAAGTGCGACGATCGCCGCCTCGCAGCCCTCACGCATGTCGCGCATGCGCTTGGCCCAGGCTTCCCGGGCCGCTTCGTCGGTATCGCTCATGGCGAGCATCGCCCGGGCGAGGCTGTAGATTTCAGGGATGTAACCGCCCCACGCATCGATGAACGCGTCAAGCCGCTCCACACCCGACCGCGCCGCACGGCTTGCCTCAAGGCGTTCATCGCTGCGGTTTATCTCGTCGACATAGAAAGTCGTTGCGATGAGAAGCTCCGCTCTCGTTGCAAAGTGAAGATAGAGCGCCTGACGCGAGACGTCCGCACGCCGGGCGATGTCGCTCATGCGCACGCCCCTGCCCTGGCTCGCTTCCAGGAGTTCCAGGGTGGCTTGAAGAATTTTATCGCGTGTGTTCCGAGGTGACCTTGACATAGCGTCAAGTAACGCTTACTTGTCACCCTGTCAATTGACACTGTGTCAAGCAACAGGAGATGGAACAATGAAACTGACGATATTCGGAGCGACCGGCAGCATCGGACGGCACATTGTAGCGCAGGCGCTGGAGCGCGCCCACGAAGTCACCGCCTTCGTTCGCGACCCCGGCAAGTTCGACCAGGTTCACGAGAACCTGAAGATTGTGCAGGGCGATGTCCTCGATCCGGCATCGATCGCATCCGCAATCGAGGGACAGGATGCGGTGCTGTGCGCACTCGGTATGCCGCTGATGAACAAAGACGGGCTCAGGGCGGAGGGAACGCAAAACATCGTGCGGGCAATGGAAGGCTCAGACGTCAAGCGGCTTATCTGCCTGTCAGGACTAGGCGCCGGCGACAGCTGGGATATCCTGCCTCTTTTTCACAAGTACTTCCTCATTCCCGTGGTTCTGCGCCACGTCTATGCGGACCATGAAGCGCAGGAAAAAATCGTCAAAAACAGCCGGCTCGACTGGACGCTTGTGCGCCCGGGCAGCTTTGCGGAGGGCCGCCGGACAGGAATGTACCGGCATGGCTTCACGGCACCCGACAGCTCGCTCAAGTTCAAGATCTCGCGCAAGGACGTCGCCGACTTCATGCTGAAGCAGATCACCGACCGCACCTATCTGCATCTGGCGCCGACGCTTTCCTACTGACGCGAGAATTTACCTCGAACCGCAACACCTGGAGAAAAAACATGACAAACACCTGGATGATGCTCGCCTGCGCCATCGCCGCCATCGGCTGCGCCATGATCGCAGGCTTCTTCCTGACCTTCTCGGATTTCATAATGCGGTCGTTGCGGCTTGCAGACGCCTCCGCTGGCATAGAAGTCATGCAGATCATCAACCGGGAAATCTGGAAATCGACCACCATGGTCATGCTGTGGGGTACGCTTGTCCTGAGCGGCGTTCTCGGCGTCTATGCCTACGCGGTCACGACGGGTCCATCCGCTGGCCTTGTGGTCACCGGCGCTGCCTTGTACATCGCGGGCGTGTTCGGCGTATCGCAAGTCTTCAACATACCGATGAACAACCGGCTCGAGGCCATGGACCACACAGAAACCGAAGCTGCCGCATATTGGCGAGCCTATGTGCCACGCTGGGTGTTCTGGAACTACTTCCGAGTCCTCGCGTCGGCGGGATCGGCAATTTGTTTTCTTGCAGTTGTTGTACAGTGACGTTTGGAGGCCCGCACCAGCTGCAAAGGTGCGGGCGTCGCCGCGCCCGCACACCTGACATTCAGCCTCTATCGAAGCGGAAGTTCATAAAAAACCCAATTCTCGAACAGTCTCAACACGGCCTCCCCCCTCATGCGGCGGGCCTGCTGCTCATCGAATGTCTGCTGAAGCGCAGTCAGGCGCGGCGACCCCGATTGCTCGAGTTCGTCCAGCCGCTTTAATTCTTCCTGGATTTGATTATAGGTGCGGATTTCGTCCGCTCTCAATAGAGTGTCGCGCGCCTCAGCGCGCTTCAGGGCGTCGGCGACGACGGCATCTCTTTGCTTCAGAGTTTTCGCTTTGGAGAGTTTTCGCAAAAATGTCCTGACCAGGCGCCTGTTACGCGCAGCCGCCACAATCAGCCGATTCGACGTTCGGGGGCCGAAGCCTTCAATGATGATAGAAGTGTCGACGCGGGCGTTCCTGAGATCCAGCCGGTAGAGCTGGCTACGGTTGAGATTGAGAAAGGACGATCGCGAGATGTGCTCAACTGTTTTCGGGTCAAACCCCGAACCGCCTTCGCCGCCGTCTTCGGCATGGGCCTTATCGATAACAAATAACTCGAAGGCCACGTTTTGCGTAGAACTACCGCCGCATAAAACAGCCGCGACGCCCAAGAACGACACCACCAAACTGAGCCTGACAAATACCGTGCGCATCTCGTTCACCTCCCGCGATGTGACGTGCGTTTACTGAATGACCACCAGACTTCATTTGCGGTCAAAACACAAATGTCCGGCGACAAAGGGACAATGAGAATTGAGCCTCGCAACGTGCCACAAGGACGTTTGGTGAGAGCACGGGGTGTTCAAGCGGAGACTGGAGCCGGCCCTCAGCCGCACAGACGTTGCGCGTAGTACTGCTTGAATTCCCACAGGCAGCGTTCCTTGGGGCTGAGGCGGCCGCTTGAGGCGAGGTTCGAGGAGGCGCCGCGGTAGATGTTTTCAATGATGCCGCGGTCTTCGGAGTTGACCTTGTCGAGGGCCGCCTTGGCCTTTGCGGCGTGGGCATCGCGGCCTTCATCGGGCACGGCTCCGGGATAAACCGAAACCCCCCAGCGGAACTTCACCTGGCCGATGCCATGCGGCTGCAGGGCGAGCCAAAACAGCCGGTCTTCGGAAATCGAGAAGACATGCGCTGGAAAGATGCCGACAATCGGATAGGTTTCGCGCTGCTCTTCAGTGAGGTCGTCATTCAGAACCGTTCCGTCCTTTTCCAGATCGAAGGTGACGCCCTCGAGTTTTTTCTGGCAATAGCGGAAGAACCCCTCGCCGCCCGGCGGATAGGTGCCAAGGCGCGTCGGCAGGGCCGCATCGACCGTTGTCGGGTGCACGGCGAACACGTGATAGGCCTCGGAAAAATTCTCAACCAGACATTTCCAGTTCGTGTCCCAGATCTCTTCTGTCACGAACAGCGTCGTGTAGCGCTCCATATGGTAGTTCGCCATTTCCTCATCGAGCGCTTCGATGCGGGGGAAGAGCGGCGGCGCGTTGCGGTCGAGATTGATGTAGATCCAGCCGCGCCAGTTTTCGACCGCGATCTCGGGAAGCGAGATACCGTTTGCATCGAAGTCATCGGGCATCATCGGCGCCGACATCAAGGAGCCGTCGAGGTTGTAAACCCATGCATGGTAGGGGCAGACGATGCGGCCGGCCTTGCCGCGGCCTTCAAGCAGCCGCGCGCAGCGGTGACGGCAAACATTCGAAAACGCGCGGATGTTTCCCTCGCGGTCGCATACCGCGAAGACCGGCTCGCCGGCAATGTCGAGTGTCACGTAGGCTCCCGGTTCGGAAAGCTCATCGGCCCGTCCGGCGCAGTGCCACTCACGCGCAAATATGTTCTCACGTTCCAGCTGGAACACGCCTTCAGACGTATAGACACGCGGTGGCATGGACACGGCTTCTTCGAAGGGTATGGCGAGCGATGCCTTAAGGGCTGCAAGAACGCCCTCAAGCTCCGGGTCCGAACCGCTGGCTTTATCGAGCATTGAACTCTCCCCGCCGACTGCGCCGGCAATGACGTTGCCTAATCCACCTTCTCTCAAATCGCCGGGCTTCTCAAGCCATTGTGTCGCCGCGCCCCGGTGGCGGGCTTCAGGTCCCGCGTGCCGGCCAGATGGCGAGGCACAGGCCGACAAACACCAACACGGCAGCTGCAATCTGGAAATCGCCCAGGCGTTCCCCAAGAAGCCACGCCGACAAGCTCATGCCGAACACCGGCACGAGCAAAAAGAACGGTGCCACCTTGACCGCCTGATGTGCCGCAAACAGCCTGCCCCACACGGCGAACGCAAAAACGGTGGCAAGGACCGCGGAATAGGCAACGGCCCAGGCGGTGGTCCATGTCACGGTCTGGATCAGAACGCCGGGACTGCCCCCCGCCTCGAAGATCAGCGAAAGTGCGAAAAGCGGCAGCGGCACCGCCATGCTCATCCATACCGCAACGCCCAGCATGTCGGCTCCGCCAAGCCATTTCAGAATGTTGTTGCCGACGCCGCCGCAGATCGCACCTGCCAGGATCAGGACAAGACCCGTGAGAGGGCTTGCTTCTGAGCGGTTGATGACAAGCAGCGCCAAACCCGCCGCGGCAAGCCCGATGGCAAGGATCTGGCGCAAACGCAGCTTCTCGGAAAAAACGACATAAGCGATGGCAACGGTGAATATCGCCTGTGTGTGTACCAGAAGAGAGGCGAGCCCAGCCGGCACACCGTTGTTCATGGCAATGAACAAGAACCCGTATTGACCGGCGCCGAGCAGCATGCCGGTGAGAATGAGCACCGGCCATGACACCGCCGGCCGCGGCACGAAGGGAATGAATATGGCGACCGCGGCAAAGCGCAGGCAGGCGAAGAAGATCGGCGGCGTCTCGGCAAGTGCCGCCGCGGTGACGGGAAAGGTCGCGCCCCAGATGAAGGCCGTAAGGAGACCGAGCAAAATGTCGCGAAGGGGCATGCAGGCGATCCTGAGTAGGTGCAAGGGTTATATCAGGAGCGCTCACGCATTGCATCGGTAAGGGGTGATGTTCTAAGTCAGAGTCTAAACAACGGTTACGGGACACGCGGACATGAAATCATTGTGGTCCGACGCGGATGCACAAGGCGCGGTCACGACCTATGGCGCCGAAGGCGCCAATGAGGATGTGGCGCTCAGAGTTTATACGACACGGTTGCTGGGAGGCGATCCGGCGCTGGTGCTGCATGGCGGCGGCAATACGTCGGTCAAGACGGATGTCGAGGACATGGACGGCACGCAGGTGCGCGTGCTCTGCGTCAAGGGCAGCGGCTGGGACATGGCAGCGATCGAACCGCCGGGCCTGCCCGCCGTGCGGCTCGACCCGCTAACGCGGCTCGAAGCGCTGGATGCCCTGTCGGATGAAGACATGGTGAGCCACCAGCGCCGCAACCTGCTCAACCCGGCCTCCCCCAACCCTTCCGTTGAGACTCTTCTGCATGCCTTCCTGCCGCACAAATTCGTAGATCACACCCATGCCAACGCGGTGCTGGCACTGAGCGACCAGCCCGACGGCGAAGCGCGTTGCGCCAATCTCTACGGCGGCCGCGCAGCGGTCGTACCGTTCGTCATGCCGGGCTTCGATCTTGCCAAAGAGTGTGCGGAAATCTGGCGCGGCAACCGCGATGTGGAGGGACTGGTGCTCCACAATCACGGCATTTTCAGCTTCGGCGACACCGCACAGGAGGCTTATGAGCGCATGATTTCGCTTGTCGGCCTTGCCGAACAAGAACTTATCCGGGCAACGCGGGCACCGTTCGCTCAGGTCAAACTGCCGGAAGACCTTGCAAGCGCAGCCGATGTCGCTCCGATCATCAGAGGAGCACTTGCGGTGCACGACGAAACGGGCGGCACATGCCAGCGCTTTGTGCTGGAACACCGCTCAAGCCCCAAAATTTTGGCTTTCACCAATGGGGAGAATGTCGCCGACTACGCGACGCGCGGCACGATTACGCCCGATCATGTGATCAGAACGAAAGGCACACCCGTCGTTTTGCCGGCACCTGAAGCGGGAGCGCTCGACGACTTTGCAGGTTCGGCCGATCATGCGGTCACCAGGTTCGAAGCAGAGTATCGGACTTATTTTGAGCGGAACAACGCACGCCTTGACAGTGCAAAGAAGATGCTCGACACGATGCCGCGTGTGGCACTGGTGCCGGGGCTCGGCCTGTTCGCCGCCGGCAAATCGGCGAAGGAAGCTGCCATTGCCGCCGATCTCGCCGAGACAAGCATCGAAGTCATTACCGCGGCAGAGGCCGTCGGGCGATACGAGCCGCTTAGCCTCGATCAGCTGTTCGATATGGAATACTGGTCGCTTGAACAGGCAAAGCTCAGGAAGGGAACCGAACCGCCGCTGGCACGCCATGTGGTGGCAATCACCGGCGGCGCCGGCACCATCGGTCGCGCCACGGCGGAGGCCTTCAGGGCGCAGGGCGCGGAGGTCGCGATCATCGACCTTGAAGGTGACGCATTGGCGGGCGCGGCGTCGGAGACCGGCGCTTTCGCGGTTGCCGGCAATGTCACGGACGAGGCCTCAGCGCATGAAGCGATGCAGCGTATCGCAGAGCGCTTCGGCGGCGTCGACATCGTCATCTCCAATGCCGGCGCCGCCTGGCAGGGGCGCATCGGCGAAGTCGGCGAGGATGTCATGCGCCAATCGTTTGAACTCAACTTCTGGGGCCATCAGCGCATCGCGCAAGCAGCCGTCTCAATTATGCAGGCACAGCGGACCGGCGGTTGCCTCCTGTTCAACGTCACAAAGCAAGCGGTCAATCCGGGCGCCGACTTTGGCCCTTACGGCATCCCCAAGGCGGCGGCCCTCGCCCTCATGCGCCAGTATGCGGTGGACTACGGGCGCATCGGCATCCGGTCGAACGCGGTCAATGCCGACCGCATAAGAGGCGGGCTCCTCACCAGTGACATGATTGCCAGCCGCAGTGCGGCGCGGCAGGTGAGCGAAGACGATTACATGTCCGGCAACCTGCTTGGCCGCGAGGTCGAGGCCACCGACGTGGCGCTGGCCTTTGTGCACCTTGCGCTTGCGCCCGCCACAACCGGCGCCGTGGTCACCGTCGACGGTGGAAATGTCGCGGCGATGATGCGCTGAAAACGGCCGGCAACGATGTTTTGAATGACACCACTCAGCACGCTAGAGTATCGCCAATGCTGATTATTCGCTCATGCCTTCAATGCCGCACGGCCCTTGCCGCAGCAGTAGTTGCCGCGGCGCTGGCCGTGACCGCCGGTACGGCACGCGCCGACAGCTATGACCGCTGGGTGCAGGTGGTCAACAACACCTCCGAGCCGCTGCTACGTCTGTTCGCTTCGCATGTGGGGCGCACGGTCTGGGGCCGCGATCATCTCGGCCACAGAACCCTGGCGCCGGGCGAATCCCTCTCCATCAATCTCGACGACACAAGCGGATACTGCATGTTCGATTTCCGCGGTGTGTTTCCAAGCAATGACGGCCAGGAAGACGTTGTCGAAAAGTACCTCGTCAATGTCTGCGAGGTGGCCGTCTTCCGATTCTTTGACTGAAAGTGCGGATCGCGATTCAGAACACATTCATTTCCCGCAGCCGATGCGAGTCGAGCTGCTTGAACACATCGACAGTCGGGATCGCAAACTCAAGCGCGATGTCGGGCTTTGCCGGATCATTCGGGGCATCCAGATCCGGCAGCGGGTATTCGGCCGGCTCGGCACCGGTGCTTGCGGCGGCGGATTTCGGCACCATGGTCACCTCGATCACTTGTGGCATGCCGTTTGGCGCGATGCCGCCGTGATTGTTCGCGTGGACATGCACCACGTCGAACACGCTCATGAGCTTCAGGAGAAGCACTAACGCATAGTCTTCCAGAACGCCCAGACCGTGCAGTTCAAAGACAACGCCGCTCACACGCGTTGCAAAGTCGCAAACGTCTTTAAGGACGTTGTACTCCCAACCCTCAATGTCGATCTTCAGCAGCACAGGCCCCTCAACGGACACCCGGTCCATGGCGTCGCGAAGCGTTACCGTGCCGCCGCCGCTCTCGCGCCCGACATTCAGGCTGAAGTGCGTGGCGTGGCGGTTGTCGAACGGCGGATTGGGGATGACGGGCGCGATCTTGCGCGCCCACCACGGGCGCTTCGGCGCCGAACTGGCTTTACCGTAGGCGTGACACACAAACTCGTGGTCAACGGCCGGGCTTGCCTTGAGATAATCGCAGACCGCCGCTTCGAACGCCCAGCTTTGATCGAGCCCGAAGCTTAGAAGAAACCCGGTTCGCTCAAGCATTGCCCGGCTGACGACATATCCGCCATCGTGCGTGCCGCCGATGCGCACGAGGCCGCTCGCGGAGACCGGACGTAGAAATTCCGGCAGTTGGGCGGTTACCGTCTGCAAGACATGAGCTCCCCGTTAACGCCAGGCGCTGCGCACACTATCAAGGGCTGCATCCGGCGGGAAGCCTGAACGCATTTTCGGTACGCAGACATTTTTCATTCCCTGTGATGCGGGTCACGGGTGCAACTGGCCGGGCGGCATATCTTCAGGTCATCGCAACACGGAGCGCAGCTCCCAAAAATCAACCAGGAATGAGGAAACAGAACGATGACCAAGATTGCAAAAATGACCCGCCGCACGATCGCCGCCGCCCTCGTCGCCGCTGCCGCGACGGCCTCTATCGCCGCACCCGCATACGCCAGCGACGGTCACAACCGCGTCGTTGAGATCATCAACTACTCCGGCGTCACCATCGAGTATCTCAACGCCTCAAACGTCAACCGCGAAGACTGGGGTCATGACCACCTCGGCCAGTACATTCTGCGCCCCGGCCAGTCCCTGCATGTCAATTTCGACGATTACACCGGCGCCTGCCACTTCGATATGCGCGCAACCTATGCCAACGGCGCCACCGCCGAAGCTCGCGACGTGAACGTTTGTGCCGAATACACAGTGACGTTCTACTAAGCCTGCAGCACCAACAACCTCCCAGTGAACGGCCCGGGACTTCTGCCCCGGGCCGTATTTTTTTGTGAACCGGGAAGCTTTTTTCTGCCCTGTGATCCACTTCACCGGTGGCTGTTCGGTTCCGCGCTATTTCTGGCTCATCGGAGGTCGCCGCCGGCCTCCAACCGAGCAAACAAGGAGAAGACAATGTCCAATTTCAGCAAAACCGCCCGCCGCACGGTTGTCGCAGTACTTCTGGCCGCCGCCGCCTCGACCGCCATCAGCGTGTCGGTATCGGCATCGGATGGCTACAACCGCGTCGTTGAAGTCATCAACAACACCGGCATGGCACTGGAGTACCTGCATGCGTCCAACAAGGGCCGCAACGACTGGGGCCACGATCACCTTGGTTCCTATGTGCTCCATCCCGGTCAGTCGATGGCGATCGATTTCAACGACTACAGCGGGTACTGCAAATTCGACCTGCGCGCCACGTTCGAGAACGGTGCAACGTCGGAGCGCTATAACGTGAACGTGTGCTCAGAGTACTCGGTGACTTTCCGCTGAGTTCGCACTCGAGTTCCACGCGCCTCCGCCATGTCGCGGAATTCCAGGCCCGGAGCGTTTCGCTCCGGGCCTTTTCGCGTTCGCTTGAGATTATAATATTTAGTTTCAATACCTTATGCGGATTTCCGAATTTCCTCTCGCGATGTGACGTCGATCACCAGCGAGGCCGGGAAACGCGCCTATCTTGAGTTTATCGAAAGCGGGAACAGAACCCGCCCCCGGAAACGAAAGGAAATCAGGATGTCGAACATTACCAAAACCGCCCGCAACACTATCGCCGCCGCACTTCTGGCAGCGACTGCCACAGCCGCCCTTACCGGCGCGGCGTTTGCCGATGACTACAACCGCGTCGTCGAGATCATCAACGATACCAATACGACGCTGACGCACCTTTATGTGTCGAACGCCAATGCGGAGTATTGGGGCGCCGACGACCTGCGCGAGCAGGTCCTGGAACCCGGCCACTCCATCACGCTGGACATCGACGACGGCTTCGGCGAGTGCAAGTTTGATTTCAAGGGCAAGTTCGCCGATGGCGACGAATCGGAGAAATTCGACATAGACGTCTGCACCATCTCGACCTTCACGTTTTACGGTTCGTAATCGCTCGGAAGTCACACAGCAATTTCCCTAACAAACCCGGCCCGCAGATCACTCTGCGGGCCGGTTTTATTGCGCCGGGGCGTGTCGCACCGTTACACTGTGCCCGGCTGAGCTACCCCTGTCGCAGGACTTCCGGAGACTTGTTTATGTGCGGACGCTTCACACAGGACTATACGTGGGAGGAAGTGTTCGACTTTTACAATCTGACCGGTCCCGCCCTCAATCTCCGTCCAAGTTACAATGTCGCCCCAACCCAGACCGTGCACATGCTGGGCCGCAGCGAACAAGGGCTGACGTTGGGCGAAGCACGCTGGGGACTGATACCCGCCTGGTGGAAAAAGCCGCTCAAGGACCTGCCGTCAACCTTCAACGCCCGCGCCGAAACCGCCGCGGAAAAGCCGATGTTCCGCGCCGCCTTCAAGCAGCGCCGATGTGTCATTCCTTCTGGTGGTTTTTATGAGTGGAAACGCTCAGGATCGGAGAAACAGCCCTATTTCATCTACCGCGCCGATGGTACGCCGCTCTCCTTTGCCGGCCTCTGGGAACGCTGGGACGATCCGGAAAGCGGCAAGCCGCTCCTGAACTGTACGATCCTGACAATCGATGCCAACGACTATATGCGCCAGATCCACACCCGAATGCCGGTTGTTCTGGAGCGTGACGGCGTTGACGCCTGGCTCGCATCCGCGGACGCCGGCCTGCTGGTTCCCTGTAACGACAATGTTCTGACGAGCCATCCGGTGAAACGCGCGGTCGGAAATGTCCGCAACAATTCACCGGATTTGCGGGAACGCGCCGATGTCGAAGCGTGACACACGGAACCCGGGCACGAGAGACAGATTGCCACTTTTGTGCCATACGATCATGGCACTCAGATATACTGGAAAGGCGCATGGCATGTCTGCCCGCGTTTTGCGGCAAACAACAGGCCGACCGTATCGGAACCCAGGACGATGATCACGAAAAGGCTGAAGTTTGTGGCACTTGCCGTGTTTCTTTGCATCGTTGCACCGGTCGCCTCGACCGCGGCCTGGTATGCGCAACAGGGCTGGCCGGCAAGCTGGCGGACCGCCGACTGGTCGGCAAGCGGAATTGCGCCTGACCCACGCACCGCACGGGAGGCCATAATTCAGGTCTACGCCGCGCGCGCCGGCCGCTGGAAGGGCATGTTCGCGGTTCATACCTGGATTGTCCTCAAGCGGGAAGGTGCCGACAGTTTCACCCGCTACGAGGTGGTGGGCTGGGGAAACCCGGTCAGACGCAACGCCTACCCGACCGACGGGCGATGGTACTCAAATGTGCCCGACATCATTCACGATGTGCGCGGCGACGCGGCGGCGGCACTTATCCCACGCATAGAAGCGGCAATCACCCGCTATCCCCACAGCGCCCGAGGCGCCTACTCCGTGTGGCCCGGGCCGAATTCGAACTCCTTCGTTGCATGGGTGGCGCGAAACGTACCCGAACTTGGAGCAGAACTGCCGCCGACTGCCGTCGGCAAGGATTATCTGGGCGAAGGGTTTGCCGTGGAAACAACGCCTTCAGGTACCGGCTGGCAGATATCCCTGTCCGGAGTGATCGGTGCTGGAATCGGGGTGAAGGAAGGACTTGAACTGCACATTCTGGGCGGCACACTCGGTATAGACCCTCAAAGCCTTGCCGTGAAACTGCCGTCGGTTGGCACCTTGTCGATTTCCCGAATCTGGGCTGCCTTGGTATCGATTTGGCCAGCCCGGGTACCGGACTGAACGGCCCCGCGGCCTGCTATTGCGCGTCAGCGTCCATACCGACCGTGTTGAACCAGTACTGAGCAACCATCTCGACCATTCGGTTCAACTCTTCCGACGTCACCGGCTTTGAAATGAACGAATTCGCGTGCAGCTGATAGGCCTTTGCCATCGCTTCGCGATCGTTGCTCGTGGTGAGCACAACGACCGGAATTTGGCAGAGTTCCGAATCCGACTTGAGGCTGTCCAAAACCTCAAATCCGTTCATTTTCGGCATGTTCAGGTCGAGAAGAATGAGGTCGGGCTTCGGCTCGTCTTCGTAGCCATCGCTCCGGCGCAGCATGGCAAGCGCCTGCTCACCATCGCTCGCAACATGCAGCTCGTAATCGACCCAGACCTTGGCAAAGGCACGTTTGATAAACTTCACGTCGTCGGGATCGTCTTCCACCAACAGAATATGCGCAGATTGCGCACCCGATATCTTAACAGTCATTTTCCTACCGCATTCGTGTCCAGATCAATTACCGACCCCGTTCCGCCATCGCGAAACAGGACGCTCCCCCTCCCATTGCAAGAATTCTTGTTGATCTTGAATTGGCAGAAACCATCCAAAGATCAGGCCTCACCGCGTCGCACCCCCGCCGTGCGAACGCGTACAATCAATTTGTTTATTGTAATGATATTTTCAAACGGTGTGAAACGATTCTTTCAGGGACGCGAGGCCACTACCCCGCGCCACCTCGGCGTGCACCAGATGGCGTCTAGAGTTGCGACATCGGGAGGGCGAATGTCTCGCAGTCGCCCAAATTGCCGGACTGCCAGCCAGTGCGGAACCAGCGCACCCGTTGTTCAGATGACCCGTGCGTAAACGAATCCGGCACGACATGGCCCTGTGACTGGCGTTGCAGGCGATCATCGCCGATCGCGCTTGCCGCGCGAAGCGCCTCTTCAATGTCGCCTTCTTCAAGCATGTCGAAGCTCTGATCGGCATGCTTCGCCCAGACGCCGGAAAAGCAGTCGGCCTGCAGTTCCATGCGAACCGAAAGTTGATTCGCCTGCGTCCGGTCGGCGCGCTGGCGCGCCTCGTGAACCTTCTGTGCAATTCCGAGCAGAGTTTGCGCATGATGTCCGACCTCATGGGCAATGACATAGGCCTGCGCAAAGTCTCCCGATGCCCCCATGCGGCGCATTTCGCGATAGAAGCCAAGGTCGATATAAATCTTGCGATCGAGCGGACAATAGAACGGGCCGGTCGCGGATTGCGCCGCGCCGCAGCCGGACTGTGTAAATCCGCTGAACAGCACAAGAACGGGCTTTTCGTACTGGCGGCCCATTCCCTGGAACAGTTTTGTCCAGGTCTCCTCCGTGTCCGCGAGAACCACTGAAACAAACTTTCCAAGATCGTCGTTTGCCGGAGCCGTCTGAGATCCCTGCTGATCCGGCGCCGGCGCGGGACCGGGCGACAGCTGTCCCTGCAGAAACGCGCTCATGTCAACGTTGAAAAACAGTGCAAGCACGACAATGACTATCAGACCGAACCCACCGATCCGGCCGCCGCGGCCACCTGTGGGAATGCGCATTCTGCGCCCGCCAGAGCCGCCCTGAGATCTGCGGTCTTCAACATTCTGGCTGGTTCTGCGGCCTCTCCAACGCATGGTAGATTATTCCTTTCACTTTCGGCACGGTTGCCACTTGGGCGCCCCGCCCTCGCGCCGCATTATAGATTGCAAGCGCAAGGTGGTGCCAGAGGCATTGTGCGTTCGGTGTCAGGTGGTCAGGGGAACAGGCTGGGGTGTGCTGCTCTTGGGGCTGGCGGCGGCGGAAGCGTGCGTGGGCAGTACAACCGTTATCGTGGTTCCGGCGTGGCGCTGGCTGTCTATCGACAGGCTGCCGTTGTGAATTTCCACCAGTGCCTTGGCGAGCGGCAGGCCAAGCCCCGCCCCTTCATACTGGCGCGCCAGTTTCTGATCCACCTGGGCAAAGGGCGACAGCGCCCGGTCGATTTCAGCCTGTTCCATGCCGATCCCGCGATCGGTAACGCGCAACACTGTCATGGCGCCGTCATAAGCGCCCGAGACAATCACACTGCCGCCTTCTTCGGAAAACTTGACGGCATTGGACAGAAGTTCGCTGAAGATTTTCGACACCGCTGTCTCATCACCGAATGCAGCAAGCTCCGGAACCGCCAGATCGGCCGTTACGCGGACTTTGCGCTCGTTCGCCACGGCCTCGACGAGGCGCAACGCGGCGCCGAGACTGTCGGCAACGTTAATTTCACCGCGCTCCAGCGGGTAGTCGGCAGCTTCGATGCGGGCGAGATCTATCGTCTTGTTTATCAACCCCAAAAGCGACGTCCCCGATTCGCGTATGAAGCCGACATAGCCTTCATAGTCCGGACAGCCGATGGGGCCCTGCGACTGGCCGACAATCAGGTCGGCAAATCCGATGATCGCGTTTAGCGGCGTGCGCAATTCGTGAGAGATGTTTGCAAAGAAGGCGGACTTTGCACGGTTGGCTTCTTCGGCGTGCTGCTTTGCATGGCGCAGCGCGTGCTCGGTCTGTTTCTGCTGCGTCGTGTCGTGACAAACGATCACGGCGCCGCCTTCGGCGATGTTGTTCCGGTTGATACTCAGGATCGTACCGTCCACGCACTCCAATTCTTCGCACGAAGACTGAAGCATCGGAAACCGCTCACAAAGCCGAAACCCGGAAAGTTCGGGCGGCAAACCGGACCCCTCCGCCCGGTCGGCGGCGAGCTTTTCGAGTACCGACACGAACCGGTCGTTCCAGGTTACCAGACAGCCATCCTGATCGATTGCACCAATGCCTGCACCCGTATTGTCTAGGGTCGCCTGCAACAGGACCGTACGTTCTTCGAGGAACTTGCGGTCGCGAGCCTGATTTATCGAGTACCGGATCGCGCGGTCGAGCGTTGCCGACGTCAGTTCCGATTTCTGCAGAAAGTCGGAAGCCCCGGCCTCCATCGCCGCGATATCCATTTCGCGGTCGCCCATGCCGGTGAGGAAGACGACAGGCGCGCGGCACCCCAGTTCGCGAGCTTCCTGGACAAAGTCGAGCCCGGTACGCCCGCCAATGCGGAAATCGACAAGACAAATGTCGTACACGCCCTCGCGCAACCGCGCGACGCCGTCTTCGAATTTCGGCGCCCATGTCAGGTCGTATTTGAACTGCTCAATGTCTGCCAGGAGATCCGTCGTCAGCAGATAGTCGTCCTCATCATCTTCAACGAGCAGAATTTTGACCGGTTCAACCGACATGGTGCACCCAGAAACCCTGCAGCCTACGCCGCGTAATCGGAAGGCAGAGCCACAATCTCAAACCAGTAGCGGCCCAGCACCTTGATGACCTCGACCAGTCCGTCAAACGTCACCGGCTTTGTTATGAAGCTCGAGACGCCAAGGTCATAGGTCCTCAGAATGTCTTCTTCGGCCTTGGATGTAGTCAGAACAACGACGGGGATTCGATGCAGATCCGGGTCCGCCTTTATTATCTTCAAAGCTTCGCGGCCATCAAGACGCGGCATGTTGAGGTCAAGCAATATGACACCCACGGGCCCTCGCGGCGTGTCGGCGTACTTGCCCTGCGACCTCAGATAGTCAATCAGATCCTCGCCGTCCTCGACGAACGCAAGATTGTTCGTCAGGCGGTTTTCCTCGAACGCCTCTTCTATCATCATCCGATCGTCAGGATCATCATCGGCGACCACAATAGTGATCGCTTTGCCATTCTGACCCATCATTCCAAATCCTCCGTGGTGCTGGGTTGACTAAGCGGCAGGCAAAGGGTCATCGTCGTGCCTTCATCGGGAACGCTGGTTGCGGTTATGGAACCTGCGTGCCGGTCGACGATCTTGCGGCATGTCGCAAGGCCGATGCCGGTGCCCTCATACTCAGACCTGCCGTGCAGACGATGAAAAATCTTGAATATTTGTTCGGTGTATTTGCTTTCAAAGCCGATGCCGTTGTCCGCTACAGAAATTTCCACATTCGCGCAGGCGTCGCCTGCCGTTGCGAGGACAAGCTCGGCGGATATTTCGATGGCCGGCGCAATATCAGGCTTCCTGAACTTGATCGCATTGGAGACCAGGTTCTGGAACAATCTTCGCATCTGTGCGGCATCGGCTTCGATTTCCGGCAAGTCCGGGGAAACGCGGATCTCGGCTCCGGACGCGTCAATCGCGATTTCAAGATCATTCAAAACACCATCGATGACCTGGCGCAACGCGACGATTTCGAACTCCCTGCCCTTTGTTGTGATGCGTGAGTAGCCCAGCAAATCTTCGATCAGCGAGCGCATCCGCTGCGCGGCCAGATGCATGCGCTCTATATACGCACGCCCGGTATCGTCCAGTTCGTCTCCATATTTGGAACGCAAGCGGTCGCTGAATGCTTCAATTTTGCGCAATGGTTCTTGCAGGTCGTGCGAGGCAACGTAGGCAAATTCCTGTAACTCCCGGTTCGATGCCTCAAGCCGCTTTGCGTATTCATCCAGCCTGCGCGCATGATTCTCAAGATCGGTTATTTCGTGGAAAGCCACGAGCAGGTCGCCGTCTTCGAGGCGATTGTTCTGCACTTCAAAAACCCGGCCGTCGCCGAACCGCATTGTATTGTTGTGTGCACCTTCTGTGCGCGCTGTTTCGTGCGATGCCTCGATGCGCTCCGCGGCGTTGGGCATCAGACCGTTTTCGCTGAGGAACGCGCCGATGTCGCCAACACTCGCACCTGGCGAAACGAGCTCGTCGGGCAGCCCGAATATCTGCTGGAAGCGCCGGTTGCAAACCACCAGACGATTACCGGGGGTGAACGTCGCCAGCCCCTGCACCATTGCGTTGAGGGCGCCATCAAAATAGGCATTTTGTTTGGCGAGGGCTTCACTCAATGCCTCAAACTGGGTGGCCTGTTCGCGCAACGCGGCGGCCTGGCGCTCGGCAAGAGTGATGTCGCGAAAAGTGAGCACGACACCACCGTCATCCATGCCAAAGCCCTTGACTTCGATGACCCTCGCGTCAGCCAGCTCGCGCTTGTGGGTGACCTCACCCTCACGCAAGACCCGTTCCCAGTTGGCCCGCACAGATTGCTGTAGCTCGGGCGCCACGCCATTGTCTTCCAGGTAAGCGATGATCTCGGAGTGGGCGGTCCCGGTTACCTGCATGGTTTCGGGAATGTCGAACATGTTCTTCCAGCACTGATTGACCAGCATGACGCGCTCATCCGGACCGTGCATGATCAGACCATCGCCCATGGAGTTTATAGTGGCATCCAGTTGCGCGTTCTTGCTGCGAAGCTCATCACTCAGCCGTTGCAATTCGTTCTCACGTTTTTTGAGAGACGTAATATCGGTATGCATCCACACCGAGCAGCCGCTTTGCGTCTTCTGCTCGTTAACGAGAAAGGTTTCGCCGCTGGATCTTGCAAACTCGATTTCACGGGTGTGCGACCGGTGCGCCTTCATCCGCCGGTTGATCAGCTCATCTGTGCTCATTCCGTCCGGTCGATCACTTGTCTGATGGGCCCAGCAGGTCACAAGGTCGAACAGGTCCGCACCGGCTACGAGCCCGTCCGTGATTTCGGGATGCAGTTCTCCATATTTGCCATTGCAGACGACGAGACGGTCATCCTCATCGAACAAGATGAAGCCCTGCGGCAGTGCCTCAATGGCATCACGCAGCAAGCGTTCGGCTTTCTCGGCGCGGTGGCGTTGTTTGACTTCCGCAGTAACGTCGGTACCGGTTCCCCGGTACCCGCGGAACTCTCCACGCTCGTCAAACCACGGATTGCCGTTGACGATCCAGTAGCGAAGCTTGCGATCGGCATCGACTGCACTGGTCTTGATGCCGCGGATCGGCTGGTGCGTATCCAGCCCTTCATAGAGGGTCGCCCATCGCGGGTCGCTGGCGTCAATGCCTAGGTCGTGCAATGTCAGCCCGACAACGTCCTTACGATCTCGACCAGTAAGGCTGCTCCAGCGTTCGGAGAGATAGGAGACGCAGTGGTCTTCATCGATCTCCCAGAACCAGTCAAAGGCAATACTGGCGACGTCCTGAAACTGTTTTTCGGTGGATCGGCGCGCGGTGCGCTCGGCCCTCAGCTCCAACTCCGCCGACAGCCGCGAGGCGATGAGATGACCCAGGTCGGCGCCACTTTCCACGCTCAAGTCGGCGGGTTCCGACAGCGTATAGACAAGAAACCCGACAACATCGCCATTGCACCGCAGGATGTTGGAGCAAAAATCCACGCCGTCCGCGGCATCAAAGGAAACCCAGTCCGGCAGGTCAGCAGCGCACAGGCGCCCGTGCCACGTCGTGTGACCGGCACCAGCCATCCGGCGCAGACTGTCCGCCGATAGATTCCATTCATCCGGTTCCAGGAAATCGTCACCCGAGCACACCGCTTCCAGCTTCAGCGCCGGTGTATGTGGCTGAAAGAGGGCAACTGCGCAGAACTCGGAGTCAAACGCGGTCGCCAGTGCGGCAACGGCGTCATGTTCGGCGCTTTCGCCCGAACCGCTCAGCAATTCATTGAGCGCGCGTTCACGCTTTTTCAGGCGCGCCAACGTAGACTTGTAGTCGACCGCAGGCTCACCGTTACCGGCCGGCACCTGCAAATCAGCCGGTTCAACGCGACTGACGGCCGGATCGAGGTCCGATTCTATTTGCCGGTCTTTCACCAAAATGCCCCCAGTAGCTCAGATTGCGCATCCTCAGTTTGTCACGCAGACTTGTCCAATCTTCCTTCTGCAACGCTAAGCGGTGGAGATAAAGGAATCGTTAACCTTGTTTCGCGATTGCCGGCCTCGGGTGCTGTTGGGAAGATACTGCGCGACGCCGGGTTGCGACGCGCATTGCGCCGCGCTAAGAACCGGGAATGATGGACAAACTGCGCATCGCCACGGCTCAACTCAACCCTGTCGTCGGAGACGTTGACGGCAATCTTGAACTGGCGCTTCGCGCCTACCGGGATGCGGCCGCAGAACAAGCCGATCTGGTGGTGTTCACCGAGCTCTTCATCACCGGCTATCCTCCGGAAGATCTCATTTTGAATCCGGCTTTTCAGGATGCCGCGATGGCGGCGGTGGAAAAGCTTGCAGCCGAAACGAAGTCAGGCGGGCCCGGCATCGTCATGGGAACGCCGTGGCGAGACGAGGCGGGTCTGTACAATGCGGTTGCGTTGCTTGTCGACGGCAAGGTGGACGCGGTGCGCTATAAAGCCGACCTGCCCAACTACGGACCCTTCGACGAGAAGCGCGTGTTCGCGGCGGGACCCCTGCCCGGACCGGTGAACTTTCGCGGCGTGCGGCTTGGCCTGCCGATTTGCGAAGACATCTGGACGGACGAAGTCTGCGAATGCCTGGAAGAAACCGGAGCTGAAATCCTCATCGTGCCGAACGGATCGCCATACTGGTCCGGCAAACAGGATATCCGGCTCAATGTCGTGGTCGCCCGGGTCACGGAAACCGGGTTGCCGCTGCTCTACGCCAACCAGTTTGGCGGTCAGGACGAGCTTGTGTTCGATGGCGGATCGTTCGCTCTCAATGGCGACCGTTCGCTGGCGTTTCAGATGCCGGCCTGGGAATCTGCCCTTTGCGTGAGCGAGTGGACGCGCGGCGAGGACGGATGGACATGTTCCGTTGCCGAAACCACCCCCGTTGAAGAGGGTCATGAGGCAAACTACCTCGCCTGCGTGACGGGCCTGCGGGACTACGTGGAGAAAAACGGCTTTCCCGGCGTCGTGCTCGGTTTGTCAGGCGGCATTGATTCCGCGCTCTGCGCGGCGATGGCCGTCGATGCGCTGGGCGCTGAGCGTGTGCACTGCATAATGATGCCCTACAAATACACCAGCGACGAAAGCCTGGTGGACGCCAAGGCCTGCGCCGAGGCGCTGGGTGTGCGCTACGACATCATTGCGATATCCGACCCCGTGGAGGGCTTCAACGCGGTTCTCGCACCGCTGTTCGAAGGCCGCGAAGCAGACACCACGGAGGAGAATATCCAGTCGCGCGCCCGTGGCACGCTGCTCATGGCGGTGTCGAACAAGTTTGGATCGATGGTTGTTACGACCGGCAACAAATCGGAAGTGTCGGTCGGCTATGCAACCCTTTACGGCGACATGAACGGCGGGTTCAACCCAGTCAAAGACCTCTACAAACTGCAGGTATACGCACTT
Organism: Hyphomicrobiales bacterium; assembly: GCA_021775755.1. Lineage (GTDB taxonomy): Bacteria > Pseudomonadota > Alphaproteobacteria > Rhizobiales > JAJFHB01 > JAJFHE01. Next base: position 49,251 of record JAJFHE010000062.1, on the reverse strand, counting down.
TCGGGCTTGCGAAATCAGAGCATGCCAAAAGGATGCTTAGGGCCCAAAGGCCGGGCAATACCGGAAAACATCATCACAAAAGCCCCATCCGCGGAGCTTCGCGAAGATCAGACGGATCAGGACTCACTGCCACCCTACGATGAGCTCGATGACATTCTTGAAAGCCTGGTTGAGGGGGAGATGTCGGTGTCGGACACGGTCGCTCGCGGTCACGATGCAGCAACAGTTGAGCACATCCAGCATCTGCTTCACATCGCGGAGTACAAGCGCCGGCAAGCGGCGCCTGGCGTCAAGATCACGCAGAAAAACTTTGGCCGAGACCGGCGCTACCCTATTACTAACAAGTTCCGGGACCGGGCGTAGAGAACCGCGACTTATTCCGCGGGAACTTCCTGAAGGCTGGCTCTGCGCGCCCGGGCACGCTCCTCAAGCGGCTGCACCACAAGCGACATCATCGGCGGCACAATGATCAGCGTGAGCAGCGCCGACAACGATAGTCCGCCAACCACGACGGAGCCGAGGCCCCGGTAAAGTTCAGAGCCCGCGCCCGACAGCACGACAAGCGGCAGCATGCCGAACACCGATGTCAGGGTCGACATGAAGATCGGCCGCACCCGGTTGCGCGTCGCCTCGATGATGGCATCCTGCGCGGCCATGCCGTCTTCGCGGATATGCAGGAGCGTTTGGTGAATGAGAAGAATTGCATTGTTCACGACAATACCGACGAGAATGACGAACCCCAACATCGTTAGCATGTCGAGGGGTTGAAACTCATTTGAATAGCTGAGCAAGAAGTTCAGGCCCGCCAGACCGGCAACGCCGCCAGCTGCGGCTAGGGGAACCGACAGCAAGATGATCAACGGGTAAACAAAACTCTCAAACAACACCGCCATGACAAGATAGACGATGGCAATGGCGATAACGAGATCACGCACCATGGCGTTCCAGGTCTTGGTCAGTTTGTCGGCGGTTCCGCTGATACGAAGTGTTACACCGGCAGGCATACCTTGCGCACGCAGGGGAGCGATAACATTCTCAATAATAAGATCCAGCGCCGTCTCGAGTGGAAGTCCGGCCGAAGGCACAACTTCAAGCGTGATGGTTCGAGCGCGCTCGCGGTGACGGATCTCGGTCGGCCCGGCGGTGAGTTCAATACGCGCCAGCGACGAGGCCGGCAGGATCTGGCCATTTGAAGTGACAACGGGAAGCGCCGCAATGCCCTGGGTTTCCTCGACTTCGGTTCGACTTCCCTTGAGCATCAGGTCAAGCCGATCGTTACCGACAGTAACCTCGGCCACCCTCAGACCGTCATTGAAAGCATCGATGGAGAGCCCCAACTCCGTCGTCGTGACGCCCGCGTCGGCGAGTCGCAACCGGTCGGGGATGACGCGCACTTCGGGCGCCCCGAGTTCCAACCCGGGCTGCGGCCTGAACTGATGACCCTCGGCCGGTGGAAAGACGGAGAAAATCATACCGGTCGCGCGCCCGGCCACGCGCAGAATGGTCTCAAGGTCGGGACCGGATACATCGAGCTCGATCTTACGACCGCCGCCAATACCCCGGCCGAACAGAGAGAGCTGATTGACGATCGCGAAGGTGCCCGGCTCCCGCAGTACCGGATCGCGAAGCAACGGCCTGAGTTCCGTCGCCCGGCCGGGCTCGACGGCGGCGGCCCCAATGAACGTTGTGGCTCGCGACACGACAAAGAAGATGCGCTCAATCTGTGGCGGATCGTCCGGACCGGCCTCGCCTTCTGCCTCGGACGCCCAATATGGCCGTGTCGCGTCTTCCACCGTCTGGGCAATCTCGCTCATGGTTGTGAGGTTGTAACCCGGCGGCGGCAACACGATGCCGAACATCAGGTTGCGGTTGCCGTCAGGCAGATACTCAAGCTTCGGCAGCGCCGACCAAGCGGCGAATGTCGCGCCAACGCTAAGCCCCACGACGACCAGCAGCGAGAGCATTTTATTGTGAGTTACGCGGCGTGTGTATCCAATGACCAGGGCAACAAAAGCCCCGGCCGCGGCATCGATGCCGGGCAGGCGGATACGGGTCACGGCACCTGCATCGTCGGCCGCGCCGCGGCCCTTCAGAAGATAGTTTGACAGCGCCGGCAGAACCGTAATCGACACAAGCAGCGAGAGCGTCACCGACACCGATATTGCCACGGCGATGTCGCGGAACAGTTGACCGACCTCAAGCTGCATCACGAGGATCGGGATGAACACCATAACCGTGGTGAGGGCGGAAACCAGCACCGCACCCCAAACCTGGCGCGCGCCTTCAAACGCGGCGCGGTGCACGGGCATACCCTGTTCGCGAAGCCGGTAGATATTTTCCAGCACCACAATCGCCGCATCAACAACCATACCGACCGCAAACGCGAGACCGGCAAGCGAGATCACGTTGATCGACCGGCCAAGCGCCGCCATAGCAACGAAAGACCCGACTACCGATACCGGAATGGCAAGGGAAACGATAAGCGTTGCGCGGATCGAACGCAGGAACAATATGAGGATAATTGCCGCCAGAGTGCCGCCGACCCAGATATTCTGCTGCACGAGATCGACGGACGAGTTGATGTAGACGGTTTCGTCATAGACCTGACGCAACCGCAAACCTGCATCGGGTATTGCTTGCGCGTTGAGTTCATGCACAGCCTGATCGATCCCGGCCATAATCTCTATGACGTTTGCGCCGGTTTCGCGCTTCGCGTTGAACGCCAGGGCTTGCTGTCCAAGCATGCGGATGTTGGACACAGGATCCTTGAAGGCAAAGTTCACATCGGCAATGTCACCCACTGTGACGCGCGCCATCCGGCCGGTTGTCTCGTCGCGAATGGAACGCAGGACAACTTCACGGATCGCCTCAAGAGTGTTGAGCTCACCTTCCGTGCGGACGACATAGCGGCGCTTGCCCTCATCCACATCGCCCGCACTGATCGCCGCATTGCCGCGCCGCAGGGCATCTGTGACAGCGCTGACCGTCAAACTGTAGCGTGCCAACAGCGCAGGCTGTGTAGTGATCTGAATTTCGCGTTCGCTGCCACCATAAACGGTAACCTCCCCAACACCGTTCACGCGCTCGATACGTTCTTTCACGATGTCTTCGATGAAGTCGCCATATTCGTGGATCGGCCGGGCGTTGCCCTCGACACGTGTAATGATGAACCAGGCGATTGCCTGATCCTCCGCACCGGCCGTGCGCAGTGTCGGCTCGTCCGCCTCTTCGGGATATCCGGTCACGCGGTCGAGCCGGTTCGACACGAGAAGCAGCGCCCGGTCCATATTGGTTCCGACGTCGAACTCAAGCTTAATGGAAGAGCGGCCCTGCTCTGACCGGCTGTCAATCGACGCCAGACCGTTGATGCCCTTGAGCACCTCCTCCTGTCGATTGGTGAGCTCTCTCTCGATTTCCGCGGGTGCGGCGCCCGGCCAGATCGTACGCACCGAGATAACCGGCCGGTTGACATCGGGAGTTAGCTGGATCGGAATAGTCTGTAGCGCGACCCAGCCGAACATCACGACCATCAACACAGCCGAGATTACCGCGATAGGGCGATCTATCGACAGCCGGATCAGGTTCATCAGGACCCCGCGTCTATCTGCACCCGCGCGCCCGGCTGCAGGCGCTCGTTGCCGCGCACAACAACCTTGTCGCCCTGTTCCAGTCCACTCAGGACTTCTACCCGGCCACCGGTCGCATCGCCGAGTTCGATAGTGCGTAACTGCGCCGCGTCTTCGACAACCACATAGACGACGCTCTGGCCGCCGCGTTGAATAATGGCGTCCTTGTGCACGGTCAGAACTTCCCGCTCGGCGCCAACCGGCACCATTACGGTTACCGTCTGCGCGTCGGCCAGGCGCTCAACCTCGCCTGCAAATTCCGGCACGAAACGCACCGCCCGGGTGCGCGTCAGCGGATTTTCAACCGGCAGGCTTGCACGCACCGTTGCCGTGTGGGCGCTACCGTCATCGAGCTGCACCGACACTTGTGTTCCCGGAAGCAGCGACACAATACGTTGCGAGGGCACGTCCGCTTCGACCTCAAGATTTGTGTCGGACATCATATGCACCAGCGCATCGCCGGTGCGCACATAAGCCCCGGTTTCGACCATGCGGCGGATGATGACGCCGTCATATGGCGCACGGATGCGGGCATATTCAAGATTGAGACGGTTGAGCGTCAGTCCTGCTCGGCGTGTCGCGATCTGCGCCTGTGCTTTCGAGATAGCCGCCTGGGCACGCGCCACGTTCTGCACCGCATCGTCGAACCGCGCCTTCGAATAGGCCTGCGTTCCCTGCAGGCCGGCGTAGCGGTCGAGCTCCTGCTGCGCGAGCTGCCGGGTGGCCTGTTCCGATTCCAGATCCGCCTCGGCCTGGGCCAATTCGCCTTCAACGAGCGCCAGTTGCGCGTTTAGAAGGTCTGTGTCCAGTTCGGCGATGATCTGATCCGCGCTGACCCGGTCGCCCACCTCGACATGGAACGCTTCCACCGCGCCGCCTATGCGCGTTGCAACATCGCCGATCTGGCGTGCCACGAGGCGGCCGATAACCGGCACCGTCTGTGTCAGCGGTTCGAGCCGCACCTCATCGACCCGCACCAGCGAGACTTCCTGCGCGACGGCCGCACAAGACAGGCCTGCCCAAACGGCAAAAGCCAATGCCAGGTGTCTGCCCACGTTTCTGCCAAGTACTCTCATAGCTCTTTCGGTTCCTGCCGCACACGCCAACCCCGTCCGGATTGTACGGCTTGCGGCGTCCGCTGCCACGTGTCGCGGTTCAGGCTGGTAGCGGAATTTCCTGAGGATTAGGCACCACATAGCCTTTTTGCACCGCCGGGCGCTCCACAATCCTCATATACCAGTCTCGCACACGCGGAAATTCATTCAAATCAATTGTTTGCCACTCAAACCGTGCGATCCACGGCCACACGGCGATATCGGCCATCGAATAGTCGCCGGCGACAAAATCCCGCCCTTCCAGACGCTTGTCGAGCACGCCATAAAGCCGTTTACCCTCGTTGAGATAACGCTGCTCGGCATAGTCGGACACGCCCGGATTAAACTTGATGAAGTGGTGCGCCTGACCGAGCATCGGGCCGGGGCCGCCCATTTGCCACATCAGCCACTCAACCGTCCGCCATCTTGGTTCGAACTCGCCGGACATGAGCTTGCCGGTTTTCTCCGCGAGATACATGAGGATGGCGCCGGATTCCATAAGCGTCAGACCGTTGTCCGTATCGACTATTGCGGGTATGCGATTGTTCGGCGCAATCTTCAAAAACGCCGAGTCGAACTGCTCATCCTTGGTGATGTCGATGGCATGCACATTGTAGTCCAGGCCAAGTTCTTCAAGCGCTATGGAGACTTTCCGTCCATTCGGCGTGGACCAGGTGTAAAGATCGATCATGCGTTGGTGTCTCCTGGAAATTGAAGTCAGCGCGCTGCGGATTTCAGTGGGTGTGATGCATTGCGCGGCCGGATGCGTCAATTGACGACTTGTTGATTGGTAAAGCCACCGCCCTGAGTCATGCGCTAAAGGCTGACAACCGGTTGTGCCAGAATCCACAAGCTCACCATGGTGTAGAGCACCATAAGGACAGTCACCGGCAACTGCGACAGCAATGCTTTCTGCGTGTCGTCATAAAGCGCCATGGCGGTCGCATGAGAGAGCATCACCGCAATAATATGTCCGGCGACAATCGCGCTCACGGCGACATACCAGACGGCCTTCGCATCGATCACCGATATGTCGAGTGTGTAGCTCGCGGTCCCGAACAGATCCCAACCGTACCCGAACGGGTCGGACAGCAGGGGAATGATAAACTGTCCGGCGAGCAGCAGATAGGAAATGTAATGCGCGAGATGGTAGGCGATGGCGATCGGAACAAGGGAAAGAACGAGCGCGCGTGACAGCGATGCAAAACCGACGGCACCACCGCCAAATGCCGACGCCGCCCGCAGGAACAGTGCATACGTGCACAAAAACAGCAGAATCGACGCCAAAAGAGCGATTGTTTCGGCAAGTTTCAGCAGGTTCACGCCTGCACCCTGTAGAGCGATCAGCGCGGGTCGCAGCCAGCTGGAAGTCTCGATCGCCTTTACGCAGGCTGACCACGCCGGCGTTTCCAGAAAACCGTCGAAGCTGACGGTCGCAAGCATGGCAACCACCAGAACCAGCATCGACCAACTGACCGGTTGCTTAGGTATGAGCCCGAACGCCGGAGGTCGCAGGGTTATCGCGGCCGGTTTGTCCGGGGTCGCCCGCTCGATACTTAGCGGCGCGAACCTCGCGTAAACGGACAGGACCTGGGAAAACACATCGCCCTTCAAGAACCACGTGTTGCGTCCGAAGGCGCCGCAACCCGCCCACGTCAAGGCGGAATACCCGACGATGAGCCACGCCAGCACTCGCGGCAATTCGCCAAATCCCGATATGATTTCAAGCCACGCGAATACGATGAACAGAAACGCGGCAGGCCATGAGCCCAGTCGTTCGGGATAGCTCTTCGGCACATAGCCGGGCCAAAGCCCGAGGCGGAGACGGGCGGCGCAAAAGGCCCGCGCCAATGCGTCCCACGGGTTGATGACCACCCAGAAATTGGCAACGAACGCGGTCGCGAAGACGAACCCGACCCACCACAGAACCCACACGATCACGGGAGCTATGTTTTTCACCGGAGATACGTTGCCGATGAAACCGGCGATGGTTATGAGCGCGAGTACGGCGACAGACGACGTGCCGAGCAGTATCGCCAGCCAGCGGGCAATCGTGACGCTCCGGCCTGAAAGCGTCCACGTCCATACCGGCAGGTGGATACTGTTTGAACGCATGGCGAAGGCCATGACCACGAAAGACAGCGCAACGGCGGCACCCGCCGCGTAAAGGTAAAGCGACAACGGCAAGGGCAGATCGTATCGCGCACCGAAGGCATGCGCCTCCGCATTTTGCTGGGGCCAAACGAAGAGCAAAGCCACGAGCGCGGCGACAAATCTAATCACCGATGTGGCGCCAGCCTGCATCAGTCCGGATAAACTTCCAGATACACAAGCGGACCGTGATCGTGACCGCTGCCTGAATCATGCAGTGAAACCGGGAAGCGGCCGCTTGCATGGGCTTCAAACTGTTGTTCCACAGGCTCGCCCGGCGGCACATCAACCAGAAGGTCATAGCCGTGCAGATGAACTTCCACGGCCTTGTCGCTTGACCATATGAAGCGGACCATATCTCCCTGCGTCACCCTGATGGTGTCTTGGGCGGGGTCAAGGTGGCCCCTTGATATCGTCAGTTCGAAGGTCCGCTCGCCGGCGGTTGCGGCAGGATGCATCATCAAAAGCAGCGTCAGGGCTGCACAAACGGCCAGACCCGTGCCGAATAATTTGTGCCTTTTCAGTGTCATCGCAACGTTCATTGAACTGCTCCGTACAATCAATTCAACCGAACATGCCTCCGTTTCCCGCCTGATGGATATCCAATCGTGTTTCATTCGTGTTTCAATGACTTTTAACGTGCATTCCCTCGCACAATCTCATTTAAATAGCGGCTGCGGGGGCAGGTGCTGGACTACGCATAGCATTACCGGACCGGGGCATCACACCGGCAGTGGCGCAATAACAAGAATACAGCGGCCATCCTGCCCCAAGGAAACGGGGTAACACCATGAAACGCATACTCTTCGCAATCGGATTGATTTCGCTCATGCTGTGGCCGACGGGCGCGCAGGCGGAAATTCTCGCGATGGTGAACTATGAAACGAAATCGGCAGAGTCGCTACAGGCGCTCAATCTGAGTCAGGCGCCGGCGCGTGAAGAAGGGATTGCGATCATAGACGTCGATCCGACTTCGGAAGCTTTCGGCAATATTCTGATGCAGATTCCCCTGCCCGGCGATCTCGTCGCGCATCATCTCTTCTATGACCGCACGATGACCAAGGCCTACATCACCGCACTCGGCAAGACGCAACTGCGCGTTATGGACATGACGCAGTTCCCCTACCGCATTCGCACGATCAACATACCCGAATGCAGCGTCGGAGAGGACGTGATCGTGTCGGAAGACAACAAGACCTGGTATTTGACCTGCATGGGTTCCAACACGGTCGTTGTCGGCGATGTGGCGACGGACGAAGTAACAGCGGTCATCGAGTTGGATACGCCGTACCCGCACGGGCTTGCGGTGAACCAGAGCATTGACCGCGTGCTGGTGACAAACACCGTGCGCGCCACCGATCTCGGCGATGCGGGAGAATACATCACCGTCATTGAAGCCAGCACCAACACCGTGCTTGGACGCCACCGTGTTTCGGACAAGCCCTCGCCGTCCGGCGAAGCGCCGGTTGAGGTCATGTTCGTGCCAGGCGCCAGTCCGCCGGTCGCCTATGTCACGAACATGTTCGGGGGCACATTGTGGACGATGACTTGGAATTCCGAAACGTCAGACTTCGATACCGCCAAGGCTTACGACTTTGGCGAAATCGGCTCGGGCGTGGCGCTTGAGATGTATTTCAACGGCGACGGCGACCGCATGTATGTGACAACCGGCAAGCCCGGGCACATGCATATCTTCGATATCAGCGGTGATGTGACCAACCCGCGCCTGCTGAACTCAATCGCCACCGGCGAGGGCGCACATCACGTAGCGTTCACAGCGGACGGCAAGTACGCGTTCGTACAGAACACCCTGCTCAACCTTCCCGGATTGAGCGACGGGTCGATAACCGTGATCGACATGGCAACGGAACAGGTGATCGCCTCCGTCGATACTCTGAAAGAGCGCGGCTACAATCCGAACTGTATCGTTTTGCTGCCGCAGTGGAACGACCTTGCCGGCCACTAACGGGACAAAGACGCATCAGGCGCGCACGGGCGGGACCTTCCCGCCTGTGCGTCCGCGAGAAACCGCAACTCGTCCATCGGCTTTGCATGAAACTGCGATTCCCTTCACAATGTTTGCGTGAAACGTGAGGGGGGCGGGCGTCCGGTTTGCGACGCCCGCTGGTGGAACGGATGAGCGCGTGTCGGGAACGATAGCCCTGCCGATTTGGCTTGCGGTCGTGCTGGTGGCCTTGGCGGCGCTGGCATCGATCAACCATTTCTTTCTGCCGGCGTTGCGCTGGCTTGTGCGCCGCTACGTCAACAGCGCCATCAAAGACGTCAACACGCGCTTCAGCCTTGAACTGCCGACGTTTCAACTCACCAAGCGCCAGGTTCTGATCGACCGGTTGACCTATGACCCTGTGGTCATGGCGGCGGTGGCCAAGACCGCCGACGAACGTGGCGTAACGCGCGATGGCGTCATGGCGGAGGTGGTCATCTTCGCCCGCGAAATGGTTCCCGCGTTCAACGCCTATTTCTACTTTCGGCTCGGCTACCGTCTGGCGCGGCGTTTCCTGCGTGCCTTTTACCGGGTCAGACTCGGCTGGGCGCATGAGGCTGCGCTTGCTGAGTTCCCGCCGAACGCGGCGGTGGTGTTCTTTATCAATCACCGCTCCAACATGGACTACCTGCTGGTCACCTACCTCGCCTCGCGCAAGGCGGCGGTGTCCTATGGCGCGGGCGAGTGGGCGCGCATATGGCCATTCCGCTCCATACTGCGCCTTGCCGGTGCCTATATTCTGCGCCGCAACACCAAAGACCCGATCTACCGCGTCGTCCTGCAACGCTATGTGCAGATGGCAACCGCGGCAGCCGTACCGCACGCCATCTTCAGCGAAGGGCAACTGTCGCGGAACGGTATGGTCAACGCTCCCAAGCTCGGCATGCTCGGTTACATTTGCCGCAACTTCGATGTGGACGGCGAGTTTGATATTCTGCTCATTCCCGTCGCTACGAATTTCGATCGCGTAGTCGAGGAACGCACATTGATCGCCAATGCGGAGACCGATTTTCGCGGCCGCGGCGCGAGGTTTGTGATCGGATCGACTGGGTTCTTCGTCTTGCGCCAGATCTGGCGCAAGCTTACCGGGCGCTGGAAAGGCTTCGGCATGGCATGCGCCAATTTCGGCGAACCGGTGTCCTTGCGATCATGGTCGAGACAGCGAAATCTGAACCTCAAGTCCCTGGAACACGAGCCTTATTTCGCCGCCATCGAAGCCCTCGGGTCGGAGCTTAGCGAGCAGGTCGTTTCGGTCGTCCCGATCCTGCCGGTGCCGCTTCTCGCCATGGCACTACTGGAAGCAGACCCACCGCTCGGCGTGGACGGTCTGATTGAAAAGGCGCACCGCGAACTCGAACACCTTTGCGCGCGCGGGGGGCATGCCGGGATGAAACCCGGCACCGAGGCACAATCGTTAAAGGATGGGGTCGAACTGATGCGTGAGGTCGGTTTGATCACCTTTGACGCGCAGCAAATGGTCGCGCCGAAAACCGGCGAAGAGGGGTTGCTCCAGTACCACGCAAATTCGATCATTCAGCTTAAGTCCTCACTGCTCCAAGAATAGCGAAAAAGCACACATGGAAAATTCGTGGCGCGCCTCGGCGCAGGAACTTCTTGTCGATACCCTGCGCACGCCGATTGGCGATCTGGTGGCGCGGCCTTGGTTCGACCGGGTTGCCTTAAGTTCTATTGCCTACTGGTTTTTTCCCTTGTCGCGGCTGTGGGCGGCGGCGCGCGCCGCGGACGGTTCGGTCGAACGCTTCTTCGACGAAGCAGGCGTTGAACCGTCAAATCGCCTCGCGCGCCTTGTTGCGCGGCGCCTACCGCGGTTTGAAACAGTGCGCCGTGACATGGTCGACGTAGAGCATGCGTGGGAAGATGTTATTTTCGGCAGTAATGAGCCGGCACCGCAAGATGCGGACCGCGCCGAAGCCGACCGGTTGGCGCACCGCAATGCCTATAACAGCCTGCGCCGTATCTTCATCCCCGTGCGGCTTTCCGCGACCGTGCCGCCGGTGGCGTGGAACATTCCCGATCCCGCCGATGTCGGCGAAGTTTATGACGACCTGGTTACCGATCCGACCCGTGCCTTCGCGCCGCCCGACCCGATGCCCGACGTCACGGTTTCCCACCGCGTGCGCAACAAAACCGGTGAAAGCTACTGGCTGCGGTTTGCCTCGCCGGCATCCCGTATGCGCGACGACGTCATTGCACGGGTTTACGAACCGGCGAACGAGGAGAACGCGCCGACACTGATCTTCGGCCACGGTATCTGCGTTGAGTTCGACCACTGGCATGGTCTGGTCGATGAAGTCGAAGCGCTCGTGGACCTGGGGATCCGCGTTGTGCGCCCCGAAGCGCCCTGGCATGGCAGACGCGTCCCGGACGGGCTTTATGGCGGCGAAAAGTTTATCGCGACCGCGCCAGCCGGCGCCCTCGACCTGTTCACCTCTGCGGCGCGTGAGTGGTCGGTGATCATCGACTATTTCCGCCGCACGACATCGGCGCCGATCGGCATTGGAGGCAGCAGCCTCGGCGCCATGACGTCGCAGATTATTGCCGACAAGGCGCGCCACTGGCCTGAACGGCTGCGCCCGGACGCCATGTTCCTCATCACCCATTGCGGCCATATCGAAGACGCGGTCGTGCATGGCAAGCTTGCCAAGGTCTGGGGCATTGCGCAGGCAACGATGGATCACGGTTGGCGTTCCGATCTGATCCGGCGGTACATGCCATTGCTGGATGCCGAAGGAAGCCCCGTCATGGAGCCTGGCAACATTGTCAGCGTGCTCGGCGATCACGACAACGTAACGCCCTATGACAGCGCACGCGTGCTGGTAGATGAGTGGGCGCTTCCGCCGGAAAACCGGTTTGTGTCGCGGCGCGGCCATTTCAGCGTGCCGGTCGGCATGATGCGCGACCATGCCTCACTGGTGCGCCTGCGCGAGATTTTCGAAAAACTGGCAGCGTGACTGCTCACCCAAGCGATGCGTATCCAGCCGCCTCGGCGTCCTGCTCGATATGCATGATCCGGTCATAGGCTGTGTCTGGCAGCACCTCAAAATCCTCCAGCGAAAGCACGTGGCGCGCCTCGGCAAGGACCGCATCCGCGACCGCCGCACGCAACCCGGACCGCAGTCGGGCGAGATCGTCGGGGGCGATGTCGGGCCGTGTGACATAGGGCAACCCCGGAGCTGGAGGCGATGTCGCGATGGCGCGCAGTTCGTCCGTGAGATCGCTGCAGTGCGTGCGGGCAAGCGTCCAGACAACGGAATCGACAGCACAAACATCCGCATCGCCCGCGGCCACCATGCGGATGGAATTGAGATGCCCGCCGCTTTTGACCAGCTCGCCGAAGAACCGCCCGTCGCGGGCAAGCGGCGCGAACACTGCCCGCAGCGCGGAGTACCCCGACTGACTGTCGGGACCGTTGAATGCGGCGCGTGCGCCGCGCAGGTCTTCCAGCGATACAGCCGTTGCGCAGCGGCGCACCAGAATGAAGCTGCAGTAATCACACCCTTCACACCCCTCCAAACCGTAGGCCGGCGTTGCAACGACCTGAAGCCGGCCCGCCCAGGCATGTGTCAGCGGATAGCCACAGGTTTGCGACAATAACAGGTCCGGCTCGCCCCACAGGTGCGATGGCGTATCGCTGCGCGTCAAGACATCGGGCACACCCGTCAATCCTTCAGCCCTGAACGCTGCGGCGAGCCCGCGCCACCAGGCATCCGTCGCCTCGCGGATTTCCGGCAAGTCATACATCGGCAGAGACGCTCTCATCACACACCCCACTTTGCTTACTGAATGCGGCTGCGAAGCCCGTCTATGAACTTCGGAACATCGTTTGGCTGCACCACGGCTTGACGGATGAGGTTGTCGAAATGCCGGGTCAGCAGACGGATATGCTCGGTTGAATTGAAAACGAAATACATTTCGCCGATATAGATGGCGGCGCGCTTTGGGCCGAAAATTGTGTAGGGACTGGCGTAATTGCGGCGGCCATCGAACAGGAACAGCCTGAGGGTCGGATACAGCTCCTCGCTGAGCTGTCTGATACGGTCAATCTGGGCGGATCGAACCTCGCCCGAAAGATTGCTCCACGCGCCGCCGCCGTCGGCAAAGCTCTCAAGTGCCTGAAACGACAGGCACACTTCCATGTCCGTCTCGGGCTTGCGGGTGTAGGCGAGCCGCTCCTCAGCGTCTTCCTTGCGCGCTTCCGCCGCCGTGGGCCGCTGCCGGTACTCGTACTCGATCACGTCTTCGGTCTTAAGCAGATCCGGCAGTGACATCGGCACATAGCGGATTTTATATCCCGCCGCCTCTCGGTGCCAGCGGTTCAGCCTCTCGTCGTCTTCGCTGCGCTCGCCGGTTTCGATCTCAAGCTGGTGCAGGATGTCCGTACTTCCGCTTTCGCTCTGGCTCAGGCCAAGCAGCCAATCGATGCTCACATGATGACGCACGGCAATGCGGGCGATGGTTTCGGCGCGCGGCAGACGCACGCTGGCATCGGACAAAAGCTGTGACAGCGTCGATCGGTCAAGCCCCGCATCGGCGGCAAACCGGGCCTGGCTCTGATTCACTCGTTCTATCAGCATCGTGAGCCGGTCACGGAACACGGCAACCGTATCGCGCTTATCGAGCATCGTTTGTGGGGCCTGTTCTGTTTGTTTATTAAAGTCACCGAATGTCGCATTTGTATATCATAATCACCATTAAATGTGCATCGTATCGTTTATTCCTCCTGACACGTGAACGACACTGCGCCCACATGAAACTGCATCATTGGGACTGAGCGATGCGTTCAAAACCGCTGTTTTCCGAGATTGAATGGCCGACCATGGCGCTGCTTGCCACGTGCTACGGCGCCTTCGGACTGGTGACACATAACTGGGACGCGCTGCCCGGGTGGCTTCTGTTTGCGCTCGGCGCCTATTTGACGGCATTGCATGGCGGACTTCAGCACGAAGCGATCCATGGCCACCCGACCGGCTCGCGCGGGCTGAACGAGCTCCTTGTTCTGCCCTCCATCTTGATGTGGGTGCCCTACCGGCGTTACCGCTCTCAACATCTCACGCACCATAACAACGACATGCTCACGGACCCGTTCGAAGATCCAGAGTCGTTCTATCTCGCCCCCGAACAGTGGCGCCGTCTGCCGGCACCGGCACGATGGGTGCTTGTGTTCAACAACACGCTACTCGGCCGTGTGACGATCGGTGCGGCCATCAACATGCCACGCTTCTGGTGGCGCGAGGCGAGACTTGCGCTCGGCGGCGACCGGGAAGTGTTGAGCGACTGGCTGATGCATATTCCCGCGGCTGGACTTGTCCTCTACTGGACGACGCAGATATGCGGCATGCCGTTCTGGGTCTACGCCGTGTGCTTCGCCTATCCGGGTACCGCGTTCATTTTGTTGCGGTCTTTCGCCGAGCACCGCGCCCACAAGAACGTGCCGGCGCGCACCCTCATTGTCGAAACCAACTGGCTGCTGTCGGTACTGTTCCTCTACAACAATCTGCATTCCGCCCACCACGACCGCCCGGGCATGGCGTGGTACCGGCTGCCGAAATACTACGCGGAAAACAAGGCGCGCCTGCTGGCTGAGAACGAGGGTTACCGATTCAGCGGCTACGCCGGACTTGTGGCCGCGCATCTGCTGCGCGCCAAGGAGCCCGTCGCACATCCTCTGGTATCGCGGCGTTGATGCCGACGCTCAGATCACCGGCCGGTTGACCATCAGCCAGATGATGGCGAGCACCGCAAAGAAAGCGGGAAAGCCGAGCGAAAACCACCAGGCGAACAGCCGGTAATATTTCGGCGGCAGAGCTGTGCCATCGGCGGCGGCCTGGCGGGCAAGATCGCGCATGCGCGTCTGCATGCGCACAACCGGCAACCAGAACAGACCAACGACGACATAAAGAATGAGCGAGAGGACGATCCAGCCTTCGGAAATCGACCAGCCCATTTCGAATGCGAGCCAGATACCGGTCACCGGCTGGGCAATGACAGCCGATGCGGTGAACAGGTAGTCGGCAAGAACCACGGCACGTGCGGTGTGCGCGATGATGACGGGATTGTTCGTGCGGTGCGCCATGAGCATGAAAAACGCAATACCCGCGCCGGTTCCCAATATGACCGTCGCACCAATGATGTGAAGCCAACGCAATATCAGGGCAAGTTCCATCAGCGCTCCTCCAGCAGGGCCCAGGCGGCAAGCGCCAGCATGGCCGCCGGCACGGTCTTGACGAAGGGGCCGAGCGGGTCCGCCCAAAGGTGCGGCGTCAAAAACGACCCCGATGCGAGATAAGCCGCCGTCAGAGCAATCATACCGAGACAGGCCCAGCGCGCCAGCCGGCGCACCAGCACGGCGGCGCCAACGGCCAGATCTGCGATGGCGCCGGCAACTACGCAAACCATTGCGGCCTCGCCCGACAATGCAGTGCCGTCCAGCACAAGTGCGGCCGCCTCGCGCCGCCAAAAACCGATAGCGCCCGAGGCGATCCAGAACGCACTCAAAACGGCGATCATCATTGGCAGGAGCAGATAGAGCCTAGCGAACCATCTCTCCTGAACCGTTGCCGGCAGCTCGGCGAGCGTTTCATCGAGCGATGAGAGCGCATGGCCGCTCAGGTCTGCCCACGCTTTTGGATTTCCGGTAACGCCCGAGCGCAAGACGGTCAGTGCGGTCGTGCGCAGCGGCGAGCGCCAGCCAAGCCAGCCGAGCACATCCGCTGTCCGGGCGATCGCGAGGCCTGACCAGAGCGGCAACCGCACGGTGAGCCTCGCCGGTCTAAACCCGAGCCACTGCCTGAAGCGCGCGACAACGGCTTCCAGATCGTGGCTTCCAGGTTCCACAAGATCGGCATCAACGCCCGCCGGCACCCTGCCCTCCACCGCGGCGAGTACGGCGTACGCGACATCCTGGAGCGCGACGGTTTGCATCGTGGCGTCGGCGAGCACCAGCGGCTGAACAACCGGAACGGCCGCCAGCATGCGAACGAGGGCCGAGCCGCCATAGGCATTTGCGCCGATGACGATGCCCGGGCGCAGCACCACCCAGTTGAGCGCCGATGCCTTGAGATAATCGTCGGCTTTGGCTTTCGTGCGCAAAAAGGCCGTGTCGGCATCTGCGCCGGCGCCGGGCGCGGAGATCTGGACGTATCCGCCCACCCCGCCCTCGACGCACGCATCGATCAGGGCGCAGATCCCTGTGTCATGAACGCCTGAGAGATCATCCTTGAGACCCTGCTGTAGGGCACCTGCCGCATTGACAACAATGTCAATACCGGCGAGATGCGTCCGCCAGTCGCTGGCGGTCCGCGCTGTTGCAATGTCGTGAACGATCCATCGAATATCCGGAAAGGCGCGCTGCGCGGCGGCGCGCGAGCGCCCCAGGCCGACAATCTCGTGGCCGGCGCCCGAAAGGGCACGCGCGATCCCCGCGCCAATCAGTCCGTAGGCTCCGAGCACCAGAACAGTCTTTGAGTTTGCCATGCCCGCCGTTCCCAAAGCACCGGACGACCCGGCACCCGCGCAACCTATCGCGATCAGCGCCTCGCCGCCACTTTGACGGCGCGGCCGTGTCTTGGCATTGTGGGCCCATGATCAAAGGTGTCCTGCTCGATGTCGGTGGCGTCGTCTATGTCGGAGACACGGCACTGCCCGGCGCAGTCGATGCGGTGGCAAAACTGAAAGCGGCCGGGCTCCCTGTGCGCTGTGTGACCAACACCACGCGCACGCCCCTGTGGGGGATTGTCGACAGGCTGCGCGGTATGGGCCTCGACATCACCGCAGAGGATGTCTTTACGCCGGCGCGCGCGGCGCGCAGCTACATTGAAGAGCACAAGTTAGTCCCGCACCTCATCGTGCACCCTGCGCTGAGGGAAGATCTGGCCGTCGACACGCCCGGGTCGCGCAAGGCCGTGGTCGTCGCCGACGCGGCAGACGGCTTTACTTATGCCGCACTCAATGCCGCCTATCGCGAACTCAACCGGGGAGCGGAATTTCTCGCGCTGGCTGCCAATCGCACGTTCATGGATGAAGACCATGAACTCAGTATGGATGTCGGTGCGTTTGTCGCGGCGCTGGAATACGCAAGTGGCCAAAAGGCCGTCGTTCTCGGAAAGCCGTCGCCGGAATTTTACGCCTCCGCCGTATCGAGCCTTGGCTGCGACATGGCCGATGCGGTGATGATTGGAGACGATGCCGAGGCGGATGTGGCCGGCGCCTTGTCAGCCGGTGTCGGAGCGGGCGTGCTTGTACAAACCGGCAAGTACGCAACGGGGGACGAAGAAGCGCACAAACCGTCTCCCACGTATATCGCCCGCGACCTTGCAAACGCGGTCGACTGGGTGCTGCAGCAGAGCGGATAAACCGGGGCATGAATAACGCGCCTTGCGCAGCGGCAACGCCAGCAGCTATGATCGCTGGAATAATACTAAAGTGGCGCAACGCCCGTTTGAGGCGGCGCGCCGCGAAAGCAAAATTGCTGGGGAGGCAATATTTTGCCGAAAATGACGTTTTTGCGGCCTGTGCGTTCGCGTTTCGACCAGAATGGTCGGTGGTCAGCGAGTGCACTGGCGACGGAGGGGTGTGCGCTCTCGATCATCGGCGTGCGCGGGGACAATAACAAACGTAGCTCAGGCGGTATTTCCATATGTTAGCGATCCTACTCAGGCGGTTCGTCTCCATGGTGCTCATCATGGCGGTGATTTCGTTTGCTTTGTTTCTGATATTTGAAAGCGACAAGTCGTCAGTCGCCGCGAAAGTGCTTGGGCAGTATTCGCTGCCGGAGCAGCGCGAAATCTGGCTGGAAAAAAACGGTTACAACCGGCCGTTTGCGGAGCGGTATCTCAGCTGGGTGGGTAATTTCCTGACCGGCAAATGGGGGCAGTCGATCCAGTTCGATCAACCGGTTTCCGAACTGCTTCTGCCGCGCCTCGCCAATACCGGCATTCTGGGCGGGTTCGTATTCTTCATAACAATCGGAATATCGCTCGTGCTCGGGGTGTTGTCAGGCATATCGGAGGCGAGTTTCAAAGACCGGGCGATAACCGTTTTCTCGGTGTTGACAACATCGGTGCCGGAGTTTGCCTCTGCAACACTGCTTGTTGCAATTTTCGTATTCTGGCTGGACTGGTTACCGGGGACATCACCATTTACGAACGGCTTCGAACTCGCGGAGCTTGTTCTGCCTGTCTCGGTGCTGGTGATATACAATTTCGGCTATTACACACGAATGACGCGCGCCTCCATGGCGGAGGTTATGACGTCGCAATATGTTCGAACGGCAATCCTGAAAGGCATACCTTTCAGGAGTGTCGTTCTGAAGCACGCTCTGCGCAATGCGCTCATCGCGCCGTTTACGGTCATGGTGCTGCAGCTCAACTACCTGCTGTCCGGCGTCATCGTGGTCGAAGTGTTTTTTGCCTATAAGGGCTTCGGTAAACTTCTCTATGACTCAGCGCTCTTCGGCGACATTTATGTCGTTGAGGCCTGCACCATGGTCGCAGTGTTCGTCGCCGTGCTGTCGCAGGTTATCTCCGACATCGGCTACACGCTGTTGAACCCGCGCATCCGCTACAGCTGAGGAAGGCTACAACAATGACTGATAAAACAGCAGACCACGCCACGCCTCCCTCAGGACTGTCACAGTTCTTCAAGGCTCTCGGGCTGTTGCGTGAATCGAGAATTGGAATGTTTGGCGTTATCCTCGTCGGCTTCTGGGTGATTATGGCGATCATCGCGCCGCTCCTGCCCCTGCATCCACCGAACACACCTATGGTGCCTTTGCAGGGTCCGTTTACCACCATGGAAGACGGCACAAACTTCTGGCTCGGCACCGACCATAAGGGACGCGACATTCTCTCGCGCCTGATCTGGGGATCGCAACTTGTGCTTCTGTGGTCGACCCTTGCAACGATCGTCGCCTATGCGGTTGGCATCATGCTTGGCGTCGCCGCGGGATATCTCGGCGGCTGGTGGGACGAGGCGATTTCGTTCTTCGCCAACGTGCTTTTGTCGTTCCCGGTGATGGTCCTCTATCTGATCATCATCACTTATCTGGGGTCATCGGGTTTTAACGTTATCATTGCGGTGACCTTTGCGACGGGTCCGGCGATCATGAGGATTGTGCGCGGGCTCGTGCTCGATCTGCGAACACGCGACTACGTCGCCGCCGCGGAAGTGCGCGGCGAGAGACCGCTTTACATTATGATTGTCGAGCTTCTGCCGAACGCGCGCGGTCCGCTGATCGTCGATGTGTGCCTGAGACTTGGCTATACGGCGATCACAATTGCGTTGCTCGGTTATCTCGGCATTGGCCTTCCACCACCCGATCCCGACTGGGGCAAGATGATCGCGGAGGCGCAGCCTCTCGGCTCATTCGGTGCCAACGGTGCTATCTGGCCGGCCATCGCGATTTCCATGCTGGTCCTCGGCCTTAACATGCTGGCCGACGGCCTGCGCGAAATCTCGCTCAGGGATTAGGGAGAAACAACATGGCAAAACAAGACCAAGTTCCCGTTCTTGAGTGTAACAATCTGTCGATCTCCTATTACACACGGTCCGGAGAAATTCCGGCCGTGATCGACTTCGACCTTACCGTCAACCCGGGCGAAGCCGTCGGCATTGTCGGCGAGTCCGGGTGCGGCAAGTCAACGGTGGCACTCGCAATCATGAACTACATGGGCCGCAACGGCGCTATTGTCGGTGGCGAAATCAAGTTCATGGGTCGCGATATGACGACCATGTCGGAGGAAGAGTTGCGCGAAATTCGCGGCTCCGAAATCTCCATGGTCTACCAGGAACCGATGGCCTCACTGAACCCGGCTCTCCGGTGCAAGGATCAGCTGTCGGAAGTGCTCACCGTGCACGAAGGCATCTCGGAGAACGAGGCTCTCGATCGGGCACGTGTAATCCTTCAGGACGTGCGCCTGCCGGATCCCGACCGCATTCTGCAGTCCTATCCGCACCAGCTTTCGGGGGGTCAGCAGCAACGTGTGCTCATCGCAATGGCGCTGCTGTCCAATCCAAAGCTTTTGCTGCTTGATGAACCGACAACGGCGCTCGACGTGACGGTGGAAGCCGGCATTGTCGAACTGATCAAGGACATCTCCGCCAAATACGGCACGTCGATGATCTATATCTCGCACAATCTGGGGCTGATCCTGGAAACCTGCGACCGGATCACGGTAATGTATTCGGGACAGGCCGTGGAGCTCGGCACCGTAAGTCAGGTGTTCGACTACATGCGCCATCCCTACACGCGGGGACTTTTCAGTTCGATCCCGTTGCCGGGTACTGACCGCTATTCGACACCGCTGGTGCCGATCCGCGGTCAGCTGCCACTGCCGCACGAGCGGCCGCGCGGCTGCTACTTCGGCCCGCGTTGCGATTTCTTCCAGGAAGGCATCTGTGGCGGCGGCTTCATCGCCATGCGTCAGGTGGGCGACGACCCCGGACACACGGTGCGCTGTTCGCGCTATGAAGAGATCGACTGGGAACACTACAAACCCGACGCCGTGGTGCAGGAAAAGGCGGAGTTCGGGGACAAGGTTCTCGAAGTCCACAACATGAAGAAGTACTACGAAATCCACGATAACTCGCTCAAGGCCATGATAAGCGGCGAGCGGGTGCGCTACGTTAAGGCGAACGAGCAGCTAGATTTTGATGCGCGTGAAGCAGAAACCGTGGCAATTGTGGGCGAGTCGGGATGCGGCAAGACAACCTTTGCCAAGGTTCTCATGGGCCTTGAAGAGGCCACGGAAGGCACCATTCTTCTGGACGGCAAGGATATATCGCAACTGCCCGTGCGGCAGCGCAAACCGCAGCTCGTGTCCAATCTTCAGATCGTCTTCCAGAACCCGTTCGAAACGCTTAATCCAAGCCACAATGTGGGCTCGCAGATCGGTCGTGTTCTGAAAAAATTCGGCATCGCCGAATCCAAGAAAGATATCCAGCAAAAGGTTTTCGAGCTTCTCGACATCGTGAAGCTGCCGCGTGACTTTGCGTTCCGCAAACCGCGCCAGCTTTCCGGCGGGCAGAAGCAGCGCATCGGTATCGCCCGTGCGTTTGGCGGTAACCCTTCGGTCGTTATCGCCGATGAGCCGGTGTCGGCGCTTGATGTGTCGGTGCAGGCCGCGGTGACCGGCCTTTTGACCGAGATCCAGCGCGAGAAGCGCACGACCATGCTGTTCATCAGCCACGACCTTTCGATCGTGCGCTATCTCGCCGACCGCATCGTGGTTATGTATCTCGGCCACATCATGGAACAGGGCACGACGGATCAGATCTTCTCGCCGCCCTACCATCCCTATACCGAAGCGCTGCTGTCGGCGGTACCGATCGCGGATACCTCGGTGATCAAGAAGCATATCGTCCTCGAAGGCGAGCTGCCGTCGCCGACAAACCCGCCGCCCGGCTGTCCGTTCCAGACGCGCTGCCCGCATAAGGGACGGCACGGCACGCAACAGCTTTGCGAGACGGAGATGCCGCCGGTGAAGGAAATCGGACCGGGGCACCGGGTGAAGTGTCATCTCGACGACGATATATTGTTGCGGATGGAGCCGGTCATCGAGTTCGCCAAGACCAAGAAGGGACCATCGGTCCCTGCTGGTGCCATCACGGCGCCGGTGCGGAGCCGGACAACCAAGCCCAAGCCAAAGGCGAAACCCGCGGCCCGGCGGCCTGCGAAGCCGAAAGGCCCGAAGCGGCCCAGGGCTCTCAAGGCGGCACGGCGCGGCAATGCGGATGATCTCAAACTGATCAGCGGCGTCGGCCCCAAGCTTGAAGGTGTGCTGAACGGCCTCGGCATCTTCCACTTCGATCAGGTTTCCGCCTGGACGAAGGAGGAGATTGAGTGGGTTGATGACTACCTGAAGTTCAAGGGCCGCATCCAGCGCGACAAATGGATTGCGCAATCCAAGAAGCTCTCCAAGAAGTCCTGAACGGCCTGACATGAAACCAACCCCCGGCGCCAGTCGCCGGGGGTTTCTTTTCGCCTGATACCAAGGACAGCAATTATTGGCCCATTTCATGGGCCACTCCGGCTCGCTCGACGAAGCGCGGGCTGCAGTGCGATGCGTTGTATCGGACAAGGCCCGCAACACGGTCGACGAGCCGGAGTGGCCCACCGCAGGCCGGGTGCTTTTGCCCTCCAGCGGTGTTGCGTACTGCTTACGGCACCAGTACCGCAGCGCAGCACGCGCCTTGCCGGAGGGCAAAATCATCCCGGTGAAATGGGTCAATAATTACTGCCCTTGGTATTTATGCAAGCGAGCGCTTTTCATCGACACCTGTTTAAACTTCACTTGATACGGGCCCGTTGACAGGGTTTCCTCACCCTTGAGTGAACCAATGCCACAACGCCATCGCAATGCGTTGCCCGGTGACGATCAAGGAATAACGCGGATGTTTGATGACAAGAAGACCTACCTCAATCGCGAAGCCGCAGACAAACCGCTTGCCAATCCCATCAAACAGGAAACCGTCGACGCGGCGCGTGGATACCGCATGGGGCGTATGCGCGAGAAACTCAAAGAGCACGACTGTGCCGGCATCCTGCTCTACGACCCGTTGAACATCCGCTACGCGACGGACACCTCGAACATGCAGGTGTGGACGATGCACAACGCGGCGCGTTATTGCCTGATCATGAACGAGGGTCCGTGCACGATCTGGGAGTTCCAGAACTGCGAACACCTTGCCGAAGGCGTGGACACAGTCGATGAGGTGCGTCGGGCGATCCACTGGTTTTACTTCGGCGCCGGTGAACAGGTCTCTGATAACGCCAAGAAATGGGCAGCCGAGATTCACGATATCGTCAAGACGCAGGGCGGCGGCAACACCCGTCTTGCGGTCGACAAACTTGAACCCGAAGGCACATTTGCGCTCAGCAACCTCGGCCTCGACCTGATCGAAGGCCAGAACCTCACGGAGAACGCGCGCAAGATCAAGTCGTCCGATGAACTCGTTCTCATGGACTGGACCATCAAAGTCGCAGAAACCGGCATGTGGCGCATGCATGCCATGTCGCAGGCGGGCCGGACGGAAAACGAAGCCTGGGCGGAGTTGCACTTCGAGAATATCCGCAACGGCGGCGAATGGATCGAAACGCGCCTGCTGGCCACGGGCCCGCGTACCAATCCGTGGTTTCACGAATGCTCAAACCGGGTCATGGAATCGGGAGACATCTTCTCCTTTGATACCGACATGGTCGGTCCTTACGGATACTGCGCCGACATTTCGCGCGCCTGGACCGTTGACCACACTCCGCCAACCGACGAACAGCGCCGCATATACAACGTGGCGCGCGCGCAAGTCGAGTTCAACGCAGACATCATCAAGGCGGGCATGAGCTTTAGTGAGTTCAACGACAAAAGCTGGCAGATCCCCGACGAATTTGTCGCCAACCGCTATGGTGTCGCCGTACACGGGGTCGGCCTGTGCGATGAATGGCCGGCAATACCCAATCATCCCGACTACGAGGCGGACTATGGGGGCATGTTCGAGGAGGGCATGGTGGTCTGCGTGGAAAGCTATACCGGATCCGAAGGCGGACGCGAGGGCGTCAAACTTGAGATTCAGTGCCTTGTCACGGAAGACGGGCTCAAACAGCTGGATACGTTTCCGCTCGAAGACTGGTAGGCCACCATCCCCGGTACGATGCGAGAAATCCGCTATCGCTTGCCGCGTCTTTGAGGGAGTATCGGCCATCCCGGGCTCGCCGGGGTGAACCTGAACGCGACATCAAACACGGTAGATCTTCATGCCCGCATTCCCTCTTCTGTTTTCGCCGCTGCACATCCGCGACACACAACTTCCGAACCGCATCGTTATCTCGCCCATGTGCCAGTACTCCGCCAATGACGGCCTGGCCAATGAATGGCACTTCGCGCATCTGGCGAAATTCGCCATGGGACGCGCCGGGCTCGTGTTCATCGAAGCCAGCGCGGTCACGGCACAAGGGCGAATTACTCACGGGGACCTTGGCATCTGGAGCGATGCACATGCCGACGCGCTGCGGCCGGCCATTGAATTCATACAAGGCCAGGGCTCGAAAGTGGCGCTGCAGCTGGGCCATGCCGGGCGCAAGGCAAGCATGCAACGGCCCTGGTTCGGCAATGGCCCGGTTGGGGCGGACGATGCCTCACGCGGCGATGTCGCCTGGCCCATTTTCGGCGCAACCGCAGAACCGCTCGATGACGGCTGGCTTGAGCCGCAAGCAATGACGGCAGGCGATATCGCACATCTGACCGAGGCGTTCGTTGCGGCCGCCCGGCGCGCCGACACCGCCGGTGTCGACGTGCTTGAAGTGCATGGCGCTCATGGCTATCTCATCCAGACATTTCTCTCGCCGCTTTCCAACACGCGCAACGATGGTTATGGCGGCGACCTCAAGGGGCGCATGCGGCTGGCACTTGAAGTCACCGAGGCAGTACGAGCCGCTTGGCCCGAAGGCAAACCGCTGTTCTTCCGTGTGTCGTCCGTGGACGGCATCGAGAACGGCTGGGAAATCGAAGACAGCATTGCGCTTGCCGGCGAACTTAAAGCGCTCGGCGTCGATGTAATCGACTGCTCAAGCGGGGGCAACTCGCCAAAGGGTGCGACCAACTCAAGCGTTGGCCGCGGTCTTGGCTTTCAGGTGCCGTTCGCAAGCAGCATCCGCGAGAAGGCCGGCATTATGACGCAAGCGGTCGGTCTCATAATCGATGGCGCCCAGGCAGAGGACATCCTGCAATCCGGCGACGCGGACCTCATTGCCATCGGCCGCGAGGCGCTGGCCGACCCGTTCTGGCCGCTGCATCAGGCACAGGCCATGGGGTTGGACGATGAGTTTGCCATGTGGCCTGAACAGTACGGCTGGTGGCTCGAGCGCCGGTCGCATGGACTGAAGAAGATCTTGGCCGCCGAGTAACAACACTACGCTGTGAGAAACCCTCTTAATGCCGCCATGTACTGCTCGGGCTGTTCGATGTTGGACAGATGTGCAGCGTTTTCGATGACGTGAAGGCGTCCACCGGGGATCGCCGAAGCGATCAGTTCCCCGTGATCGGGTGGCGTTGCCGGATCGCTGTCACCCACAATCACCATTGTCGGAGCTGTAACGGATGCCAGACCGGCGCGCTGGTCCATGTCACGGATCGCACCGCAGCACGCGGCATATCCGTGTGCAGGCGTCGTCAGCAACATCTGGCGTATTCGCTCCACGTCGCTTTCCGCTTTGTCGCGGAACGCTTGCGTAAACCAGCGCTCAACCACGGTTTCAGTAAGGGCCGCCATGCCGCCATCCAGCGCCGTCGCGATGCGGCCGTCCCACAGATCCTTCGGCGCCATATGTGCCGACGTGTTTGACAACACCAGCCGCTCAACCCGCTCAGGGGCATTGATACCGAGCCATTGGCCCACCATGCCGCCTTTGGAGAGGCCGCAGTACCAGGTCCGTTCGACCTCCAAATGGTCGAGCAACGCCACCGCGTCGGCGCCCAGTTGATCGATGGTGTAAAAGCTCTCGGGCGCTCCGGACTTGCCGTGGCCGCGGCTGTCATATCTGATGACACGGAAGTCCCGCGCCAATTCGGCTGTCTCACGGTCCCACATACCGATGTTCGTGCCGAGGGAGTTGCTGAACAGAAGCGGCGGCGCTTCATCGGCCCCGTCGATGCGGTAGTAAATGTCAATCCCGTTCAAATGCGCATGCGGCATTTCCAACCCTCCCCTGGAACTCTTTGTTCCGATTTGTGCCGGCTCATACCAGCGCGAGCACTGCATCGATTGCATCATCGGCACGACCCGTATAGTGCGCGGGATCGAGCAGGCGGTCGACATCGCGTGCCGTCAAATGGGATGCGATGGCTTTATTCGCCACAAGCAATTCCCGGAAACTCCCGCCTCCGGATCCACAGCCCCGGCACAACTCTTCGACAAGGTCGTGCGCCGGGTCACGGCCGATATGCGGCGCCAGCGCCATCATCACCGCCTCCGCCATGATGAGGCCGCCCGTCAGATCGAGATTGGCGCGCATGCGTTCCGCATCGACCTCAAGACCTTGCGTTACGGTTACGCCGTGACGCAGCGCGCCGGACGAGAGCGCGAAGACCTGGGGCACAACAAGCCACTCGCCGTGCCATGGCCCGGTGGCCCGTTCATGATCGGCGAACAGCGCCTCGAACGCACCGCCGCTCAACCCGTGAACGTTCCGCGACGCGGCAAGTATGTACTCGCTCAGTACGGGATTGCGTTTCTGCGGCATGGTGCTTGAGCCGCCGCGGCCGGCGGCCGGCGGTTCGAAAACCTCCGCGACTTCCGTCTGCATTAATAGAACGATGTCCGTTGCGATTTTGCCGAGTGCCCCGCACAGAATGGAGAGTTCACTGCAGATGCGCGCGATGCCGTCGCGGCCGGCATGCCAGGCTACCGGCGCCATTGGCAGATCAAGTTCGCGCGCAAGCGCTTCGGCAACCGCGCCGCCATGCTCGCCGAGCGATGCCAGCGTTCCGACGGCACCGGAAAACTGCAGTTTGAGCACCTCAGCCGATACCGCGTGCAAATGCTTGCGGCTGGTGAGCAGCGGAGAGAGCCAGGTGGCGCATTTGAAGCCGAAGGTGATGGGGAGCGCATGCTGCATGTGCGTTCGACCCGCCATCACCGTGTGACGGTGGCGATCGGCGAGCGATGCAAGTGCGGCAACAACTAGCGATAGGTCCTCCTTCAGAAGCTCCACACCGCGGCGCATCTGCAGGACCAGGCCCGTGTCCATAATGTCCTGAGTGGTGGCGCCCCAGTGGACGAAGCGGCCGGCTTCATCTCCGGCAAGACTGGAGAGTTGGCGCACCAGCGGCATGACCGGATAACCGATGCGCTCCGTATCGCCTCTCAAGGCATCCATATCGAACGCATCGAGGCCGGCAGCCTCGGTGATACGCTGCGCCGCGATTTGCGGGATTATGCCGACCGACGCCTGCGCCCGCGCCAGTGCCGCCTCGACCTCGGCCATGGCACCGATCCGCATGCGGTCGTCAAAGGCCGCGCGCATCTCCGCCGTGCAGAACAGGTTGCCGAACAGGGCTGAGTCAACGAGATTGACCGTCATGTTTTCAATTGGCTTTCAAAGTTCTCCGGCACGTTGCGCTAGTCGGCGACCGCGCACCTATACGGTTGCGTCATCACTTTCTATCAAATGCAAGGCCGTGAAGAGATCGAGATGTGCGCCGCCGCCATTCTTGAACAATGTAATTTCATCCGATGTCCGCCGGCCGGTATGCGCTCCAGTGCACAATTCGAACAGATCGGCGAGTATATCCGTCTCCGCGATGATCCCGCGGCTGAGAGGATCGGCAATATCGCCGGGTTCATGGATCGCGAACCAGCGCGAATCGACAAACACGCTCGCCCGCTGCACCGCCGTATCGTTGCTCTCGCGCATCTCGGGCGTGAAGCTGCCGACGAGATCGAGGTGACACCCCGGTTTCAGCCAGGCACCGTCAATGTACGGTTCGGTTGAACTCATGGCACAACTGATCAGATCCGCCTCGCGGGCCGCCGGTTCGAGCTCGCCGACGGCCAGAGCCTCGACACCGCCGAGTTGTTCCGCCAGCGCGGCGGCTTTCCCGGCTGTCCGGTTCCAGATCAGCACACGCTCGATCGAGGGACGAACAGAGCGGTGCGCATCGATCAACGGTTTCGCCATGGCGCCGGCGCCGCACATGAGCAAGGTCTTCGCATCCTGCCGGGCGAGAAGCTCGCACCCAAGGGCTGAGTCGGCCGCGGTCTTGTAGTAGGTCAGAACCGTTCCGTCGATCGACGCCAGGGGCTGGCCGGACGTACCATCGAACACCAGATAGACCGCGTGTACAGTTGGCAGTCCGCGTTCTCGCTCGTTGCCGGGTATGACGGTAATCGATTTGATGCCCATCGCCCGGCCGGGTATCCAGGCCGGAAGGTTTAGGAACGATTGTGGATGCCCGGTGCCCGGGTCGTGGTGTTGCTCGGCTCGCTCCACAAGCGGCAACGGGCCGCAATGGGCCTCGCGCAGAGCGCCCACCAGCGCCTTGAAGTCGAGAAGTTCATGCACCCGGTCGCCCGAAATGACGCGCACGGTGTTCCCCTTGGTTTCAGGAAAGCCTTGGCCCGATGATCTCGCGCAGAAGCTTCCGGTATATCGCCGTGGAATAGGCGCTGTAGTCGTTGGCGACCATCACGAAACTCGCCGGACCGCCGGTAATGTAGAGTTCAAAATATCGATCCAGCGTCGGCACTTCATTGAGAATGGTAAGGCCGTTGATCGTCATGCCCTGGGCCAGAATGGCATCGCGGATGGGTCTTGGATCGCCGCCGTTGTTGTTGCGCCCGTCCGCGGCAACGTCGATGACCTGACGGTCGGCCGGAAACGGCAGCGAATTGAGAAGTTGTGCGCTGTAGCGGATGGCATGTGCAATCGAAGTGCCGCCCTCCGCAAGGGTCCGGGGCAGGCTTTGGATCGTCGCTGCGAGCAACTCCGCGCTTGCCGGGTCCGACACGACCGTCCACGGAACAACCAGGGACTGATGTTCCATATCCGACCACTGAACGACCGAGACGACAATGCGCTGATACGCGCCACTGGCAATGGCGGCATGAATTTCCGGCCTCAGGAAGGCCGACGCCATGCCCTCGATCTGCAGCGTGTACTCCGCCATATCGACGCTGTAGGAGCAATCGATGGCAAGCACCAAGGCGAGATCTACGCCGGCTGACTGCGCGGCGACCCGCTCGCTGGAGCTTCGCCCCAGAACCGAAAGGCACACAATCAGCGCAAGCGCGACAAGCGCAGACTTCCGGCTCAGGCCGAGCAGACGTAGGAACGATGCCGGCGTCGTCTCCATGATGCGGGCAAAACCGGTGCCTTCCTATTGCGGCGACAGACCGCGAAGGCGCTCGCCGCGACGGCGAAGCATTTCCACGGTTGCCAGCAGGCAGATCGAGATGAGCACCAGAATAGTCGCCACGGAGAGGATCGTCGGATTGATCTGCTCGCGGATACCAGCCCACATCTGTCGCGGAATTGTGCGTTGCTCGTAGCCCGCCATGAAGATGACCGCCACCACTTCGTCAAATGACGTTATGAAGGCGAACAGCGCACCTGAAATGATGCCTGGCAGGATGAGCGGCATGATGATTTTGAAAAACACGGTCTGCGGCCGCGCACCGAGGTTGAGCCCTGCCCGAATGAGACTTCGATCGAAGCCGAGCAGAGTTGCGGTTACGGTGATGACCACGAACGGCGTTCCAAGCAACGCATGCGCGAGAATGATTCCCAGATACTTGAAGTTCAATCCGTCGGGATAGAAATAGGGAATATTCACCGTGTTGTAGAAGAAGAACAGGCCGACCGAGGTGATGATGATCGGTACGATCATCGGCGAAATCAAAAGCCCCATGAACAGATTTCGATACGGCATATTGGCCTGACTGAGCCCGAGTGCCGCCAGTGTCCCGAGCGTTGCGGAGAGCAAGGTCGCGAACACCGCGATGAACACGCTATTGCGCAGGGAGTGCAGCCATTGGCTGTTCGACCAGCTGTCCGACCACCAGGCGCCGGTGAATTGTTCCAGTTCCGGGTTGACCATGCCTTTGGTAAATATGTTCATGTACCAGCGAATGGAAAAGGCTTCAGACAACGCGCCGTCGCCGACCCATGCGGTACCCGCCAAGCCATCCTCTTGCTGCGTTTTCTCCCAAATTCTGATGCGTTCATTGAGACAGTGCTGCACGCCCTCGTCACTCACCGAACTTCCAGCGCGCACGGAGGTTTCAATGGTCGATGGCGAAAATGGCCTGAACTCACCAGTACAGTTGTCGAAACCGAACATCTCCGAAGTGAAGGAGAAATACGGCTGCACGTTGAAGGACAACGGCATAACGATAACGATCGGCAGTATCAGGAATAGCAGAATTGAGCAGCAGAACGTGCGGAACCCGTAGTACCAGACACGTTCTCCGGTCCCTGCATAAGGTGGCGGTGCCATATTTTCCGTCCCTTCCGTTTATCTCAACGACCCGGATTAACCGAGCTTCATGTTGTCGACGCCGATGAGCTTGTTATAGAGCCAGTAACAGATCAGAACGCCGGCGAGCAGGATTGCGCCAAGCGCCGCGGCCAGCGACCAGTTCTGAGTTGTCTGGATATGCGCTGCAATCAGGTTCGAAATCAGCTGCCCGCGCTGGCCACCGACCAGAGCCGGAGTAATGTAGAAGCCAATGCAGAGAATAAACACGAGCAGCGAACCGGCCCCCACACCTGCCGCCGTCTGGGGCATGAACACCCGCACAAATGCGGTGAGCTGGGTTGCTCCTAGCGATCGCGCGGCACGCATGTAGCTCGGCGGAATCGTGCGCATGACGCTGTAGAGCGGCAGGATCATGAACGGCAGCAGAATGTGCGTCATCGCAATGATCGTGCCCATCTCGTTGTAGATCATGCGCACACGAGATTCGTCTCCAACAATGCCCAGACCGACAATGATGTCGTTGATGATCCCCTGCTCCTGAAGCAGCGAAATCCACGCCGTCGTGCGCACCAGAAGAGATGTCCAGAATGGCAGCAATACCATGATCATGAGCAGATTGCTGATGCGCATGGGCAATACGGACAGCCAATAGGCCAACGGATACGCAAGGACCAGGCACACGCCCATGACCAATGCGCTCATCCACAATGTTCGAATGAACAGGGTGACGTAGATGCGCTGTTTTTCAGGCTGCATGACGAAATCGCCATCGGCGTTGATGCGCATGTCGATGGCGTTCGCGTAATAGTCATATTGTATAGAGTCGGACAAACGCTGGATCACCGCCCACACTTCGCGCTCGCCCCATTTCTCTTTGATATCGGTCAGATATTCCTGAAAATTCTCGACCTCCGACAAGTCGGCACGCTTGACTTTACGCGCACTCGACATCACGAGACTGCGGGTGCCGGGCAGGACAAAGTTC
Organism: Hyphomicrobiales bacterium; assembly: GCA_021775755.1. Classification (GTDB taxonomy): domain Bacteria; phylum Pseudomonadota; class Alphaproteobacteria; order Rhizobiales; family JAJFHB01; genus JAJFHE01. Next base: position 18,403 of record JAJFHE010000062.1, on the reverse strand, counting down.
AGGCGAAGTGCAAACTTGCCGATGGTTTTTTCCTGGGCACCGACCTGCATGTCCTGGACGAACGCTTCCCAGACCTCTTCGTCGGGCAACCCCTCGCCGTTCCAGTTGCCGATGACTTTCGCGGTGTTAGGCAGAATCTGCTGGACTTGCGTATCGTAGAAACCGCGCACCAGCATCGCGCCGATCGGGTAAACGAAGGATATGAGGACGAACAGGACCAAAGGCGCCGTCAATCCGAGCGCCATGAGTTTCTGCCGGCGCGTCGCACGGGCCAGTTGAGCTTTCAGGGTCCCGGCATCGGCGACCTGTGGCTCATTGACGATTTGAGGATCATTCGCGGTTGCATCAACCATTTGTGTCCCACCTCATAAATCTGAGAACTCAATACAATTCTGAGAACTCAATTGCCTGCATTCAAACAGGTCTCATTGGTGACGCGCTTGCGCGCCCGTGCCGCTTAAACTCAGTCGTCCATTCCAGGATCGATCGTCCCGGTATACCAGTCGAGTGCGCGCGCGTCCTCAGTGTGCCAGCCGATTTTCGTCTTGGCACCTTCCTTGAGCGGCTCATGGCCGTAGGTGTTCGGCACCTTGACGATAAAGTCGTCATGGTCGCCAACACGCATGCGCGTGCGAATATGGTCACCGAGATAGATCAGCTCTTCGATCTTCGCGTCCATGACACTCGGGCATTCGCCACGTTTCGGATTGACGACAACGCGCTCGGGCCGCAGCGACAGCATGGTCTTCTCGCCAACACCGGCGATATTCACCGGCAGAGCCTTCACTGTCTGGCCATCGTCAAGCGCGACTTCGCAACTCTTCTTACCGTCAATCTTGGTGATCGTGCCGTGGAGTTTGTTGTTCTCGCCGATGAACTGGGCGACGAAGCTTTTGTCGGGGTGCTCATAGAGATCTTCCGGCGACGACAGCTGCTGAATAACGCCGTCGTTGAAGACCGCAATACGGTTCGACATGGTGAGCGCTTCGGACTGGTCATGCGTCACGTAGACGACCGTCACGCCGAGGTTTTCGTGAATATGCTTGATCTCGTACTGCATCTGCTCGCGCAGCTGCTTGTCGAGAGCGCCGAGCGGCTCGTCCATCAAGACGAGATCGGGTTCGAAAACCAGGGCACGAGCCACTGCAACGCGCTGCTGTTGACCGCCGGAGAGCTGCGCGGGGCGGCGTCCGCCAAAGGCGCCGAGCTCCACCATTTCCAGCGCCCGCTTCACACGCGCTTCGGTATCGCTCTTGTTCATCTTGCGGACCTGCAACGGAAACGCGAGGTTTTCGGCAACCGACATATGCGGAAACAGAGCGTAGTTCTGGAACACCATGCCAATGCCGCGACGGTGCGGCGGCACGTTGTTAATCGGGTTGTCGTTAAGAAAAATTTCGCCGTGCGTTGCCGGTTCGAACCCGGCAAGCATCATTAGACATGTGGTTTTGCCGGAGCCCGATGGGCCCAGCATCGTCAGGAATTCACCTCTGGCGATGTCGAGATTGAGATCCTTTACAACGAGTATTTCACCATCGTAGCTCTTCTGCACCGCCTCAAAACGCACTGCATAATCACCGCTCGCGCCGTTACCTGCCATACGACAGCCCCTTCTGTTTTCCGCCCATCGGTGAGATCCTCTTTTGTTGCCGGGATCTCCTTACGTAGTTGAATCTATATCGTGAATGGGGACGCGAGTCGATATTGCTTCGACGGAAATCGCAATTTCACACGATGTTGTACTCCGGGCCATAAGGGAAACCGGTTATGTTGCGGTTGCCCTCCGGCGTGATTACCAGAATGTCGTGTTCTCGGTAACCTCCTGCTCCGGGCACACCTTCCGGCAACATGATCATCGGCTCCATGGATACGACCATGCCTGGCTCCAGCACGGTGTCGACATCCTCGCGCAGTTCAAGACCGGCCTCACGCCCGAAGTAATGGCACAGCACACCGAACGAATGGCCATATCCGAAGGTGCGGTACCGGAGCAGCCCGTGGCTTTCGTAAATACGATTGAGTTCATGCGCGATGTCGCGGCAGCTAGCCCCCGGCACGAGGAGCTCCTTGCCGGCATCGTGAACATCGCAGTTGACTTGCCAGAGCCGCACATGATCATCGGAGGCATGGCCGGCAAACAAGGTGCGTTCAAGCGCCACGTAGTAGCCTCCCACCATTGGAAAACAATTGAGGCTCAATATGTCGCCGGGCTCGATCTTGCGGCTGGTGACGGGGTTATGTGCGCCATCGGTGTTTACGCCGGACTGAAACCAGGTCCACGTGTCCATGAGTTCGGCGTGAGGCCAGGTGTCGGCAATTGCGCGCACCATCGTCTGCGTGGAATGGAGTGCAACTTCGTGCTCCGCGACGCCCGGCGCAATCGCCTCCACGCAAGCAGCACCCCCGAGATCGGCAATCGCCGCCATCGCGGTGATATGCGCGATCTCTTCTTCGGACTTGATCATTCGCTGGCGCATCGCCGCGGCCGATATGTCGACAAGCTCAGCACCGGGCAATGCAGCTTCAAGATCGCGCCGGAAATCGAGGGACGCATGGTCGAACTCGATTGCCAGCCGCCGGGCCTTGCGCGTAAGTTTTTGAACCGCGTGCCAGTAATTGTCGCGGCGCCAGTCCGTGTAAATCAGATTGTCGCCAAATGTGCGCCGCCAGGGTTGCGCCCCGTCGATCGCCGCAGAAACCGACGTCACATCGCTTTGCGTTACGACGAGGCCGTATTTGCGCCCGAACTGGCAGTACAGGAAGTCCGCGAAATAACAGATGTTGTGATAGGACGTGAGCAGGCAGGCATCGATATCGTGGCGCGCCATGTGGGCGCGCAATGCCGTCAGCCGGCGCGCCATTTCCGCATCGGAAAATGTGCCGGTTGCCTTTTCACCGTTTTGCCACCCAACTAACCGCGGCATGTTCGCGAAAACATCGGCGACTGGTGCATTCATCGGAAGATCTCCTCGTCAAATTTTGTTGAACCGGCGGCAATCGGGCCCGCACTTTTCGGCACCCTGCTCGAGATCATGGAGCCATGGTTGCGGCAGTGCGTGTAGCGTTAGCGCGACATCGCCGCAAAATTTGCGACGTCCATCGGACCGTGTCTGTGCTGCAAAATCGCATGCGGCGGCGCACATTAAGCTGGCACTGGCAGTTGCCGTTGAAAGGCACTGCTGATAAACGGGAACGTGCGGCTTCGCGTGAATTGCGGATGCGCTAAAAGGGGATTGATCAGCCGATGAGCAAATCGCGCCAGTCGAGTTCGGATTTTCAGGATCCGCATGAACTCGTCGGACAGCGAGACAACCGCCTTGAAGAAGCCATCGGGAGGCAAGTTCGCGCTTACCGCAAGAAACTCGACATCACCGTTGTCGACCTGGCCAATCAGGCGCGGCTTTCTGCAGGTATGCTGTCCAAGATCGAGAACGGGCTGACGTCGCCTTCGCTGGCGACGTTGCGTGCACTGTCAGATGCCCTGAAAATTCCAGTAACCGCGCTGTTTGCAAGCTATGACGAAGTCAGCGATGCGATGCACGTGAAGGCTGGAGAGGGTCTCAAGATCGAGCGCCGGGGCACACGTGCCGGCCATCAATATCAACTGCTTGGCCATTCGACCCATCCCGCGCTTGCGGTTGAGCCCTATCTCATAACCATCACCGAGCCGAGTGACGTATTTCCGCGCTTTCAGCACGCGGGGCTCGAGTTCCTCTATGTTCTGGAGGGCAACATGCGCTACCGCCACGGCGATACGGTCTACGATCTTAGCGAAGGCGATTCGCTGTCATTCGATGCGGATAAACCGCACGGCCCCGAACAGCTTGTCCGGCTGCCGCTGCGGTTCTTGTCACTAATCACGTGGCCGCGGGATTAATCCGGGCCGGTGACGCGCCGACGCGCTAACCTGAGATGTAGATGGCACTCGCGAGCTGGCCCGTGATGTTGTCGAACGACGCCGCAAGCTCCGCATTATCCTCCGCAACATAGAAATACTGGTCGCCGGATGCGCATTCACGCAGCCTGTCTTCGGTCGCCTGATCCTGTAGATCGAATGCAACGGTGATCACGAGGATGCCGTCGTCTTTGGCATTGACGCACATCTCTTCAAGATTGGCTTCGCCGTTGGCCACCGAGCGCGAGCCACCGGGGCCCCATGAGTCCTGCGTCTGACGGCCGTCCGTCAACAGCACGATAGCTTTGAGCAGTTCTTCACTCGCCGGCTCGCCCTGATCGAACGGCGCATTGGGCGTCAGCAGATGCCAGCCAAACGAAAACCCGAGCGCGATGTTCGTCCAGGCGTAGGGGCGCATGTCTTCAAGCTGATTTTCCACGGCCGCAAAATCATCGGTGAGCGGCTGTACGACGAGGTCGCGTGAAACATAACCATTGCAGCCCCACGCATTATGCGGGTCGCCCGGCACCTCGATGCCCCATTTGGTTTCATCGTCACCGGAGGCCGGCGTCGAGGACAGCGTGTTGTAAGGGTACATGCGATCATATGTGCACCCCGTCCACATACCGGATCCGGTTTCGCCCTCGACATACTGTTCGGGCAGCGTGACATAGACATGGTGCGAGAACGGCACGAGGCCGAGTTTCACTGTCTCGCTATCGCCGTCTTCGCTTAAGGTGTTGACGAGTTGAATTGCGGCCTCGCGCATCGCCTGATACTTGCCGTTCCAGTTCATGGAGCCGGAGTAGTCGAGGACCAGGGCGATTTCGGCGTTGCGGCTTTCAGGGATGGTGATCTGGGTGGTCGTGCCGATGCTGAGTTCAGTAACGCCAGCAACATTCATCAAGGTCGTCTGGATATTGGTATCTACAGTTGCACTGACCGAGCCGTCTACCAGAGTTATGATCGGTGCGGCGGCACCGGCAAGACCGCCGGGCTTGTAATTCGCTGCAAAAACCTTCTCACCGAGCTCAATGCGTTCTTCATCGGAGATGTTCCGCGCAGATGCTGCTGCAAGCGCCGCCGCGTCGAGGGCCGCCTGAAGCCTGGTCTGCACGAGATAACCGCGCGCGAAGTCGACTGCCGTGCCGCAAGCGATAAGAAGCGGAATTGTGGCAAGAGCAAATATGATTGCAACATTGCCCTCGCAGTTTCGCGCAAAGGAGCTCGAAAACAGTCTGTCTTTCAATAGCTTAAACATTATGCCGCAAGTCCCGTTTTTATTGCCGCGATGCGTAGCTTTCCGAATTCGAGACGCATCACAAGGGTATGGGACGAACACAAGCAAGGCTCGTGCCGATGGGGCACGGCGGCTGCGTTAACGTGGGGGCTTGGTTGAGGATTAGTTAATGGATCGGCGCGATCGGCCCGCGCGATACCGTAACACACCGTGTGACACGTCTTTTTATCAAAGAAATGCGCCATAGATGACGCACCAAGGTTGCGATGCTCCGGGTCTGGGAAACCGAGACGCATGGCGGTTGGTACTGCTTTCAGGCAGTGCGCAGAAGTGCTCTTAAGGGCCGCTGCATTAGCAGATCTGAAACAGAGGCCGCCTTTGCACCTCCGTGAAACAGATTCTTTGGAGTTACTGATGAACTATGGAATACGGGCGGAAAATGCCCAAATGCAGGTCCTCGTTGTGGCGGGTGACGAGGCGGACGCGCGCGAGCTTTATTACGGCTTCGGCATCTACTGGCCCGACCACAGAATGCACAACGTCCTAACGATGGAAGATGCAGCATCAGTCCTGCAAGACCGGGTGCCCCAAATAATGAGTAACGATGTAGGCTGCATCCTCATGTATGTGGATCATGCAAATGTCGATGTCGCCAGTCGGCTTCTCAACGTGATCGCCAACAATCCCGCCGACACGCAGATTCCCGTCATCGGCCTTTTCGACCGGACATTCAACATTCACCAGTACGCACAGCTGCGCGAGGCATTTAGCGTGACGGCCGCCACACCGCTTGCGCGATGCGATGCGGAACGTGTCGCCTTGTGTGTTCTGAATCTGAAGATCGCCGCAAAACGCCGGACCGGATAGTGCCGGCGCTGCGGACATTCACGACAGATCGACACCGGCCAACCTGACACCGTTTAGCAGTTGCTCGACGATGGCGGCCGGTAATCGGGAGCTTTGCATGGCCTTGTAGGGATCGATCTCGAATTCTGGAAATTTCTCTAACAAAGCTTCGGCAGCTTTTTCGGCGTCGCGATCACGGCCCAGGTGCGCAAGGGAGGCCGTGAGAATGACGTGCGACAACAGCACGTCTTCCTGAAAATACTGCTCAGCCTCAATCAGTGCGCGCTCGAACTTGCCGCGGATAAACCGGTGAACTGCCAGAACTCCACGATACCACTTCGGTGGCGCGGGGCTGAGTTCAATGGCCTGCAGCGTAAGTTCTTCGCCGACATCCCATTCGCCGAGAACCGAAAGCGTCCAACCCGCTTCGGCAAGTAGTTCGGAGTTGTAGGGATTAAGCTCGATTGCACGATACAGCTCTTCCTTGACACGGCGGTCGTTGCCGGGCGCCAGGAACAGGGCGGAGGCGAGATACTGACGTGTCATGGAGTTGTAAGGATCAAGGCTGACACCGCGTTCAGCCGCTGCAATTGAGCGCTCCACCGCATTGCCCGCCGGATCGGCATTAAATCCGTATCTGTATTCGTCTCCGATGACCCAGGACAACGCCGACCAGGCCGGCGCGTGCAACGGGTAGACCTCCAGTGCATCCGTCAGGCACTTTCGCACCTGCATATGCTGAGCCCGCGTCTTGTGGCTCGCGTATTCATAGAATTTGAACACGCAGGCGAACGCGTCCACGTCTCCCTCCTGGGCGAGCATGGCGCGCTGTCCAGCCATCCGGTTGACAATTCCACGCGACTGCCCCAGCACCGTTGCAATGGATCTGGACACCTCCGCTTCAATATCGAGCAGATCATGGGTGACATTTGTCCGTGTGTAGGTTTGCGACCACAGAATGCCCGATGTCTGCGCATCGATGAGTGTAGCGGTGATCCGGAATGAGATTCTCTCAACGCGGACGATACCATCAACAATGAATGTCACACCGTGCGGCGGGCCGGCAACGGAGGACCTATCCCTTCCATCGTTTATACCAACGACATATAGATGACGAAAACGTGCCAGATCGGCAACAATCTGCCGCGACAAACCGATCGCGAGGCGTTCTTCGATCGGGTTTTCGCTCGGCGCAGCGAATGGAACGACCGCAACCACGGGCCGGAATTCGCCGCTTACGGCGGTCACCGACTCCAGATCCCCCTCAAGCCGGGCCTCTTCGCTGATAATGTCCGAGGTCTTAGTTTGCGTCCACAAGAGCCCCACGACAATAGCAAGCGCGCAAGCCGCCACGACGTAGATTGGCGCCAGGAGCATAAGGCGCCGTCGTCTGGTCTGATTGTCTTCCGCGGCCGGTGGGGGGGCTGGCATTGCGTCGTCGGGTTCAGCCTCGGCTGGTGAGGCACCGGTGTCGCGTCTGGATGCAACCGGTGCGTAGGACCCCCGGGGCAACTCGACGATGATGTCGTCGCCAGCACCATCGCGCGCGTAAAAAAGTTCAAGCGATCGCCGCAACCGCCCCGCCTGCACACGCACAACCGTGTCGGTCTGTGGGTCGAACGAGGCGTCACGTTCAAACACTTCAAGACCGATCGTGTAACCCTTCAGGCGAGCTCCGCGGCCGGCAAGCTGTTCGTCGACAAGATATTGCAGAAGTTGCTTGTTACGCGGCGCCGATTCCATCTCATCGCTCGCCAGAATACGGGCGACCTGAGCGCGAAATTCATCCGGTGTTACGTCGGACGAGGCAACCTGTTCCATAATATGTCACCGGTTGTTGCCGTCGATAACTGAAACCCTAACACGAAAATGGCTGACTGCCGAGAGTGAAGGTATACCAAAACGCCCAATTTTCCACTTGAGATCAAACTAATTCGTGGTCCGCAAACCGAGGGAAACGATTGGCGGTTCCGCCGTCCCGGCAAATCTTGTACAGGGCTCAGGCCTGCCGTAATTCACCGAAACCGGCAGCACGCCCGCCCATACGGGCAGCGCATAGTCTTCCTCATCGTCGCCCGGCGGGCCGGTCCTGATTTTTGCCGATGCTTCGTCAATCGGCATGGCGAGTATCGTCGTGGCCTTCAGTTCCTGTGCAGTTGTCGGACGCAGCTGAGACCAGCGGCCGGGGAACACGGCTTCCATAAAGAGTTCAAGCTGTTTGAGTTTTTCCGCATCACCGTTGAGCTTGTGCGGCGTGCCGAAGATCATTGCGGATCGAAAATTCGCTGAATGGTGGAAGCCCGACCTGGCCATAACAAACCCATCGAGATGCGTCACCGTAAGACACACTTCCGTGCCTTCCGCTCCCCGCAGCATGCGGCTTGCGGATGAACCATGCCAGTAGATGTTGTCTCCATCGCGCCAGTACAAAGTGGGGATAACAACCGGCGACCCGCCGGACACATACCCCACATGGCCCAGGCACCCGGCATCCAGTACCGCGTTGATGGTGCCGCGGTCATAGCTGCCGCGCTCGTGCAGTCGTCTTAGACGGACGCGGTCGGTTGCGGGCTTCGCTGTCATGGGTGCCCTCCTTCGGCAAATGATACCAAGGCGGTAATCACTACCCTTGGTATCACTGTTGGCATTGACATTGGCGGCCGGGATAGCGCAAAACCGGACCTATCAAAAGGACTGATCATTGGCGACACTTCAATACCAATTTAAAACAGGAACCTGAGCATCGTGTCGGTATCCGACAATTCCGCCCTCAACAGCCTGGCGCTAGATCACGGCGCCGGGACGCCGCTTTACCTGCAAATTTACGAGCAGGTGAGAGAGTTTATTCTGGCCGGGAGGCTTGGAGCTGGAACCAGACTGCCATCAACTCGCTCGCTCGCCGCGGAGCTTGAAGTATCACGCACAACAACCCTTGCCGCCTATGACCAACTGGCCAGCGAAGGCTACCTGGAAGGTCAGCCAGGCTCAGGCGCATATGTCGCTCCGGAGCTGCCGGATGCGCTGCTGACAGTCTCGAGCCCGCCGGCAACTCAGCCTGAACCCGAACCCCATCAGGAAACCACAACAGACCCGGACGATGTGCCCCGGCCCTTCGACCCCGGACTGCCCGACACCGGCACCTTTGCATTTGCCGAATGGAGCCGATGCCTGGCAAGGTCGTGGCGAAGCCCGAGCGCCGACATGCTGCATCAAGCCGTCGCTTCCGGTGCCCCTGAACTGCGTTCCGCGATTGCCCGGCACATCAAGTCGGTGCGCGGCATTACCTGCTCACCGGAACAGATTTTCATCACAACGGGCGCGGCGGAATCGATCTCTATCGTTGCCGGGGCAATTCTGCAGCCCGGCGACACGGTGCTGCTGGAAGACCCGTCTTATCCGGTGGCATACCGAGCCCTGCAGCTTGCCGGCATGCGCACCGAAGCGGTTCGCGTCGACGAGGACGGGTTTCAGCTTGCGAACGCGCGCGGCGCCGGAAAAAAAGCGTGTGCCGCTCTCATCACGCCATCGCGGCAATACCCGCTCGGAATGACCTTGAGCCTCAGCCGCCGGCTTGAACTTCTATCGTGGGCGCACCGGGCAGATGCCTGGGTCGTGGAGGACGACTACGACAGCGAGTACCGGTACAAGGGACGACCGCTGGAACCCTTGATGAACCTCGATGGCGACGGCCGTGTCATTTATCTGGGCAGTTTTTCCAAGATCATGTTCAGGTCGCTGCGGCTTGGTTACGTCATTGTGCCAACCGCACTGATCGGACGTGTGCGCCGACATATCCACGAACATCCACCGCAAGCCTCGCTCGTGCCGCAAGGGGCCCTGGCAGAGTTTATTGCGTCGGGCCAGTTGGCTCAGCATGTGCGGCGTATGCGTCGTGTCTATGCGGAACGATGCCGATGCCTTCAGGAGATTGTCGCAATCGATCTGGGAGCCTACCTGAATGCGCCGCACAGCGATGCCGGCATGCATATGACGGCCTTCCTGAATGACGCTGTGGCGCGACAGACCGACGACGTTTCTCTCGCGGCGCGCGGAACCGCGCGAAACATGACGCTAACGCCGCTGTCGACCCATTACCGCGGACCAGGAGCGCGCCAGGGGCTGCTTCTCGGTTTTGCCGCTTTCGAGCCGGCGAGCCTCAAAGCGGCAGGCCGGAAACTTGCTGATTTGCTGGACGAAGCCGCGCCGGACAGGTAACTAGATCGTGGGCTGATAAATCTTTCATGACAATCACGTTTTTTTCCTGTATTGCAAATTTCAGTTCGACTCTTCTCCCGGTTTTGTGGCATAGATGACGCCGATATCGTGATCGACAGGAGGCTTCGCGCCATGTGCGGCATTGCAGGCATCATGTACAAGGAAACCGGCGATGGCCGGAACACAAGCACCGGGCAGGCATTGATCGATATGCTTGACGGCTGTCAGCATCGCGGCCCCGACTCAACCGGCTTTGCACTCTACGGCGACATGCAGCCGGGGCATCTCAAGCTCCGGTTTTTCGTCGGCTCAGGCAGCGAAGCGGAAAAGGCGGTCGCACGCATCAAGCAGATTCTTTCGGATCATTCGGCAACAATCGAAGAAGACGAAATCATCGGCAACAACTACCGGGCCGTGGTCGAGTTCTCTGGCAATCTGCAGAAACTTTCCTACGATCTGGAACACGCGGCGAAGGTGATCTCGATCGGTTCAAGCCTGGAAATCGTCAAGGACATCGGTGGCGCGCACGATGTCGATGCGACCTATCACGTGCATAATTTCTCCGGCACACACGGCCTCGGCCACGTTCGGCTGGCAACGGAGTCCGATGTCAAACCCGAAGCCGCCCACCCGTTCTGGGCGACCGGATTTGCCGATATCGCGATCGTCCATAACGGACAGATTACGAACTACTGGAAAATGCGGCGGCGGCTCCAGCAGCGCGGATTCGAATTCAATACCGATAATGATTCAGAGCTCATAGCGGTCTATCTTGCGGACAAGCTGCAGCAGGGCGTAAAGCTTGAAGAAGCCCTGAAAACATCAATTGACGATCTCGACGGCACGTTTTCCTTCCTCGTCTCCACCAAGGAAGAAATCGGCTATGCCAAGGACCGCCTCGCGGTCAAGCCGATGGTCATGTACGAAACCGACGACATGATCGCAATCGCGTCTGAAGAAGTATCACTCAACAAGCTGTTCCCGGGGCAAGCGCTCAATACGATGGAACCGGCGCCGGGAACATTCCGTACATGGCACAGGTAGATCTTTCGCGGATAGAAGTTCGCGAAGCCAATGAACTGATCCGTAAATGTGGCGAAGACGGTGAGAACGTCGACGTTCTCAATCCGGACGCGCGCCACCATATCGGCGTCGGCCTGACAAGCCCGATCACCGTTCGCGTGCATGGCTCGGCGGGCTATTTCTGCGCCGGCCTTACGGATGGCGCACGGTTTGAGGTTGAGAACAATGCTGGCTGGGGTCTTGCCGACAACATCTATAACGGCACGGTCGTCGTCGGCGGCAACGCGGGCGCCATTGCCGGTGTCGCGATCCGCGGTGCGGAGGTCGTGATCAAGGGCAACATGGGATCGCGCGCCGGACAGGTGATGAAGGCGGGAACGCTGTTGTGCTGTGGCAATGCCAATTTCATGGCCGGCTACATGATGTATGGCGGACGCATCATAATCCTGGGAGATTCCGGCGAACGTATCGGCGAAGACATGTCGGCCGGCGACATCTACGTGGCGGGCAACGTGCAGTCGCTTGGCTCGGATGCCGAACTTACCGATCTGCCGGCGGATGAGCTTGATGATATTCGCACCTTCCTCGACACCCACAAAATTCCCTTCAGGGGAACGTTCCAAAAGGTCCAGAACGCCGGTCAGAAACTGCGCTACGGATCGGCGGAGCCGCAGGTGCGGTCGATCCCGTTCTTCAGTTTTTCCGGCAAGACCGACTACTGGAACTCGAAGGTTCAGGAAGACGTCTATATCAAATCGCAGATCGGCCGGTATCGCATTCGCGGCTACGGCGGGGCGCGTGTCCTGCCGCATATGACGGACCTTGCGTTCCGCAAGACAATCAGACCTGACCTGGCCGACGCCGACATAGCAAAGCAGGTCGAGATGGAGACCGAGATCGGTGGCATCAACGGCGCCAACCCGCTCAAACTTTCAATGCCGGTGATGGTCGCGCCGATGAGCTACGGGGCGCTTTCAGCCTCGACCAAACGCGCCATCGGGCTGGCTTCGACACTGTCGGGCATCGCGGAAAACACCGGCGAAGGCGGCATGTCGAATGCCCAGCGCGATGCCGCCGAACAGCTGATCTTCCAATGCCTAGGCGGGCGTCTCGGCTGGAACATTCACGACATGAAGCGCGCCGACGGGCTTGAGATTTATATATCGCAGGGCGCGAAACCCGGTCTCGGCGGCCAGTTGATGGCCAAGAAAGTGACGCCCGAGCTTGCCGCCATCCGCGGCATACCGGCCGGTATCGATCTGCGTTCGCCGTCGCGCCATCCAGACATTCTCGGCGCCGACGATCTCGTCATCAAGGTGCAGGAGTTCCGCGAGGCGACCGGATACAAACTCCCGGTCAGCGTAAAACTCGGGGCGGGCCGAGTACGCGACGATATCAAGATCGCCACCAAGGACGAGTTCGATTTCGTCGAGCTCGACGGCATGCAGGGATCGACCGGTGCGGGTTCGGCGGAAGTGCTTGAGTATGTCGGAATCCCGACGCTTGCTGCGATCATCGAGGCGATCGACGCACTGGAAGAAATCGAGGCGCGCGACAAGATCCAGATCGTTCTGATGGGCGGATTTCGGGATGGGATCGATGCGGTGAAATCGCTGTGCCTCGGCGCCGATGCCGTTGCCTTCGGCACCGCGGCGATCGTTGCGGGCGGCTGTATCGCGTGCATGCAATGCCACATCGGCCAGTGCGTGACCGGCATCGCAACGCAAGACCCGGAGCATGAGGCGCGCTATAAACCGGATCTTGAATCGCAGAACATTCATCGTTTCTTTGAGTCCGTGCGCTGGCAGATGGCGGCCATCACGCAGGGCCTCGGTTACACCGATGTGCGCCAGCTCAGCCGCGACGACCTCGTTGCGCTGACACCGGAAGCTGCCGCCATTACCGGTCTTCCCTATGAACCAGAACATCGCGACGAGACTGAAGCGTTCGCGATCAAGGCAAGCTGACGGCGCGGTGCACAATGAGTGAAGTCTATACCCTGAACCGGATCGACATTCCCGACACACCTCCGGATTATGAAGACCATGCGCGTGAGCGGCACTATGTGCCCGCCCCTTGCCAGGTGGCATGCCCGGTCGGCACGGACGCGCCGTCTTATATCGGGTTCATCTGGGAAGAAAAATGGGAAGAAGCGTTCGAAGCGATTACCGCCACGAACCCTTTCAGCTCAATCTGCGGGCGCGTCTGCGATGCGCCCTGCGAACCGGCGTGCCGGCGCACCCAATCGGACGGGGCGCTTGCGATCCGCAACCTGAAGCGCACGGTCATGGATCAGCTCGGTAAGGACTACGTGCCACCCGCCGTCCCGGTGACCCAGAAACAGACCGTCGGTATTGTCGGTGCGGGGCCTGCCGGGCTTACCGCGGCTCATGACCTCGCGGTCGCAGGGTTTGAAGTGCACGTCTACGAAATGTCGGACCGCCCGGGCGGCATGATGGTCTGGGGCATACCCGGGTTCCGCTGCCCGGCAAGTGTCATCGAAGAAGACATGAACCGGCTGTTCGCCAAATGCCCCGGCATCAAAGTTCACCTGAACTGCGGGCTTGGCGATGGCGTGACTCTCGACGAACTCAAAGAACGCCACGATGCCGTGCTGCTGACAATCGGCGCGTGGTGGGGCAAGCCCATGGGGATCGATGGCGAGGACGACGACAGGGTAGTCGACGGTGTCTCATTCCTTCGCCGCATCAATGCGGGCGAGCGGCCGGAACTGCCGGAAACGGTCGTCGTCATAGGCGGCGGCGATGTCGCCATGGACGCCTGCCGCTCGGCGCTGCGCATGCCGGGCTGTGAAAAGGTCATCGTCGTCTACCGCCGCGGTCCCGACGAAATTCCCGCCCGCGAGGACGAACTCGTTGGGGCGATCAAGGAAGAAATCGAGTTTGCGTACAACACCCAGCAGGTTTCGGTCGAAGTCCACGGTAACGGTCTGGCGCTTCAGTGCGTGAAGACCGAGGCCGGTGAGCCCGACGGGGACGGCCGCCGCCGGCCCGTCGTTTTGGAGGGATCGGAGCACGACATCGAGTGCGGCATGGTCATCGCCGCCGTCGGTCAGACCGCGGCATCGACGCACCTTGCCGACCATGGCCTCATGGGGTCGGACCGTGTCGACACTTCCTGGGAGAGCATGCAGACGTCCGATCCGAAGGTGTTCGCAGCCGGAGATGGCGCGTTTGGCGGGTCGACCATTGTCATGGCCATGAACCACGGACAGCGCGCCGCCTATTATGTGAAGCAGGCGCTGGCCGGGATTGAGGCGCCCCTGCCCTACCGCACGCCTTACCGCACCCGGCGCGTGCCCCTGGCGCAGGACATCATGTGGGAGCGGTTCCCGCGCCAGGACCAGGAATTTCACGGCGTCGGCGAGAACCCCGCCGAGTTCCCTGAAATCGAATCCGGCTATGATCTGGAGACCGCGAAAGCGGAAGCTGCACGATGCTACCGCTGCGATGCGGAGACGGGGTCGGCCGACTACTCAGTGCTGCATCGCGAGGACATCTTTTCGATGGCCCGCACAAATCCGCTTGATGTCAACAAGAACCGGGCGATGCTGGAAAAGCGCCTGGCGCCGCGCGACAATCCCTTTCCCGAAGGCCGCAGCGGAACGCTTGACGACCTGTGCTTCCTGCCGGCGAACCTGTCCAGGCTGGTCATCGATCCCTATCGCGAAGCGTGCAAGGTCAGCACCGACATCGCGGGCAAGATGGATATTGCGCAGCCATTTTTCGTGGCCGGCTTCGATGGCGTACCGGATCAGGTCTGGAACGGACTTTGCAGCGGCCTGAAGGCGGCCCAATGCGGTTATATCGGCGGCCGCAACCCAGGCGACGGCGTTGACTGGCTGCAGATGCTCGATGGCAGTACCGCGGGCGACGCGAAGGCGCGCGGAATCATCCACGGCTTCGGCAGCGAAAGCGGACGAGCGGCAGAGCGGACTTCCGAAGACCAGCTTCTGGGCATTGCGGTATCGCGTGCGCAGGACGTTGCCGACGCCGTGAAACAGGCACTTGATGACGGGTGCGACTTTCTTCTGCTCGACGGTACGGGCGGTCTTGGACGCGAAGATTGGGCGGAACTTGCCGGCGCGCCGGATCTTTCCATCATCCGCAATGCAATCCACACATTGCGCGAGATGAAGCGGGAAGAGCATATCGATCTTATCTGGTATGGCGGGGCGCGGTCGGGAACGGATGCGGCGAAGCTTATCGGTCTCGGCGCCAAGGCGATTGCCTATGGCATCCCCGTGGCGCTTTCGATCGGCGGCCAGATTACGCACGACCATGGTATCGCATTCGCAGCGGACCGATCGGACGAAGACCGTGCCGGCGCGGTTGAAAACATTCTCAAGGCACATGCCGGCGAGGCCTCCATGATGGCGCGCTGCACCGGCAAGACGAACCTGATGAACCTAGAACCGGAAGATATGCGGGCAATAACCATTGCCACGGCAGATGCGACTGCCATCCCACTCGTGGGTAAACACTAGAGTCCATTTGATGAATTCGGAGTCACTTTGATGGATCAAACGGGCTCCAGATTGTCGCACCAGGCGCTGTTTAGGGGAAACACCCAACAACTAGAATTTCAAAGAGACCAGAACTCAGGAGGGTTGGACTATGGCCGTTGATCTCGCCAAGGTGGCGAAAGAAAAAAAGATCAAATATTTTCTTATCAGTTTTTCCGACATGTTCGGCGTGGCGCGCTCAAAACTTGTGCCCGCGGCCGCGATCAAGGGAATGCAGAAAAACGGCGCCGGATTTGCCGGATTTGCAGCCTGGCTCGATATGTCGCCGGCGGACCCCGATCTTCTCGCAATTCCCGATCCCGACAGCCTCATTCAGCTTCCCTGGAAGCGGGAAGTCGGCTGGCTTGCCTCCGATCTTTGGATGGGCGGCAAACCCGTCGAGGCAAGCCCGCGCATTATGCTCAAGCGGCAGATCGAACGGGCCGCCAAATTGGGCTATGTGATGAAGTCCGGCGTTGAGTGCGAATTTCACCTCGTAAACGAAGACGGAAGCGGTCTATCCGACACGCGCGACACCCAGGAAAAGCCGTGCTACGACCAGCCGGCCCTGATGCGCCGTTACGATGTCATCTCAGAGATCTGCGATGCCATGCTGGATCTGGGCTGGGGGCCCTATCAGAACGACCACGAAGACGGCAACGGCCAGTTTGAAATGAACTGGGACTATGGCCCCTGTCTTGAGACGGCGGACCGTCACACGTTCTTCAAGCTCATGACCCGCCAGATCGCGGAGAACCACGGCCTGCGCGCAACGTTCATGCCCAAACCGTTCCTTCACCTGACCGGCAATGGCTGCCATTGCCACGCCTCGCTGTGGGACAAGACGGGCAAGAAATGCCTGTTCGACGGCAAGGACGAATTGGGCATGTCACCGCTTTCCTACAACTTCCTTGGCGGCATGATGCACTCGGCCGAGGCGCTGTGTGCGATTTTCAATCCGACGGTGAACAGCTACAAGCGCATCAACGCGCCGGCCACTTCATCGGGTGCCACCTGGGCACCGAACACCGTCACCTACGGCGGCAACAACCGCACGCATATGGTGCGCATCCCCGATGGCGGGCGTTTCGAGTTCCGCCTGATGGACGGCGCGGCGAACCCCTATCTCCTGCAAGCCGGCGTGCTCGCGGGCGGGCTTGACGGCCTCATCAACAAGCGCGATCCGGGCAAGCGGCTCGACATCAACATGTATACCGAGGGCCACAAGGCGCGTGGTGCCAAGAAGCTGCCTCTCAACATGCTCGATGCGGTGCGCAAGCTCGACAAGAGCAAAGAGATGAACGAAGCATTCGGCCGTGAAAACATCCAAAGCTTTGTGAAACTGAAAATGCAGGAATGGGACAGCTTCTGTCACCATCTCACCCAGTGGGAACGCGATCAAACGCTTGACTGCTGATCTATGATCTTAACCGGGGCTCGGCGGTGTTTACGCTTCGCCGGGCCCCGGACCTTCAATGTGGAGTTCGGGACTTGGCGTTTAGACCTTCCTCACTCAGAGAAGCGATTGGTTCACTGCCGGCAAAACCCGGCGTCTATATCGCTATCGCCATGGCTCTTGCGGTCACCGGCCTCTATTATCACCGCACTTACAAGACCTGCACGTCACACGCGATTTCGCGGATAAACCTGATGACCGCCATCGGGGAGGCTGCCCAGTCACCGGACAAGCCGTTTTCTCTGGCGGACGTAACTCCGTTTGTGTGGTCTCACGTGCGCATCATCAATGACGTGCAACTGCAGGGCAGTGATTTGGACTGCCCGTTCGGCTGGGACCTCTCAGCAGAACAGCGCGCCGATCTGGCCGCACAGGATAAACTCACCGTGCTGATATTCTCGATCAAATCGCGCTTCGTCGATTTCCTCGACCTGCCGCGCGATGAGATAAATTTCGCGGATGCTCCGGTCGCCTTCACACCCGGATCGGCCGTGTTCACAATCGAAAGCGCAACGGCGGGCAACCCGCCTTATGTCCTGAGACATGTTCCTGTGGAGCAGCAGTAAACATTTGCGGATTTGCGTCCGCATGTTGCGCTGAACTTCCGTGGTAATTCACATATCTCATTGATAATTAGACACTTTCACCCTTGAGGGTAATTTTCCGCCGCGTCGGGAATGTTCGTTCTGATTTGAATTTACATCAACACATTTGATGCTTCTGATAATAACTTTCCTAGTTTTCATCAACAGTGTTCATACCCTAGCTTACTCCTTCACACTCGCATGACACGTGCGTTTGCCACTGAATTCGGCGTTTGGGGAGGCAGCATTGAATTCCGCACCGACAGGCAGCGAAGAAGATGGCGCTGCACCGGCACGCGCCGCGCGCAAACCGTTTCTGGAACTCCTCAGCACCACCTCTGCGACCCAAACCGCGCTGTTGGGAGCGATCGGCGCCGCCGGTTTTTTCCTTCTCTGGCTTGTTGGTCACTATCTGACGGCCGTGGAGAGCCAGCGTTTTCTGCCCTCGCCGCAACATGTGATCGCGACGCTGGTATCGCTGTTCACCGAGAAAGAGTTCCACAGCGATGTCGCGATCTCGGCGATGCGGATCTTCGTGAGCTTCCTGGCCGCCTGCATCGTGGCGATCCCGCTCGGGCTCCTGATGGGTTGTTTTTCCAAAGTCCGCGCCTTGGTCAAT
>JAJFHE010000061.1 GCA_021775755.1 Hyphomicrobiales bacterium | reverse complement strand
GGCCGCATTCCGCCCTCGACGGCGCAACACCCGGTGAGGCATACATGATGCAATCAATCAACGAGAAGCTGGCGGCATAGACGAAACCCCAATCCACCTTAGCAAAGCCGCCAAGCTGTCTCATGAATGGGGTCCACCTCTTACTATCGTAGCTAGCGGAAGCTATGTAACGATCATCAGGAGAGAAACTGACCGAAAACGCCACGTCAATATGGCCTTTGAGGACGTGAAGAATACTAGGAAGCCTCGCGTTCCAAATTTCTATCGTGCCGTCTGACTTGCCCGCAACAATGCGCGAACCATCAAACGAAAACTTAGCAGACAGGACCGATTGGTAGTCTCGGCGAAGAGTGGCAATCAACTCACCAGAAGAAACATTCCAAATCCTCATGCTTGCGTCTATGCCGCCGGTTACGATCTTTGTTCCATCCGGTGAGAAGGAAACCGAGTAGCAAGAGTCGGCATGAGCAACAACGCCGTGCAGCAGTTGGCCATCGCGCAACTTCCAGATTTCTAAGATGCCATCGGCACCACAAGAAGCTATAGAGTGGCCGTCAGGTGAATAGGCAACATCATAAACAGCCTGCGAACTCTCCGAGAAAACTCGAATCTGGCGGCCCGACTTTGCATCCCATAACCTAACGACTTCATCGACGCCTCCCGAGAGGATTGACGTGCCATCGGGTGAGTATTCAACCGCAAGAACGTTGTTGGTATGACCTCGAATTGTACGAACAAGATGGCCAGATTCTCTTTCCCACAGCTTCAGCGAATGATCGATCGAAGCAGTAACAATATGCCTTCCATCTGGTGAGTATGCGACATCCATCACCTTCGCTGAATGCCCGGCCTGAGGTGTAAGCCGGGCGCGCGCCGGCCCGGTTTCCAGAGGACCGGTCATGAGCCAGAGCAACATGGCACCATCCCGCCCCTCAGGCGAAAACACAGCCCCGGCATTCAGGTTTCTGTCCTTCAAGAACCGCCGTGCCGCCGCTTCCGTCCGCTGGCCCCAAGCGCCGTCCACCGGGCCAGGGTCATAGCCAAGGTCGCTTAGGCTCTGCTGGATCGCTTCAATCTGCGCGTCCGCCCTCGCCTCGCCGTTCCATGCCGCGGACACCACCACAGCGAGTATCAGCACGAGCATAAAGAACAACCTGCGCATTCATCTGCCTCCCGTCATCGCGCTATAAGCGTAACACGAGCCAAACACACGGTAAAATTACAAATCGGATGTCCAAATGGCGGCTGACCGCGTCCCCCCGCCCCACGCAGAATTTACCAAGCCCGCAACCCGCAACCTCGACTCACGGCTTTCGCGCTAGTATGGCGGTCACAAGGGGTTTTGGGCTGAACAGCCGTAACGCAAGTTTGCCGGCCATGTCGCAGATCATCGCCACGCTACTGCCGTATCTCGGCAACCGTATCGCGCCCAATTTCCGCGCGCTGGTGCAGGAACGCCAGCCTTTGATCTGGGTGCTGGCCGCCATCATCGGTGTCGTCGTCGCCTATGCGGTGCTGATCTTTCTGGAAGTCATCGGTGCGGTTCAGAACCTCTGGCTCGACAATCCGGCCGAGGAAGTCGTCGCAACGCTTGCGGCGCGCAAACCCTGGTGGCTGATCATGCTCGCACTGACCGGCGGCGGACTGCTTGTCGGGCTGTTTCTCACCTATGCCCTGCCCAAGCGCCGCGCCGACGGCGTTGCCGACGTGATCGAGGCGCGCGCGGTCGGCGGGGCGCGTATCGACACTCCGCAAGGGCTTGGCAGCGCCCTCGTCTCCGCCGTGTCGCTCGGCTGCGGCGCAAGCGCCGGACGCGAAGGCCCCGCCGTTCACCTCGGCGCCACGCTCGCTTCGTGGCTCGGCTACCGCTTTGAGATTTCACCGGCCGCGCATCGTGCGCTTCTGGGCTGTGGCGCCGCCGCCGCCGTCTCCGCCTCGTTCAACGCACCGATTGCCGGCGTGCTGTTCGCCCTGGAAGTCATCCTCGGTCACTACGCGCTGCGCGCCTTCATCCCGATCGTCATTTCCTCCGTCGCCGCAACCATTGTCACGCGCATTCATCTGGGCGATGCGCCGATTTTCGACATCCCCGACTACGCCATCACGTCTTATTGGGAGTTTCCCGCGTTCGTGCTGCTCGGGCTGACCTGCGGTCTGGTCGCGGTGTGTTTCCAGTTCTCGGTCATGGGCGCAGACTGGGCCGCGCGCCACGTCACCTGTCCGCTGTGGTTGAGGCCGGTGATCGGCGGCTTCATCATCGGCATCATGGGCGTGTTCCTGCCGGAAATTCTGGGCGTCGGCTACGAAGCCACCAACATGGCGCTCAATCAGAAGCTTTCGCTTACCATGCTGTTTGTGCTGCTCATCGCCAAATCCGCCGCCACCGCGATCACGCTGGCAAGCCGCTTTGGCGGCGGCGTGTTCTCGCCGGCCCTCTATCTCGGCGCCATGACGGGCGGCGCCTTCGGCATCATCGCCGCGGCGATCTTCCCCGATCAGGCCTCGGGCCCCGGCCTGTACGCGATTGTCGGCATGGGCGCGGTATCGGCCGCCGTGCTCGGCGCGCCGATCTCCACCGCGCTGATCGTGTTTGAGCTGACCGGCGGATACGAGGTGGTGATTGCGCTGCTGCTCGCCATCTCCATGTCGTCGGGCCTGATGCAGGCGGTGCACGGCCAGAGCCTGTTTCACTGGCAGCTTTCCATGCGCGGCCTGTTCCTCACCGGCGGGCCCCAGGCCGCTATCATGCGCGAGGTGCGCGTCAGCCATTTCATGGCGGAGGCGACGATGGACGACAACGAGGTGTTCGAGGCGCTCGAGGACGACACGCCCAAACTCACCCCCGACGACACGCTTGAAGCCGCCATGCGCGCCTTCGATCAGTCGGGCCTTGATCGCATCCCCGTTGTGGCGCGCCACAACGACGGCGTGCTCGTCGCCGGGGTGGAGCACAAGGCGGCACGCAACACCGACAACACCGCCCGCAACGAGGCGAACAAGGAAG
>JAJFHE010000007.1 GCA_021775755.1 Hyphomicrobiales bacterium | reverse complement strand
AATGGCCCACCGCAGGCCGGGTGCTTTTGCCCTCCCGCAGCGTTGCGTACTGCTTACGGTACCTGTACCGCGGCGCAGTACGCGCCTTGCCGGAGGGTAAAATCATCCCGGTGAAACGGGTCAATAATTGCCGCCCTTGGTATCATTCGGGCGTTCAGGCCCGAGCATCCGTTCAGGCTTCAGGGAAAAGACAGGGGTGATTCGCCTGATCCGTGCAGAAAACGAAAAGACAAGCATAGTTGAATCAACGACGCCCGAACAACTTCTCGATATCGTTGAGCTTGAGCTCGACATAGGTTGGGCGGCCGTGGTTGCACTGGCCCGAATGCGGCGTTTCTTCCATCTGGCGCAGAAGGGCATTCATCTCGTCAGGCTTGAGGCGGCGGCCCGAGCGCACCGAACCGTGGCAGGCAACGGTTGCCAGAACATGGTCGAGGCGCTCTTTCAGCCCGAGCGCCTGTTCCATCTCCGTCACTTCGGCGGCAAGGTCGCGCACCAGACCGGCGATGTCGCCGCCGGCGATCAGCGCGGGCACTTCGCGCACCGCAACGGCACCCTCGCCGAAACTGTCGAGCATGAGGCCGGATTTCGCCAGTTCATGCGCGTGGTCGAGGAGGCGCGCGGCATCGTCACCCTCGAGCTCGACGATCTCGGGAACGAGCAGCGGCTGGCGCGCAATACCGGCCTCGTCGAGCTGCTGCTTGAGCCCCTCATAGACGAGGCGTTCATGGGCTGCGTGCTGATCGACAATGACAACGCCATCGACCGTCTGGGCGACGATGTAATTCTCATGCAACTGGGCGCGCGCGGCACCGAGCGGGCGGATCGTCAGTTCTTCGGGCGCCTCTTCCAGGGCCGCGGACGCATCGGCGCTTTCGCCGCCGAGTTCGGCAAAGCCCGGCGCCTGCAACCCTTGACCGGAATTCTCAGGCAGCGGCGCATTGAACATGGCGGCGGTTTCCGCAAAGCCCGTCGAGCCGTAGCGCGGCTTGTCATAGGCGCCGCGCGTGCCCGATCCATGCATCCATGCCCGCGATCCCGATATTGTCGGCCGCAGGGCGTCAAGGGCGGCATCGGAAACGGTGGTCGAGGCGCGATGGCCAGCGCCTTCAAGGGTGCGCTTGAGGGCGCCGACAATGAGCCCGCGTATGAGGCCCGGGTCGCGGAAGCGCACCTCGGCCTTGGTTGGATGCACATTGACGTCGACCTGTTGCGGATCGATCTGGATGAACAGCGCGACAAGCGCATGCCGGTCGCGCGCCAGGAAGTCCATGTACGCACCGCGCACCGCGCCATAGAGCAGCTTGTCGCGCACCGGCCTGCCGTTGACGAACAGGAACTGCATCTGCGAATTGACACGGTTCAGCGTCGGCAGCGCGGCAAATCCCGACAGCCGCACGCCATCGCGTTCGGCGTCGATCTCAAGTGCGTTTTCGGCAAACTCACGCCCCATGACATCGGCGAGCCGCGCGCGGCGGCCTTCGACGGTTTGCGGATTGGCCGCATAATCGAGGCCGCGGGCAGAGCCCGACGAGAACGCGATGCGGACATCAGCATGCGCCATGGCTAGCCGTTTCACGGTGTCCTGCGCGGCCATGGTCTCGGAGCGTTCCGATTTCAGAAACTTGAGCCGGGCGGGCGTCGCATAGAAGAGATCGCGAACCTCTACCCGGGTGCCCCGCGCCATCGCGCAGGGCTTCGGGCGCGTTACGTCGCCGCCCTCGACACGTATTTCAAATCCCGTCTCGGCACCTTCAGGCCGCGACGCCACCGTCAGCCGGGATACCGCGCCGATGGACGGCAGCGCCTCGCCGCGAAAGCCGAGGGTGCGGATGTCCATGAGCGCTTCGTCCGAGAGTTTTGACGTTGCGTGCCGCTCAACCGCCACTTCCAGCTCGTCGGCGCTCATGCCGCAACCGTCGTCACTGACGCGTACCATCACCCGGCCGCCACTTTCGACGACGATCTCAATGTCGTGCGCGCCGGCATCGATCGCATTTTCAACGAGTTCCTTGACGACGCTCGACGGCCGCTCGACGACTTCGCCGGCGGCAATACGGTTGATGAGATTTTCAGGCAGGCGCCGGATGCGCATGGTGTCAATGGGCCTACATCTGCGACAGGTATTCGCGGGTCAGCACCTTGCTTTCCTCAACCGCTGGCTGATCGAACGGATCAACACCGAGCAGCTGTCCCGCAATGATTGTTTCTAGCATGAAATGCATGAGCAGCGCGCCCATGGCGCGCTCATCGAGCGTTTCGATGTGGAAAACCCGGGTCGGGCGGCCGCGCCGGATAAGCGTCTCAATCGCGGCTCGCTGTTCGCAATCGACGAGGGCGCCGATGCTCTTGCCGGCAAGATAGCCAACCAGAGGGTCAACCGCGTATGCATCGTCGATTCGCGGCCCGATATTGGCCTGCTCCAACGTCAGCACGGTAAACAGCTTGTCGTTCGGACCATCGAGAAACAACTGCATCTGGCTGTGCTGGTCGAGGGGGCCGGCGGCGGCAATCGGTGTCGTGCCGAGGCCGTTCTTGCCGAGACTTTCAGCCCACAATTGTACGAACCAGTTGGCGAGAAGCCTGAGCCGATCGCTGTAGGGCATGAGCACGCTCGTAGTGCGGGCGCCGGAACGGGCGAAGGCGACCTGCAGTGCCGCGCCAAGTGCCGGGGCACACTCTCCGGGCGGCCTGCCGTCGAGCACGGACTGTAGTGGTTCAGCGGCGCCGGCGCGCAACGCTTCAGGGTCGAGCCCGAACATCAGCGCCGGCAGCACACCCACATTCGACAAAACGGAATAGCGGCCGCCAACGTCCGGATCGTGGTCGAGCACCGGGATATCATGCAACCCGCACAAGCGCCGAACGGCGTTGGTGTCCATCGATCCGGGCTCGGTGAGCGCGAGAAAGTGATGCTCGATGTTCCAGCCGAGTTCTGCGTGTTTCAACGCGTCGAGCGCGGCCAACATCTGAATGACCGTTTCCGGCGTGTTGCCTGACTTCGAAATCACAAGAAATCGAGTCGTCTTGAGATCGAGGCCGTGCAACACCCGCTCCATGGTCGCCGGGTCGAGATTGTCGGCGAAATGGACGACTGGCGCGGGGCTCTCGGGATCATGCCAACCGCGGCCGGCGACCCGCCATCCGGCCAGTTGGGCAAGCGCCTGCGCACCAAGGCTCGAGCCACCCGTACCGAAGATCACAACATCGCTGGCGCCGCGCAGCAGGGCGCGGACGGCGCGGCGGCAGTCTTCAAGATCGTCGGTTTTTGCCGGCAGCGCCAGCAGCGGCAGCTTGCCGCTACGGTGCCATTCGCGCACCGTCTCAAGCGCCTGCGCGGCCTCGTCGAGTACGGTCTCGAGCGTACCGGAGGCAAGCCCATCCGCGCCGGCACGACCGGAAAGGCAACCTGATATGTCCTGCAAATAGGGCATTGCGACGTATGCTCCCGAATACACCTTCAACCTATTCGGATTCTCAAGCGCGCGTCACAAAAAAGGCGGCGGCGAAAAGCCGGCGCGAATTACTGCGCCGCGCTTGCCGGCTCAATGCCAACCGGGCGGCCGACAAGTGTCACAATGAGATTGTCGGGCTTGAGAAGATCGCGGGCAATGCGCCTGACATCTTCGAGTGTGACCGCCTCAATCAGCGAATTGCGTTTCTCCACATAGTCGATGCCGAGATTCTCGAGCTGGATGCCAAGCAACTGGCCGGCAATCTTGGAGCCGGTATCGAAGCGCAGGGCATAGGAGCCGGTGAGATAGGTCTTTGCTTCGCTCAGCTCTTCCTCGCTCGGGCCGCCCTCCGCCATGCGCGCGATTTCTTGCTCGACAAGCCGAAGCGCTTCGCTGGCACGTGCGTTCTGCGTTGCAACGGAGCCGAGCACCAGGCCGGCTTCATCCATGGGCGACAGGTAGGAATAGACCGAATAGGTGAGCCCCCGCTTCTCGCGGATTTCTTCCGTCAGACGGGATGTCAGACCGCCGCCACCGAGGACGTAGTTCATGACATAGGCGGGGATGAAATCGGGGTCGTCGCGCAGGATGCCTGAATGACCGAACTGGATGACCGTTTGCGGGATATCCATGTCGATGAGGTTGCGGACGGGTCCTGCTTCGACGTCGGCGCTGGAGATTTCCGCCATGCCGCTTGCCTCGGGCAAGGATCCGAAAACGGTGTCGACCAGAGCGGAAATCGTCGGCGCGTCTATGTCACCGACAACTGAAATGGTCAAACCCGAGCGCGCAAACAGGCGCGCTCTCAGGTCCCGCAGGTCGTCCGGCGTTACCGCGCCGACACCCTCGACCGTGCCATCGGGATCGCGGGCATAGGGGTGATCGCCGAAAGCGGTTTCCATCCAGTTGCGAATTGCCACGGATTCCGGTTCGAACTGTTTGCGCCGCAAGACCTCGCCTAACTGCGCCTGCATGCGCGACAGGGGCTCTGCGTCAAAGCGCGGCTCGTTAATGGCGAGGCGCAGCAGTTCAAATGCGCCATCGCGGTTGCGGCTCAGGGTCTGGAAAGTGCCGAAGAAATTATCGCGGCCCGTGTCGAAAGAAAGCTTGACGGCGGAGGCGGCAATCGCCGTCTGAAAGGCCTGTGAATCGAGATCGCCGGCGCCCTCATCGAGCATGGCCGACAGCACCGTCGCCAGCCCCTGCCGGTCGACCGCATCGTTCGCGGCGCCGCCGCTAAAGGCAAACCGCATGGCGATCAGCGGGATGGTGTGCTCCTCGACAAGCCAGACGGTGATACCGCGCTCAGTGGTGATTTCCTGGATTTCAAACGCCGCGGCAGCCTGGATAAGCCCGACCGTCAAAACCAGTGCCGCCAGACCGCGAGCAAGTAACTTTGTGAATGCATCCGACATTGAGGTGGTCTCCGGTTTGTCCTGGATCGTGCGGCTCACTGTGAGGCCTCTTCACTCTTCAAAAGGAGACCGGTAACGCTTGCCTCTATGCGCAGATACTTGCCCGCGACGGCTTCCACCTCAGCGGCGGTGACGGCCTCGACGCGGTTCGGCCATTCCTGCACATCTTCGACACTTTGGCCGCTGGTCAGTGCAACGCCGAATATGCGCGCCAGACGCGACTGGCTGTCGATGGCGTAGATCGTGTCGGCTATGAGAATGTTCTTGGCGTGCTCGACCTCTTCTGCCGAGACGCCGTTTTCGAGCAGGTCGGCGATCATTTCGTCGAACGCCGCCTCGAGCTCCTCGACGTTTGTGCCCGGTGCCGGAGCGCCGTAGAGGCCGACCGACCCGCTGTCCAGAGAGTCGCCGTAGAACCAGGCACCGGCGCTCACCGCAAGGCGGCGCTTGATGATGAGTTCGCGATAGAGGCGGCTGGTCGACCCACCACCGAAGAGCTGGCCGAGCACTTCCAGTGCCGGGCCCTCGCCCGGTTCCGCGGTACGGTAGCTCGGCGTCAGATACTGGCGGCGGAACTGCGAAGTGGTAACGCGCGCATCGCGCAGAGTGACGCGGCGGGCCGCCTGATGCGGCGGCTCCTGCGAACGCCGGCGTTGGCGGATATCGGGGTTGTAGGCAATGGGCCCGTAGTGCTTTTCAGCCAAAGCCCGGACTTCGTCCACCGTCACATCGCCGGCGACGATGAGGATGGCATTGTTGGGGGCATAGAATTTTTCGTAGAACGCCGCGGCCTGCTCAGTGTTGAGTTCCTCGATCTCGTGTTTCCAGCCGATGATCGGCGTGCCGTAGGGATGGGAGAGATAGAACACCGCGTCCATCTGCTCGCCGAGCCGGCGGCCGGGGTTGTTATCGGTCCGCGAGCGGCGCTCCTCGATGACAACGTCGCGCTCGGGTAGGACTTCTTCATCGCGCAGTACGATGTTGATCATGCGGTCGGCCTCAAGCCCCATGACAAGGTCGAGGCGGTCACGTGCGACGCGCTGATAATAGCCGGTGTAGTCATAAGACGTGAACGCATTGTCCTGGCCGCCATTGCGCGCGATGATTTTGGAAAACTCGCCGGGCGGAATGGTCTCGGTGCCCTGGAACAGGAGATGTTCGAGGAAATGCGCAATGCCCGATTCGCCGGGCAGTTCATCCGCCGAGCCGACCCGGTACCACACCATGTGCGTCACCACGGGTGCGCGGTGATCGGGGATCACAACCGCCTGCATGCCGTTTTCAAGCTCGAAGGTTCCGAC
This sequence comes from Hyphomicrobiales bacterium, assembly GCA_021775755.1. Classification (GTDB taxonomy): domain Bacteria; phylum Pseudomonadota; class Alphaproteobacteria; order Rhizobiales; family JAJFHB01; genus JAJFHE01. Next base: position 98,270 of record JAJFHE010000007.1, on the reverse strand, counting down.
GCCTTCAACCAGCTTGCGGGCCGACGCGGGCACGATCGCCAAACTACCGGACAGTGCCAGGGCAATCACAAAAAACGCTGCGGAGCGGGCCACGGCCCCCGCAGACATCGCAGACCAGAGCTTCATATCATTGCATCCCGTACGTTTGAACACCATTGAGCCGCCGCCGGCGCATCCATGTCGCCACCGGCGTCGTTTGTCGGTTCCCTTATGGAAAGCAGTCCGTCGGTGCCGCGGTCAAGCCATTTGCGGCTCAAATCCGCGTGACGGACTGTGTTCACCCCTGTGAAATTGCCGTTGGACCCGGCGCGCGCGTCTATTCCCAAAGCGAACCGATATTCCAGATCGTGCCATATCCGGGATTGCTGCGGCGCTCTTCATCTATGCGGCGCTGACGCATTTCCTCGTTCATCTCGTTGGCCGTCTTCGGCGTACCATCGGGATGATAAGGATTGACGCCACCGGGCTGTTGGGCGGGCTGCTGGCCTTGCGCAGGCTGTGTACCAGGTGCAATCGTCGCCGGCCCCGGCGCGGACGCGACCTGTGCCGGCCCGACTACGGGAGCAGTTGCCACAGGCTGTGTACCGGGCGCCGGCAAAGGTGCCGGTGTGCCGGGAGCTGTCGCCAGCTGATTCTGCGGCAAAGCTCCGCCCTGCTGCAGCGTCGGCAGAGCGTAAGGATTGGCCTGGCCAGATGCGGGACCGCCCTGCTGTGGCGCACGCAACTGGTAGTCCGGCGGCATGGTGAGAACCTGATGAACCCGCACTTCACGTTCGTCGGGTGCCGCAGGTGTGGAAAAATCCACGACATCTTCCACATCCGGCAAGCCAGAACAACCGCTCACGACCGCTGCAAACAGTGCGACAACTGCGATTTTGCTTATGCTAGGCGTCAACTGTCCAGGCTCCCTGCCCCGTTCTTACACACATGGACCACAACCCATAAGATTGTTTTTCTCAGGTAAGTGTCCCTTGCGGACCTATCGTTTTTTCCCATTTGAATGAGGCAAAAGCAAGGCTATCCGGCCTTTTTGCCACCCTCACGGGTACGGTTGAAATCCACTAGAATGTCATACAGGAGTATAGCAACTCCCGCAACTACCGCCACGTCGGCAAGGTTAAAGACATACCACTCATAGCCGTAGGCGTGGAATCTGAAAAAATCGGCAACCGCACCGTGTACAATGCGGTCAATGACGTTGCCGACGCCACCGCCTATCACCGCGCCGAGCGCCACGGCAACCCGCCAGCTGCCGCAACGCACCAGCCAGACGCACAAGGCGGCAATGCCGGCGCAAATCACTGCAATCAGCGCGAAACGCCCAACATCGCCTTCCTGCGGCAGGAGCCCGTAACTGATACCGCGATTCCAGACCAGAACCAGATCGAAGAACGGTGTCACGGTCACGCGGTGGCGCGAGGCAATGTCGAACACCTCCAGCAGCCACCACTTGGAGAACTGATCGATAGCACAGATCGCAACGGCGACAATCGCCCCTGACAGTGCGATACGAGAGGTGCGTCGGGTCACGATACCTCCGGGGCCGGCCAACCGCTACGCGCGGGCCGTGTCAAAGGCGCGCACTGCCGCGGCATCGCGCGCACTCAGTTCCGGGTAGTCCGCATCCGATCCGACATCGGGAAGAATCTTCCACGAACGCGCACAACGTTTGCCGTGCGCCGGTTCGGGCACAACGGCAATGTTTTCCACATCCTCGAGCCTGAACGCGCCGGCAGGTGCCTCGCCGACGACGAGTTCAGCCTGGCTGGTGATCGCGATTTCCGCAAGATCGAGCCCGTTGAGCGCGTCGGCGTAGGTTTTGTCGCCGACATAGACACGCGGCGCCGATTCGAGGCTGGAGCCGATGCGCTTTTCCCGGCGTTCCACTTCCAGGGCACCGGTCACGACCCGGCGCAGGGTGCGGATCTGTGCCCATTTGGCTCCCAGATTGGCATTGGCCCAGTCTCCAGGAACGTCTGGAAACGCGTGAAAATGGATTGAGTCCTTATCGTCGGGATACCGCGTCAGCCACACCTCTTCCATGGTGAAGCACAACATCGGCGCAAGCCACGCCGTCAGGCAGCGGAACACGTGGTCGAGCACGGTGCGGCTGGAGCGCCGAACGAGGCTGTCCGGCGCATCGCAGTAAAGCGCGTCCTTGCGAATGTCGAGATAGAACGCGGATAGATCGACAATGCAGAAGTTGAACAACCGCGCGTGGACGCGTTTGAAATCGTAGGCGTTGTAGCCCTCTCGCACGACACGGTCGAGCTCGGCGAGCTTGTGCAGGACATAGCGCTCCAGTTCGGGCATATCGGCAATGTTTTCAACCCGCTCCGCATCGGAAAACGCGTGCAGATTGCCAAGCAGAAAGCGCATCGTGTTGCGGATCTTGCGGTAGGCGTCGACATTGGACTTGAGGATTTCCGGGCCGATGCGCAGGTCTTCGGCATAGTCGGAACTCATCACCCAAAGCCGCAATATGTCAGCACCGCTTTCGTCCACGACCTTCTGCGGCACAACCACATTGCCGAGCGATTTGGACATCTTGCGCCCCTCCTCATCCATGACGAAGCCATGGGTGAGAACGGCCTCGTAGGGCGCCCGGCCACGGGTACCGCAGGATTCCAAAAGCGAACTGTGGAACCAGCCACGGTGCTGGTCTGAGCCTTCAAGATAGAGCGATGCAGGCCATTTGAGGTCTTCGCGCTGTTCCAGCACGAAGCTGTGCGTCGATCCGGAATCAAACCACACATCGAGAATATCGGTGACCATTTCCCAGTCATCGGCGGCGTGGTCATTGGCCAGAAAGCGCTCCGCGGCACCTTCCTCGAACCAGGCGTCGGCCCCTTCCTGCTCGAAGGCATCGGCGATGCGCCGGTTAACCGCATCATCGTGCAGAATGTCCCCGGTGGCGCGGTTCACGAATACGGTTATCGGCACGCCCCAGGCACGCTGCCGCGAGACCACCCAGTCGGGGCGCGATTCGATCATGCCATAGATGCGGTTGCGTCCGCTTTCGGGCACCCATTTCACCTCATCGATGGCGCGCAGTGCGGTGGCGCGCAGACCGTCATCGCCAAGGTCGTCGCCCATGGAGATGAACCATTGCGGGGTGTTGCGGAAGATGACCGGCTTCTTCGAGCGCCACGAATGCGGGTATTCATGCTTCAACCGGTTGCGCGCGATCAGCGCGCCCTCGCCAACCAGAGCATCGATGACGGCCTGATTGGCGTCGCCCTTCTTGCCCTTCGAGGTGATCACCTCACGGCCTTCAAAGCCTGGCGCATCGGCGGTGAAGCGCCCGTCGCCATCGACCGTAAACGGAATTGCCGTGTCGATGCCGCGCCTTTTAAGTGGCGCATCTTGCGACACCCAGGTTTCAAAGTCTTCGCGGCCGTGTCCGGGCGCGGTATGCACAAAACCCGTGCCCGCCTCGTCGGTGACGTGCTCACCGTCGAGCATCGGGATATCGAATTGATAACCGCCAAGGCCCGCGCCACGCAACGGATGCGCGCAGGTCAGGCCGGCAAGAACGTCGGCGGAAACGTCGGCGCGCTTTTCATAAGCCTCGACGCGCGCTTTCGCCATTACGTCCTCAACCAGCGCGCTTGCGACGATGAGCCGTTCTCCGGTCTTTGCCCAGTTGTCGTCGGCAGCGCCGGTCACTTCATAGACGCCATACTCGATGCCGGAGGAATAGCTGACGGCGCGGTTACCGGGGATCGTCCAGGGTGTCGTGGTCCAGATGAGGACGCTTGCGCCTTCAAGCGCGTCTGTGGCGCCCTCGGCGATTGGAAATTTCACCCAGACGGTGTCGGAGGTGTATTCGGCGTACTCGACTTCTGCTTCCGCCAGTGCCGTCTTTTCAACGACCGACCACATGACCGGCTTTGAGCCGCGGTAGAGTTTGCCGTTCTCCACGAACTTCATGAGCTCGCGCGCAATCTGTGCCTCCGCGGCAAACGCCATGGTCAGGTAGGGATTGTCCCAGTCGCCATCGCATCCGAGCCGTTTGAACTCTTCGCGCTGCACATCGATCCAATGCTCGGCGAACTCACGGCATTCCTTACGGAACTCCACCACCGGCACTTCGTCCTTGTCGCGGCCTTTGGCGCGGTACTGCTCCTCGATCTTCCATTCGATCGGCAGGCCGTGACAGTCCCATCCGGGGACATAGTTGGCATCCTTGCCCATCATCTGCTGCGAACGGGTGATCACGTCCTTGAGGATCTTGTTGAGGCCGTGACCAATATGCAGATGTCCGTTCGCATAAGGCGGGCCGTCATGCAGCACGAATTTCTCCCGCCCCGCGGAGCGTTCGCGCAGCTGATGGTAAATGCCGAGCGCTTTCCAGCGCTCGAGGATTTCCGGTTCCTTTTTGGGCAACCCCGCACGCATCGGGAAATCGGTTTGCGGGAGTTGCAGCGTATCGCGATAGTCGCGCGCCGCACCGTCGGTTGACTTGGTCTCGGTCATGACACTTCAAATGGTTCGATGTGAAACTGTTGGCGGCTTTCTAGAGCATTTTAATTGTCTAGGGAATCGCTTGATTCCATGAAACGGCGGGTAGCGACTAAATTCGCCCCTCCGCAACTGCCCTTCCCAAAGGATAGACACGCATCGGATCGTTCGCACCGCTCACACCAGCGAGTATGCGGCGCGCTTCGTCGCAGTCCGCGTTCATCTGCGTAACCAGACTCTCGATACCGTCGAACTTTTCATCTCCGCGGATGAACTCGATGAACTCCACGAGCATTTCCTTGCCGTAGAGGTCGCCTGAGAAATCGAACAGAAAGACCTCCAGCACAAGGTCTTCCTTGTCGAAAGTCGGACGCCGTCCGATGTAGGCAGCGCCTTGCCACACCTCGCCGCCGCCGGCGAGACGTGCGCGCACCGCGTATATGCCGACACGCGGTGCAGCATTGTCGTCAAGAACGATGTTGGCGGTGGGAAATCCGATTTCACGGCCGCGCTTGTCACCATCGACCACCCGGCCAAGCACCGTCCACCAGTAGCCAAGGGTGTTCGCGGCGGCGCGCGGATTGCCGTGCAGTAAAGCCTGCCGCACACTGGTCGATGAGTAAATCTGCGTGTCGCCGTCCCCGTCGCCAACCGAGGCTACGCCGGATACTCCGAATCCATGTTCGCCGCCCAGTTCGCTCAGCATTGCAAGATCTCCCGCGCGGGCACGGCCAAACCTGAAATCCGCGCCGGTAACGATTTGGCGGGCACCCAGGGCATCGACCAGTACCGAGCTGACAAATTCTTCCGGTGAGCGCGATGCGAACTCTTCGTCGAACCGGAGCACGGCGGCAAAATCAACGCCCAGCGCCCCGATGAGCCGCGCTTTGAGTTCCGGTGAGGTAATCTGGAACACCGGATTATGCGGTGAGAAATAGGTTCGCGGATGCGGGTCGAATGTCAGGATACCCGCCGGCGCACCGCGCTTTGCCGCAGCCTCGACCGTCGCGGTCAGCACGGCCTGATGACCGCGGTGAATGCCGTCGAAATTGCCGATCGCAAGCACCGACCCCTTGAGACCGCCGGGAAAGTTGTCGACGCCGCGGATCAACTGCATCAGCGTTTGCCCGCCATGCACGTGAGGTGGCCGGTTGCCACTTCAGCCGGCGCGCGAAGGCACCATGACCTGCGCCTCTCCGTCAAGCACCACGGTATCGCCGACACGGCATTCGCAGGTCAGCTTGGCGCGGCGGCGCTCTCTTTGGAGTTCCGATATGGTTGCTTTGGCGACAACGGTCTCGCCCGGCTTCACCGGCGCCTTGAAGCGTACCGACTGAGACAGATAGATTGTTCCCGGTCCAGGCATGATTGTGCCGAGTATCGTCGACAGCAGGCTTGCCGTCAGCATGCCGTGCGCGATGCGCGAGCGGAAGACGGTTGTTGCGGCATATTCGTCATCGAGGTGCACGGGATTCGTATCCCCGGAGGCATCCGCGAAACTCTCAATGTCACTGGTCGACAGCGTTTTCTCGAATTCGGCCTCCATGCCGACTTCAAGATCTTCAATAAACATACCCTGCTGCGCTGTCATGATCGCTGTTTCCCGTGTGATGAGCGCCCGGCCGGGCGATCTGTGTGTGTGCTCTACTGAATGTCGCGGCTTTCTGCAAGTGCACTGCACAATACCGGGCGCCGTCAGGGCGGGACCGGGACGGGAGTTCAACTGAGAATTGCTCTCTGGACAGATAACCATTCACGAAGAAATGCGGCGGGGGCCGCCGCGCGTTAACAGTATTTTTAGCGCATTCCATTAGCGTTCACATCGGGTTGACGAGGGGACGAAGTCGCTGCCTGTCCAAATTGCGCACGATGGCGCTCACCCTCTCGTTCAAAATGTGTGGTGCGGCACTCGCACTGGGTAAGACTAAACGGAGCAAGGGATATGGGTGTTGACTTGTCCATGAAGGTTCTTGTTGTCGATGACTACAAGACGATGATCCGGATTATCCGGAACCTTCTGAAACAATTGGGATTCAACGAGGTCGACGACGCCGCCGACGGTTCTGAAGCGCTGGTGAAGATGCGCGACAACGCCTATGGGCTGGTGATCTCGGACTGGAACATGGAACCGATGACCGGGTACGAACTTCTCAAGGAAGTGCGTGCCGATGACGGACTTTCACGGACCCCGTTCATCATGGTCACCGCCGAATCCAAGACGGAAAATGTGATCGCGGCAAAGAAAGCCGGCGTGAACAATTACATTGTGAAGCCTTTCAACGCCGCGACCTTGAAAAACAAGATCGACGCCGTGTTTGGCGACTGACGCATCTTGCGGGGCAATCCGGCCGGATTGTGCCGATGATCGTGGGGGCGGTCGGTTGACACATGTTCAACACAGCATCGATTGGGGGATGCAAAAAGCATGACCGTAACAGCAGCCAAACTGGACCCGCAGCGGGTCTCTGAAATCGCCGAGTATCTAAAGAAAGGCCGAGAGGGCGAAATCGTCCTGGTGGATGTCATGCGCCTTGCCGAACTCATGGTCGGCTCGATGCAGGATTTCTTTGGAGCGCTTGACGCTTCAGTTTATTCGGAGCTGCGTGAAATTGCCTCTTACATAGAGCGCACCAAAGACGAAATCCGCGGCCTTCAGGCGCACGATATCAAGGAAAACCGCATCCCCGATGCGGGCAAGGAACTTGAGGCGATCGTTACATCGACTGAGCAAGCCACTAATACGATCATGGAACAGGCGGAACTGATCATGTCCGCCGATGCGCAAGACGGCGAGGCCTATCAGGCCACGGTGAACGGCGCCGTGACCCAGATCTTCGAGGCCTGCTCGTTCCAGGACCTTACCGGCCAGCGCATCAGCAAGATCGTTGAAACGCTGAACTTCATCGACCGCCGCGTCAGCAAGTTCGCCGAAGTTATCGGCGAGGACGCTGGCGAAGTTGAGCTGAGCGAAGAAGAACTTGCAGTGGAGAAGCGCAAACAGGAACTGCTGCTGAACGGGCCGCAATCGTCAGGCGATGCGGTTTCGCAGGATGCCGTCGATAAAATGATGGGTGCAGAAGGCGAAGACGCGCAGAAATCGCAATCGGATATTGACGCGCTTTTTGACTGAGCAGAGTTCCGGGCGCCGCCAACCCGCCGGCTGCGTGACCCTCTACCAGGCCAACCGGTTCATAATCCCAACGCAGGCAAGCTCCGGCAGCCGCGCGTTGAGTTCGTGTGACAGGTTTTCAGCCCAGCGCCTGGACCCGGCAGCCGCGCCATCGCTGAGTTCTTCTGCGTGTATTCCATCCGCCACGAACAGCGCATCGAGGCCCGCATCGCGCGCACCGCGCAGGTCCGTGTCAATGCCGTCGCCGATCACCAGAACCGCAGCCGGCTCCACTGCCGCGCCCGTTAGGCCGCGGAGCCTTTCGAAGACGTGGCGGTAAATTGGGGAGTGCGGTTTTCCGCAGATCACCACATCGCCGCCGAGTTCGCGGTAAAGTGTTGCCAGCGCACCGGCGCAATAGAAAAGATTCTCTCCGCGCCGGACGACCTGATCGGGATTGGCGCAATACATCGCCAGATTTCTTCGAATGAGGTCCGCAAACCGTTCGCGGTAATAATCCGGCGTTTCGGTTTCATCGTTCAAAAGACCGGTACAGACGATGCACTGCGCGTGTTCTGCAGGTGTGCGTTCAGCATCGATACCTTCAAAGAAGGCATCGTCCCGCGCGGGACCGAGGTGATAAAGCCGCTCATAGCCGGAAGTCTCGATGAGGTCGCGCGTCACGTCGCCGGAGGTGATGACGATGTCATAGGCATCATCGCCCACACCGAGTTGCTCAAGTTGGCCGGCGACACTCGTTGCGGGGCGCGGTGCATTCGTCAACAACACTACACGGCCGCCTTGCGCGCGATGCCGGCGCAGGGCGTCGACCGCGTCGGGAAACTTACGGACGCCGTTATGCACGACGCCCCAGACATCGCACAGCCAAACAGCGTAGCTTTCTGCGAGCGGCGCGGCGCCGGGCAAAACCGGAAGGACGTTCATGGAAGCTCCGTACCGCCAGACAGGGTGTGATACCAAGGGCAATAATTATCAGCTGGCGCGGCGGCGTTCGATATCCTGATTTTCAATAACGTCTTCGCGCACCAGACGCGGTTCGGAGAACAGGTAGCCCTGCCCCATGCCAACCTCGTAGTCGAGCAACGTCACAACCTGGTTTTCGCTTTCGACTTTTTCGACGATCAGCTCGATGCCGTAGCGCGACAGAAGGTCTTTCAGGTCGGCGCTGTGGATCTGCGCACCGGCATTCTTCATCCCGTCGATCATGGTCGAGGCGCCGACTTTCAGGAATGAAAACCCGCGATCGGCGAGTGTGCCGAAATCGATGTCGAGATTGGCGACGTGGTCGAGAGAGAACCTGAAGCCCATTTCATGCAGCAACGCCAGGCTCTCAAGTTCAAGCGGGCCGGCGGTGTCGAGTGTATCTTGCGAAAACTCAAACACGAGCGCGCCGGAAAGCTCCTGATTCTGCTGCAGAAATTCCAGGAAATGTGGGAAGAATTCGGCATCGAGCAACGAACGTGCCGAAATATTGCAGAACACGCCGATATCGCGATTTCTCTCAACCAGCCGCCGCACAACCTTCACACAGCGGAACAACAAGAGATTGTCGATCATCGGCATGATGCCGGCATGCTCGGCAATCTCCAGATAGGACGCCGGCATGATCACATTACCGCTGGCATCGCGCAGCCGCGTCAGGGCCTCATAATAGCGCGTCTTGCGTTGCGGCAGGGAGACGACGGGCTGCAGGTAAAGATCGACGCGGTTGTTCTCAAGCGACTGGCGCACCTTGTCGACGAGCTGAGGATTGTGCATGGCCGGGCCATTGGCACCCGCCGCGCCGCCGGCCTGGCCGTTCGCCGTATGATCGGCCGATGCGGCTTCCCCGGACGGCTCGCGGTGGGTTTCCGGCAACACCTTCGAATTTGCGACCTCTTCGGCCAGTTGCTTGACCAGCGTCTCCAGAACTTCAAACTGGCTCAACAGTTCCTCGTCGCGCAATTTTGCCGGTTGCGCGATCTGCTCCTGCATTTCGTCAACGGTATTTTTGAGAACGTCGATATCGCGCGCCGCCTGAGCCCCGGCGACCGACAGGTCGTTGACATGGGCAACGGTGCGCTCCTGCGTGCGGTCACGGTTGATGTAGGAGATAAGCTGCGCCGCGCCAAGCAGCAGAACGGCCACCGCGAGTACGGATTCGGTTGTGCTCAGGCCGCCGAAATTCCATAGAGCAAAGCCGATGGCAAGGCCCGTGACTACAAGCAAAAACGCAGACACATATGTCTGGACGACACCCATCCGCCTATCCTTGCCCATGGCGCGCGTTCCAGGAGACCCGGCCACGCGCGCGCCAACGCCCATGATCGTCGATCATTCATAAACGATTCGTTAACCATATCCGATTGCGCCCGAACCGGCGAGGCCCGGGCGCATCCGCAGGACGGTCAGGCAACCGCTTTCAACACCTTTTTGATCTTGTCGACGATTTCACCGATCTGATCTTCAGAAATTATCAGCGGCGGCGAGACCGCAATCGTGTCGGCGGTGATGCGGATCATGATGTTGTGGTCGTGGAACGCGGTTTCCATAGCTTTGTACCCACGCAGGCCCGGCGTTCCCTCGATGGGATGCATATCGATTGCGCCAACCAGTCCGAGCGTGCGGATGTCCGCAACATTCGGTTCGCCCTTGAGCGAGTGGAACGCATCGGCCCACGGCTCTTCCAGCTTCTTCGCGCGCTCAAACAGCCCCTCTTCCTGATAGGTATCGAGTGAACCCAGCGCCGCCGCAGCGGCGATCGGATGGCCGGAATAGGTATAGCCGTGAAACAGTTCGATTGCGTGATCTGGACCGTTCATGAAGGCGTCGTAGACATGATCGCGCACCAGAACGCCACCCAACGGAATGGCACCGCTGGTGACGCCCTTGGCGAAGGTGATCATGTCAGGAACAACGCCGTAGCGCTCAGCCGCGAAGGCAAATCCGAGACGGCCGAAGCCCGTGATGACTTCATCGAAGATCAAAAGAATACCGTGCTTGTCGCAAATCTCGCGCAGACGCTTCAGATATCCTTTCGGCGGCGGCAGAACGCCGGTCGATCCCGCCATCGGCTCAACGATGACCGAGGCAATGGTCGATGCATCGTGCAGGGCGACCAACCGCTCCAGCTCATCTGCAAGATGACCGCCCCACTCCGGTTCGCCGCGCGTAAACGCCTGCTCCTCGCGGTTATAGGTATGGGGCAGGTGATCGGCGCCGGCGAGAAGCGAGCCGTAGAATTTGCGGTTGGGCGCCATGCCGCCAACCGAGATGCCGCCGAAACCGACACCGTGGTAGCCGCGCTCGCGTCCGATGAGTCGGGTGCGCGAGGCCTGACCCTTGACGTTGTGGTAGGCGAGCGCGATTTTCAACGCCGTGTCGCCTGCCTCAGATCCCGAATTGGTGAAAAAGGCGTAGTTGAGGTCGCCGGGTGCCATCAAGGTGAGCCGGGAGGCAAGCTCGAAGACCTTGGGATGACCGAACTGGAAACTCGGTGCAAAATCGAGCTCCGCCGCCTGAGTCTGAATGGCCTCTACGATGCGGTCGCGGCAATGGCCTGCATTCGAACACCACAGTCCCGCCGTGGCGTCGATCACCGGGCGGCCGTCAATGGAGAAGTAGTGCATATCCTTAGCACGCGCGATCAGGCGCGGCCGCGCCTTGAAGCTGCGGTTGGGCGTAAACGGGATCCAGTGAGATTCAAGATTGTTCGGTGTGGGTTCCCAATCGGGAATCATCTGATGAGCCTCGGACATAACGCCATTCCTTCTCAAAGTGACTGTTTGCTTGCAGTGCTGACCGTGATCGCAACGCCTTGTTCGCGGATATACACCCGGCAGACGCCGCAGGTTCGCTCCGTTTGTTGCGACGCTAAGGGAATATTTACCCTGTTTCCACAATAATAAGCAGGTTCGTCAACAGGGAAGCCTCCCATAGTCGAAAAACGCGAAGAGGGGTCGACGCGTGAAAAACCAAGAAGTCACTTCTTGTGAACCTGCCAGTATTCTGATCGTCGAGACGCGGCCCGGCTGTGCGCGCCGCCATTTGCCGTTTATCGCGCGGTGCTGCGAGGGCGTCGGCGGCTCACTGGCGATAGACGGTATGGACGAGGCCATCAATCTTTGCGAACGCGACCGGTTCGACACGATCGTTCTTTCCATCGGCGCCGACGAAGCAGACCCCGGCCGGCTCATACGCCTCCTGTCCGCGCGTCAGTCCCATGCCGCGATCATCGTTGTCACCGACGCAGGCTCGCTGAATGGCGCCATTGAACTCATGCGCTGCGGCGCCGCCGACATCCTCGTGCGTCCCGTCTCCGAGGCGCAACTGCGCGCCTCTCTTGCACGGTTTGCCGGGCCTTCCGCCAAATGCGCCGCGGCCGCACCGGCGCATTCCGCAGACGGACCCGCCGGCATGATCGGGGCATGCACGGCCATGGAACGCATGTACGTGCGCCTGGAGCAGGCCGCACCGTCAAACGCCACCGTGTTCCTGCATGGCGAAAGCGGAACCGGCAAAGAGCTCTGCGCGGAGGCCGTGCACCAGCTCAGCCGCCGCGCGAGCGGTCCGATGATATCGATCAACTGCAGCGCCATTCCGCGCGAACTGATGGAAAGCGAGATTTTCGGCCACGAAAGGGGCGCTTTCACGGGAGCGCACGAGATGCGCCGGGGCGCTGCCGAAATCGCCGACGGCGGCACGTTGTTCCTCGATGAAATTTGCGAAATGGATCTGGCGCTTCAGGCCAAGCTGTTGCGTTTCATCCAGACCGGCCAGTTCATGCGCGTTGGTGGCTCGAAGCTGCAGAAAGTCGACGTGCGATTTGTATGCGCCACCAACAAAGACCCGCAGGATGCGGTCGAGGCGGGCGAATTCCGTGCCGATCTCTTTTACAGACTGCATGTTCTGCCGATCGATCTGCCGCCGCTGCGCACGCGCGGCAAGGACATCCTTTCCATCGCCCGCGATGCGCTGCACCGTTTCGCCCGCGACGAGGGAAAACAGTTCGCAACCTTCGAGCTCGATGCGGAACGCATGCTGCTGACCTATTCATGGCCCGGCAATGTCCGCCAGTTGCTCAACACCATCCGCAATATCGTGGTAATGAACGACGGCGAACGGGTGACATCGGAGATGATACCGCTGCCGGTCGGACGCCTAGCGCTCGGCTCCCACATCGATGGCGGCGCTGTGGTTCCTCGCGGCTGCGGCAATCGGCGCATATTAGACCGCGGCGAGGACATGGCGGAAGCCGTGCTCAAGCCCCTGTGGCAGCAGGAGCAGGACATCATCGAGCGCGCCATTATGATTTGCGACGGCAACATCGGAGCGGCCGCCGCGCACCTTGAAATCAGCCCGTCAACGATCTACCGCAAGCGCAATACCTGGACGCAGGCGGGTGCGGCGTGAGCCCGCATCCTATTCTTCGGCACTCTCCACACCGCACCACTCTGCAATAAACAGGGCGATCGCCTCGGTGATGCGCTGCACGGATGCAAGTTCCACTCTTTCGTCCACACCGTGAATGCTTTCCGCCAGCGGCCCGTAATTCAGCGCCGGAATCCCGTCATAGAGGGCATAGACCCTGGAATCGAGATAGGCCGTGGCAGCGTGCGTCTCCAGCGGTTTGCCCATCACCTGCTGGTGGATTTCAGCCAGCACCGCTTCGGCATCCGAGCCCGGCGCCAACACATATCCTTCCGCGGTAAAACCGTTGAAGGTGAGAGTTGGCGGGTTGTTTGCGAGAAACGGGTCGGCGCGCGCGAGATCCGATAGACACGCCTCAACTTCGCGCATGGCATCCTCGGCCGCCGTGCCGGGCAGAATGGATATTCTGCAATCCACGCGGCACCAGGCGGGCACCGATGAGGCCCAGTCGCCGCCTTCGATGCGTCCGACATTGAGATTGAGGGGGTGGTCCGTTTCGGCGAACCACTGGTTCTCCGGAACGGTTTCGTTCCATTTCTTCTCCAGTTCACGCAAGCCGCCGACCACACGATAGGCCGCGTCAATGGCATTTGCCCCCTCGCCCATATGGGCGACGTGTACCGGACGTCCCCGCACTTCGAACTGAAACCACAAGACACCGACATTCGCCCGCGTCAGGCTTTCCCCCATCGGTTCAGGCACCAGTGCGGCATCTGCGCGGTAGCCCCGCAAATGGGTCATCAACGCGCCGTTACCGGTCGATTCCTCCTCGACAACGGTCTGCATGTACAAGGTTGCCGCCGGCTGCAGGCCGAGGCGCCGTAACGCATCGAACGCAAAAAGATTGGCGACAACGCCGGCCTTCATATCGCCGGCACCGCGCCCGTGCATCCAGCCGTTCTTGATGACCGGATCGAAGGGCGGCGTGCTCCACATATCTTCCGGGCCCGTTGGCACCACATCGACATGACCCTGGAGTATGAGCGAGCGGCCGGTTTCGGCGCGCGGGCGGTGGATGCCGACATTGATGGGCGCCTGCGAATGCTGCGCGGATATGGGCGATCCGCCCGGATGGCGCGCAATCGCCCCATGGTCGATGTGAAAACGGTCGAGATCCAGCCCCCGTTCACGCATCGCACGCGCCATGAAGTCCTGTGCGGTGTGTTCGTTTCTGCGGGTCGAGGGAAACCGGACCAGATCTTGCGTAAAAGTGACCTGGTCCGCGAAACCGTCGGCTACGGATTTATTTATCTTGTCTCTCAGTTTGCGATCCACTGCCACGCGCGGGCCCTCCAGATTGTTGCCGGCGCAGTTTGGTGAGCAATGCCCGGCAGTTCAAGCGCCATTTGCTGGCGCTGCCGTGCGACATTCGCGCGGTAACCATTTGCGCCGTAATCGCTGTGCTGCACTTGACAACTCGCCTATCAGTGCGTATCTCCACCCGTGACTGCTAGCACTCATCTGTTGAGAGTGCTAACAACGCTCTCGGAGCGTTCCGGCATGAGGCTGGAGCCCCGGGGGACCCACTCGGATAATTCAATCAGACCAAATCTTCGAGGAGAAGTGAGCATGAAGTTTCGTCCTCTGCATGACCGCGTATTGGTGCGCCGGCTTGAGGAAGACACCACGACAGCTGGTGGCATCATCATTCCAGACACAGCGCAGGAAAAGCCGATGCAAGGCGAAGTCCTTGAAATCGGCACCGGCATTAAAAGCGAAGACGGTTCCGTCCTCCCTCTCGACGTCAGCAAGGGTGACAAGATCCTGTTTGGCAAGTGGTCGGGCACGGAAGTCAAGATCAACGGCGATGAGCTTTTGATCATGAAAGAGTCCGACATTATGGGAATCGTCGAAGGCTGAAGGCCTGCCGATCAACACGTTATTACCAGGAGTAGAAATCCATGGGAGCTAAAGAAGTCAAATTTGGTGCCGATGCCCGCGAGCGTTTGCTGCGCGGTGTCGACATCCTCGCTGACGCTGTGAAGGTGACGCTCGGTCCGAAGGGCCGCAACGTCGTTCTCGACAAGTCGTTCGGCGCGCCGCGAACCACCAAGGACGGTGTCACCGTGGCCAAGGAAATCGAGCTTGACGATAAGTTCGAGAACATGGGCGCCCAGATGGTGCGCGAGGTCGCTTCCAAGACCAACGACGTTGCCGGCGACGGCACAACCACTGCTACGATTTTGGCCCAATCCATTGTTCGCGAGGGCGCCAAGTCGGTTGCCGCCGGCATGAACCCGATGGACCTGCGCCGCGGTGTCGAAATGGCGGTTAGCACTGCCATTGCAGACCTCACCAAGCGCTCTAAGAAGGTCAAGTCGTCGGAAGAGGTTGCCCAGGTCGGCACCATCTCCGCCAACGGCGAAACGGAAATCGGCAACATGATCGCCGAAGCCATGCAGAGGGTCGGCAATGAAGGCGTGATCACGGTTGAAGAAGCCAAGAGCCTCGACTCAGAGCTTGAAGTCGTTGAAGGCATGCAGTTCGACCGCGGCTATCTCTCGCCGTACTTCATCACCAATGCAGACAAGATGATCGCCGAACTCGACGATCCCTACATACTGCTGCACGAGAAGAAGCTCTCCAATCTGCAGTCCATGCTGCCGATCCTGGAGTCGGTTGTTCAGTCGAGCCGCCCGCTTCTGATCATCGCTGAAGACGTCGAGGGCGAGGCCCTTGCCACGCTCGTCGTCAACAAGTTGCGCGGTGGTCTGAAGATTGCTGCGGTCAAGGCTCCAGGCTTCGGCGACCGCCGCAAGGCCATGCTCGAGGACATCGCGATCCTCACTGGCGGCCAGGTGATTTCCGAGGACCTCGGGATCAAGCTCGAGAACGTCACGGTTGACATGCTGGGCACCGCCAAGCGCGTCAGCATCACCAAGGACGACACCACGGTCATCGACGGCGCCGGCAACAAGGATGACATCCAGGGCCGTTGCTCGCAGATCCGCGCACAGGCCGAAGAAACCTCTTCGGACTATGACCGCGAGAAGCTGCAGGAGCGTCTTGCCAAGCTCGCCGGCGGTGTTGCGGTGATCAAGGTCGGTGGCGCCACGGAAATCGAGGTCAAGGAACGCAAGGACCGTGTCGATGACGCGCTCAATGCGACCCGTGCCGCGGTTGAAGAAGGCATCGTGCCTGGTGGCGGCGTTGCGCTGCTGCGCGCCCAGGCTGCGGTGCTTGCTCTTTCGTCCGACAACCCCGACATCCATGCCGGTCTCAAGATCGTTTCACGCGCTCTTGAAGCTCCGGTTCGCCAGATCGCCGAGAATTCCGGCGTTGAAGGCTCAATCGTGGTTGGCAAGATCCGCGAGAAGAAGGGCAACTTCGGTTTCGACGCCCAGGCCGAGGAATACTGCGATGTCGTCGATCGCGGCATCATGGACCCGACCAAGGTTGTGCGCATTGCGCTTCAGGACGCGGCCTCCGTTGCCGGTATCCTGATCACGACCGAAGCCATGGTCGCCGACAAGCCGGAGCCCAAGGGCGCGCCGGCCGGCGGCGGCATGCCCGACATGGGTGGCATGGGTGGCATGGGCGGCATGATGTAAGCCGGCCCGGCTCACAAGATACGACCAAGGGGCTGCCTTCGGGTGGCCCCTTTTTCTTTGCCAGAACAGTCGCTTACCCAATCACCTCTCGCGTCGTTAACCCTGCCCTCACGTTTTTGAGAGCATACTCTAGTGCGTGTACAGATCTTGCATGGTACCGCACAATCGAGACATGCGGTGTACCACATCAGCATGCGGGCACTTTGGGCAGAGTATGATGATCACGACGGTTAAACGGCAGGTCCCGGCACCTGACCTGAACAGCGAGGCAATTGTCGCACCGAGTACCGCGCGCCTCACGGGCATGCAGATATCCGTAACCGACGACCCGCAAGCGGTTTCGGCCGACTGGAAGGCGCTTGAGCCGTTTGCAACAACGCCATTCGGCGACCGCGCCTGGAGCACCGCGTGGTATGACGCCATGTGTGCCGAAGCCGATTGCGAACCGGTCATCGTTACCGGGCGGACGGAAGGCGGTACCCCTCTCTTTCTTCTGCCGCTGGTGCGCGTCAAACGCGGGCCGTTCTCGCTTTTGATGTGGCCCGGCGCGACGCACGCACCCTATCATTCCGGCCTGTTTTCCAACGACTGCCGCGCGCTCGTGACCGCAGACAATGCTGCTACCTTCTGGCAACGCATTTTCGATGCGCTCCCAAAAGCGGACGCGCTGATCGGCTACGGCCTGCCCGCCTTCGAAGCCGAAGCGGCAAATCCGCTGGGCCACCTGCCCTACATGAGCTGTGGCTGCCACTCCTACAGATTTCGCATGGATGCGGAGTGGGATCATCTCTACACCGCCAAGGTTTCCACCAAACAGATCCGTAACGACCGCCGCTGCGAACGCCGGCTGGCCGAATTCGGAGACCTTCGTTTCAGAGTTGCGGTGTCGGCGGAGGAGCGCCGAGCGCTGCTGGAAACGATGCTGCAGCAGAAATCGCAGCGCCTGCGGGCCCAGGGCCGCCCCGATTTCACACGCCAACCCGGTGTACGCAACTTTTACGACACGCTTGCCGGCACGGGCAAATGGATCGGCGACCGCGGCATTTTCATGTCAGCGGTGGATTGCGGCGGCCAAACTCTCGCAATCAATTTCGGCGCCGTTCACGGCGGCGAATTCCACGGGCTGATCCTGTCGATGTCATCGGGAGAATGGGAACGCTGGGGGCCGGGCCGCCTGCTTCTGCGCCGCACCATGGAACATCTGGCACGGCACGGATTTACCTATCTGGATTTCGGCGTCGGCGACGATGCCTACAAGGACGTCTGGGCCGATGAAGTGGTCGAACGCCGCGATGTGGTTGTGCCGCTGACGCTCAAGGGCGAGGCATTTGTCGCCGGGCTCAAACTGGCGCTCAAGGCAAAAACCACGATCAAGACCTCGCCGGCGCTGTGGCGGATGTTCTCCCAGTGCCGCCGCTACCTTCGTTTCTGAAGTCCGTTCAGCACCGCCCTCAGCAGCAACTCGGTCCCGCTGGACGAGTTGATCGCTACCGCGACATCACTCAAACGCGCAATTGCTGTCCCAGCGCCTGGCGCAAAGCAGATTGGTTTCCAGGACTGCCGACTGTGCCTGCATGAACGCCGCACGCCAGTCGTCCCTCTCCAGGGCAAGGTTCAGCCGCTCCGCGTCGCCACGGCGGCCGGGCCGCCAGTATCCGAGCAGGAACTGCCGGTGCAGCGGTTTCATCCATGGCAGGGTGTTGTAGTCGGCGCCCGGCGGACTGTCGCGGCCGGGCAGGCTTCGGCGAGCGCCGAGACGGCCTTTGAACGTATAGAACGCATCGTCGGGCGAGACGAAGGCAAGGGCATAGTCTTGTTCTTCCGCCGGGTCCGTTATGTCAGCGGCGGCGAGCAACGGGCGGCGTCCGGCGTTCAACATATACTTGAACGACACCGGATCGAGGAAGCGCACCGAGCGGTGCTCCCGCCGGCTTCCGGCGTGGGGATAAAGCTCGTTTGAGCGGATCGCCACATCGATTTCGGGCCGTCCGTCGGCTGGCAGTTCGTATGCCTCACCCAGAAGATAGGTGCGCTGGTAGTTGTGCTGCTGCAGCATCAACGCGACAGGTGCTGAGCTTTCATCCAGCACGAGCGTTGCGGCCGTGTAGTGATCGAGTTGATGCCAGTCGTCCAGATTGCCCGCGAACGCCGCCGCCCAAGTTTGCCAGAATACCAGACCGGCCGCGAGACCCGAGTGCCGGAACACCGCGTGATAGGTGAGGAATGTGAACCTTCCCGCCTCTTCTCCCAATTCGACATCGTCATAGTCGATGCGCGCGAGCACTGTCGGCGATTGCCCCGCGTCCGGCGCCTGCCGATGTTCGAAAGTGATTGCGGGGTCTGCCTTGTGCGCATTGAGGAGCGCCTGGTCGACGCTTTGGGAAATCACGCCGCCGCGCGCATCATAGAGCGTACCTTGAGCAATATAGTCCTCGTAAAAGTCGATGAGACCGGCGTGGCCGCCCGGCAGGAAAAAGTGCGGCCGATGGCGCCTGAGCAGCTCTTGCTCAACCGGAGACGGCAGCGTCGTTCGTGGCGGATGGGCGGCAAAATAGGCATCAAAGCCTGGATGCTGCGAGAAACTCGGATCGTCGCGCCGTGTACCGGTGAAAATCATCGCGGCCACGATCAGGCAGACCACTACAAGCGAGACCACTCCCCACGCGTACCAGCGCCTGATGCCGCCGGCCATGGCGTTCAGGTCTTGTAGTCGGGATCGGTGCGCTCAAGCCGGCGCAACAGCGCGCTCCAGTGCACGCCGCCCCAGCCCGGCGCCTCGCCCGGCCTGCCCCACTCCCGTACGTCTTCGATTGCTCCAGGGCCCGGTGTCACGATTTCAGCGCCCGAGCGCATCACATCGACCTGCACCTTGCAGGCCATTTCGAGAAAATAGTGATACGCGAAGGCTTCGTGAGCGCTGCGGCCACAGGTCAGCAGGCCATGGTTGCGCAACACCAGGCAGTAGGCATCGCCGAGATCGCGGGCCATCATTTCACAGGCGGCGTTTTCGGCCGTTACGTCGTGATAGTCGTGATAGTTGAGGGTTCCGAGAACCGCATTGGCATGTTGCGAAATCGGCAACAGACCGTCCTTCATGGCCGACACGGCAATGCCGGCGCGGGTATGGGAGTGCAGCACGAAGTCGATTTCCGGGCGCGCCTTCAATACGGCCGTGTGAATTAGATGGCCGGCGGAATTGTAAGGGTGGTCACCCGAGAGCACATTGCCCTCGAAGTCTACTTTCAGAAGCGATGACGCGGTGATTTCCTCAAACAGATAACCGTACGGATTGATGAGATACTGGTCCTGCATACCTGGAACACGCGCCGAAATGTGCGTGTCGGTGAGATCCGTCCAGCCGAAATGTACGAACACGCGGTAGAGCGCCGCCAACTGCTCGCGCGCGTGCCGTTCGCCGCTTGCGAACCGGGTTTCGCTTTCCAGAATGATCGCCATGATGAGTCCTCGCTAGTACGTTGCGATTGAACGCGTTCTCTTTGGTAATGGCAAGCTACTGAGTGCGGGCGTGGCGAATGAGTTCCAGAAGCCGGGCCGCCGCCTCACGCGCCTGATCTCCGGGAACCGCCTTCAGCGAACTTGCCAGAACCGCTTCGCTTTGAAGGATGACTCCGTCATTGAGCACGGTGAGGTGATTGGCTTTCAAGGTGCTGCCGGTGGAGGTGATGTCGACGATCACCTCCGCCGTCCCCGCCGCAGGCGCCGCTTCCGTAGCGCCCAGGCTTTCGACAATCCGGTATCCGCGCACGCCTTTGTCGGCGAAAAACCTGCGTGTCAGCTCGTGATACTTGGTGGCGACGCGCAAGCGGTGACCCTGATTGCGGTAGAACGCGACACTGACCTCGTCGAGATCGTTCATTGTGCGCACATCGAGCCAGCACTGCGGCACGGCGACAACGACATCGGCTCGGCCAAACCCGAGACGGCAGGAAATGTCGATACGCTCTTCGATATTGGGCACCGTTTCGCGCAACAGGTCTTCGCCGCTGACACCCATGTGCACCGAACCGTCGCGCAGATGGGCGGCAATCTCGCTGGCCGACAGAAATGCGACCTCGACGCCGGGCATCTTCTCGATGCGCCCGCTGTAACCGCGATCACTGCCGGTCTTGGACACGGCAATGCCGGCAGCGGTGAAGAGGCCGAGCGTATCTTCCATGAGGCGGCCCTTGCTCGGCACGGCAACGATGAGGGGGGCGCTCATGAGCCAACCCTGCGCGTCGCGGCAAGCAGCCGTTCGGTGTGGATGGCACAGCCTACCGCGGACACCTGACCGGGACTTCCGATATCCGCCAGGAGACCGTCATAGCGGCCGCCGCCGGCAATGGGGATCGGGCCAGATGGCGTCGGGCAGTCGATCTGGAACACAAAGCCCGTGTAATACTCAAGCGTGCGCCCGAAATCGGCCTCAAACCGGCAGGCGTTCACTTCGATGCCGCGCTCCTGCATCAACGTAATGCGTCGTGCGAAAGCGGCAAGCGGCGTGCTCATCGTCATGCCGGCCTGCACAATCAGGTTCATGATGGTGTGAAGCGCATCGCGCGGCGCGCTGGCGACCTTGATGTAGTTTTCGATGAGGCGGGCTTTTTCGCGCGCCAGCGGCGGCGTTTTCCGGTCTGCCGCCTTCTCCCGGAGCCGGTACGCGATATCGGCCGTGGAGCGTTCGCCAATGAGCGGTATCGCCTGGGCGCCCAGTGCCTGCTCAACCGCCATGGTTGCGGCCTCGGTGGCGCCATCGAATTTGTCCGCGTTCAGGCCCTCGGCAAGGGGCGACAAGGGGTCCGCCTGACCGGTAAGCTCCGCCAACGTGTCGCGGAAGGCTGTCGGACGCCAGAAGTGATGTTTCAGGCGCTGGCGCCAGCGCTCCGGCATGTCGATGCTGTCGAGCAACGCCGTGAACAGGCGCAGATCACCGACCTTTACCTCAAATTCGCGAAGGCCCGCGCGCTTCAGGGCGTCGATCGTCAGGGCGATGATGTCGGCATCGGCGCGCTCAGGATCACTGTCGCCGAAATGCTCGACGCCGGCCTGATCGAATTCACGCGGATGCAGTCCGTCGCCGCCGCCCGGCTGAAACCGGAAGGCGGGTCCGCGATAGCAATAACGCGCTTCGCTGCCGGGCGCGGCCTGGTTTTCAAGATAAAACCTGCAGGCGGGAATCGTTAGATCGGGGCGCAGACACAGTTCAGCACCCGCCGGATCGGAAAACACATACGTTCTGCTGCGTAGTTCCTCGCCAGAAC
The DNA here is from genome assembly GCA_021775755.1 of Hyphomicrobiales bacterium. Classification (GTDB taxonomy): domain Bacteria; phylum Pseudomonadota; class Alphaproteobacteria; order Rhizobiales; family JAJFHB01; genus JAJFHE01. Next base: position 76,455 of record JAJFHE010000007.1, on the reverse strand, counting down.
GGTCGAGGAACACGTCGGCAGGCTGCACGATTTCGGGCTCTATGAGCTCAAATCCCGCCCCTTCGAACGTCTGCGTGATGGCGCTCGCCTGGGCATCGAGCGCGGCCCGCAAGCGGGAACCCTTTCCTGACATGGCCGGTTTCTAATCCTGCTGATGGGAGAGGATTTCACGCACCGCATCGATGAGACCGCTTTGCGGCACCGACACCTGTGCGGGACGCCCGCTGCGCCATTCTTCGTTGTCGGCGATTTCACCGGACAGGCGCGCACCCTTCTCCAGATCCTTGATCGTTACCTCGCCGCGCGCGCGCTCGTCTTCGCCCTGTATCACCACCGCCGGCGCACCGCGCCTGTCGGCGTACTTCATCTGAGCCCTCATGCCGCTCGTGCCGAGATACATTTCCGCCCTGATTCCGGCGGATCTGAGGTCAAAGGTCAATTTCTGATAGTCGGCAAGATTGTCGCGGTCCATGACCAGAACGATAACAGGAGCCGCAACCGCTGCCGCGGCGAGCGCGCCGGTCGTCTCAAGGGCGGTCTGCAGCCGTGAGACACCGAACGAAAAGCCGGTGGCGGGGACCTCGACACCCTTGAAGCGTTGCACCAGCCCGTCATAGCGGCCGCCGCCGCCGACGGATCCGAAGCGCACGGTTTCGCCCTTTTCGTTTTGCGCGGAAAAGGTGAGTTCAGCCTCGAACACGGGACCTGTGTAATACCCAAGCCCGCGCACAACGCTTGGATCGAGGCGTACGCGATCCTCGCCGTAACCTGCCGCGGCGCCCAACGCGGATATTTCGGCAAGTTCCGCGACGCCTGCCAGACCCGTCTCGCTGTCGCCAACGATTTCGCGCAGTCGCTCAACCACACCGTCGCGGCTGTCAGCTTCGGTCTCGACGAATGCCATAATCAGGCCTGCGTGGTCGTCCGAAAGGCCGGCTCCTTTTGTGTAATCGCCAGATTCGTCCTTGCGCCCCTCACCCAGCAACAGCCGCACGCCTTCAGGCCCGAGGCGGTCGAGCTTGTCGATGGCGCGCAGCACCGTCATCCGCTGTGCCTCATAACCGGCATCGTCGCCGGCGATGCCGATGCGCTCGAGTATGCCATCGAGAACCTTGCGGTTGTTGACCCGCATGACGTAGTCGCCGCGCTTGATGCCAAGCGCCTCAAGGCAATCGGCCGCCATCATGCAAAGTTCCGCATCGGCGGCAACGGACGCCGTACCGACGGTGTCGGCATCGAACTGCATGAACTGGCGATAGCGGCCCGGGCCCGGCTTCTCGTTACGCCACACGGGGCCGAACTGATAGCGCCGGAACGGTTTGGCGAGGCCATCGTAATTTTCAGCAACGAAGCGTGCCAGCGGCGCGGTCAGATCATAGCGCAATGACAGCCACTGTTCGTCTTCGTCCTGGAAAGAAAATACGCCCTCGTTCGGCCTGTCCTGATCAGGCAGGAATTTTCCCAGCGCGTCCGTATATTCAAAGGCCGGCGTATCGAGGGGCTCAAAGCCGTACAGCTCGTAAACCGAGCGGATTCCCGACAGCATGGCGTCGAGCGCGCGCACCTCGCCCGCGCCGATGTCACGCAGTCCTTTGGGAACCCGGGCCTTGGGCCGCACGGGCTTGTTACGCTTTGCCATGATCGCTCCAGATCGGGAAGGGATGCGCATGGGTAATAGCCCATTTGGGGATTCACCGGCAAGGCGGCATTGTGGCCTCCGCCGCGCCCATGGTTCACGACGACAAAAACACGTTCTTAACTTGACCCGCGCGCGCTGAGACACCATTGTCGCGCCCGCCCGACAAGGGCCCATATCATTCACCGACCGACGAGAAATCCATGTCCATCACGACCGTTGCCATCGTGCTCGTTCTTGCCGCCGCAGCGTTTGCCCTGCTTGGTATCTATCACTCACGAAATCAGGCCGGCACTCTCGAAGACCACATCACCGCGCGCGGTTCGCTGGGCACATGGAGCGGCAGCGCCACGCTCATTGCATCTGGTCTCGGAGCCTGGATCCTGTTCGGCCCGGCGGAGGCGGCGACCTGGGGCGGGATTTCCGCCGTGCTCGGTTATGCGGTCGGCGCCGGCGGTGTTTGCCTGATGTTTATCCCGCTCGGCAAGCGCATGCGCGAGGTGATGCCGAACGGCCATTCGCTGACTGAGTTTCTGTGGCACCGCTTCGGCCGTCCGGTCTATGTCGTCGCGCTTGTGGCGATTCTGTTCTACATGTTCATTTTCTTGACCGCGGAACTGACCGCGGTTGCAGGTGTCGTGGCGCTGATCGCCGACATTCCGCTATGGGTCACCGCGGCCGTGGTGATGGTAACCACCCTCGCCTACACGCTCTATGGTGGGCTTCGCGCGTCGATATTCACAGATGCGCTGCAGCTCGTCATCATTCTGCCGGTGATGCTCACTGTCATGGTCGCGGGCTGGATCGCGGTCGGCGGCGCCGATGGCACAAGCGCGGGCCTTGCGGAACGTGCGCCGCATCTCGCCGACCTCGCCTTTACTCCGGGTGTTGAAGGGGGCCTGGCACTGGTCATCGCGGTAATCCTGACCAACTTGTTTCATCAAGGCTACTGGCAGCGCGTCTTTGCGGCGCAGGATCAGGCAACGCTTAACCGCAGCTTTCTGTCGGCCGGCCTGATATCCGGCGTCATCGTGTTTGCCATGGGTCTATTCGGGCTCGCCTACGTCGCCATGGGAACCGACGGTTCGCCGTCCACGGCTGTGTTTTCCGTTCTTTTCGATGCCCTGCCGCTGTGGCTTATGCTGGTGGTCATGGTGGCGGGCCTGGCGCTTGTCATGAGCAGCGCCGACACCATTCTCAATGCGGTTGCAAGCATCGTCGTCGTCGACCTTGGACGCGCCGTGCCCTCAATTGCCGGGCAAAAACTTCTGCGCCTGTCACGCATTCTGATCGCAGTAGCCGCCGTTCCGATCGTTGCCGTCGCGGCGCAGGGCTTCAGCGTGCTCTATCTGTTCCTGATCGCCGACCTGATCTGCGTGGCAATGGCCTTTCCGGTGTTTTTCGGCCTTTACAACAAGTCCTACGATGGCATCGGCGCCATCTTGAGCATTGTCGGTGGCCTGATCGCCGGCGCCTGGGTGTTTCCCGATCCGACGTTTGCATCCGGCAGTCTTGTCGGCGCGTTCGCGCTTGCCTGCGGGGTGTCGATCGTCATCAGTCTGGCCTTTACGGCGATCCGCCGGGGCAGCGGGTTCGACTTTGCGGTGCTGCGGACGGCGATCGGCCCGATCGGCGACTAACCTGCGAAATGACAGATGGCGGACATCGATCACAAGCAGTTTCTGGCGGCCCTGACCGCTCAGCAAAGACTGGAACTGCTCGCCAAATCGGATGTCGCCGGATTGCGCCACCTTGCAGGTCATCTCGGCGCAATTGTGCTGTGTGCAGTCTTGATCGTGACCCGCGTGCCCTTCTGGCAAGCCGTCATGCTGATCCAGGGCATTCTGCTGGTCTTCCTGTTCACCACACTGCATGAGACGATCCACGGCACCGCGTTCCGGTCCGAGCGCCTGAACAGCGCGGTTGCGGCGCTCTGCGGCTTCGCCGTAATTTTACCGCCGGAATGGTTCCGCTACTTCCATTTCGCGCATCACCGCTTCACGCACGATCCCGAGCGCGACCCGGAGCTTGCAACGCCGAAAGCCACCGAGTGGCTGCCTTATCTGGCTTACCTTTCAGGCATTCCGGAATGGATATCGCGGGTCAGAAAGCTCATCTCACGAGCGGTCGTCGAAAACACCGACGACTTCGTGCCCGCGAAAGGCCGAAGCAAGGTCATGCGCGAGGCGCGGCTGTATCTGGCGGCGTATGCGGTGCTGTGCGCAGTCTGCGTCATTGCGGGCTGGTACGATATTCTGTTTGTTTGGATCGTGCCGCTTATACTCGGCGGACCGTTCCTGCGCGGCTATCTGCTCGCCGAACACTCACGCTGCCCGCATGTCGCCAGCATGTTCGACAACACGCGCACGACCTATACCAATACCATCATGCGCTTCGTCGCCTGGAACATGCCCTATCATGTGGAGCATCACACCTATCCATCGGTGCCGTTCCACAAACTGCCGGCATTCCACAAGCTTATTCGCGAACACATCGTGCACACGGAAAACGGATACCTGAGGTTCAACGCCAAGTATTTCGCGGCCACGCGCGACGGGTCTCTCACGGCACAGGAAAACGATTGAGCATTTGTCGTGAGAACGGATTCAGAGCGGTCTTCAGCCGCCAAGCTGCACGCTTGACGAAGCCCGTGATACTTGATCGTATTCGGCTTGAGCAAACCGGGAACCGCTCAGGAAGCGCACAATGCCGGGTCAGCGTATATTGCGGGCGATGGCGCGGCGCGAAAGGTGGATGCCGTTATGACGGCCAACCGGCCGAAGCAGGTGGAATTTCGCAGCCGCGTCGATGCGGCGATTTCAGCCCTTGAGGGATATCCAGGTGCGCCGCGCTCGCTAACCCAACTTGCAGGGGACGCGGGCATTTCCCCTCCCAATCTGACCAGCGCCCTTGCGTTGAGACGGACGATGACCTGGCCAATGCTGCAACGCCTGCACCGTGCCCTTAAACTCGATGCGCTGGGGCTTGAGCTCTCCGACTGGGACGACACAGCCGATACGCCGGGGCAACTCAGAGACCTGATCAGATCAAAGCGCGATGGCGATCCGGTTGAACTGGTGCGCCCCTACGCGGACGATCAGGTGTTCCTGAATGTCGCCTCGGCGGGCGCTTTCATGGGGGTGCGGCCGGGTGCGGCCGCAACGCAACAGGAGCGCCCGGGGCTTGTGGTCTATCCGGGCCAAAGCCTGCAGCTTACGGTTCTCCTGCCGATTACGGGATTCCTCAAGCTGATCTGCCGGGAGGGTGCGGAGTTCTTTTCTCTCGACGAGTATCTGGGGCTGACCCAGCGGCGCTTTGAAGCCGGCAAGCCGGAACCGCTGAAACAGACGATCAGCGTTGAGCCTGGATATTACGGCGAAACCGTCTTCATCGGTGTCGCATCGGCCGAACCCTTCGATACCGGCTGGCCGCGCGGCCACGGCGCGAACGACACCGTGACGCGCGTGACCTGCGCCGATCTTCTGCGCGCGCAGTTTGCCCGGCCGAGAGAGCAATGGCAGGCATGTGTCTATTCGGTGTGGACGCTGCCCAAAGACGCCGAAGCGCTGGATGAGGCCTGAGCGGAGCCGCAAGCCGGGTACGGACCATGACAGAGCGCAATGAAGAACTTGACGAGCTGCTGTCCGAACTGCGGATGCTGGAGGATGCGGAGCTGCCGCGCGATGTGAGCGAAGCCGCCATTTCACTGGCAACGCGCGCGCTTGATTTGGTGACGCGCGCCGACGATCCGGAAGTCTGGGCTGATGTGCAGGCGAGCCTCGGGCGCTACCAGATCGTACAGGGTTACGAGCAAAACGAAATTCCCCTGATCAGCGAGGGCATCGAACATACCCGCTCGGCACATTCCGTCTGGACGCGCACAGGCCACACCGCACAATGGGCCGCCGCTCAGGGGGTTGTTGCGGACGGGCGGATGGCACTCGGCGAACTGAAAGAAGACGCCACGCTGCTGCGCACCGCTATCGGCGACTTTGCGCTGGCGGGTGAAGAAATCAGGCGCGAAAGCGACCCACAGGCTTGGGCAAAGCACATGAACGCCACAGCCAATGCGCATTTTCGCCTCGCTCAGATGACGGGTGATACGGACGCGTTATCGCATGCCGTTACGTTCTACGAAAAGGCGTTGGAGGTCTGGCGCCGCGACGAGGATGAAAGTGCTTGGTCGATCCCGACATTCAACATCGGCTTGTGCCTCAAGATCCTCGGCGATCTCAAGGGCGATGCCTCGGCCTACGAACAGTCCATCACGGCCATGATCGATTCGCTTGCGGGCACGACAGAAGGCACCGTTTCGTGGGGCTCGACCATGAACTCGATCGCCAGCTCTCGAATGTCGTTGGGCTCGTTGACAGCGTCGCCGGCCCACATGGAAGAAGCGCACCGCAACTATGAAGCGGCTATTGCGGTTTTCCCGCGCGAAACGGAACCGGCCTGGTGGGCGATGCTGAGCATGAACATCGTCACTTCGTTCGACCGCCTGGGAAACCTGCGCAGCGATCCCACCCTGCTTCGCCAGGGCATCGAGTACGCGAGCGATGCCGCGACCACGGCAACCCGCGAGCGTATGCCGAATTTCTGGGCCGGCCTCATGTCGATAAGCGCACATTCGAGGCTATCGCTCGCCAGGCTGTTGGGAGATGCACGGCCCTTGCGCCGGACTATCGATGACATCACGTCCGTGATTGAAGTACGCAGCCGCGAGAGTGTGCCGATGGAGTGGGCATATCTTATGCGGTTTCGCGGCACCGCGGCGCTTGAGATTGCGCGCTCGGAGCGTTCCGTTAAGTGGGTGGGCTCGGCAATCGACGACCTTGTCCAGGCACTCACCGTGTTCCGTCTCGACAACGCACCGTACCTGTGGGCGCAGACGAGCATCGAACTCGCCGGCGCTTATGCACTGCTCGGAATCCTCTCGGCCGATGCGGGAAGGCTGAGGGCGGCCGTTGTCACCTACGGCGAGATCGTTGATGTGCTCGACGCGAACACCGCTGTCATTGACCTCGCCAGATCACGGCTCGGCCGAGGAGAGGCCCTGCTTGCACAGGCACGTCTCACCGGATCACACTCGGCCCTCGGCGAGGCGATCGACGATTTTAGCAATGTTGCCGGCGACACGTCGGCAGCCGTCGATCCCGAGCGTTATCTGCGGGCTCGGCGAGGCAGCGCGGCGGCACACCTGTTGCTTGGAGACTTCGTCGAAGCGGCCGACACGGCGACGGCAGTGCTTGGCGATGCCGAACGCTTGTTGCTCGCCGCACCGGCGGACCATGAACGCGCCGGCCTGATCAAGGCGCTTACCGGCACGGGCGACGTGGCGGCCTATGCACATGCGCATCTCGGAAACGTCGAAGCCGCCCTCGCGGCTCTGGAGCGAGGCCGCGCCTTCCAGCTGCGCAGCAGGTTGAACGAGGCGGAGGCCGATCTAGACCCCGAGACCGCCAAACGCGTCGAAGTGGCGCGTATCGCACTCACCCAGGCGCGGCGCGGACATCGCGCGGCGCTGGAGGCGGAAGGCGGCGAAGTCACCGCAAGAAAACTTGCGAGCCAGATCGTTAAACTGCATGGCGAGTTCACGGCATTGCTTGAGGAGGCCGATATCGCAGAAATCGCGGCCCCTGCGACGGTTGCAGATGTCCGCGCAGCGTTCGCCCACGAGACATCGGGCGCACTGGTTTCCTTCGTCGTAACGGATGCCGGCGGTGTCGCGATTGTCATCACAAAGGCTCAAGAACCGGAACTGCTCTGGCTGCCGGAACTCACGTCGCAACAACTCGATGGCGTGTTGTGGACGCCCGAGCAGACCGGTTGGCTCGACGCCTACGACCGGTTCAGGGCATCGCTAGCCGAAACGCAGGGATTCGGCGCCGGCCATGGCCTTGTAGAATGGAACGGAGCGGTGGAAACCGCGTGCGCGCGCATGTGGGCCCTGTGCATGGCGCCGCTGGATGCTTGTTTGATCGAACTGGGCCTTACCGGAGAACACCCCGTCACAATTGTGCCGAACGGGCGGATGTCGGCCCTCCCCCTGCATGTCGCCGGTACGGAAGATGAGTGTTTCATGGACCGCTGGGCGGTCTCGATGGTTCCAGGCGTTGCCGCCTTCATTGCGGCGCAGGCACGATCTCGCGAGACGGAGCGCACCGGCAGGTCGCTGTTTGCGGTCACCGATCCGAACGGCGATCTCGATATGCCTCAGAACCCGGCGACCGCCTGCTTTCCAAACCATGAGGTTCGTGAGCTTAACGGGCACGCGGCGTCGCGCGATGCGGTGCTCGCATCCCTGCCCGACAGCAGTTACGCCAGCTTTTTCACGCACGCCTGGTGGGACCCGGACCGTCCGGATCGTTCGTGGATCCAGCTTGCCGGAGATGACCGGGTCGAAGCGCGCGATTTTGCCGATCTCGATTTGAGCCGTTGCCGGATGATTGCCCTTGGCGCCTGCGAAAGCGGCGTGCCAGGCCAGAAACAAACGCCGGATGAATTCGAAGGGCTGCCGACAAGTCTGCTTCAGGCAGGCGCGCCGGGCGTTCTGGCAACCCTGTGGCCGGTGTTCAATCACTCATCGGCGGCTCTTCTGCGCCACTTTTTCCGCGATCACGTGCTCGCGGACCAAACGCCGGCCGTCGCATTGCGGCATGCGCAGTCGCAGCTCAGGCACGGCGCGCGTGAAGCTACTAACGATATGGATCTCCCGCGCGCAGCCTTCTCAGCGCCCGATAACACGCCCGGGCAGCCAAAACCGCTGGGATTGCGTCCCACCGGCGACGCTCAACAGGCTGACATGCGCCTTTTCGACCCCTCCCGGCGCATGTTTTGGGCAGCTTTCGTTTATTTCGGCGCCTGACAAGATCACCCTCTGAAATTTAACCCTCTGAAAATAAACATTTTTACTGGTGTCTGATCAGTTTGAACAGTTTTGACAACTGCTGAACCGCGCCACCCGCAGCCATCTCCCAATCATGCCAAGCGCCACTGAGATCGAACGATCTGGCAACGGCGAACCTAACCCCCGCGACACACCGCGGATTTCGAAAACCAAAGGAGATAGCAATGTTCACGATCAAAACGCAGACCATCAACGAAGCCACTGTCGAAACCAACACCGAAACGTTCCTTGAGAAGATCACCCGCATCGTTACGCCGGCAGCCGCCCTGAAGGCGACAGCGGTCGGATACTGGGGAGTTTTCTGGAGCTTCAACGGCCTCGACAAGTACCTGAACCGCAGCGATTTTGGTCTGTTTTCATGGTACGGCAAGGACCGCACCGAGCAGTTCACCCAGTACTTTGAGCGCCTCGGCATTCCGCTCGATGCCATTGACCCGGTGCTCTACCTCACCGGCATCTGGGAACTCCTCGTCGCAGCGCCGTTCTTCTACGTGATTGCCAATGTTCTGCTCAACACCGAGCGCCGCAACACGCAGGCTCTGCTGACAATCGGTTATGTCCTGACCACGCTCACCTTCATCGGCTTCTCAGCGTTCGATGTGGTGGCCGGCGACCGGGCGGAGCTTCGCGAACACGGTCTTTACCTGGCCCTGGCCTTTGCCTGCTTCTTCGTATCCGCCAAGGACAAGACGAGCTGAGCCGAAGATCAAAACTTCCTGAAACCGGAAATGCCCCGCGAATGTGCGGGGCATTTTTCTTTGGCACTGTTTGTTGGAAACCGGGGTCAGTCGAACAGAGCGTCGATGGCGTCCTGATCGGCGCGGTCGGGATCGTCGTCAAGCGCTGGACCGTTGAGAAGCGCACGGTCGCCTTCCGGCTCTTCCTGCTCGATCGGCGCAACGCCCTCAAAGCCTTCCATGCCACCCCAGATTTCAATCATGTGCGACACGCGGTGTTCGATGAATTTCAACGTGTTCACCACCTTGGTGATGCGTTGGCCGGTGACATCCTGAAAGTTGCAGGCTTCGAAAACCTTCACCACCTGGTCCTGAATGTCGGACGCCATCTCGTTTTCCGTGCCGCTGAGCGCGGCGGCGAGGTTCGCTGCTGAACTGTCTATCTGCTCGGCAGCGGACAGGATCGTTTCCGTGGCGTGCTCGGTGTGCTCCACGACCGCGTCGAGTTCGTTCGAAACGGCGGTCATGTGCACTTCATCGAAGCCAGTCTGATGCAGTGTAGCAATCTCGCGCTTGGTGTCCGCGATCGCCCCATAGATCGCATCGAGCTCAGTTTTTATCTTGGCGGCTTCCTTGAGCTCGGCCTTGTAGCGCGAAATCAGTTCAGCCGACACTTCCTGGGGCGCCACGCGCTCGCGCAGATCCACAATGGCATCGAGCAGTTCGCGATGCCGCGTGCTTCCGGTCTCGTCGTCATCACGCTCGACATGACTGATGCCGGCGGATTCGATGCGAAACGATTTATGTCGTGCCAGATTCATCGGAGTCCCCACCCTGGTGTTCCGTTATCGGCCGCAACGGAATATCCGCCAGCCAACCCAATCCTCTCGGGAAACCCTAGGTCCAAATCGCTAACGAACGGTTCACCTGGAGCGGTATGCGTTCAACGCTACGGGGACGGTTTTGGCTCCAGTGTGCGTAAAAACGCGACAAGTGCACTGAGATCATCGGCGGACATGTTGCGGTAATAGTGAAATCCCATCGGTGGCGTGAGACGCGTACCGTCGGCGGCAACGCCTTGCGTGATCGCACGCGCGATATCCGCATCGGAGTAGGCGCCTATGCCATCTTCATGCGGCGTGATGTTCGCCGTTACCGCAACGCCCCAGGGGCCGTCCAGAATTTGACCGCCGGCGCCGAGCTGGTTTTCAAAATCCAGCATGCCGTTCACGAGCGGCGTATGGCAGGACAGGCAATGACCCAGCGGCCCGGCGAGATAGCCGCCGTAGGCAACGGGATCGGAGCGCGAAGGTTCGCGAACGGAGACCACCTCCGGGCCATATGCTTCCGGCAACGCGATGTTGTAGGCCGATCGCGGCACCTCGTTGCGCACGGCCGGCACCGAGCGCAGATAGGCGACAACCGCCGCCACGTCGCGGTCCGACATCTTACGGTAGTACTCAAACGGCATGGGCGGACCGAGGAGCGAGCCGTCCGGGTGGCGGCCATTGCGGATGGCATCGGCTATCTGAATGTCGCTCCAGCCGCCGATACCGGTGTCGAGGTCCGGTGTGATGTTGGGCGCATAGGCCTTGAACGCCGGCGTTTCGATGACGAACTGGCCGGCAAGCTCCATGCCCCGCTGAGGTCCCGAGGGCGTTTGCGGCGTATGGCAGTTGCCGCAGGCAACGATGGAATTCACGAGATAATCGCCACGTTCAAGCAAGGTCTCCGCGCGCGCTTCGAATGATGCGGCAAACGCCAGACACACCGCCAGCACTGCAAACCTCGTCATCCCCAAACTCCCTGTTGCTTTTGCCGCAGAGCTGAGAATAGGTTCAAATCCGACGCCCCGCCATTGCGCTTTCCATTTCTGCGTTGGTGGAGCACCCGATCCGTGGACTGCACCTTATGCCCCTGCCAATCCTTGCCGCAGCCCTGCTCGCCGTCGTCATGTGGGGCGCCTCTCCGGTGGCCGCCAAGATTGCCGTGCAGGAATTCCCGCCGCTCGCAGTTGCGTTTCTGCGCACGCTGCTGGGCGGATTGGCGGCACTTCCGGTGGCGCTGGCCATGCGCATTCCACTGCCCAAACCCCGCGACCAGCGTGTGCTCCTCGTGCTCTCGGGGTTTTGCGGCTTTGTCGGATTTCCACTGCTCTTTACATTCGGCGTGGCGCTGACGTCCGCCAATCATGCTTCGCTCATCCTCGCCGCCCTGCCCGTCTTTACCGGCGGCATTGCCCTTGCGTGGGACAAGCGCCTGCCGAGGGCGGTGTGGTGGCTTGGATGCGGCATCGCCCTTATCGGCGAGGCCGTCCTGATCTCGGGGCGAACCGCAGGCGTCGCGCAGGCCGCAACGATCGAAGGCGATGTGCTGGTACTCGCCTCGAACGTGTTCGCCTCGCTGGGCTACGTTGCCGGCGCCCGGTTGCAGCGCGCCGGGTATCCCTCCAGCGGCACGACATTTTACGGCGTTGCAATGTTCGCCCTCGTCCTCTTGCCGTTCACACCTTTCGCCCTGTCCGATGTTTCTCCCGGCGAAATCTCCGCGTTTTCCTGGGGCGCGATCCTCTATCTCGCCGTCGGCGTCACCATTATCGGCTATGTGCTGTGGTACTGGGCGCTCGGCAAGGGCGGCATCGAACGCATCGGGCTCATGCAATTCCTGCAGCCGGTATCCGGCGTCATCCTCGCATGGATACTGCTCTCAGAACAGGTTTCCACAAGCTTCCTCGCCGCCTCCGCCCTCATCCTGTTCGGCGTCTGGCTGGCACTCAGAGCGAAGTGATCAGGTTATAGGCCGGAAGCGTCAGGAACGCCTCGAACTCATCCGATGTCGACATACGCGAGAACAGCGGCACCGCGTGATCGAAATGGCCGTTGTCATACGTATCTGCGCCCAGAACATCGCGCAGTGTCGCCATTTCATCGGCGACAAGCTCTTCAAACAGCTCCCGTGTCACCGGCCTGCCGTCTTCCAGCGTTGCACCGAAACGCAGCCATTGCCATATCTGGGCGCGGCTGATTTCAGCCGTCGCTGCATCTTCCATGAGGTTGTAGAGCGGCACGGCGCCGCGTCCGCCAATCCATGCCTCTATGTACTGAATGCCGACGCGGATGTTTTCGCGCAATCCAGCTTCGGTCTTCGTTCCTTCATGCCCTTCCAGAAGATCGCCCTGTGTTACCTCGCCGGAGCTGTCAGGCGCGTCGAGCTGGTTGGCGCCGGGCATATGTTCGTCGAACACATCCTTTGCCACAGCGACAAGATCGGGATGCGCGACCCAGGTACCGTCATGGCCTTCGGTGGCCTCGCGCTGTTTGTCGCCGCGCACCTTGGTGAGAGCGGCGTCATTGGCTTCCGCATCGCGCCGGTTTGGAATTTGCGCTGCCATGCCGCCCATGGCGAAGGCGCCGCGGCGATGGCAGGTACGCACCAGAAGCTTGGCGTAGGCGCCGAGAAACGCCTTGCCCATAACCACCTGTCCGCGGTCGGGAAGAACATAGTCGGCATTGTTCCGGAGCGTCTTGATGTAGCTGAAAATATAGTCCCAGCGGCCGCAGTTCAGACCGACAATGTGGTCGCGAAGCTCGTAGAGGATTTCGTCCATCTCAAAACCGGCGGGCAGCGTTTCGATGAGAACCGTTACTTTGGCGGTGCCGACGGGCAGTCCGAGTTCGCCTTGCGCGTGCACGAACACATCGTTCCAAAGACGTGCCTCAAGATGGCTTTCAAGCTTCGGAAGATAGAAATAGGGGCCGGTGTCCTGGGCCAGCGTGAGCTTTGCATTGTGGAAGAAATACAAACCGAAATCGAACAGGGAAGCGGAAACGGGCTCACCGTCGACACGCATATGCGCCTCGGGCAGATGCCAGCCGCGCGGCCGAACGATCAACACCGCGCGGTCCTCATTGACGTCGTAATGTTTTCCGTTCGACGGATCGGTAAATCCGATTTCACCACGCCACAGGTCGTTCAGGTTGACCTGGCCGGACATAAGATTGTGCCAGGAGGGCGACGTGGCATCCTCAAAGTCGACCATGAACACGCTGGCGCCGCTGTTCAGCGCATTGACCACCATTTTGCGGTCGCAGGGGCCGGTTATTTCCACGCGGCGGTGGAGAAGATCATGCGGGATCGCCCCGACACGCCAGTCGCCATCGCGAACCGATTTGGTCTCGGGCAGAAAATCGGGAAGTTCGCCTGCATCGAACCGCGCCTGACGTTCGGCGCGGTGGCCGAGGACGGCTTCTCGGCCGGCGTTGAACCTGCGATGCATGCCGGCCACGAACGCCAACGCCTCAGCCGTTAGAATGCGGTCATAGTTCTCACCTGAGGGTCCAAGTAGTTCAACGCCCGGCGGCAGGTCGGACCCTGCCCGGGCGGCGGTAGTTTGTGACATCGATGTCTCCCCTGATAGCGCCCCCGGTCAACACCATGGGGGGACACAAGACTCAACAGATCTTTCCGCAATACGGAACGCTATCCCATTTATATCAGCGCTTTAGGCCTAACGCCGCCCGTCGCCCAGTCGAGAAGCTCGACCGTATGCACCACCGGTGTTTCGGTCCCCGACGAAATCTGGGTGATGCAGCCGATATTCCCGGTTGCGACAACGTCCGGAGCGACCCGTTCTATATTGGCAACCTTGCGTTCCTTCAGGCGGCTGGCAATGTCCGGCTGCATGACATTGTAAACGCCGGCGGATCCGCAGCACAGATGACCTTCGGGAACATCCACGACCTCAAATCCAGCTTCGCGCAAAAGCGATTTCGGCCCGCTGATGATTTTCTGACCGTGCTGCATCGAGCAGGCGGAGTGATAGGCGACGCGCAGGGGCGCTGGAGCCTTCGCTGCGGCAAGATCAAGCGTTGCGAGATATTCGGTAATGTCGAGAGCCAGCGAAGAGATACGGGCCGCCTTGCCCGCATAGGCCGGATCCGAGCCGAGCAGGTGCCCATAGTCCTTCACCGTGGTGCCACAGCCCGACGCATTGATGATGATGGCGTCAATTCCCTCGCCGTCCGCCTCGGCCAGCCAGGCATCTATGTTTGCGCGTGCCGCATCGCGGGCGTCGGCCTCGCGCCCCATATGATGGACAAGCGCGCCGCAGCACCCCTGCGCGGCCGGCACGACGACTTCAATCCCGAGCCGCGACAACAGCCGCACCGTCGCTTCGTTGATGTGCGGCGCGAGCACCGGCTGGACACAGCCCTCGAGCAGAACAACGCGGCCCTTGCGCGGGCCTTCACCCGGGTTGTGCTCTGCAATGTTGCCCGTATCGCCGACCGACGGCGCGTGCGGCGCAAGCTCAAGCATTGCGGCCAGCGGTTTCAGAGCCGGTACAATTTTGAACACAGGAGCCATCGGCCGCGCCAGGGCGGCAAGGCGAAGAGCGGCAAAGAACCGGTTGGTGTGCGGCAACACCGCGGCGATCACCCGCCGGATCAGCCGGTCCGCCAGCGGGCGCCGGTAGGTCTCGTGAACGTGGGTGCGGGCACGGTCGATCAGATGCATATAGTCGACGCTCGCCGGACATGTTGTCGTGCAGGACAGACAGGACAGGCAGCGGTCAATGTGTTTGACGACGCTGGCGCGCGGTGGCTTGTCGTCTTCCAGCATCTCCCGGATCAGGTAAATGCGACCGCGCGGGCTGTCGAGTTCGTCGCCGAGCAGGACATAGGTCGGACAGGTGGCCGTGCAGAAGCCGCAATGCACGCATTTGCGCAGTATATCATTGGCTTCCGCGATGTTCGGGTCGGCGAGCTGGGCCAGAGAAAAATTTGTCTGCATCTGTGATCAGCTCACATTGAGGCGTTCATGCGTCCGGGATTGAGGACGCCGGAGGGGTCGAAATTCTGTTTCAGGCGCTGCGAAAGCATTGCCATGACGGCTTCAGGCGGTTCGAAGACGTCGATCGTGGAACGCAGGGCATCGCTGCCGCGGATCAGTGTCGCGTGACCGCCGCTCGCCGAAACCGCGGTCCGGATGACCTGTGCGGCACCATCGTCCGACGCCGGCGCTGCCAGCCACAACAGCCCGCCGGCCCAGTCGAAATAGCCCTGCACCGACACCGCCGCGGATATCCCGGCCAGAACCATTGCGCCCGCGGCCGGCGGCACCGAGACACGCCATACGGGGCGCGAGTGATCCACGGCAAAGAAATCGACATTGCGGATCTCGCGCCAGGCGGTGCGCGAGGCGTCGTTTCCAACGATCCCCACACGCCCGTACGGCTTGAGAATGCCCAGGAGCCGATCGGTGCGGTATTTTACCGAGGGCTCGATACCCTCAATCCGCAACAGCACCGCGGAAGCTGCACCGGCCGATAACGGCGCGGCTTGCGACCGGCGCGCAATGTCTCCCGGCAGATAGGCGGCTGCCGACACCTCGTAGGCACTGCGCATGGCATCGCCCATGGCGGCTATGGCGTCGGCGGGCGCAAGACCGTGCACTACAACGCTCGCCTGCGTCTCCGCCGCCGGCAGAACCTTGACGATAACGTCCGACATCACCGCGAGCGTGCCCCACGAACCGGCCAGCACCTTGCAGAGATCGTAGCCCGTCACATTCTTGACGACACGCCCACCCGTCTTGAACATCTCTCCACGGCCACTGACCGCAGTGGCACCGAGGAAATGGTCGCGCGCGGCGCCCGCCTTGATGCGGCGCGGGCCGCCAAGATTGCATGCCAGCGTTCCGCCGATCGTGCCCTGGCCGGGCTCTCCGCCAAGTAGCACTCCAAAATCTGGGGGTTCGAACGCAAGCTCCTGAGCGTGCTCGCCAAGCGCTGCGCGCACTTCGCTCATCGGTGTGCCCGCACGTGCGGCGAGCACGAGTTCTTCCGGCTCATAGAGCGTGATCCCGGTCAGCGACGTTGTATCCAGCGCTGCGCCAAACCGAGCGGCACGCCCGATGCCACGCTTGGAGCCCTGGCCATGTATTTCCAGTGGCTTTTCGTGCGATACGGCCCATGCGACGACATCGGCGATCTGCGTTGCGTTCTCAGGTTTGAAACTCTCACTCATCGCCAAACCTAGAACCTTGGGATATCCGGGAACGGCAGACGCCCGGCGTGAATGTGCATGCGCCCGAGTTCGGCACAGCGGTGAAGGGTCGGAAACACCTTGCCGGGGTTCAGGAGGCTGTCGGCATCGAACACGCATTTGACGCGCTGCTGATGCTCCAGATCGGTTTCGGAAAACATCGTTCCCATGAGATCGCGTTTTTCAACACCGACTCCGTGCTCACCGGTGAGCACACCGCCGACTTCGACACAGAGCTTGAGGATTTCCGCACCGAACTCCTCGGCACGCTCAAGTTCTCCGGGCTCATTGGCGTCATAGAGGATCAAGGGGTGCAGGTTTCCATCGCCGGCGTGAAATACATTCGCGACCCGCAACCCGAACTGCTTGGACAGCTCGTTCATGCGTGAGAGAACCTTCGGTAGCTGGCGGCGCGGAATGGTACCGTCCATGCAATAATAGTCCGGCGAGATGCGCCCGACGGCGGGAAATGCCGCTTTGCGGCCGGCCCAGAATGCGGTGCGTTCCTCTTCGGTCTCGCTCACCCGGATGGAGACGGCGCTGTTTGCCTCCGCGATTGCCGAGACACGTGAAATCAGATGATCGACCTCTGCTTCAGGGCCATCGAGCTCGACGATGAGCAAGGCTTCGACATCGAGAGGATAACCCGCATGCACGAACTCTTCGGCGGCATGGATGGCCAGCCTGTCCATCATTTCCATGCCGCCTGGGATGATGCCGGCGGAGATGATGTCGGCAACGCAGGCGCCACCCTGTTCGCTCGCCGGGAAGCCCATGAGCAGGGCGCGGGCGGTTTCGGGTTTCGGCAGAATGCGCACCGTGACTTCGGTAACGACGCCAAGCAGGCCTTCCGATCCGATCATCAGACCCAGGAGATCGTAACCTTCGGCATCGAGATGCTTGCCGCCGATGCGCACTACTTCGCCGGTGATCAGAACGACCTCAAGCCCGAGGATGTTGTTTGTGGTCAGTCCGTATTTCAGACAATGCACACCGCCTGAGTTTTCCGCCACGTTGCCGCCAATGGTGCAGGCGATCTGGCTTGAGGGATCGGGGGCATAGTAGAAGCCGTCCGCTTCGACGGCCTGCGTTATCGCAAGGTTGGTGACACCGGGCTGCACCACCGCACAGCGGTTGTCATAGTCGACCTCTAGGACGCTACTAAATTTCGCCATGCCGAGCAGGAGCCCGTCTTCAAGCGGCAAGGCGCCGCCGGACAATGAGGTTCCCGCACCGCGCGGCACCACCTTGATACCCTCGTCCTGACAGAATTTTAGGATGCGAGAGACCTGATCCGTTGTCGATGGCAGGGCGACAAGCATGGGTATCTGCCGGTATGCCGTCAGCCCATCGCTCTCATACGCACGCATTTCCTCGACATCGTCGATCACCGCTTCTGCGGCAATGATGCTGCGCAGATGCTGTGCGATCTCGCGCCGGCGGCCGAGTACCTTCCGGTCGGGCGGGGGCATGATCAGGTTGGACATCGCATCCTTTCAAGGTCGATCCGCGCCAGGCGACAGGTCTTCGCGTGCTGAAGATACCGTAACCAAAACGCACACCGCGGCATCTTAGACTACGGGTGCCGCAGGACGCACACAATTGGCGGAAGGTTGTGGGCCGGTCAAGGAAGCAGCGGCCCGGCGCGTTCCACACTACGAAATCGTGAGCGGGGTACCGGCCACCACCAACGCGATTGTGAACTGCCGTTGCTATTGATTTGCCTACTGATTTGTTATCACTGGCCCCTTCGATACCCATATATATCAACGGGTGGCGGCCCAGCTCATTGAGGAGAAATAAACAATGAAACTTGTCAAGCTGGTGGCGACCGCCGCCGTGGTTCTGATGCCCTTTGCCGCTATAGCCGATGAAATGCCGGTGGGCGATGCGGAAGCTGGCGAAAAAGTATTCAAGAAATGCCGCGCCTGCCATGTTGCCGATGAAGACGTGAAGAAAATCGGCCCCAGCCTGATGGGTGTCATCGGCCGTCAGGCCGGCACATGGGGCGAGTTCAACTATTCCAGCGCCATGCGCGAAGCCGGTGAGGGCGGACTCGTGTGGACGCCCGAGACGCTCTATGAGTACCTCGTCAAACCGCGCGAGTACATCAAGGGAACCCGCATGGCATTCCCGGGCCTGCGCCGCGACCAGCAACGCGCCGACGTGATCGCCTATCTCGCGCAGTTCTCCGATCCGTGGCCGCCCGAAGAGGACGGTGAGGCAGCCGAAGGTGCCGCGGCGGAGGAAGAAGGCGCGGCGATGGAAGAAGACGGGACTGCCGAAGGCGGCGAGGCGGCGTCGTCGGACTGAGCCCAAGTCAAACCATTCAAATATCACGGCGGTGGCAGCGCGGTACGCAAGAACCGCACGCTGCCTCCGCCACGTTCACCGTCGACCAATGACGCAGTGTACCAATGCGCCGCTCTATGGTTATGTGGGACAGACGTCCCACGACAAGAGAGGTGGCAGGGGTGAGCAAGACGCCGGATTCTGAAACGGCCCGACCCGACCGAATGCGGGTCCAGGGACATGACTGACACTCCGAAAGTCGGCCTGTTCGTGACGTGCCTTGTGGATCTCTTCCGTCCCAATGTCGGCTGGGCGGCGGTGAAACTGTTGCGCGACGCGGGCTGCGAGGTCGATGTACCGCGCAAGCAGACGTGTTGCGGACAGCCGGCCTACAACTCTGGCGACCGCGCCGATACACGCGAGATCGCAAAGGGCGTTATCTCGGCGTTCGAGCCGTACGACTATGTGGTAGCGCCATCGGGCTCGTGCGGCGGCATGATCGCCAGACACTACGCCGAACTTTTCGACGAAGGCAGCGATTGGCGAGCCCGCGCAGAGGTGCTGGGCGCAAAGACCCATGAGCTAATTTCTTTCCTTGTCGACATCCGCGGAATGAAGTCCGTGGATACCGAGTTCGGCGGCACCGTGACCTATCACGATTCGTGCTCGGGTCTTCGCGAACTCGGCATCAAGGAACAGCCCCGCGCGCTGCTTGCAAGTGTCCGCGGACTGGAATTGAAGGAGATGGAAGACGCCGAGGTCTGTTGCGGGTTCGGCGGCACTTTTTGCGTGAAGTATCCCGACATCTCCAATCAGATGGTCGAACGAAAAGCCGGCACGGCAAGTGCGACGCAGCCCGATATGCTGCTTGCCGGCGATCTCGGCTGCCTCATGAACATGGCCGGTAAGCTCAAACGCCAGGGGTCCGGTGTCCAGGCACGCCATGTAGCGGAGGTGCTCGCGGGACTGACCGACGAACCGCCCATCGGCGAGGCGGACTGAGCCATGGAAATCAGGTCGCCGCAGTTCAAGGCAAACGTGCGCGAAGCGCTCGGCAACGAGCACCTGCAGGAGGCGCTCGGCAAGGTACGTACCGGATTTACAGGTAAACGGGCAATTGCGCGCGCGGGCCTGCCGGAGTTCGACGAGCTGCGCGATCAGGCGCGCGACATCAAAAACCACACCTTCTCGCATCTCGATCTCTACTACGACATGTACGAAGAGCGCGTCCGCGACGCCGGCGGTCATGTGCACTGGGCAGGCGATGCAAGCGATGCGCGCGAGATCATTGCCGAGATCTGCCAGCGCCACGATGCGCGCTCCGTCACCAAGGGCAAGTCGATGATCGCCGAGGAAGTGGCGCTTAACGGTCACCTTGAGGAGCTTGGCATGGAGGTCGTCGAGACCGATCTCGGCGAGTACATCATCCAGATACGCAATGAGCCGCCAAGCCATATCATTGCTCCGGCGGTACATCTGACAAAGGCCCAGGTTGAGCAATCCTTCCGCGAGTTGCACACGGACCTACCGCCTGAGCGCAATCTCGATGAAGCCGCCTCGCTGGTAAACGAAGCGCGCCATGTGTTGCGGCAGAAGTACATTGACGCCGATATCGGCATTACCGGTGCGAACTTCCTGGTCGCCGAAACCGGCACTTCCATCATCGTAACCAACGAGGGCAACGGCGATCTGACGCAAACCCTGCCCAAGGTCCATATTGTTCTGACGAGCCTTGAGAAGATGGTACCGACACTCGAGGACGTGTCGACCATCCTGCGGGTTTTGGCGCGCTCTGCGACAGGGCAGGAATATTCCTCCTACACGACCTTCTCAACCGGCCCGCGCCGGCCGCAGGATCCGGACGGGCCGGAAGAATATCACGTCGTCATTTTGGACAATGGCCGCTCCGGGATGCTCGGAACCGAGTTTCAGGACATGTTGCGGTGCATCCGCTGCGGCGCCTGCATGAACCACTGCCCGGTCTATCACACGGTCGGCGGCCACAGTTACGGATGGGTTTATCCAGGTCCCATGGGTTCGGTGCTCACACCGACGCTCGTCGGCGTCGACAAGGCAGGGCATCTGCCCAATGCATCGACATTCTGCGGGCGTTGCGAGGCGGTGTGCCCGATGCGCATCCCCCTGCCCAAGATGATGCGCCACTGGCGCGAGCGCGAGTTCGAACGTCATTTGTCGCCACGGACCGTGCGATGGGCGCTGCGTGCGTGGGCGTGGGTTGCGCGGCGGCCGGCGCTCTATCACCTGACGGCAAGCTGCGCGGCACGTGTGCTACGGATCGCGGCGCTGGGACGCGGGCGCATCAAACAACTGCCTTTAGCCGGCAACTGGACCGATCACCGGGATCTGCCAGCCCCGCGCGGGCAAACGTTCCAGGAAATGTGGCGGGCAGGTGGAGATGAGTAACATCGACTCAAAGGCCAACCGGGCGACAATAATGGCCAACGTGCGCAATGCGCTGGGCGTTGATGCAAGCTCCGATGCAACACGGCGCAAGACCGTGAAAGCACGGCTGTCCAAACACAGCCGCAACCTCATTCCCGAACGCGCCAATCTCGGTGCACCGGAAAGGCTCGCCCTGTTCCGTGCACAAGCCGAAGCCGTGGCGGCAAGCGTTGCTGAGATCAAAGCTCTGAAGGACGTGCCGCAAGCCGTTGCGGCATACCTGCGCGACAATAATCTGCCGCAACGCGTGCGGCACGGCGCCGATGAGGACATCGCGAAGCTGCCGTGGGACAGCGTACCGACAATGGATGTCGACACCGGTCCGGCCGATCCGCAGGACAGCACCTCGGTTTCGAAGGCCTTCGGCGGTGTGGCGGAGACCGGCACGCTGGTTCTGACGTCGGGTATGGATAATCCGACCACCCTCAACTTCCTGCCGGAAAATCACATCGTCGTCCTCAAGGCTGGCGAGATCGCCAAAACCTACGAAGATGTCTGGGACAGAGTGCGCGAAGCCTACGGTGCGGGACAGATGCCGAGGGCGGTCAACATGATTACCGGCCCGTCGCGCACCGGCGATATCGAACAACAGATCGAACTTGGCGCGCATGGGCCGCGACGGTTGCACATCCTTATCGTTGCCGAGGACTGACCGGTGCCGCAGCAGAACCGCGTGACGCCCGCCGGCGACATCGTCGCCGTTGCCGCGCGCGGCACCATCATGGGCAATCGCGGCGGCCAGTTTCACCGCCCAGACCAGACACTCGGTACATCGCGCTGGAAGTCGCGCGCCTGGATCATCTGCCGATTGCAGTTCAAGGGCAGGCACCGCCAGGTGATGCCGCCGCGTGGATACACGGAACTGTTCTTTCTGGATGAGGCAACCGCGCTGTCCGCCGGGCACAGGCCCTGCTTTGAGTGCCGCAGACGCGATGCCGTTCAATTTATCGATATCTGGCGCGCGCAACTGCCGGACGGACAAAGCTTGCGCGCCGGAGACCTCGACCGCGCCCTGAATTCAGAACGCCTTACCGAGAGCCGCATAAAAACCACCCATCGCGCACGGCTCCGGTCGTTGCCTGACGGTGCCATGGTGCATGTGGGCGATGGTACATTCCTGAAGGCTCAGGACACCCTTCTGAAGTGGTCGCATGACGGCTATACCGGCAGCTTCCCGGTGCATGAAAACGAGACGGTTGAGGTTTTGACACCGCAGACAACATTATCGATACTCGCCGCCGGCTACGCCCCTCACGTACATGAGTCGGCGCAATCGCTCACGGTACGGACAATTCAAAGCTTTCGATTCACCGACCCAAACGAAACATGACACTTGGTTTGCGAACCAGATTGATGGAGTTCACGGCATGAAGCTGTTGCGATATGGACCAAACGGCGCAGAAAAACCCGGTTTGCTCGACGCTACGGGCGCGCTGCGCGATCTTAGCGGCGAGGTCGACGACATCGATGGCAAAACCCTTCATCCGCAGATTCTCGCCCGGCTTCAGCGCATCGACCCGTCAAGCCTGCCGGCGGTGGACGGGGAGCCGCGCATCGGCGCCTGTGTCTCCGGTGTCGGCAAGTTCATCGCCATTGGCCTGAACTATCACAACCATGCCAAGGAAGCGGGCATGAAATCGCCGGCGGAACCGATTGTTTTTTCCAAGTATACAAGCTGCATCAACGGCCCCTACGACGACGTCGTCAAGCCGCGCACGTCGACGAAAATGGACTGGGAAGTCGAACTCGGCGTCGTCATCGGCGCATATGGCAAATATATCGAAGAGAAAGACGCGCTGTCGCATGTTGCGGGTTATTGCGTCATCAACGATGTGTCGGAGCGGCAGTTTCAGATCGAACGCTCAGGCCAGTGGGTGAAGGGCAAATCCTGTGACACATTCGGTCCCATGGGACCCTGGCTCGTGACATCGGATGAAGCGGGCGACCCGCAGGCGATGGCAACCTGGCTTGATGTCAATGGCGAGCGGATGCAGAGCGGCGACACCAGCGACATGATCTTTTCGGTCGCGCATATCGTATCCTATCTCAGCGAGTTCATGAGCCTGCATCCAGGCGACGTCATCGCGACCGGCACGCCGTCAGGCGTCGGCATGGGGATGGACCCGCAGCGCTTCCTCGAGCCGGGCGACGTGATGACTGTGGGCATAGACGGTCTTGGCCAGCAGCAAAGCCGTGTGGTGGCGGACGCTTAGACCGTTTCAGGTTCATATGGAAACGGTCTAGGTGTCACCCGATCAGCACGGCGCGGAAATCATTAACGTTGGTGAGGGTCGGGCCCGAGACGACGAGGTCCCCGAGCGCCTCGAAAAAGCCGTAGCCGTCGTTGTTTTCAAGCATGGCCTGCGGATCGATGCCGAGGGCCGCGGCACGAGCCAGTGTATCGGCGGTGACGATTGCACCGGCGTTATCCTCCGAACCGTCGATGCCGTCGGTGTCGCAGGCGATCGCGGCAATGCGCGGGTCGCCGTTTAGGGCGATAGCAAGCGCAAGCGCGTACTCGGCATTGCGCCCGCCACGTCCATTGCCTTTCAGGGTCACCGTCGTTTCACCGCCGGAGAGGATTGCCAGCGGCTTTCCGCCTGCTGTGCGCTCACCAGCAAGTTTCAGCGCCTGGGCAGCATGTTCACGCGCAACTTCGCGTGCCTCGCCCTCGATGGCATCGCCAAGGATCATGACGTCATATCCCAGATCTTTCGCCTTCGCGGCAGCCGCGTCGAGCGACATTGAGGGAGCTGCGATCATCTTCGTCTCAACGCCCGCAAGGCGCGGGTCGCCGGGCTTGGGCGTCTCGGCCTCTCCACTGTGCAGGAACGCCAGGATATCGTCCGGCACGGAGAGCCCGTAGCGCGCGATGATCTCAAGCGCCTCTTCGCGGGTCGTGGGGTCGGGCACAGTGGGCCCAGATGCGATGGTCGCAGGGTCGTCGCCGGGAACGTCCGAGATCAGCAACGAGACAACGCGCGCCGGTGCGGCGGCGGCAGCAAGCCTTCCGCCCTTGATGCCCGAGAGATGTTTGCGCAGGCAGTTCATCTCCGAAATCGAGGCGCCGCAGGAGAGGAGCTGACGGTTGATGTCCTGTTTGGCTTCAAGGCTCAGGCCTGCAACGGGCGCCGTCAGCAGAGCCGAACCGCCGCCCGATATGAGACACAACACGAGATCGTCCTCTTGTGCACCCGCCGCTAGATCGCGGATCCGCGCTGCGGCCTTGAAGCCTGCTTCATCGGGCACCGGGTGCGAGGCTTCAACCACCTCTATTCTCTCGCAGGCGACACCGTGGCCGTAGCGTGTCACGACGAGACCTTCGAGTGGGCCCTGCCAGTTGTCTTCGACGGCATGCGCCATGGAGGCCGCCGCTTTGCCGGCGCCGAGCACAATGGTGCGGCCCTTGGCCGGTTCCGGCAGGTAGCGCGGCAGACATTCCGCCGGATCGGCGGCCGCGACAGCGGTGTCGAACAATGCGCGCAAAATTGAGGTCTCGTTCATTGCCCCTTGCCTTCCCTCGGCATGCGCCGTACATCCGGCGCGTTGTCTTCACTATCCGCGACAGCGCGCCGGCGGGCCGGCAGCGCCTGTCAGAAAGGCTCGAGGTCCCATGGCACCGCAAGCCAATGCCAGCCGCGTCTTCCACCGGAACTTGCGCGCAGATTTTCCCCAGGCGGTGGGCGGCAGCGGCGCTTATCTCACCGACAGCACCGGAAAACAATACCTCGATGCATCGGGCGGCGCCGCCGTTTCGTGCCTCGGTCATGGCCATCCGCGGGTGATCGAGGCGATCAAGGCGCAGCTTGACGATCTGGCCTTTGCGCATACGGCGTTCTTTACGTCAGGCCCGGCGGAAGAACTTGCAGCTCTTCTAAGCGACAAGGCGCCCGGTGGCGCGTGGCGGGTCTATTTTGTCTCCGGCGGGTCGGAAGCCAACGAGGCGGCCCTCAAGCTTGCACGCCAGATCCAGGTGGTGCGCGGGCAACCATCGCGCGATCACTTCATAGCGCGCGAGCAGTCCTATCACGGCAACACCCTTGGCGTTCTTTCGGTTTCAGGCAACCCGGGGCGCAAGGAAATCTACCAGCCGATCCTCACGTCGAACGTCCGCCATATCATGCCGTGCTACGCCTACCGGCATGCGAGCGCGGAGGAAAGCGAAGCCGAATTCGGCGCACGCGCGGCCGGGGCACTCGACGCGGAGCTCGCATCGCTTGGCGAGGACCGCGCCATTGCCTTCATTGCCGAAACGGTGGTGGGCGCAACGCTTGGCGCGGTGGCGGCAGCGCCTGGCTATTTCGCGAAAATCCGAGAAATCTGCGACCGTACCGGTACGCTGATGATCCTCGATGAAGTGATGTCTGGCATGGGCCGCACCGGTGCTTTGTTCGCCTGCGAGCGCGACAAAGTGGTGCCGGACATGATCTCGCTCGCCAAGGGGCTTGGCGGCGGCTATCAGCCGATCGGCGCCCTTATGGTACGCGAGGAGCTGGCGGCCGAAATCGAAGCTGCGGACGGCATCTTCAGGCACGGCCACACCTATATCGGTCACTCAACCGCGTGCGCCGCGGGGCTTGCCGTGCAGAGTGTCTTTGAAGAAGAGAACCTGATTGCGCGGGTGCGCGACAAGGGCGAAGGTCTGCAGGCAGCGCTGGTGGAGCGTTTCGGCGACCACCCCTATGTCGGCGACATCAGAGGGCGCGGCTTCTTCCGCGGCGTCGAACTCGTCGCCAACCGGGAAACGAAAGAGCCGTTCGCACCCGAACTCAAACTCAACGCAAAAACCAAGTCAGCGGCCATGCGCAACGGCCTCGTCTGCTACCCCGGCGGCGGAACGGCCGATGGCACGCGCGGCGACCACATCCTGCTGGCACCGCCGTTCATCCTCGCCGATGCGCAGATCGGGGAGTTGATTGACAAGCTCGGGGCGAGCGTCGAAGAGGCGCTGGGCGAAATCCGCGCCTGAAGCACGAATCGACGCCGGTGCGCTCGGTCATCAAAGGCGCGGAGCCTGTGAAGTCCGCGCCCGGCGAACCGAATCTCAGTGGCAGACGTTACCGCCTGCGTCACCCTTCCCCCGCGCTCTCTCCTTCATCGTCGCGGTGCGGTAGGATGAGGTTGAGGACCACGCCGAGGATCCCTGCGAGACCAATGCCGCCGAGCGCGAAATTGCCGATCGGAATGGTCATGCCGCCGATGCCGACGACGAGGATCATCGACACGATAATCAGGTTGCGCGCTTCGGTGAGGTTTTCGCGCGAGCGCACCAGGCTTGAGAGCCCGATGACCGTGATGGCACCGAACAGCAGGATCAGGATACCCCCCATGACGGGCGTCGGAATGGTCTGTAAAACGGCACCGAGCTTGCCGGAGAACGACAGCACGATGGCCCAGATCGCCGCCCAGGTCATGATCGCGGGGTTGAAGGCCTTAGTGAGCGCGACGGCGCCGGTGACTTCCGAATAGGTGGTGTTGGGCGGTCCTCCCAGAAGACCGGCAAAGGACGTCGCGAGACCGTCGCCGAGCATGGTGTTCTGCACGCCCGGCTCCTTCAGATAGTCCTTGCCGGTGACGCTGCGGATGGCGAGGACATCGCCGAAGTGCTCGATTGCCGGCGCGATGGCCACGGGCAGAATAAAGACGATGGCGGCGAGGTTCCATTCCGGCAGAACGAAGCTCGGCATGGCGATCCATGCGGCATCCGATATGGCGCCGAAATTGACGAGATCTACGCCTGTCGCCGCTTCCAGAATGAGTGCCGCGACATAACCGGCGATGGCCCCTGAAATGATGGGCACGACGCGCAGGAGGCCCTTGCCCATGAGAGCGATGATGACAGTCGTGCCGAGCGCGATGACGGCGAGGATGATGGCGTAGTTCTGCGGCACCAGAACGGCCGCGCCATCGCCGGTCTTGCCGAGTGCCAGGTTGACGCCCACGGGCGCGAGGATGAGGCCGATGACCATAATGACCGGCCCGGTGACGATGGGCGGGAGATAGCGCTCCAGGAATTCCGAACCCTTGATGCGCACCACAAAGCTCAAGATGATGTAGACGATACCTGCCGCGATCAGGCCGCACATGGTGGCGGGGATGCCCCAGGTCTGGACGCCGTAGATGATCGGCGCGATGAAGGCGAAAGACGAGGCGAGAAAAATCGGCACCTTGCCGCGCGTGCATATCTGGAAGATCAGCGTGCCCACGCCTGCCGTGAACAACGCCACATTGGGATCGAGGCCGGTCAGAAGCGGCACCAGCACCAGCGCCCCGAAGGCGACGAACATCATCTGGCCGCCGACAAACCACTGGCCGGGGCTGAAACTGTATTCGGTTGAGGAAATGTTGTCGCTCATGAGGGCCTCCCGCTCGGCTCGTTCCGATCTCTTGTCCGCACGGCGCCCGATGCGTCAGGCGGGGCGGACAGGCCAATTGTGAACCCGGCAGACCGCAAATCAACCGATTATGCCGAGTTGTCCACCGCGTGCGCCTGCGCCTCGCTGAGGATCCAGTCGCGAAACTCCGTGAGCGCCGGCGCTTCAAGTGCGCCGCGCGGATAGGCAAGGTGATATCCGTAGTGACCGAGTTCCACCTCGGAAATCTGGCACAGGCGGCCTGCATCCAGTTCATCGGCAACAAGACGGTCGTACAACGCGATGCCCTGCCCGTCGATAACCGCCTGAACGCGCACATTGGGATCCGGGATGACGAGGCCATCGCGCGCCGTGCGGTAGGTCAGCCCGGCGGCTTCGTGCCAGTCTCGCCAGGCGGCACTGCCGTCTCGGTCATGCAGCAACGGCAACTCGTGTACGGCCCTCTCAAGGCCGATGGTTTCGATCTCTCCGGCAAGTCCCGCGCCGGCCACCGGAAAGGCCGGGCAGCGAAACAGCGGTTCGATTTCGAGATCGCTCCAGTCGCCGGCCCCCCAGCGGATCGCCATGTCGATGTGCGCAGGTCCAAGGTCAATGAGATCGACGAGCGGCTGTAATCGCAACGCGATGCCGGGGTGCGCGGCAATGAAATTCATTAGCCTGGGTGACAGCCATCGCGATGCAAAATAGGTCGCCATGCCGATTGTGATGCCGCCGGGCTCATCATCTCGCAGTTCCGATATCTCCCGGTCAAGATCGCCGAAGGCGACCCGCGAGGCATGCCAGAGCCGCTCGCCCTTGTCTGTCAGTGCAATGGCCTTGTGGCGCCGCTCGAACACCTTGAAGCCAAGATCTTCTTCAAGACGGCCAATTTGATAGCTGACCGCTCCCTTGGTGAGATTGAGCTCACCGGCCGCCGCCGTGAAGCTCATTTTGCGTGCCGCCACGTCGAAAACGCGCAAGCCATCGTAAGATCTGAAGCGCATGCATTAGTTTAAATTCTTTATACCAGCGGTGCAAAGAAATTGGTTTGCCGTTTGGCGCCACAAACTGTTTTCATAAGCAAAATTTAGGCAAACGCCGATTGCAGCCCGGCAAGAGGTTACGAGCAAACATTTTGATCCAGAGAATGTGAATGAGCACCGTCGAACCCGCCTTGCAGAGCATACCCGCGAAGCGCCGTGGCGGCGGACGCGCGGCCCGCGCGGGACAAACGCCGGCGGTTGCAGCACCCTTGGTGATCAAGCGCTCCATACCGGTCTATGAGATGCTCGACGAAGAGGCACTGCACCGCCTCGAGACACAGGCTGACTGGATCCTGCGGGAAATCGGCATCGAGTTTCGCGGCGATGCAGAAGCGCTCGACCTCTTCCGGCAAGCCGGTGCCAGCGTCGAAGGCAACCGCGTCCGCTTCGATCCGGGGCACGCCCGAGCGCTCTGCTCAACGGCCCCCACAACATTTGAGATGCATGGCCGCGATGCCGCCCGCACAATCACGCTCGGTGGCG
Organism: Hyphomicrobiales bacterium; assembly: GCA_021775755.1. GTDB lineage: Bacteria > Pseudomonadota > Alphaproteobacteria > Rhizobiales > JAJFHB01 > JAJFHE01. The sequence continues at coordinate 47,558 of JAJFHE010000007.1, read as the reverse complement.
ACCATGTTGTTCTGATGCCGGCCTATGGCCCGCCCTTCGTTACGGATCTCGACCGCGGACGACGCTACGCAACGCTCGAAGATTTCGAGAATTTCGTGAAACTTGCTTACAGCTCGCCCTATCTGAACCATTCAGGCGGCACGGTGTGCGAGCCGGTCGATGTGCCGGTTAACAAACGCCATCTCGACATGGTCTACGCGCATCTCAAATATTCGGCCAAACCGTTCATGGGCTCGGTGACCGCGCCGCAGCGTGCGGAAGATTCTATCGCCATGGCGCGGCTCGCGTTCGGCGATGAGTTCGTTGATAAGAATTGCGTCATCCAGGGCAACATCAACGTCAACTCGCCGCTCGTCTATGACGACATCATGTCGGGGGCTTTGAAGGCGTACGCACGGGCCAATCAGAGCGTCGTTGTCTCGCCGTTCATTCTGGGCGGCGCCATGGGCCCCGTCACACAACCCGCCCTGCTTGCCCAGGCGCATGCGGAGGCCATGGCCGGCATTGCCCTGACACAGCTGGTGCGCAGGGGGGCGCCCGTCGTCTACGGGAACTTCCTCACCACCATGAACCTCAAGACCGGCGCCCCGACATTCGGCACACCGGAGGCCAATCTCTCCACCTTCGCCATCGGGCAGCTCTGCCGCCGGCTCAACCTGCCGCTTAGATGCGGCGGCCAACTCACCGCGGCAAAGATCTCCGACGGCCAGGCCATGCAGGAAGCCGCAACCTCGATGATGTCAGGTGTTCTGGCGGGCTCCAATTTCATCTTTCACGCAGCCGGGTGGCTCGAAGGCGGGCTGACCATGGGTTACGAGAAGTTCGTCATGGACCTCGATCACTGCGGCATGATGGTGCGCATGATGGCCGGACTTACGATCGACGAGGACAGCCTCGCCGAAGATGCTTACCGCGAAGCCGGTCCCGGCGAAGCATTTCTCGGCACGGCACATACGCTCAAGCATTTCAGATCCGCAAACTACCTGTCGGACCTTGCCGACACGGCATCTTTCGAGCAGTGGAGCGAAGCCGGCAGCCTCGACATGGAACGCCGCGCCAACGCGCGCTGGAAGGAACTTCTTGCGGAATATGAAGCCCCGCCGCTCGATGCGGCAGTAGACGAAGCGTTGCTGGATTTCATGGCGCGCAAGAAGGCGGAGCTTCCCGATCAATGGCACTAGCTAGAGCCCATTTGATGAATTCGGAGACACTTTGATGGACCAAGTCAGTTCGACCGGCACGGCGCGGCGCGATGCGGGGCATCGGGCAAGCGGCGCAACGCCGCCACGCGGCAAAACAACCCGGTCAAAGTGGCTCCGAGTTCATCAAATGGGCTCTAGTGAACTGACGCATCAACAAACAGGACCAAACAAATGACCCAAGAACTGAGCCGCACCTCCATCCTCGCCTCCCGCCACACCGAACTGGGATCGGGCCTTGAGGACTGGAACGGAATGGGTACTGCCTGGAGTTATAATTCCAACCCGAACGACGAGCATGACGCGGTGCGCGAAGCCGCCGGCATGTTCGACATGTCGCCATTGAAGAAGGTGTTTGTGAACGGGCCCGATGCACAAGCTCTGCTGGATCATGTGACATCGCGCGACATCGGGAAAATCGCTCCCGGGCACTCCGCCTATCTTTCGGTGCTGACGGATGAAGGAACCATGTGCGACGACGCCATCGTCGCCAGCAATGGCGGCGGCGAATGGACCATCGTACACGGCTCTGGAGGTACCACGCAGTGTCTGGAAGCTTCGGCGAGCGGACTAAACGTCGATTATGCCCTGAACGATGATCTGCATGACATTTCGGTCCAGGGCCCCAAGGCGCTGGGAATCCTGAACGCCAATTGCTCCGTCGATCTCGAGGCGCTGCGATACTTCGATCATACACCGGCAGAACTCTTCGGCCATGCGTGCCGGATATCGCGGACCGGCTATACCGGCGAAAGGGGTTATGAAGTATTCGCAGATGCAAGTTCAGCTGGAGACATATGGGACCATCTGGCTGGCGCCGGCGTAATGCCCTGCTCGTTCGCATCGCTCGACAAAGTGCGGATAGAGGCGGGACTGCTGTTCTACGGCTATGACATGACGACCGAACACACGCCTTGGGAGGTCGGCCTTGGATTTACGGTGAGCCGCGGCAAGAGCGAATATCGCGGCCGCGACGCGATGCTGGCGGCGGAAGGCAAGGAAAAGGTCCGTAACGTAGGACTGGTTATCGATTACGACGACATGGTGAACGGAGAAGAAGTCCTGTCACAGGACGGACAAGCGCTCGGCGTGGTCAACAGCCCGTGCTACTCGCACCGCCTGGGCAAATCACTCGCGCTGGCTCATGTCAGCCCGTCCGCGTCGTCCCCCGGAACCAAATTGGAACTGTCGGGCGGCGGCATCGAAACAACCGCCGAGGTGGTATCGCTGCCCATCTACGATCCAAAAAAGCTGCGAACCCACAGCTGACGCGAAGGTTCATGCGAGCCGGCCGAGCGGAATGAAATCCGGTGCGGCCGGCGTACAGGTACCGCCCCGCCAGTCGCCGAACCATTCGTCGACCGCGAGCCCTGCCGCCGCCAGATGTGCGGCGATGGTCTCGCGCGGGGTGAAGCGGATCTTTGAGGCCGCGGAGAAATGCTCGCCACCGCGCGCGATTTTGTAGTGGGTCTCGTACGTGACGATGTCTGTTGCCGCGTCGTGCGAAACATCGCTCCAGGTTTCAACCTCACCAAGTGCTGGATGGACAAGCATGTCTTGGGTTTTCTCCGGCACCCAGTCGCGCCATTCCGCCGTGGCCGGATTTCGCGCATCGAAAATGAAACGCCCACCCTGTGCAAGGTGCACGGCAATCGTCGCGCAGACCGCGGCCTGGTCGTCATCACTCAGGAAGACCTGAAATGCGTGGCCGGTCATGACGACAAGGTCGAACCGCTGCGCAATCCGGACATCGCGGGCATCACCCTCGACCCAGGTGACCGCATCGCCGCCGGGCCGCGCCCGCGCCAGATCGAGCATGGCGCACGCCGGATCGACGCCGAAGACCGTGCGCCCCGGCGCCAGACATGCGGCAAGCTGGCCCGTGCCGCAGCCCAGATCGAGAACCGATTTCACATCGCGCGCAAGCTCGGCGCAAAAGCCGAAGTCCGGTCCCCAGCCATTGGCGAGGTCGTAAAACCGGGCAAGCGCGGCGTCGTCATAGAGGCGGTCTGGGTCACGGTCCTTGCGGCTCATGGGGCAGTGTCAATTCAAGCAAAATCTTTGAGAAAGTGATTCACCAAAGCCTTGTTTCACGCAGCGAGATTGAGTCACAACTATGCGCTATCTTGCTGTTCCATATTACTTTTTTCACCGGGGTTTATAGTTAACGTGAAGTTAACGCGGGTGTTTAACAAAACGTAAACGAGCGGCGGCAGGTGTCTGCACGTTACTTGCGCCGCAGACTGGGAGCCTGCCCCAGAAGTTCCACACGAAGGGCAGACCAGAGCGCCACAGTGGCGTCTTTCAGATCGGCGCCGTCACGGGCGAGTATGCGCGCCCATACACCGCATCCGCCCGGCAGTTCAGACGTGCCGACCTCAACGCCCTCACACATCCGTTCCGCTTCGCGCACGGCGGCAAGCAGTGCCACCACGTCATGGGCCGGACTATAGGCCATCACCATCGCCTGACAGGAAAAGTTGCCGGTCACACCGAGCCTTTCCTCAGCCACGTCCTCGCCACGCACGTGAAAGCGGTCGATGACGGCCGGGCGCCCTGCCGGGTCTTCGATCACAACTTCGCTGCGGAAGGTTCCGAAGGGCTTTTTCTGCCCGTCCGGATCATGCGACAGGAAGGCATCGCAGAGTATAACTGTTGCCGTCGGGTCTGCTTTCACCTTCAGCCGGGAAATGAGTTCCGAGCCCGGCAGGAGAATGACCGGATCGGGCAGATACTCCAGGAATGCGGCTTCACCGGCCTCGCAGTGCACCACCTGTTCGGCAGCACCGCGGGTCGCCCTGTGAACGATTGTCGAGGCCTGCGTTGTCAGGTGGGCCTGGGCGTGCGGCCCGACGCGTGCTGTGGTGAGCAGGCTGTCCTGTGTATAGAGACCCCCCGAACACGATTGCGTATAGACGGTCGCCATGCCCGGCCTATCGTCATCAAGATGAAGCGCACGGCAAACGTGGAATGGATAGGAACTGTACTGGTGTTCGAGAAATGTCTGACCGGACGCGGCGCGCGCGAACGCCAGTTCCAGGCGTCCCGGTCCCGGGGTCTTGCGAACCTTTGCCGTTTGTTCAGGCCGGTGCAGCATATCAGGCACCGACAAACAACACATCGTGCCGGAGTTTCCCGACCAGGTCATCGATGCCGATATTGTCGCGGCAGTTGGTCAGCACCATGGGCCGGCCTGAACGCACCTCGCGCGCTTCGCGTTTCATGAGTTCCAGGTTCGCTCCGACATGCGGGGCGAGGTCGATCTTGTTAATCACAAGAAGGTCGCTGCGCACGATGCCGGGTCCCTTTTTGCGAGGTATGTCGTCACCAGCGCCCGTGTCGATCACAAACATCCAGTAGTCAACAAGATCGAGCGAGAAGGTCGAGGCGAGGTTGTCCCCGCCGCTTTCTATGAAGATGACGTCGGCTTGCGGAAACTTCCGCGCCAGCTCGTCAGCGGCGGCAATGTTCAATGTCGGGTCCTCGCGGATAATGGTGTGGGGACAGGCGCCCGCCTCCACCGCCATCACCCGGTCGGGAGAAATCAGCCCACTGCTTTGCAGACGCTTTGCGTCTTCCTTCGTCACGAGATCGTTGGTGACGACGGCGCTTTCGATCCCGCACGCACCAAGTGCTGGAATGAGGCGTTCGATGAGGGCTGTTTTGCCTGACCCGACCGGACCGCCGATGCCAACGCGCGCGGCCGAGCGCGGGGCGGACCCGTCCTGTATCTTCGTGACGATCTTGCTCACGGCGATCTCACCTCAACATATAGAGTTGTGCGAGCGGCAGCACTTCGGCCGGCTCGCACGTTGCAAGCTCGCCATCGACAACGACGTCGAAGGTTTGCGGGTCGACCTTGATTTCCGGGCAACTCGCATTGTGCAGCATGTGCTGCTTGTTGAGCTTGCGCGTGCCCGACGACGGCAGAAGCATCTTCGACAGGCCAAGCTGGCCGCCGATATCGGCATCAAGCGCCATCGGATTGACGAAGCATGCGCTGAGCGCCTTCTTTGCCTCACCGAACGCACCCCACTGCGGGCGCATCTGGATCGGCTCGCAGGTCATCAGCGAGGCCGCACTGTCGCCCATGGCGCCCCACGCGATAAACCCGCCCTTGACTACGAGCTCAGGCTTGATGCCGAAGAAGCCCGGCCGCCAGAGCACAACATCGGCTAGCTTGCCAGCCTCCAGAGAGCCGACATACTGCTCGATGCCGAAAGTGCGCGCCGCATTGATGGTGTATTTGGCGATATAGCGCTTGATGCGCTCATTATCGCCCTTGGCCATCGTCTCTTCGGGCAGCCGGCCGCGCTGATCCCGCATTTTCGAGGCCAACTGCCAGGTCCGGCAGATCACCTCGTTGATGCGCCCCATGCCCTGACTGTCCGAGCCCAGCATCGAGATCGCGCCCATGTCGTGCAAGATGTCTTCCGCCGCGATGGTCTGGGGGCGAATGCGGCTTTCGGCGAACGCCACATCTTCGGGGATCGACGGGCTCAGGTGATGGCACACCATGGTCATATCGAGATGTTCGTCGAACGTGTTGACCGTGTAGGGATTGGTCGGGTTGGTGGAGGACGGCAGACAGTTCATCTCGCCGGCGACGCGGATGACGTCGGGCGCATGGCCGCCGCCCGCCCCTTCCGTGTGATACATATGGATGGTGCGGCCGTTGATGGCGGCGAGCGTGTTCTCCAGAAAGCCGCTTTCGTTCAGCGTATCGGTATGAATCTGAACCTGGAAGTCGAGCTCGTCCGCGACGCCGAGACAGGTGTCGATGGCACTCGGCATCGAACCCCAGTCCTCGTGCAGCTTCATACCGAAGCAGCCACCGGCGATCTGGTCGAGGATCGAGCGCGGCTTTGAGGTGTTCCCGCGCCCCAGAAAGCCGAAGTTTATCGGCCACTGTTCCGCTGCCTGCAGCATCTTGCCGACATTGAAGGCGCCGCCGCAGTCGATGCCGACCGTAATGGGTCCGAGCGACCCGCCGATCATCGTCGTCAGACCTGAAGAGATCGCATGCTCGCAAAGCTGCGCTGAATCGAAATGCACATGCACATCGATACCGCCCGGTGTGGCAATCAGGCCTTCCGCATCTCGCACCGTCGTGGAGGCCGCGCAGATCAGGTTGGGATCGACCCCGTCCATGATGCCGGGATTGCCGGCCTTGCCGATGCCGGCGATCTTGCCGTCCTTGATGCCGATGTCACCCTTGATAATGCCGAGTACCGGGTCGATCACCGTGGCATTGCACAACAGCATATCGAGAGCGCCCATGGCGCTGTCGTAGCCGGGCGTCAGCCCGAGGCCGTCACGCAGCGTTTTGCCGCCGCCATGCAGACATTCATCGCCGGGAACGATGTGGTCCTTTTCCACGACCGCGACAAGGCTGGTGTCGCCCAAACGGACCGCATCACCCACCGTGGGGCCATACATGCGCGCGTAGTCTTTGCGTTTCATCGTCGCCATCGATCAAGCCCCCTTGTAGCCGAGTTCGCGGGCGTGCCGCAGGGCCGCCTGTTTGACCGCGTCGCTCTTCGCGGAGCCGTTGGTCAGGCCATTCAGTCCGAGCAGTTCCTGTGTTCCGCCAAACTCGGTGAGCGTTATGCTTTTGGACTCTCCAGGCTCGAACCGAACCGCCGTTCCGGCTGGAATATCGAGCCGCAGCCCGAATGCCTTCTCCCGGTCAAAGTCGAGCGCCTTGTTGGTTTCGAAGAAATGATAGTGGCTGCCGATCTGCACCGGACGGTCGCCGGTGTTCACGACCTTGAGTTTGACGGTTCGCCGTCCTGCATTGATCTCGATATCGCCGTCCTGCGGCATCAGCTCACCCGGCGTCACACCCCTCTGCTTGTCTTTGCCCGGACGGATCGGATCGTGCACAGTCACCAGTTTCGTTCCGTCGGGAAACGTCCCTTCAACCTGAATGATGGGGATGAGATCGGCCACGCCCGGCATGACGTCGTCCTGGTCCAACAGCGTCGACCCATAGGATATCAGGTCGGCAACAGAGCGACCCTCCCGGGCGCCTTCGAGTATCTCATCGGAGATATAGGCGATGGCTTCGGGATGATTGAGTTTCAGGCCCCTCGCCTTGCGCCGCCGAGAAATCTCCGCCGCGGTGAATATCGTCAATCGTTCCAGCTCCGTCGGTGTCAGCAACATGCCGGTCTCCCTTGTCTCATTGCCGTGTCAGTTTGCGAACAGACGCATGTCGTCTGTTTCATGATTCATCGATGCGATTTCGGTTTGCGGCACAAAACTGTTCAGAGCGTCCGGCCCGCATACCGGCTGCGCCAGAACGTTTTCGACGCTGCGATGCATTTCGCGCAGAATGAGCTGAGCATCGACATGTCCAATAATCGCCAATCGAACAGCAGCACCCAGCAAGCCGGTGCACATGCCGTGCGCCGCCATAAGTTGGACCAGCTCAGCGTCAAAGCCTAACTGCCGCCACACCAGTCCCTGCGCCACCGCGAGGTGGCCACAGGCATCTCCACGCTGCACATCGGACAGAAAATCCTCCGCGCCGGGCGTCGCCAGTTTTGCGTGAACGGAAAGAAGCGCCGCCCCCATGCGCCGCGAGCCTTCTCGCTGCTCGCGTGCCAGCGTCTGCGCCTCAACAAGAAAATCGAGCTCTGCCAGTGCGGCGAGCTCCGGTGCCGCTGCATGTGCGTGCACCAGAACCGGACGGTCGAAGCCGGCCCAGCGATGGATCAGCTGGGCGTTGACGAACTTCGAGAGATCATCCCGCGTCGCCACAAGCCCCCGGTTGGAGAGCGCTTCCAGGCCCCACGAAAAGGATACGGCGGCGCTCGGGAAGAAGCTGTCCGCGTGTTGAAAAGCGGCAAGCGTCATGTCGGCGGATTTAGTCATCGTGCGGCACCACCTGAGCGCGGCCATCGCCGACAAAGTGCTGCAACCGATCAAGATAGTCCTTCTCCGGCCCCGCAAGGGCGATAAGCAGGGTGTCTTCGCGGAAGCGCACGCGCCAGTGAAGATTGCCGGCGAAATAGCCAAGTTCAAGCGCTGAGGCCGCATCGCGGGGCACAACCTCAATCCAGCTCTCCTCCGCCAGCCGAACGACAACCGCACGCTCCGGCTCCAGCACCAGCACGGCGCCGTCGCCGAGGCGCTGTTCGCGCGGCAGGGCAATAAGACAATCCGTACCCTTGTCCGTCTGCGCGCGCAGCCGGCGCCGGTGCACGTCATCGTGCGAGAGCGTCAGATGCTCGACGCAACCGTCGTGCCCCAGGGCGTGCAGCCGGTCCGCCAGTGCGGGTTCGCTCGCGAACCCCAGGACTTGCAAAATCCTCACCGACATCTAGGGTCAGGGCTCATTAGATTCATCCATTCTGCGCCGGCGGATTGGCCTGCCGAGAAGGCAGGCAGGCGCCGGAAACCTTGCGGTTTTCAAGCCTGCCTAACGCGCTTGGGAGGCCAATCCGCCGCGCCCGAAGGGTTTGGACAGGAGGGCCCGCCTGCAGGCAAACAATGCTCGATAAGGCACAAAGCCTTATCTTGCGCTCGTTTTCCAACATTCGAAACCTCCTGTCCAAACAGAATTGCATGAATATAATGGGTCCTGACCCTGGACCACCGCTTTCCGGTTCCAGGCAGTTGGGTGCCGGAGTTTATCACCCAGGCCGCGTGATGGATTTATCGACAAGCTCGCCACGGGCCTGCGCCATCGCCGCCATGATGCGCAGGATGACACATACTGCCAACCGCGAAGTCGTGCCGCTGACGTCGAAAATCGGACACAGTTCGGAAACCTCGATCACACTGACACTTTTGCGCTTGCCCAGAGCGCCGGCGATACGCATCGCTTCGCGCGACAGCAATCCACCGGGCTCGGCGGCCGTGACACCCGGCGCCATCGATGCATCCATGACGTTGAAATTGAAACTCACATACTGTGCGTCTGTTCCCTCCCACGCACGGCCGATTGCTTCTTCGACCACCTGATCGACGCCGCGGTCGAGCATTTCGAACATCGGGAAGAAGCGGATATCGCGTTTCTCCGCCAGGTCGATCCAGTCCTTCGGGTTGAGTGAGTTGCGGGCACCGACATGGGCAATGTTATTGCCCGCGAGATTGGACAGCTCGCTGATGCGCGCCAGGGCGCAGGTGCTCACATTACGTTCGCCGGCCCAGGTTTCGGCAAGGTCGAGATGGGCGCCGAAATGGAGGTATCCCATTTTCTTTTCGGCACCGATGTGATCGGACAACGCCTGTGTCGCCGGGATCGAGATCGACCGGTCGCCGCCGCAGATGATCGGTGTGATGCCGGCGGCGAGCACTTCACGCACTGCATCGTAGATGCGTTTGCGCGAAAGTTCCGGATTGACCTTGGGCATCTGAACGTCGCCGCAGTCCGCGCTCGAACCATAAAGGTCCACCTGATACTCAAACCAGTAGGGGAAGTATTCCTGAGACGCGATGCGGAATTCCCGAGGCCCTTCCTCCGAACCCGGCTTGCCGACATTTCCCTCGTCGAAGGGGACACCGATAAACGCGAACTGGACGCCGGAGGCGCGGAGTTTTTCCGCGTCCAACGGCACGTGGTCAGAACGCAGAAACGATATCTGCGCCGGCGAGCGGTAGTTTTCCGCATCATCGCCGCCCTGGGGCGAAAACAGGTGCGCGTACGCTTTGGCCGGGTTCATATGGTGTCCTCCTCGAATACGGTCATGCTGGTTCTTGTGTGATGGGTGGCGCTCATGGGGCCTTGCCCTGATCGCGCAGCGTTTTGGCGCGGCTGCCCAGATAGTGATAGATCATGCAGCAAGCGAGCTTGATGCTCATCTGGCTGACATCGAATATCGGGCTGAGTTCGGATACTTCCAGAATGTCGGCTCCATAGGTGCCGGCGATCCGGGCGATCTGGATTGCCTCGCGCGACATGATACCGAAGCACTCCGGAGCGGTCGTTCCGGGCATGCAGCTTGCGTCGAGCGAATCGGTGTCCCAGGAGCAGTACACCGCGTCCGTGCCCTTCCAGGCGACATCGAAAATCTCTTTCGTGCATTCTTCAATGCCGCGATCGACCACTTCCATCATCGGAATGAGGTGCGCGTCGCTATTGGCGAAGAAGTCGTACCAATCCTTGGGATTAAGTCCGTTGCGAGACCCCATGTGCGCAATGTTGACACCATCGCAATTCGGCAAATCGAAGGCGCGCGACACGGGCGAGCAGTTGGTGTTCTTAATGCCGCCCCAGTCCGGCGCGGAATCGAGATGGCAGTCGATGTGCATGTAGCCGATCTTGCCGCTCTTGTTGTAATCGGAGAGCGCCCTGGCGCTGGGAATCGGTGCGGAGTGATCGCCCCCGCAGAAGATCACCTTTGCCCCGCCCTCAAGACATTCGGTCACGTATTGATAGATGTACTCATGCGAGCGGTCGTTGTTACCCGGCACGATGGGCACGTCGCCGCAATCCACCGGTTTGAAGAACGACAGGATGTCGACGTCGTATTCGAACATGTAAGGGAAATACTGCGTCGACGCTTCACGCAAACCCGCGGGACCGGACGATGTGCCCGACCGGACCATCTGGCCCTGGTCCCAGGGAATGCCGAGAAAGCAGATCTTTGCACCCATCTCGCGGATGGCGTTGCGGTCCGGCGGACAGTATGGCGCACCCAGAAACGTCGCCAGGCCGGTTGATTTCAGCGTGCCATTGTGGAGCTTCGGCGAGTAGATGTGATCGTCGGCCCCGCTTTGCTGCTGCGGCCCCTGATGCTGGTGGGGCACGAATTCCCAGGTTCCACTCGGTGATGTACTCATCTCGAACTCCTAGTTGATCTGCCGGGCCGCCGTCAGGCGTTCGTGTTTGCTGGAAAGATCAGGCGCAGGAACGTCCGTACCGGCAAACCCGAACTCGATTGCGGTGATCTGCATTTCGCGCCCCGTCACCACTTCCGACGCCGGCATGCCGCATTCACAACAGCGAAAACTGTATCGTGTGCTCGGGCGCCTCGTGTCGTTGCACGTGCCGCAATGGAGGGTGAGCGGCACGGTTTCGATCTCAAGCCGGGCGCCCTCGCATACCGTGTTCTGCGCGACGCGTTCGAAACAAAAATAGAGCGCGCGCTGAAACCCGGAAAGCTCGCCAAGACGAATGCGGATCGTGCGCACGCGGCACGCACCCTCTTGCGATGCGTGCTCACTCACAAGTTCAATCAGATTTTGAGCGATGGAAAGTTCATGCATTGACCTGAACCACCGGCCGTTGACGAACTGGTGTGGTGAGCCGATCTGAGGCGTTCGCCAGCCAGGCAAGCCAGTCTTCCATGCCCTCGCCGTTGCGGGCCGAGAGTTGCAGAACCGCAATCTGTGGATTAACCCGGCGGGCATACTCGACGCAGCGCTCCACATCGAAGTCGACATAAGGGAGCAGATCGGTCTTGTTGAGGATCATCAGATCGGAGGCAGCAAACATATCGGGGTACTTGATCGGCTTGTCCTCTCCTTCCGTAACCGACAGGATGGCGACCTTGTGGTGTTCGCCGAGATCGAAGGCGGCGGGGCATACCAGATTGCCGACATTCTCGATGAACAGCACGGTACCCGCGGATAATGTGAGCTCATCCATCGCGTGGCCGATCATGTGAGCGTCGAGATGGCAGACACGCCCGGTATTGATCTGCACTGCATCGACGCCCGTGGCGCGGATACGCTCAGCGTCGTTTTCGGTCTCCTGGTCGCCCTCAATCACCGCCATGTGCGGGGCGCCGCCGATCGCTTCGGCCGTAGCCGTCAACAGGCTAGTCTTGCCTGCTCCAGGACTTGAGACCAGGTTCAGCGCCAGCACTTCCAGCTCATTGAACCGAGCCCGGTTGTCTTCGGCGTAACGATCGTTTTTGGAGAGGATGTCCTGTTCAATGTGAAGCCAGCGATTCTGGTCGCCGCCATCGGAATTCACCGTTGCACTTCCAGCCTCATGGTGGTGTTGGTGCGAATGGTCATGGCCTGAGTGTGACTTGTGAGCAGGTTTCCCGCCAATGCGAACTTCACCGTCGCCACATCCGCAAACACCACACATTTAACACTCTCCCTTTGGCTTTTGTTTTTTCGTCGAGCGCTCCGCCGCCCGTTACTCAGGTGAAAACGTCCCGATTGGGACTTTCCTCACGCATCATGTGCATGATGTGCCGGTCGAGCTCCGAGTAACCGGGCAGATTTATTACAGCTTCCTTGTCGGCAATTCTTCGGCCGCCCTTGAACTCCGTCATCAGTTCCTCGCGCACCCGGCCGGGATGACGCGTCATGAAAACAATGCGGTCGGCAAGAAGAATGGCTTCTTCGATATCGTGGGTCACCATCAAGACCGTGGTCTGCGACGACTCCATGATATGGAGCAGGAGTTCCTGCATGGTCCAGCGTGTCTCGGCGTCAAGCGCGCCAAAAGGCTCATCCATCAACAGGATGGCAGGCTCATTGGCCAAGGTGCGGGCAATCGCCACGCGCTGCTTCATGCCGCCCGACAGCTGGCTTGGAAACGCATCCTTGAATTTCGTGAGATTGACGAGATTAATAAAATGCGCCGCTTTTTCCCGGCGCTCCGCCTTGGACACACTGTTCAGCCGCATGCCGTATTCAACATTTTCCTGGACGCTCAGCCAGTCGAACGACGTATAGGACTGGAACACCATGCCGCGATCGCGGCCCGGCTCGACAATTTCGTGGCCATCAAGTACCAGACTGCCACCGGAGGGCTCTTCAAGACCTGCCACCATGCGCAGGACCGTCGACTTGCCGCAGCCGGACGGGCCCAAAAGAACGCAAACTTCATTGTCCTGAACGTCGAAGGACACATCGACGACCGCCTGAATATTTTCACCTGATGAGAGGTGATATTCCTTCATCAGCCCGGTGACGATCAGTTTGGTGTCCCCGTTCACCGGCGGCTTGGTCTCCAACCCGGCTTCCGTCTGCGCTGGCTGTGCCATGTCTTCCTACGCTTCGTGTGCATCGGGAATGCCTGAGCACCCCTGCCCGATTAAGTTTCGAGTGCAGCTGGCGGAGCCGGATATCGTCCCGGCTCCGCCACCTTGAGTGAGTTCAGCCTCGCGACGCCAAAATTACTGGCCGTATCCCGACCCGTGCAGGTTGGCGAGGAGAGAGCAGTCGATACCATCGGAAGGGTCCATGGTCTTCGACATGAGGCCGAACTTGATCCACCACTCGTTCGTCATACGGAAGTGGTCGTTGATCTGGCCGTTGGTCTGCCCAAACGGGGGCTCGCCGGGGGCGGATCCGCAAAAGCGGGCTGCTTCAATGAAGCTATAGGGATATAGCCCGCCATCTCTGCCGGTACCGTCCGTACCGATGACAAGTTCAACATCTGCCAAGGGCATTTTCATGTGCTCGGCAATGATCTGATTTCCTTCAGCGGGATTTTCACTCCACCACGCAATGGCGTCGTAAAGGGCGCGCATTGCCTTTTCGGCAACCTCGCGGTTCTCTTCGATGAAACCGGTGCGCATGAAAACCGCATCGGCGATCAGAGCATTCTTCAGCCAGAAGTCCTGACGAGAGTCGGTCGCCAGCCTGGTATCGGACCGGGCGGAAAGCACCTGCGGGCCGAATGGATCCCAGAATTCGGCCGCGGCAACGTCGCCGCCAATCATTGCCGAAGCGGCGTCGTCCATGATCAGGTTTACGTATTCGACCTGATCGTATGCGACACCGTTCTGCTCCAGCCAAATGGCCATGTAGAGCTGAGCAAGTCCGCCCTCGAGAACAGCCACCTTTTTGCCGATGAGGTCGGCAGCCGTTTCAATGCCGGGGCCAACGACGATCTTGTCCGTGCCGTAGGAAATGTTGCCATAGGCCACAAGTGCGATGGGCATATCTTCCGCGGCTGCAATTGGCGCAAACTCAATGGTGCTGGACACAATGTCGAGCTGGCCCGCGGTCGCCAGACCGAAAGTCTGAAACGGATCCTCGATCGCCTGGTAGCTGATATCGAGATCAGGTGCCAGGCCCTTCTCCTGGGCTATGAACCAGAAGCCGTAGCCGGGCCAGGTCAGCCCCGCAACGCGAACCTCGTCTTTGGCTTCCGACGCCGCTCCCGTGGCCAGAAGTACGACAGCCGCACCGATCAGTGCCGCCCGCGCACCGCGCGCTAGTTTCATCAAGTCGAAATGCTTTGACATATTTTCCTCCCATACTTCGTTGTCTTCATCCAAATCCATCGACCAACCGATGGATCCGGCCTTGGCTTCACATCCGGTCCTAGCGTCGCTCCGTGTTCAGATAAGGAAACAAAACGCGATGCAGGATCCGAAAGAGGAAGTCAAAAGTCAGGCCCAAAAGCCCGATGACCAGAATACAGGCCATAATTTCATCGACATGCAGGAACCGCTTGGCGCGCATCATGACGGCGCCAATGCCGGTGGACGCGGCTACGATTTCCGCAATGACCAGATACGTCCAGCTCACCGCCAGCATCTGGCGCATAGCCACCAGAATGTTCGGCATCGATGCCGGAATGACGACGGTCAGCAGGACCTGAAAGCGATTTCCGCCGAGCGTCTTGGACGTCTCAATCAGTTCCGTGCGCACCGACTTAACGTGATCCATGATGATGGTGATCAGGAACCAGATAACACCGATGAACAGCAGTGCCACCTTCTGACCATCGCCGGTGCCGAACCACATCAGCAACAGCGGAATGAACGAGGGAGCCGGCAGATACCGCCAGGCCGATACCAGTGGATTGACGAACGCCTCGACGCGCTTGAATGAGCCCATTAAAATACCGAGCGGAACGGCGACAAGGCAGGCCAAACCGAAGCTGATCGCGATGCGATAAACGCTGACGACGATATCGAAGAGAAAGCCGTCTTCCACGAGAAGTTTGACCAAGCCCATGACGACCTTTTCCGGCGGCGGCAGAAAAAGGGCGTTGACCCACTCGAAGACAACGATGGCCTCCCACAGAACGAAAAACACGACCCACACGGCAATGCCAAGATTGATCGTTGCCCGGCGCGAGATGGGTGTCTTGTATTCGAGCCAGCGCCGCTTGCGGCGCGGCGTAGACCGAGCGCTCACATCACCGGAGCCGACGTCCTTGGACTGCGCGCGAGCATCACTCATTTATCACCCCGGCCATCGAACGCACGCCCAGTGAAAAACACACGCGCGGAGGAGGCGAACCCAGATCGACATCGGATCTGTGCGTCACGCTGGCGTAACACCATGATGCGTCTCCTCCTCAATGGCGGCGCCGGGCCGGCCTTAGCACGCCACCCGACACCGTTAAGCCTTCTACGGTCGTCCCCACTTCATGAGGTTCTTGTAAAGCGCCAGTGCCATCATCGGCTCGACTGCCGCGATATCGGCCTGGCCGTAGCAGTTGTCCAAAAGGAACTCCCGCAAGCTGCGATGCGTTTCGCAAATGACTTCCACCACAAGGTCGTACTGGCCGGCCGCAAACAGAATGAAGGTTACTTCTTCGAACTGCTCGAAACGCTCGCTCACCACGCGCGGGTCCGCCCCGGCACTCAGGCGCATGGCAACCAGGGCGTAGCCTTCATTGCCGAGCGCGACCGGATCCGCCACGCCGATGATGCGCAGCACATTGGCGGCAACCATTTGATTGACACGGTTGCGGACCGTACCCTCCGAAGTACCGAGCTCGCGCGCGATGACGGAGTAAGGTATGCGGCCATCCTCCTGCAAACGCGCGATGATCTGCCGGTTCATCGGATCAGCGCCCAGCGCCCGCCGGTCCACCGAGTGTTCCGGGCCGGGACCCTCACCTTGTTCGAACCCGACGATTGTTCCAGAGCCCATCGACCGCACATCCATCCCTAGCAGCTCACCTGAACAGCAATCATCTACGAGATCCATCGGATACGCAATGATATTTTGCCGTATCGGCAGTTCATATGTGCTGACATTACGAATTTCGATGTACTCCGGGCTCTGGCCAACCGTTAGTGAATCCACCAAACTCAGTATAGGCGCAGGTATTCCTCGACTTCCCAGTCGGTTACGGCCTGGTGATAGCGTTCCCATTCGTCGTTTTTATAAGTGACGTAGGAATTGCGCATGACGGGGCCCATGACCTGCCCGGCGAGATCGTCGGCCTTAAGCGCCTCGGTCGCCATCATCAGATTGCGCGGCAGACGGCGGATTCCAAGCTCCTTGAACTCTTCCTCTTTCATGGAATAGAGGTCGCGGTCCGTCGGATCGCCAGGTTCGGTTTTGTTGGCAATGCCTGAAAGTGCCGACGTCAATGTCATGGCCAGCGCCAGGTAGACATTCATGCACATGTCGGCAGCTCGGTTTTCGATGCAGTAGCGGCTCTGCGGCAGGCGAAACTGGGCGGAACGGTTGTTGTGACCGTAGGTTATGTTTGTCGGCGCCCAGGTGACCGTACCACCCTCAAAGCCGCCAACGCGCGGCACGAGGCCGTTGTATGAGTTTACCGTCGGACACGTCAGGGCGGTGATCGCCTCAGCATGAGCCATCAATCCGCCGACCGCATGGCGCGATTCATTGCTCCAGCCGTCTTTCTTGGACCCAAACAGGTTCTCTCCGGGCTTCTTGATCGACTGAAGGGAAAAATTGATATGTGCGCCGGAACGCCAGTCCCCCGTGGTTGGCTTGGGCATGAAAGTAATGAACATGCCATGCTGCTTGGCAATTTCCTTCAGGAGAATGCGCAGGAACACAAACCGGTCCGCCATTTCCAGGAGGTCGGTGTAGTGGAAGTCGAGCTCGAACTGCGAGTAGGCGCCTTCGGCCACCACGTCGTGCAGGTTCCAGCCGATATCTTCCAGAATGTCGATCATGTCCTTGAGGAACGGCATGGAGTCCATCGAGTACTCCACATCGTAGCCGAATGCCTGGCGACGCGGCTTATTGCCATGCGGCAGAACCGGGTCATCGTCGATCGCCTTTACCGGCGTGCCGTCCTCGTCGAAACGCATGGCGATAAATTCAGGCTCGATGCCTGCATAGCCGACGTAACCGGCTTTCTCCGCCTCGTGAATCGCCCGCTTCAGCGCCTGGCGGGGACAGACGTTGTAGGGAGCGTCTTCCCAAAACAGATCCGCGAAGATGATGGCGATCGAACTGTCCCAGGGGCAGATGTAGACCGCGTCGAGATCGGGCACCATGACCTGATCTGAATCGGCAGGTGAGAGTTCGGGAACGAATGACACCGAGTGCACGGCAAACTGCGGTCCCTTGCCCATGCACAACTCCTCGAAGTCGCTCATCGGCACCGGCTTGGTCTTGGGGATGCCGTGCAGGTCGATCCAGCTGGACATGACATATTTCACGCCCGCCTCCTCAAGCTCCTTGCGCACCTTGGCGATGCGCTTTTTCGTCGGCAGGGCATCGGCGAACTTTTCTACATAAGCGGTCATTCGAATTTTCCTCCTGGCGGGATTCAGCTTTTTGGTTGCTCAATTCCAGTTGCGCTTGAGCAGGAACTGGTTCTTGAAATTCTTCAGGCCCATCATCGTATCGACGGATGAGATATCGGGCTGGCTGTGGATCTGTTGTTCGAGAAAGTCGAACAAACCGTCCTTGTCGTCGCTGACGACCTCAACGAGAAGGTCGTAGCGGCCGGATACCCACAGGATGTAAACGACGTCAATAAGGCCGGAGAGTCGCGATGCGACGTCGCACGGCGTATGACCGGACGCGACTTTGAGACCGAGCATGGCGTCGGTTTGATATTCGACAGCCACCGGATCGACGATGGCGGCGATCGTCAACATGCCGGCCTGTTTCATGCTGTTCACGCGGTTGCGGATCGTTCCTTCAGAAACGTCGAGTTCCTGGGCGATCTCGGAGAAGGCCATCCGGCCATCCCTCTGCAGATAATCGATGATGGCCCGGTTGAGCCTGTCGTCGGGCGACGCCTTGCCCCGCGGTCGCGTGCTCTGATCGGAGTGCCGCGGCTGTTCCGGGTCTGCTGCTCGCGCTGCGCTGATCGCTCTGCCTGCCATGGCATCCTCCCACCAACGCAAACTACCTGCGTATTACAAAAACAGCAATACGAAAAGTGAGTATTTCGTAGATTTACCGAATAATTAGTACGATTTATGTAATGTAGTGAAAAAATTCTGCGATTTACACAGCTAACCGTTTTGTCAAATTCTCGTGCAAATTCAAACCCTTGGACCAATGGCCAATGCGTTTCGTGATGCAGGACATTCTTTGCAGAGTGGTGTCGGCGCAAGCAAGTTCAGATCGCAAACAAGCGCTACCCTATTGTTTCAAAGCGCCTTTATTGCTCAAGTTCATGGTTAACGTGAAGTTAACGAAAGCGTTTAACAAACCGTAAGCGGCAGAAGGCCGGCGGGTTAAGGCCCGCCGGCCTTCTGACCAGAACTTGACCCGTTCAGGCGGCCGCGGCGGCAGCTCCCGCACCGGTTTCGCTGCTGGAACGGCGGCGGCGCAGCTGCAGCATGACGATGATCGCCAACACAACAAGCGCTGGAATGTAGAACACTTCCTTCCACATACGACCCTCGACCGGCACCTTGACCTGAACGATATGCACAGGATCGTCACCGTAGAAATCGAAGTCGTTACCGAGCCGGAAGAACGGCGTTTGCGGGAACGGCTCATCGAGAATGGCGCGGCCTTCCTCGTCAACTGCGATGGTCAGGCCCGCCGCATCGAGGCGTCCGGCACCCTCGCCGGCTTCTCCCATAGGTACCAGGATGTTGGTTTCCTTGGTGGCCCCGATCTCGCGGGCGTCAGGCCCGGTGATGACCAGGGTCAGTTCGCCATCGGCCCTCTGCTCGGTAGCGGTTTCCATGATCTGTGCCGGCTCGGCAAAATCATATGGCGCCTGCACGCGATCGAGCCAGAACCCCGGTCTCAGTAGTGTGAAGGCGATGAGAAGCAGCGCAACCGACTCCCATATGCGGTTGCGCGTCAGGAACCACTGCTGGGTCGACGCCGCAAATAGCAGCATGGCGACGGTGCCGACAACGAAGATGAACACTGCCTTCCAGACGGTCACGTCGATCAACAAGATCTCGGTGTTGAAGATGAACAGGAACGGCAGCACGGCGGTGCGGATATCGTAAGCGAAGCCCTGGAAGCCGGTTTTGATCGGGTCGCCCCGCGATATCGCCGCCGCCGCGAAGGCGGCGAGCCCAACGGGCGGCGTATCGTCCGCCAGTATGCCGAAATAGAACACGAACATATGCGCCGCAATGAGCGGCACGATGAGCCCGGTATCGGCGCCGAGCGCCACGATGACCGGCGCCATCAGCGACGAGACGACGATGTAATTCGCCGTCGTCGGCAGGCCGAGACCGAGGATCAGGCTCATGATCGCAACGAGGATAAGCATGAGCATCAGGTTGCCGGCGGCAAGCCACTCGACGAAGCTGCCGATCCACTGGTGCATGCCGGTGAGCGATACGGAACCGACGACGATGCCGGCCGCGGCGGTGGCGATGGCGATCGATGTCATGTTTCGAGCACCCGCGATCATGCCGTCCTTGAAATCGGCGATGCCGCGCTTCAGGGCCTCGCCAATGTAATCTGAATGGCCGCGCATGAACGCCTTGATCGGATGCTGCAGCAACATCACGAAGGCCATGGCAAGCGTCGCATAGAATGCGGAAAGGCCGGGCGAGCGACGCTCGATCATGATGAGCCAGATGAGCAGCACGATCGGCAGTATGAAGTAAAGACCGGTCGCGGCGGTGGCGCCGGCCGGTGGCAGTTCGGTAATTGGCGCTTCAGGATCGTCTATCTCAAGATCGGGGCGTTGCGCGGCGTACCAGGCAAGGCCGAGAAAGACGCTCAGCAGGAATACGATAACCACATACATTGCGGTATCGGGCAACGCGGTTTTTATCCAGCCCATGCCGTAATAGACGAAGGCAGTGACCGCGGCCATGATGATGAAGCCCATGAGCACGCCCATAGCCTTTTGCGCTACCGTGCGGGTCGACGGCCGTTTGGGAAGGCCGCGCAGGTCAAGCTTCATGGCCTCCAGATGCACAATGTAAAACAGCGCGATGTAGGAGATAATCGCCGGCAGGAAGGCGTGCTTGACGACCTCGAGATACGGAATGTTTGCATACTCCGCCATGAGGAAGGCGGCAGCGCCCATAACCGGCGGCGTCAGCTGCCCGTTGGTTGACGACGCCACTTCAACGGCGCCGGCTTTTTCCGCCGGGAAGCCCGTACGTTTCATAAGCGGGATCGTGAAGGTACCGGTGGTGACGGTATTGGCGATCGAGGAGCCTGAATAAAGGCCGCTCAGGCCCGATGAGACAACGGCAGCTTTCGCCGGGCCGCCGCGCAGATGGCCGAGCAGGGCGAACGAGATCTTGATGAAATAGCCGCCGGCGCCGGCCTTCTCCAGCAGGGCACCGAACAGCACGAACAAGAATATCATGGTCGCCGATACATCGAGCGGCTTGCCGAACACACCTTCGGACTGCATCCAGTAATGCCACAGCGCCTTGCCCATGGACGCGCCTTTCCAACGCACCGCGTCGGGCACAAATTCATTATTGCCGAAAAACACGTAAAGCATGAAGAATCCGGCCACGATCAGAAGCGGCAGGCCGAGGGAGCGGTAAACCGCGGTTGCGAGCACCGCGAGGCCGATGATCGAGATGATCATATCGCCGCGTGTCGGCAGGCCGGCGCGTATGGAGATGGCTTCCTTGAAAACGATCAGATAAAGCGCCGAGCAAACCCCGAGGCCGGCAAGCGCCCAATCGTACCAGGGGATCGAAGTGCGTGAACTCGATTTGAACAGCGGGAAGGCAAACGCGACAAGGCAGAAGGCGAAGGCGAGATGAATTATGCGCGCGTCGTTGACGATAAAATTGAGGCGGATGCCCATCGTGTCGCGGATCGGAATGGCCACCACATCCTGTAGCCAGAACGGCACCAGGGATGCTGAATAGAGCTGGAATGCCGACCACACGAAGGCGAGAATCAGAACAAACTTTCCCTGCCAGCCCTGCGGGCTTCGCGCTCCGGTATCCGTTTCGGCGACGAGGGCGTCGGCATCAACCTCAGCCCGTTTTTCGACACTACCGTCACTCATTACCAGCCTCCCCTTGGCTCCCCCTTGGCTCCGGCGAAATCCGGCGAGCCGTTATAACGAAGTCAGATTCATAGACGCACACGCATGCCGTCAGTTTGGAAAAATGCCGCCATAGTGATGGTCGAAAGCACGAGGGGCCCCGAAAGGCCCCCCGCTTGAACTCTCGTCAGTCCATAAGACCGAGTTCTTTGTAGGCCCGCATCGCGCCATCGTGAAGCGGTGCGGAGAGGCTGTCGCTGATCATTTCCGAGGCGTTCAGATTGGCGAACGCAGGGTGCAGATTGCGGAAGTCGTCGAGATTCCCGAGCACTGCCTTGGCAATGACGTAGACCGCATCGGCCGACACGCTGGTCGACGAAACGAAAGTCGCGCCAACACCGAACGTCGTGACCTCGGCATCGTTGTTGTACATGCCCGCCGGGATCGTGGCGACGCGATAGAACGAATTGTCAGCCACGAGCTGATCAATCGCCGCGCCGGTCGCATTGACGAGATGGGCATCGCACGACGACAGGGTTTCCTGCGTCAAAGCCGAGGGATGTCCAACGAGCCAGAAGTAGGCGTCGATCTTGTCGTCGCAAAGCGCCTGGCCGGTTTCGGAAGATTTCAACTCGGCGGCGAGACGAAGATCGTCGCGGCTCCAGCCGAGAGCTGCTTCGATGACTTCCCAGGTGCCGCGCGTGCCGGAGCCCGCGTTACCGATGTTGAGGCGCTTGCCCTCAAGATCGGTAATGTTCAAAATGCCGGAATCATTACGTGCGATAATCGTCACCGGCTCTGGATGAACCGAGAACACCGCGCGCAGGCCTTCGAACGCACCGGCTTCCTCGAACTTGGAGGTGCCATTGTAGGCGTGGTACTGCCAATCGGACTGGGCAACGCCGAATTCCAACTCACCCGCACGAATTGTATTGATGTTGTAGATCGAACCACCGGTTGATTCCACCGAACACCTGATCCCGTGTTCTTTGCGGTTCTTGTTGACGAGACGGCAGATCGCGCCGCCGGTGGGATAGTAGACGCCGGTAACACCGCCGGTGCCGATACTGACAAACTGCTGCTCCGCCGCCGTTGCCAGGCTTGCCGCCCCCAATGACCCGGTGGCAATCACCAAACCGAGTGCGGCGGACAATGCAAATTTCTTCATAACTTTCTTCCTCCCTGGCGGATTTATGTACTTTGAGCTTACACGTCGGATTAAAGGCCATTCCGGAGCATCGTGCAACAATCCTCCGTGCCGACCTCAACCTTGGCGCGTGAAAAATCCTTTTGAACCCACATTAGCAAGCTGTAATTTTGTTTGCACCCGAACAATAGTTCGATCTGCGTGACGTTGCCGTCAGGCATACCGGGACAACATTTGAATGCAAACTATTGCGGAAAGCCGGCGGTGCCGCGAGGACAGATTGCTCAATCGAGGTCTTCAATAGTCCAATGACCGGCGGCAAGCATCGCCTCGAGGATCTGCAAATCGGCCATTGTATCGAGATTTGCGCTGCGTTCGGCCGGCATCTGGAAGGCCAGCGTTCCGGCGGGAACAAACGAGCGCTCTTGCGTAAGCGTCTGTGTTGCAATGATGTAAAAGGCGCCGTTCGGCACATACACGTCAGGCAGTTTTTGGCGCGGTCCGGTATAGGCGCGATCAAGATACGGCGCGACACAACCCGCAGCGAGCGTAAACATCTTGGCGGGATGCGTGCCGTTATGGGCTGAAACGCTCACCAGCGAGGAGTGCTGCGGGCTGTCTTCATAAAGATCGCACGCGTCCTCCAGATCAGCGAGCGTACGCAAAGGGCTTGTTGCCTGCAGCAGCAAGATGTGGCCGGCCTGGACGTCACCCGCCATCAATAGATGTTCTATGACATCTTCAGTGCGCACATCGTCGCCGGCAAGATCCTGCGGGCGCAGCGCAGCCGCCGCAGCGCCGTAGTGCTGTGCAACGGAGTGCATTTCCTCGTCGTCGGTCGATACGATCACGCGGTCGGCCCGGGTCGCATGACGGGCAAGCTTTATGGCCCGTTCCAGCAGCGTATCGCGCCCGAGCTTATAGAGGTTCTTGCGTGGAATCCCCTTGGACCCGCCACGGACGGGAATAACGGCTGTCAGAGGCTCGTTGCGCAGCATTGGTGAGACCTAGTAAGTCAAGCGCTTCTCTATCTTCAGTTCGGCTCGGGCAATCGCATCGGCGATCGCATGGCCGGCGTTGCCGTTACCATAGATCGGATCGGATACGCGTTCGGACTTTTCCCAGTTCTGCTTGATGGCCGCGCCGATTTCCGCGCGGTCGTAGCCGACATCGATCACATTGCGCCCACGGTCGCGGCCCTGCTGACGGCTGCCGATATTGACAGCGGGAACACCAAGATAGGAGCATTCGCGAATGGCGACGCTTGAATTTCCGACAATACCTCGGCTGTTGATGAGGACGGACAAGAAATCGAGAGGCTTCAGGTTCTTGTAAAAATGCACGTGTTTCAGCGCATGCGCTTCACGGAACGTCCGGATACCCTTTGATGTGCCGTCGGAGCCCGCATCGACGTTCGGCCAAAGCCACAATGTCGGATATTGGCCTTCACGCACCGCGACCAGTGTCTCTGTTATGTGGTCACGCGCCGCCTGATACTCGGTTGTGACGGGGTGCTGCAGCACGACAATGTAACCGTTCGAAATGTCGACATCGCTGCCGACACCGCCGTAATTGTCGAGAAGTTTGCCGATACTGCGGGGTTCGGCCTCAATTGCCTCGCGGGCAAGGTCTATGGAGGGACAGCCGGTGACATGAACCCGGTCCTGCTCTTCTCCCATGCGCACGACACGCTCCGCGGCGCGCTCCGACGAAACGAGGTGCAGATCGGCCAGTTTGGTAATGGCGTGGCGTACCTTTTCATCGATCGACCCGGTAATTTCGCCCCCCTGTATATGGACGAGCGGTATGTTCATGTAGGCTGCGGCGACAGCCGTCGCCATGGTTTCGAACCGGTCGGCAATGGTCACCACCGCATCCGGCTTCAGGTTGTCGAAAACCGTCGCGAGTTCGGCAAGGCCAAGGCCGGTCGACTTTGCCGATGTCACGAGATTCTCGCCCTCAAGGATCATGTAAACCTGACGGTCGATCGAAAAGCCTTCCTCCTCGATCACATTGACCGCATTGCCGTAGCGGTCGAGCAGCGCGGAGGCGGCAACGACGAGCTGCAGTTCAAGGTCCTTGTGATCGCGGATCGCGGCGAGCGCCGTGCGGATGCGTGAATAACTTGGGCGCGCTGTTACAACAACGCAGACTTTTCGTGTCATGTCCTGTCAGACTTCCAGATCTTCCGTGAGCATGGGTACGTCCTTCTTCACGCCGCGCGCCAGGACGCGGCCGATAACCGTGTCGAAGTCGCTTGCGGGAATTCCCGTTCCAGGCTTCTTGGTTGTTATGTCGGTGGGTTCGATGACCGAGCCGGCGGCAAGGTCGCGCGTCGGCACGACGCTTTTCAGAAATATCTCGCGCAACGGCGCGGCGGCCGCGGCGACCTGCGTTTTGTCGACCGGCGAAGCCTGCATGCACTCAATGAACCGCACCCCCCGGCAGAGCGTTGCAAGCTCTTCGCAAGTGACGGAGGCAACGACATCGGGCCCGAACATTTCGCGGCTCAAGGTGAGGTGCACTTCAATCACTTCGATGCCTTGCGTCGCCGCAGCCAGCGATGGAAACACCGTGCCGGAATGATCGGACAGCCCTACCGCGCTGTTGTAGCGCGCACGCAGTTCGCCCAGCACGTTCAAGCCGATGGCCTCCGGCGGCGAGGGATACTGCGTCGTGCACTGGAACACCGCGAGCGGCGAACCGTGCCGGCGTGCAACTTCAACGGCGCGATCGATTTCGGTAAACGGGCTCATGCCCGTCGACAGCAGCACCGGACCGCCGGCCTTCGCCATTTCTTCAAGCATCGGCAGATTGGTGATCTCACCCGATGCGACCTTCCAGCCTGCAACGCCCACGGACTTCAACAGGCCGACCGCCTCGAGAGAAAACGGCGAGCTCAAAAACATGAGCCCCGCCTCATCGGCGTGGCGTTTCAGTCCGTGCCACTGCTCGGGCGAGAACTCCATGCGCCGCCAATAGTCGAAACGGCTGTCGTCCTGGGTGCTGAATTTCGTGCGCCACGGCTCAAGCGATGAACTTTCCGCCTCGGCGATATGTGTTTGAAACTTGACCGCGTCCGCGCCGGCCAAAGCAGCAGCGTCAATATAGGCATGTGCAAGACCGAGGCTGCCGTCATGCGCCTGCGCGACTTCGGCAATAACCGTGCATGCCTGAGCGCCCTTGGGGTCGTTGAGCCAGGTTCGTTTCTCACTCGTCACAGCATGTGCCTTGGGTAATCGACATGGAGTGTCACGGCGCACGCCGCCGATGGCGCGCCCCGGCACCGGTTACAGAAGCTTCCATTACTAGTCAACTCGTGGCACGGTGCGAATTCGTGCTCAAGCTCTGCACGCCTGACCACACGTTGATGTCACGTTATTGTAGTACAAACAGATTAGTGTGGACAATCAGGCTCGGAGCGCCACAAATTGCAACCTGTCGGTCACGGGCGATTCGCCACTGAAGTGACAATTCCAGTGGCATCATCTCCGTGTGCATGGTAGGGGGCCCGGCACATAGGGCATGGGGCATCGGACCAGGTTCGCCAAGGAGTTGCCAGAACCCGTGAAACCACCGGACAAATCGCGCAAGGGTGATGTGGTGCAGCTCGATGAGGTTCGCAGCCAGCGCTCCGAACTCGCGCCGCTCGCCGTTCTTCTCGTGGAAGACGACGAGATTGATGCAACGCTGGTTGAAATGGCGCTGCAAAAATCGAGCTGGTTTCATATCGAACTGACACGGGCGCGAACGATGCCGGAGGCGCAGGATCTGTTGCGGATGGCGTCATTCGACCTCATGCTGCTCGACTTCTGGCTCGGCGATGAGAACGGTCTGGCACTGCTTGAGTCCCTTGGCGGGCGGCACAGCCATCTGCCGGTCATCCTGCTGACGGGATATACAAATCAGGATGTCCAGCGGCTTGGACACAACGCAGGCGCGCTCAGTTTTCTCTCCAAGGACGACATGTCCGCCAATACGCTGGATACGGTCATCCGCTCGACGCTGCACACGCATAATCTGGAACGCGAGCTGCGTGCCTCCATCAAACACCGCGACGACGCCCTGCGCAGCCAGCTCGACATGTTCGCCAGTATTAGCCGTGACGTCGAACGGCCGCTGCAGCGGATCTCCGATACCGCGCGCGACCTGCGTGAAGCCGCCGGCGAGCAGAAGAACATGAAAAACGTTGCCGATGCGGCAACGCTGATTTCGCGCGATATCGTGGACCTGCGCAACACGGTGCTGCTGCTTCTGGATCAGGCCCGAGCAGGCGGCCAGAATGCCGAGCTTCGGTTTGAACTTCTGGACCTCAACGCACTTGCCGAAAAAGCGCTGCGCCTTATCAATCCGCAGATCGTCAGCCGCCAGCAGAAAATAGCCATAGCAAAATCGGAACTGCCCATTGTTGTCATGGTCGACGAGACCGCAATGCTGCAGGCGCTTTTGAACATTGTCGACAACGCCAGCAAGTTCAGCGCCGATGGTGGACGCGTATTTGTCGGCTTGAGCGTCGAGGGGGGCAACGCCGTTGTCTCCGTGGACGATCAAGGGCGCGGGATGAGCGAGGGTGAAGTTCAGCGCGCCTTGCAATCGTTCGGCAAGACGGGAATTGAGGGCGACGGAGGACCTGAAGCGAACGGCCTTGGACTGTCTATCGTGGCGGATATCATGCATCACCACAGCGGGCGGCTGGACATGCAAAGCGTACCCAATGAGGGAACCTGCGTCCGGCTGACAGTGCCGCTGTCGCGTGAATGAGAAAACTTGGTTGCTGAAACCTTACGGCGAAACGGAAAATTTAACCGTCTGCGCTAGTAAACGATGCGCGGTCCGGCCCCTCGAACGCTTGAGCCACTCACATTTACACCTTTAGTATTGCGGCTAATTCATTTCCAGTCGAGTGAATTCAACGCGAAATTCGTTAATACGGATTTCATCTCGCGCCGATCCCTCAAATACACATTTCGTAAGACTCGCGCCGCGTGAAAACCAAAATTAACTAGGGGTCTTCTATAATCCCCGCAGTGATCAAGTCTGTGACCGCGATCATCGTCTCTTCGATGAAACCGGTTTTCGCATCACAATTCACTGCGGGGCGCTAACCAATGAAATTCGAGCAATCAGAGCTCTCTTTGCTAATGGTGGAGCACAATCGCTACCAGGCATCTATCCTTCGCCACATCTTTTCCATTGGCGGAATTCGCGAAGTACATCACGCCAGCGATGCGATCAGCGCGCTGGAAACCCTGAGGGCCTGTCCGATTGATGTTGCTGTGGTCGACGATTTGTTGCCGGGAATTACGGCGCTGGAGCTGACCAGTCTTATCCGCACCGCTCCGGACAGCCCCAATACAGCACTGCCGATCATCGTGATTACCGGAAGGCCCACCAAGCGTTATGTCGACGAAGCATTGCGAACCGGCGTCAACAGCTTCGTGAAACAGCCGCTCGCCGCCGGCGTTCTTCTTGAACGCATCAAATGGACAATGGACCAGCCGACCAAATCCGCAGTGTCCTGCTAGACAGCCCAATCTGCATTGCAGCAACACTGCCCTTGACCTTCCAGTCGCTGGAAGCTCTAGTTTGCTGATGATCAAACTGCTTCATTGCACACGGGAAGCGGCCATGAACATCACGCAAGCTGCAGATGCCGCCGGGCTGCCGGTCAAGACGGTGCGCTATTACGATGACATAGGCCTTGTGAATGCCGGGCGCGGCGAGAACGGCTATCGTGTCTACACTGACGACCACGTGCACAAACTGCGCTTCCTGCAACGCTCCCGCGGGCTCGGGTTTTCATTGACCGATTGCCGGCAGCTCCTGTCGCTTTATGAGGATCAAAATCGTGAAAGCGCGGACGTCCGCGCCCTTGCGCTGCAGCGCCTTGAGGACATTGACCACAAACTTCGCGAATTGGGTTCATTACGCTCCACCCTGGCGGAGCTGGTGTCGTCCTGCCATGGCGACGACAGGCCGGATTGTCCAATTCTCGACGATCTCGCCGCGGGCAAGTGAAATAACATGAAACGACGCGATGTCCTGGCCGGGATCGGTGCCGCAGCGGCGTGGCCGGCCCTACCCCGTTTCGCACGCGGTGCGGAAGAAAACGGTGTCACTGTGCTCACGGCAATGCCCGCAAACGCGCCGCTTCTCGGAAGCGACCAGCCGCAAACGCCGGTCTGGGTCTATGACGGTGTGACGCCTGGCCCTGAGCTTCGGGTGCGCCAGGGCGAGGAACTGCGGGTTCGGCTGGAAAACCATCTTGATCAGCCGACCACAATTCACTGGCACGGGCTGCGCATCGACAACTCGATGGATGGCGTTGCGGGGCTGACGCAGGATGCGGTGCCGCCGGGCGAGAGTTTCGAATACGCCTTCACGCCGCCGGACGCCGGCACCTACTGGTATCACTCGCACGTGCGGTCCTGGGAACAGATGGCGCGCGGCCTCTACGGCGCTCTCATCGTGGACGAGCGCGAGCCCACGGACTACGGCATGGAGCGCACGCTGGTGCTCGACGACTGGCGCCTCGATGAAGCAGGCGCCATCCACGAAGCTTCCATGGGACATCTGCACGATTGGGCGCATGCGGGCCGTTACGGAAACTGGCTGACGGTCAACGGTGCGAGCACGCCGACAATCGACATCGCGGCAGACGCACCGACGCGCCTGCGTATCATCAACACCTGCAACGCGCGCATTACTACGCTGACTATCGCGCACGAGGCCGTCTTCGTCGTCGCGCTCGACGGGCAGCCCGTGCCCCCTTCCGCGCTCGATGGAGCACCCTTGCCGGTCGCCCCGGCGCAGCGGGTCGACCTGGCGATCGCCGGCGACATTGCACCGGACAGCGAGATCGCGGTGCTTGAGTCGTCCGGCGAGGAGCCCGTGCAGATTGCAGCGCTGCGACCCGTGAGAGGCTCCGGTGCTTCGGATCACCGCACGGCACTTGCCCTTCCCGACAATCCGATCGCGCGGACGCTCGATCTCGACACCGCTCTGCGCATGCCTCTCCTCATGGAAGGCGGCGCCATGGGAGGCTTGCAGTCCGCCGTGTACAAGGGCGAAGACCTGCCGATCCGGGACCTGGCAGGCCAGGGCAAGGTGTGGGCGTTCAATGGCGTGGTCGACTTGCCGGAGGCGCCGCTGTTCACCGCCCAACTCGGGCAGACGGTGGTGGTGGAAATGTCGAACCGCACCGCCTGGCCGCACGCCATGCACCTGCATGGACACCATTTCCGGGCGGTCTCGCTGAACGGCGTGGCGCGCTCAGCCTCACCGTGGCGCGATACACTCCTGAGCGAGGTTGATGACGACACCCACATCGCTTTTGTCGCCGACAACCCGGGCAAGTGGCTTCTTCACTGTCACATGGCTGAACATATGGCCGCCGGCATGGTGACGTGGTTTGAGGTCACCGCCTGAACCGCACTCACTCGATTGATACGGCCACCGAGATATTGACCTTGCCCTGGAACTCGGACTCACGCTTCAGCCACCACCGGTGTTCGGGCGAATACCAGAAAGTGGTCGCCACTTCGCGTGCCATGGTCTGTCCGAACATCTGCAGTTCGGTTTTTTCCACATAAGTGACCACGTAAGCGCCGAAAATTCCGGCAGGAACCGCGACATCCTCGAAGCGCTCGACTTTCACACTCCAGCCAAGTTTGCCCATGGGAATGAGGCCGCCTGGTTCACACTGCAGCATCGCCGACATTGGCGTCGGCTCATCCGGACACACCAGATTGAGCGCTCCACCGCCTTGCGTTTCGCGGCCCACTTCAAGCGGCCAGACGCCGGCGAGCGCCTCCTTGTCGTAGGCCATATCGAGCGTCGGTCCGCCGCTGCCCATCGGAAATACGGTCGGCCACAGGGCGCGGTAGTAAGTCACGTCGCGGTTGTTACCATCGCTCGAGTGGGTCAGCAGGGCATTCACGGTCGTGATGTCAGCGTCGGTCGCACCGATTGTGCGGGTAATGAAGCGCTTGGATTCCGGCAACGGCAGCACTTCAGCCCGGAAAAAATTGACCAGATCCATGATCGCCGCTTCCATCTCGTGAAGCTCTTCCGTCGCATCGGTAACGACCTGGAGATAAGTGATGACACTGCCGTTGTCCGGCTCCGCGAATTCCGCCGAGCCCGGGTCCGCGTCTCCGCTTGGGCCGTGCAGACGCTCCTGGATCCTGCCGGGAAGGCCGAGGTTGGGGTTGAGCAGAAGGGCGACACCGGCATCGCGGATCGCATCGGCGGTGGCTCCCAGTTGCTCGTGGGCACTGGCGCGGGCCGAATAAGTGCCGGCCCGATAAGGGCGAAGCGCAAGCACCTGATCGAAATCCGCCACGGCTTCGGTGTGCTCCTCGCGTTTCACGCGCAAGAAACCGCGCGCCTGCAATGTGTTGTCGCCGCGCGGGTTGAGCTCCAGCGCCTTGTTGTAATCGGCAAGCGCCTGGTCGTAGTTCTTCAGGCGCCCGTGCGCGAGGCCGCGCATGTGAAACGCCCAGGCCGAGCGTGGGTCGA
The DNA here is from genome assembly GCA_021775755.1 of Hyphomicrobiales bacterium. Lineage (GTDB taxonomy): Bacteria > Pseudomonadota > Alphaproteobacteria > Rhizobiales > JAJFHB01 > JAJFHE01. Next base: position 16,648 of record JAJFHE010000007.1, on the reverse strand, counting down.
GCTCGATCGCCCGGTCGAGGGGCGCCACGGCACCGGCGCAGTCTTTCTGCTGAAGGAACGCCCAGCCGATTTCGCGGTGGGCGCGCGGGTTTTCAGGATCGAGATCGCGCGCGGCGTAATAGTCCTCAAACACCTTGTCCCACTGCTCGAGGTCTTCCTTCGCGTCGCCGCGCTCCAGCAGAACACGCGCCTGTTCGGTGGTGGACAGCCCGCCGCTCTCCAGAAGTCTTGTGCAGGCGGCGATGCGCGGCTCAGCATCGAAGTTGTTATTGGCGCAGTCGCGCTGGTCAGCCGCGGTATCGGCATTTGCGGGCAACGCAAAAAGACAGATCAGGGCGAAAAACAGGGCTCTCTTCATGGCGCGCTCCTTCGGTTCATGACTACACTATAGCGGGAATCTGTTGGCGATGTGACCGCCGCACCGAACGGCAACCCTTGCGGTCCCGCCATGTCGGCGGTAAACCGACCGGCCATGTCCGCACCGCCCCTCCTTCTTTTGCACGATCAGGAACTGACCTTCGGCGGCACTCCGCTGCTTGAGGGCGCGGAACTGTCGATCGCGCCGGGCGAGCGGTTGTGCCTTGTCGGACGCAACGGTTCGGGCAAGTCGACGCTGCTCAAGATCGCCGCGGGCCTCATCGAGTCGGACAGCGGCCGCCGGTTCCTGCAGCCGGGCACGACGGTGCGCTATCTGCCGCAGGAGCCTGATCTATCCGGTCACGACAGCGTGCTCGACTATGTGCTCTCCGGCCTGACCGATGGCGATGACGCGCACGGGGCGCGGCGCTTGCTCAAGCATCTGGGGCTTTCAGGCGATGAGCCTCCGGCGCAGCTTTCCGGCGGCGAGGCGCGCCGCGCCGCGCTGGCGCGCGTGCTCGCCGCGGCGCCCGACATTGCACTGCTCGACGAGCCGACCAACCACCTTGATCTGCCGGCAATTGAATGGCTTGAGGGCGAACTTGCCGTGATGCGCACAGCGTTCGTGCTGATCAGCCACGACCGGCGATTTCTGGAACGTCTCACGCGCGCCACCGTGTGGCTTGACCGTGGCACCACGCGGCGCGTCGAGCGCGGCTTTGCGGGCTTTGAGGCATGGCGCGACGAGACGCTCGAGGCGGAAGAGCGCGACGCCCACAAGGTTGCCCGAAAAATCGTGCGCGAGGAACACTGGCTGCGCTACGGCGTGACGGCCAGGCGCAAACGAAACCAGCGCCGGCTTGCCGCCCTGCACAGTCTGCGCGAGCAACATCGCACGCGCCGCCGCGCGCAGGGGCGCGTGCAGGCCGGCGAGCCGGAGGTGACGGGCTCCGGCAAGCTCGTCATCGAGGCCAAGGGCGTGCACAAGGCGTGGGATGACAAACAGGTGGTGCGCGATGTATCGCTCAGGCTTTTGCGCGGCGACCGGCTCGGCCTTGTTGGGCCGAACGGTTCGGGCAAGACGACGCTGGTCAATCTCCTGACCGGTGCGCTTCAACCCGATCAGGGTACCGTCAAGATCGGCGCGCGCGTCGATATGGTGACGCTGGACCAGAAGCGCGAGGCGCTGCGCCCCGAGTGGACGGTGCAGGACGCGCTCACCGGCGGCAAGAGCGACTATGTCGAGGCCGGCGGCCAGCGCAAGCACATCATGAGCTACATGAAGGACTTCCTGTTCCTGCCCGAACAGGCGCGCACGCCGGTCGGGGCGCTCTCGGGCGGCGAGCGCGGACGGCTGATGCTGGCGCGCGCGCTGGCGCATCCGTCGAACCTCCTGGTGCTCGACGAGCCGACCAACGATCTCGACCTTGAAACCCTCGATCTCCTGCAAGAACTGATCGCCGACTATGCCGGCACCGTGCTGCTTGTCAGCCACGACCGCGATTTTCTCGACCGGGTGGCAACGTCGATCCTCGCCTTCGACGCCACTGCGTCGGCATCAAACTGGATCGAATACGCAGGCGGCTATTCGGACATGCTGGCGCAGCGCAAAGGCGCCGGCAGTACCGCCGCAGCGCCCACGAAACCCAAAACAGATACGGCGAAGCCGACGCGCGGGCGCAAACCCGCCGGCAAATCCGTCCCTGGCAAGTCCGGCCTCAGCTACACCGAGCAGCACCGCCTCGACGCCCTTCCCGGCGAGATCGAGCGCCTCGGCGCGGAAGCCGCCAAACTGAACACCACCCTCGCCACGCCCGGCCTCTTCACCAAAGATCGCACAGCCTTCGATGCGGCAACGCAGGAGCTTACCCGCGTGCAGGCAGCGCTTGACGCGGCGGATGAAGAATGGCTGGCGCTGGAGTTGAAACGCGAGGCGGCGGAGGAAGCGTGAGGCGGCGGGGGATTGAGCGCCCTGCCCCGTTGCTCCCGACATCCCGGGCCCAACCCGCGATCCAGGGGCGGCTCGCAAGGCCTGTCGCGTCGCACTGCACTCCGGCTCGGGGGCCGGGGTGTGGCGGTTGCGGAGGCGGAGAGCGTGTGCCGGAGTTCCGTGAGTTCCGGGAGTTCCGGGGACACGAGTTCCGGGGACACAATGCTTAATTCATGAGTTCTGGAGTTCCGGGGACACAATACTTAATTCATGAGTTCTGGGGACACAAGAGTTCTGGGGACACGACACAAGAATTCTGGGGACACAAGAGTTCTGGGGACACAATACTTAATTCATGGCAGTCTAATTCGGTTCAGCCTTTTTCAATTGGCACACAGTTCTTGCCGGTAGTGACACAGAGGCGGCCGCATATGTCTGTGAATTAAGTATTGTGTCCCTGTAATTCCACACTCCCAACATCCAGGGCTTGACCCGGGTTCCAGGAGCAGTGTCGTACGGCCTGTCGGGTCGCACTGCCCCCCTGCTCGGAGGTTGGAGGAAGCCGCGACGCCGCTCTCGGTTGGGCCTATACGTCAGACGCTCGGCCAGTTGGGTGAGTACGCCTACTGCGAGCGCGTCCTTGCGTCATTCAAGATCGACAGGCAACCACATACGGCTCATGGTGAGTCCTCGCATCGTAGGTCAAATTGTTGCCACTCGTGCAACCGCTAGTGTCATTTGAGCCCGTTGTAAGACGAACCCAAGCGCCGAAACGGCCGCAAAACATTCGGAACAGGAGCTCCGGCGGGCGATCTGAGGTATCATACGTGACCGTGCACCCCGCCACTTCCTCGGCGGTGAAGCAAGGGCACGACACCTCCTCCGCAATGGCCCCCGTGACGAAGTAGGAAAGCGGGAATGAAAAGAACGCGCCAAACATGATCATCGCCAACGCCCGGACCATTCGATCTGAAAAGGAACCCTGCATTCGAACTGCCTTCTTTTCCGTGTCGAGGCGGGAAGCATCCCGCTTCAAACGTCCCATGAACAACAACCTCAGACGAGGCAATTGACGCATAAATGGGGCCGCGCGTCAAAGGACGAGGACAATGGAGTCCACAGCGTTAGGGTGACGTCAAGCGGCGGTTGGGAGTTTCGGTGACAGCAATCGGGGTTCCGGGGACACAATACTTAATTCGCGGCAGCGTAATATGGTTCAGTCTTTGACATTTGGCACACAGTTTTGTCCGTAGTGACGCAGCCGCGGTCGCACACGCCTGTGAATTAAGTATTGTGTCCCTGTAATTTCCTGTAATTTGGTGTCCCTGTAATTTCTGCAATTTACTGCAATTTGTGCCCTGCAAGGTGTCGCGGCGTCACTGCGATGTGAAGAGACGAGATCATGATGTGATCGCCACCACAGTGCGGATCGCTTTCTGAGCGCGCATGGCCGGTGATAGGCTTTGATGCCATGAACCGGATCGCACAATTCAGCGGTGTGCTTTGCGTGTTTGCCGTTTTTCTATTCGGCACGCTTGCGCAGGCGGCAACCGAGCCGAGGGTCGCGCTGATCGTCGGCAATGCCGGCTATACGAACATTTCGACGCTTGCCAACCCGGCGAACGATGCCGAGTTGATGCACCAAACCCTGAGCGCGCTCGGCTTCGATGCGGTGCTGGTTCGAGACGGCGACCGCAGCGCGCTGGTGCGTGCAATCCGCGATTTCGGCAAACGCATTGCCAGGGCCGGGCCGGATGCCGTGGCGCTGTTTTTCTATGCCGGACACGGCGTCCAGGCAGGCGATCAGAATTACCTCATTCCATTGAATGCGCCGATCGAGACGGAGGCCGATCTCGATGTCGAGGCGGTGAGCGCCGACTGGGTGCTGCGCCAGATGGCCGAGGCGGGCAACGCGCTCAACCTGGTCATCCTCGATGCGTGCCGCAACAATCCGTTCCGCTCATCGTTCAGGAGCGCCACAAACCGCGGCCTGACCCGCCTCAATGCACCGGCCGGTGCGCTCGTCGCCTATTCCGCCGCACCCGGCCAGGTGGCTGCCGACGGAACCGGGCGCAACAGTCCCTACACGGCAGCGCTTGCCCGGGCGATGCTGGAACCGGGCAAGGAGCTTTTGCACGTCTTCCGCGAGGCGCGCATCGAAGTGAAACGTGAGACCAGCGGTCAGCAGGTGCCGTGGGAAGAGCAATCGGTCACGGCGGATTTTTACTTCATTCCGCAAGCGTCCCGCGAGAGCGCCGGGGCCGGCGGCAACGAAGGAGACCCCGCTGCCCAGGCCTGGAGCGTCATCCAGAACTCAGACAGCATTGCCGTGATGCAGTCCTTCGTGAAGAAGTACCCCGGCAGCCTTTATTCTGATTTCGCCCTGGCGCGGCTTGAAGAACTCATCGTGGCGGAAGGCGGACAGCAGGTTGCCGCCCTGCCCTCTCCGGCTCCCGACCCGGGCGAGGCACTGGCCGTCGGTGCCGCCGATGCCGCGGCCAAATGCGACGAACTGGCCGCGTCGCGCGAGGACATGCAGGCGCGCATGCAGGGCGTGACGACTTTTGTAGAGGACTGGCAGATCGATCCACCCGCAGCGATTGCCGCCTGCCGGGCGGCGATGGAGCACAACCCAAACGAGCCCCGCTACGGTTATCAGCTTGGCCGCGCGCTCTATCGTGGCATCGAGTTCGAAGAGGCCGTGGCAGTCTTCAAGATTGCAGCGGAGGCCGGCCACCACGCAGCTGCGCGCACGCTTGCAAATTTTTATGAGGAGGCGAAGGCGGGTCTGCGCGCTTCCGGCGATGACGTCGTGCACTGGTACTTGGTGGCAATGCAATCAGGCGATCCGCAAGCCTTCAAAGAGCTTGCGAAGATCCATGGGCAAGGCATCTACGTGCGCAGAGACGTGGATAAAGCTAATGAGCTCGCGCAGTCTGCCTTCGAGTTCGCCCAAGATCTGGTAGCCGACAGCGACTATGTGGCCCGGAACGGCCATCTCGCCGCGCTAAAGCTTTTGTACGAGGGGTACCGCGACGGTTTTGGGACGGAGCAGGACGACGCCCGGGCCTACGAGAACCTGCTCAAGCTGGCGGAGGCGGGGGAAACCTTCTTTTACTTCCACGTCATCCTTGCCCATCAATACGGCAGACTGGGTCAACCCGTGGACATGGCCGCCGGTCGTGCATTCTCCCGCAGGTATCTCGACGCGCTGCATGCGGATGCCGAGCGCGGCGATGTGCGAGCCTATGTCAATCTTGGAAGTTACTATCACTTCCCGAACGCTTTTGCCGTACAGGACCAGGCTCGAGGTTGCGACTACTATGAGCGCGCCGCAAACGCCGGACATCGATCCGCCATCTTGCAATTGGCCAGCTGCTATCGCGCGGGCGAAGGCCGGCCCCGCGACAGCGATGCCGAAGAACATTGGTGGAAAAAATACGACGAGTGGACCTTACAGGCCGCACTTCGCGGTGACGCCGCTGCATTGCAGGAAGAAAGGTATGGCGCAACTGCTGACGAGCACGTTCAAAACCTGCGTCGCGCCGCCGAACTTGGCAACGGCTGGGCAATGGTCGAACTGGGCGGCGCCTATCGGGAGGGCCGGTACGTTGCGAAGGATGTTCGTCAGGCGATTCAATGGTTCGAGCGCGCCACACGTACCAACCGAGCACCTTCGGCCTATGTGAGGCTGGTGCAGATATATACCAGCAAGACCGACGGCATGAACCGTTACGTCACGACCGCTGAGGTGTGGCTCAGATGGATCAGAATTGCGCGCTATGACACGGCTGACGCCTATCGTAATACAACCGATATGGTGACCGACAGCGGCGACGATATCCCGGTCAGAATTGAAATTCAGAAAGAGCTGAGAAAGCTTGGATTTTACAGCGGCTCAATCGATGGTTCATTCGGTCCGATGACCCTGCGCGCAATTGAGGCCTACGCCTCGGCTGACTAACGGGCGGCTCACACTCCGGTCCAGATTCTCCCGTGGCCATGCATGGCGTTCGGTGGCAGACTGGCGACCAGAGCACGCAATGCCACACACCGCAGGAGAGAACCATGTCAGATCCACGCATTACACGGTTTGAGCCGATGGGACCAGAGGGCTCCGATCTGGAAGTATGGGACGAAATTTCGCAGGACGATCTGATCTCGGGTACGCCGGTGCAGCGTGGCCACCTCTATTACCATGACGAAGAAACGAGCCTGATGGCGGGCGTGTGGGACTGCACGCCGATGACCGCGAAGTTCGGGCCCTATCCCGATAACGAGTTCATGCATGTGCTCGAAGGCTCCATCACCATCGTGCATGGCGATGGCTCGGAGCTCACCGTCAACGCGGGCGAAAACTTCGTCATCCCCAAAGGCACGCCGTGCACCTGGAAGCAGACGGAGTACGTGCGCAAATTCTTCGTTATCTTCACTGACCCCTCAGGCGCCACGGCGGAGAACCCGGAAGCGCTGAAAGCCTTCAAGATCGAGCCGGACGAAGACCTGCCGTCGGCGGATGCCGGTGCGCCTGAAGATTTCGTCGGCGCCGTGCCGGACGTTTCCGCGCACAACTGGTATGAGGACCCGACCGGTCAGTTCATTTCAGGTGTGTGGGAATCGACTGCGTTCGAGCGCCCCGTCGCACCGATCGGCCGCTGCGAACTGATGCTGCCGGTAAAGGGTTCCATGACGCTGCTTGGCGATGGCGAGGAAACAACGTTCAAGACAGGCGAGGCCGCGTTCGTTCCCGTCGGCGCGCCCTATGGCTGGCGCAGTTCGGAAACCGTGCGCAAGCTCTACTGCATCTTCGTGAAGAAGGAAGCCGCCGCGGGAGCCGTCGAAGCGGCTGAGTAGAGCTCTTATCCGCCGCGTTTTTGGAACAGCAGCGAGAAACGGTCGGTGTTGCCCTTGACGGTGCGCCGGCCGACCTCGTAGCGCAGTTCGTCGTCGGCGCGGAAAAACATGTCCGACATATCGATCAGTTCAAACCCGGCAGCTTGAACCTCAAGGATAACGCGCACGGGATCGGCGCGACGCCGATTTTCCTCGTTGCGCCGTTCCATATGGCGGCGCGTGTGGTCGATGATGCAATAGTAGCCGCCCGGTTTCAGGGCGGCGTGGAGCGCGCGGTTGAGCCGGTCCGCCCCGTCCGCGTCGAAATTGTGGTACTCGCGGATATTTAAGGCGAGATCGACCGGTTCGACGTTGAAAGCAATCTCGCCAGCATCGAAGCGCCGCGCTTCGGAGTTCCAGCTGATGTCGATCGGATGTTTTTCAACCGCCGACATGAAATCGAGCGACAGCAGAGCGTCAAGGCGCTCCATCCAGCTTTCCTTGTAAGCCGTATACAAGTGACCGCTTTCGTGCAGGACGGGACCGAGGAGCTCCGTGTACCAGCCGGCACCCGGGCCGAACTCGATAACGCGCATGTCGTCTTCCAGACGGCAGAAGCGCATGGCGCTCAAAGGATCGCGATTGTCGTCACGGGCGCGGTTCTCATCGCTGCGGTGATCCATTGTGAGCGCCGCCTCAAGCTTGGCGAGTGTTTCCTCCTGACCGGCGTTCGCGGCGAATGTGAAAAACACGCTCCCGACAATTCCCACAATCGCAAATCCGGTTGTTAGGGCATTCATTTCACTCTCGCCTCCACATGCCTGTGCAAGCCGTGACTATAGCCGGTTTAAAGGCGCGAACGTGTCATGAAAAACGCCCGCTGTGCAGGCCTCGCACGTCAGGCAGAACCAACATCAGGCACGGAGGGGCTCACACGCCACTCAACAGATCGCACTTGACTGAGGGTATTATGACACCACCATGCGACGATCGCGTGACAATGACGCAGAAGGCCGAAAGGGGTTCGGAGTGAACATCTACGAAGAACTGGGCGTGCCCGTCATCATCAACGCCAAGGGGCCGGCGACGCGCCTCTCCGGCGCGCTGATGGTGCCGGAGGTCGTGCAGGCCATGGCCGAGGCGGCCGAACACTGCGTCGACATCGCCGGGCTGCAGGCGGCCGCCGGCCGCCGCATTGCCGGGGCCACGGGCGCGGAAGCCGGCTATGTCACCTCCGGTGCGGCGGCCGGCCTGCTGCTTGCCACGGCGGCCTGCGTGGCGCGCCTCGATCCGGCCCGCATGGCGCGGCTGCCGCACACCTCCGGCATGGCGCGCGAGGTGGTGATGGTGCGCAGCCAGCGCAATTTCTACGACCACGCGGTGCGCACCGCCGGCATAAGGCTGGTCGAAGCCGGTCTGCCGGACCGCTACGCGGGTGCCGGTGTGCGCGACGTGCAGGTGTGGGAGCTGGAAGAGGCGATCAGCACAAAGACGGCGGCGGTGTTCTATGTGGCCGACCGCTTCGCGCAGCCGCCGCTCAGCGATGTCGTCAGGGTCGCGCATGCGGCAGGCGTACCGGTGATCGTCGACGCGGCGGCGCAGCTGCCGCCCGCCTCGAACCTTAAGCGCTTCATCACGCAGGGCGCCGACCTTGTGGCCTTCTCCGGCGGCAAGGCGATCGGCGGGCCGCAAGCGACGGGCATTCTCGCCGGGCGGCGCGACCTCATCATGTCGGCGGCGTGCCAGCATCTCGATTTCGATATCCTAGAAGAGCAGTGGCAGCCACCGGAAGACCTTATCGACCGTTCGCGGCTCAAAGGCGTGCCGCGCAGCGGTATCGGGCGGCCGTGCAAGGTGGGGCGTGAAGACATTGCCGGACTGATGAAGGCGCTGGAGCTGTTCCTTGCAGAAAGCGACGAGGCGCGCCATGCGCGCTGGCTTGAGGCCGTGAGGGCCATTGCAACGGACCTTGAGGGCCTGAACGGCGTGAGTGCCCGCATCTCCGGTGCGGAAGACGTATCGGCGGTGCCAACGGTTGAGCTGAAGATTTCACCCTCAGCCTCCTTGGGCGCGCTTGAGCTTGCCATCAGGCTTCAAAACGCCGATCCATCGGTCCATGTCGACCCGACATGTTCCGACCGTGGGTCCCTTCATATCAACCCGATGTGCCTGACGGCCGATCAGGCGCCGCAGGTTGCGGCTGCCGTGCGCTCGGCCCTGCAATGACGGAGATATTATGCTGGTTTGCCCTGACTGCGGCGCGGCGACGCTTGAGATCGTGGAAAAGATCGAGCTTGGCGCCGATGAGCGTTCCGACGAGCACGACCTGCAGCTCCTGAAATGCTCTTCCTGCGGCATGAACGCAATCGGCGAGTACGAAGAATCGCGTCGCGGCCCGTTAGACGAAGACCGCTTTCACCACACCGGCTTCCGCATCGACGCCAAGGCGATGCAGACCTTGCGGCGCGCGGTATCGGAAGAGCCCAAAGAAACGCTCTATCAGGTGTTTCAGTCGCATATGAACTGGAGCATGAGGTTCGCGATCGAATACCGCCGGAACTGATTGTTATGGCGCAATGGCCGCGGCGGTGAGCTTCGCTAGCGCTCCCGAGATGCGCTGCAGCGCGGCATCCGCGCCCTCAATGCCATAGCGCTGCGCAAGTCCGGCGCCGTCGAGATAGCTGAGCTTTGTCCGCCCGCCTTCTTCCCAGATCAGCACGCGAACCGGAAGGTCAAGCCCTGCACGGGGGTCGGCCTGCAACACCGGCGTGCCGAGTTTCGGATTGCCGAAGATCACCAGAATGGCCGGTTCAAGCTCTGCGCCGATGCTCTGCGCACCGGCGGCATGATCGATACGCGCGAACACTGTAGCGCCCGCCCCTTCAGCCGCGGCGACCAGACGGTCCGCCGTGACGGCAGCACTGTGCGGACTTTCAAGGGTGACAAGCGCTTCCACCGTTTCTCCAGCTCCGGCCAACAGGATCATCCAGAGTACGATCAGGCACGACGTCAGAACTGTCTTCACGGTTCACCTCCCGGGGAATTCATGACCTAAGCCACACTATACCGAAGGCAGGTCGTGTTGAAGCCGGAGCGGATGGCAAAACCCAATCGGCCCCGCCGCTCCGATGAGCAGCAGGGCCGCAAGACGTCAATCGTTTTAATCGGGCGTCTTGACCTGCATCACGCGGTTGTTCATGACGAACACTCAGCCGCCAGTACATCCGTGGTCGGCGTCACCGCGCAGATGCAGAATAGGTATTCAGTGCAGAGGCCTTAAGCCAATGCGTACCGGTCAGGAAGCATCTTCCAGATTGTCGGCGGCCATCTTGCCGCTCTTCTGATCGGTGATCAGGTCGTATTTGACCTTCTGGCCTTCCGACAGGGTGCCCATGCCGGCGCGTTCTACGGCCGAAATGTGAACGAAAGCATCCTTGGAGCCATCTTCGGGCTCAATGAAACCGAAGCCCTTGGCTTCGTTGAAGAATTTTACGGTACCTACAGTCATGGTCTATTCCTTACATAGGAGGAACCCGCACATCACCGCGCGTGACGGCGTGGTTTGTATATCGCTCACAATGTCAGGAGATAACGTAGCTCAACGGCGCACCGACGATCCTGGTAACACCAAACATGTGGTATGGATACGATATATATATAGGGTCCGTAGCGCGTATATCAACACTCTGCAAGCTGGAAGTGACACTTTGGGTCTCAAAGTGCCATTATTTTCGTCAGGAAAACCGTGCAGGCGGCACTCTAAGATGAGCGGGCCAGCCCGCCGGTACCGTGGCAGAGCAGAGACAATCGCAAGAAGAAATGGTGCCGCCTCCCCGGATCGAACGGGGGACGTCACCGGTATTCCCGCGGGTTGGCTTTTACCGTGCCGTCAATCCTCCAGGTACGGCCATGCTGTAGGGCGTGTAAGAGTTGCCGGGATTATTGTGCCGGCATCACCGCAGGCGATATCAAGCTGGTGCTGCTCCAACCCCGTGGAAGCCGAAAGATCGGCACCCTCAATCCGTGTCCGAAAGGTAAAGGCCCCGCTGAGATCTGCATTCAGTAGGGCCAGGTTTTGCATATCGGCACGCGCGATGTTGCTGAACACAAATGATACACCGGCAAGCGTTGCACCCCTGAACCTTGTCCGCCCCAATTCGCTTTTCGACAAATCTGCGTTGCTCAGATTGGCATTGCTGAAATCCGCGCGGCTAAATTCGGATTTGGCCAGAATGGCTCCGGTCAGATCAGCGTCCGCGAATCTGGCACGATACCCCTGAACCTGGGTGAGATCCGTGTTCCTGAGAGTGGCGCCTGAAAGATTGGTGCGGAAGAGATCCCCGCGCCTCATGTCGGCTCCCGACAAGTCAGTCTCTCGCAGATCGCTGCGCGACATGTCTATGAGTATCACTTCCGAGCCGGAAAGATCGTAACCGCGCAGTGTGAGATTTGATTTGCGGCATTGCGTCCAGTCAACACCGGCGGCAGGACTGTCGCTGCAGCTGGCCTCAGCAGGATGCACAACGCCAAACGCTGCAAGTGACGGCAAAACTGCACACGCACTCAGCCAAGCACGAAATGACATTTCCTGATCACTCCTGTTGATTGCTCCATTATGCCGATACTTAATAAAACTATAGCACAGCGATAAGACGCGGATTCCACTCCTCTCCCTCCTCGGGGGGAGCTATTTGCGAACCGTTCGCAGTTTAGCAATTCTAGCAGAGAGACACCCTCCAATTCCGGGTTTTGGCGGAGCGGGCAGATATCGGCGAAAGGGCCTACGATGGTTGCCATATGGTTGCTGGCGCGCCGCGTAAATGCCTTCAGATAGAGCTAAGTCATTGAAAGAAATGGTACCGCCTCCCCGGATCGAACGGGGGACCTCTAGATCCACAATCTAGCGCTCTAACCTACTGAGCTAAGGCGGCACGGCGGCCTTTGAGACCGGCCAAAGCCTACGCCGTTCATGACATGTACGCAAGGAACGGCGGGCCATGCGACTTACTGCCCGTGCGTGCGCGTGTCAAGGGCATGCGCGCTGAGGCGGAGCGGCATATTCTGGGGCAAAAATACAAAAGGCCCGGTTGAAAAACCGGGCCTTTGCCGGGCCTGCCTACGCTATAACACAGCTGGCGGCCACGAGACTTCCTTGGGGAAAAGCACTCAGGCGGCTGAGAAGACGTCACGCGTCTGGTCAAACGACTTCTTCATGCCGTCGGCGAAGGGGCGCGATGTGTCTTCGGCAACCTTGGCGGAAAGCTCGCCGAGGTCCTGAATCTGCTTGGCGCAGGTCTGCATCTGCGACTGGGCAAAGGCGGTCTGCAGTTCAAAGAGTTCCTTGACGTCCTTGACGGCGGCAGCCTTGAGGGCAAAATCGAAGCCGGCGTTGATGTTGGCCTGGGTGAACTCGATGGTGCGGGCGTTGAAGTCGGCGGCGCCGGTCTTGAGAACGCTGGCCGATCCGTCGAGAACGTCGACGGCTTCCTGCGCGGAGCCCTTGAACTGGTCGTAGGCTGAGCGGGCGCGCTCGATGCCCTGCTCGGTCATTTCGCGGACGTTGGCGGCGGTATCTGCGACAACGGCTTCGGCAGCCTTTTGAACTTCGGCCACTTTCGCTTCTGCGGTTTTGTTGGTCTGGGTCATTGCTCGATCCTCGTGATGGTTGGCCCCGATCGGGGAAATACATTGTCTGGCATCCAATATAGTCATAATTTTGTGCAGTGCAACAAAAATTGTTGCGTTGCATATAATATTGCCTTGAGGTCGCCAATTTATCCCAGTGACAAAGCCGCTTAGGAGATATTCGGCTGTGCAAAATTGTGGCTGGACGGTGCCTTGCGGTTATCGTTAAAGTGTCGGTGCGGGCGCGTGCGGCGATTCTCCCGCAAACCAGCTGCGAATCGGATCAACCGGCTCGCGCGGGGAGGCCTGACCGAAGGATCGCTCTGAAGCAACGCTTCTGAGGGATCATTTCTGAAGGATCACGATGCACGTTCTGCAACGCGCATGGGGAAAGGCGTCCGTTGACCGGCGATACCGCACCATCACTTGAGACCCTGGAACGCGCCGACACGCCTGCCTGGCTGTGGGATACCGAGCGGCTGCGCGTAGTGTGGTCGAACAGGGCGGGCATTGCTGTGTGGGGCGGCGAAACGCTGTTCGACCTGATCGACCGGCGCTTCAGCGACAAGGACCCGGGCGTCTCAAAAGTGGCGGCCGTGTTCCGGCAACTCGCGCCCGGCGAGAGCGCCCAGGCGAACTTTGCCTTCGGTACCGCCCGCAACGCCCTGCCCCTGCGCTGCCGCTGCTTCCACCAGACACTGGCCGACGGCCGCTCGGGCCTGCTCGTCGTGTCGACACGGTCTCACCTTGAACAGGGCGCGGCGGAAGAGCGGCTCGGCGCCGGCGTGCTCGATGCGCTGCCAAGCGCCGTGATTGTCGCCTCGCAAATCGGCCAGATCGCCTATGGCAACCGCGCGGCGCGCGATCTGTGGCCGGCACACCTGCCCGAACACCTGAGCGACGTCCTTGGCGACCGCGAGCTTGCAGACGAGCTGTTGCGCCATGCGGGCGCCGGCGGTGTTGTCAGCGATGTACATATCATCGAAACCCGTTTCGGCCCGCGCGCCCACCGGTTCTATATCGACGCTTTGCAGGGCGGTGCCGGCGCGCTCGAGGCGGGCGATGAGAAACACTTCGCGGTCACGCTCGACGATGTGACCGAGCGCCGGGCGCTGGAGCAGAAGCTGCGTGGCGATGTCGACCGCCTGACCGATTTCGTCGCCGCCGCCGCGACCCTGACATTCGAGCTCGACGAGGAGCTGACCTTTACCGCGCTTAGCGAAGAGGCGCGGACGCTGTGCGGCGTCGCTCCGGAAGACATCGTCGGGCGCAGTTGGGCCGAAGTCGCGTCCGATCACGGGCTCGATCCGGGCGGCGCCATTGCACGCGCGCTCGCAAACCGCGATGCCTGGCGCACGACGGTTGCCTGGCAAACGGAAGACGAAACATCGATGCTCTGCATGAGCGCCGTGCCGCATGTGACGCTCGATGGCCGGTTTACGGGCTTTCGCGGCATCGGTGCTCCGGCGCTGGGCGATGGCTACGAAGCCTCAGCCAGCACCCCGCGCAGCACCGGCGAACGCCCAGACGATCCAGGCCGCGAGGCGGCGCTGACCGCGGAAGACGAAGCGACGCTGCACGAGATCGCCAAGAAAATTACCGTCACAGCTGAAACCGGCGATGTGCAAACTCCCGAGAGCACCCAGCCCGAAGAAGCCACAGCGCTCTATGCCGGTCCGAGCGACGATGAGCTTCGCGCCATACTCGACACCGCGACCGACGGCATTCTGACGCTTGACGCCAAGGGGCGCGTCGTTTCGCTCAATGCCAGCGCCCAGGCGATATTCGGGCTCGATACGCAACAGGCCATCGGCCGCCCGCTGTTCGGGTTTTTGACCAAAGACAGCGCCAAGACGGTGCGCGATTACCTCGCCGCGCTTTCAGACAGCGGGCTTGCGAGCATCTTCAATGACGGGCGCGAGATCGTCGCGGTGGAAAGCAACGGCGGCGAAATCCCCCTGTTTCTCACTATCGGGCGGGTAGAGCGCCGCGAGGAGCCGCGCGATGAGGATCCGGTATTCTGTGCGGTGATCCGCGACATCACGCAGTGGAAACGCTCCGAGTTCGATCTCAGGCGCGCCAAGGAACAGGCGGAAACCGCCAATGCGCAGAAGTCGGAGTTCCTCGCCAATATCAGCCATGAACTGCGCACGCCGCTCAACGCCATCATCGGCTTTTCGGAGGTCATGAAGGGCGAGCGCTTCGGCCCGATCTCGAACGACAAGTACAAGGGTTATGTCACCGACATCCACACCAGCGGTGAGCACCTCCTGAGCCTGATCAACGACCTTCTCGATCTCTCCAAGGTGGAGGCCGGCAAGCTAGAGCTCAACTTTACCAGCGTCGACCTCGCCGGCATCATCGAGCAGAGCATCGGCATCATTCAGCCGCAGGCGACACGCGAGCGCATCATATTGCGCACCAGCGTGGAGAAAGGCCTGCCGAATGTGGTTGCCGACCAGCGCAGCATGCGCCAGATCGTGCTCAACCTCCTGTCGAATGCGGTCAAGTTTACAGACCAGGGTGGACAGGTCATCGTGTCGGCGCTGCTCGACGCGGACGGCCGTGTGCAACTGCGCGTCAAGGACACCGGCATCGGCATGAGCGAGGACGAGCTTGTCCTGGCCATGGAGCCGTTCCGCCAGGTCGAGCGCGACGACCGCGCCAGCAAACCCGGCACAGGCCTCGGGCTGCCGCTGACCAAGGCGCTGGCGGAAGCCAACCGCGCCTCCTTCGAGATCGAAAGCGCCCCCGGCGAGGGCACGCGCGTGCAGATTACCTTCCCGACGACCCGGGTGCTGGCGGATTAGGGCTGGCGTTGCTAGCCTGAAGCGCGGGCGGTTGGGGCGTCCGATGCATTCGGGAGAGAGCGCTTGAGCGATCCGTTACCAGAACAGTTTGGGTTTTCCGAAGAGGACCTTCAAGCAAAGCCGACCGTTTATCGCGACGATCTCTTCAAGGGACAAACGGTCATCGTCACCGGCGCGGGCAGCGGCCTTGGTCGCGCCATTGCCACGCTGTTCGCACGCCTTGGCGCCAATCTCGCGATCAGCGGGCGGGACGAGGAGAAGCTGGAAACGGCGGCGGCGTTCCTGCGCGGGTTCGGCGGCGACGTCTTCGCACATGCCTTCACCATCCGCGATATCGATGCGGTGAACGGTTTCATCGATCTTGTGCACGAGCGTTTCGGCGGTCTCGATGTGCTCGTCAACAATGCCGGCGGGCAGTTTCCGCAGGCCGCGATCGACTATACACCCAAGGGGTGGAACGCGGTCATCGACACCAACCTCAACGGATCGTGGTGGATGATGCAGGCTGCGGCGCGGAAATGGATCGGGGCGATTAAACCCGGCTCGATCGTCAATATCGTCGCCGATATCTGGCGTGGCATGCCGGGCATGGCCCACACCTGCGCGGCGCGGGCGGGCGTGATCTATCTGTCGAAGTCGATAGCCGTTGAATGGGCACCGCACAAACTACGGGTGAACTGTGTGGCGCCTGGGTGCTGCGAAACAACGGGCTTTGGAAACTACCCGCCGGAAGGTGCGAAAACATACTATGAAGCCAACCCGATGTTGCGCGCCGGCGATGAGTGGGACGTGGCGGAAGCCGTCGTCTACATGGCAGGCGCGTCCGGCAAGTTCATCACCGGAGAAGTGCTCACCGTCGACGGAGGCCAACAGCTCTGGGGCGATCCCTGGGCAACAGGGCGGCCGGACTATTTCCAGCTGAAACCGGGCGGCTCGGCGAAGGCGGACTAGCTGTGAAGCTTCAAGAGGTTGTCCTCGGTTAGACCGAGACGACTGATGGGTGTGTTTTTGTTTATACCCATATGAGGGCGGTGCCAATTGTATCGGTGTTGCCAGCGTGGCAGGTCGACCTTGCGTTGCTGCGAAGTTTCGA
>JAJFHE010000060.1 GCA_021775755.1 Hyphomicrobiales bacterium | reverse complement strand
GGGTAGAATCATCCCGGTGAAACGGGTCAATAATTGCCGCCCTTGGTATTACTGCCTGTCCCGCCGCTTCCGAAAGAGCGAACGTTAGTCAGCGTGGCCGTGCCTGCGGTTGCGTTCGACCGCAAACGGGCTCAGCCCCAGCCATGTCTGAATATCTCTTGCCAGCTCTTGTGAGCCGACCAGCGTCACGTGATTATCTTCCAGCGCCTTGGATACTCGCGAAAGTCCCATCCAGATGGACGTCATCGTTTTGAGGTCGGTGGAGACATAAAGATCAACGTCGAAGCCGGGATCCACCGAACACAGATCCACCGCGCCGGTCGGCTCTGCGATCAGCCACCAGTGGCGCTGCGCCTTTGGAAGTTCGCAGTACAGAAACTGTATCACACTGCGCCGCGGGGGAAGCGGGTCGGTGTCGAGATTGCGCCGCATGTCCCACATCAGCAGGGACGGATCCAGATTGCGCAGCGATAGCTGCGTTTCCACCCATCTCTGCCCCCAAATGCCGACGGCTTCGACAACCGAACGAAGATCCTGGCCGGCCTCCGTCAGGCGATACTCGAAAACCCCGCGCTCGCCTTTGCATTCCACTCGGTCCACGATCCCAGCTTTTTCCAGGTCTTTCAGGCGCTGTGAGAGCAGGGCCGGCGACATTTTCGGAACGCCCCGCCTCAGATCGTTGAACCGTGTCGACCCTGCGATCAACTCGCGCAACAGAACCACCGTCCAGCGTGTGCACAGGACCTCTGACGCCATGGCAACGGGGCAGAACTGTTTGTAGCTGGCATTGGTCATTGATGCAGTCCTCAGCGGTCGCTCCGATCGCCATCATAAGATGCGGGTACGGAGCGTATCCAGTTCAGAAACTGTACCGGGTAGATTCATTTTCTGAACTGGCCGGCTGCGCCCGGTCTGAGCCACGCTAGGGCTGCAACTGGCACCGGTTCGCCAATACGCAACCAGTGCTTAACCGGAAGGACAAGGACATGAGCGTATTTCTGATCGGCGATATCAAAGTCACGGATGAAGCCTGGATTCCCGGCTACGCGGGAAACGTCCACGAGATCGTACACAGACATGGCGGCAAATATCTCTCCCGAAGTGCGGGTATCGAAACCATTGAAGGCGATGATCTGGATTCAACGCTCATTGCCTTGCTGCAGTTTCCTGACCGTGGCGCCCTGCAGTCGTTCCTGGACGATCCCGACTATGCGCCGTATGGCGCTGCTCGCAAGCGCGGCAGCGTGTCACGCTTTCACGTTATCGACGATAGCGATGTTGCCGGCACCATTCCTTACCTGCCAAAGGCCTGACAGGCGTTTTGTAACGCTTGCAATGTGCCGCCCGGATGGGACAGTCTCCCGACAGCAGGTGGCAAGTCTTAGTGGAGGAGGCGGAGATGTCGGGCGGGGAAGAATTCTACAGCATGGACGACGAGAGCCAAGGTATTGCGCGCGAGCTTGCACCCGGGCTCAATACCCGCATCTTTGTCGGCGACAATTCCATGCTGTCCCTCGCGACAATCGCACCTCACGCGGAAGGGACGCTCCACTCGCACCCGGAAGAGCAATGGGGCATCATGCTCGAAGGTAGCGGCATCCGTGTGCAGAACGGTCAGGAGTTTGCCGTGAAGGCTGGCGACTTCTGGCGCACGCCGGGCGGCGTTGAACACACGCTCAAAGCCGGCCCCGATGGTGCCCGGGTGCTCGATGTCTTCAGCCCGCCACGAGAGGCTTACCGTAAGGCGGGTTCGGGGTTTGGATCTGACTGACACTGAATTACACAAAATGACGACGAGGAATTGCCAATGTCTCCGGTCATAGTCCCGGCAAGAGCCGGCTGCGCGGTTAGCGTCAGCGAGGGCGAACACGTGCGGGTCACCACGCCGCGGGGCGGGCAGGCGGCGGATTTCTTTGCCTACAATGCGCACAATGTCGCTGAATGGCTGTCGCCGATGCACACCTGGGTCTCGACCTATTCGATCAAGCCCCGTGAAGGCGATACTATTCGCTCGCGGTTCCGCCGGCCGATGCTGCGCTTAAGCGAGGATGGCGCGGGCGGTTGTCACGACATGATGATCGCAGCCTGCGATCAGGTTCGCTACGAAGAATTTGGTGTTGAAGGCCCGCATCCAAGTTGTGCGGAAAATCTCATGGTGTCGATGCGCAGGCTCGGCCATCAAATCGACGTCGTGCCGCAACCCATAAACTTTTTTACCAACACAGTTGTCGATGCGGAGGCAAAGCTGACCTCACCGCCCAATCCGGTGCCACCGGGTGCCTATGTGGAGCTTCAGGCGCTGATGGATCTGATCTGCATTGTGTCGTCGTGTCCCTTCGATCTGAACCGCGAAGGCTGGACGATCAATGCCGCATGCGGACCGACCGAACTTCTTGTCGAAGTGCGGTAGGGCGGGAGAAAGGTCTGCCCCCAAAGTTTATCAGCCATCATGGGCGGGCAGTTCGCAGCCCTCGATGGTGATCCGGTGCATCAGTCTCCGGTACCCCTGATAGTCGTTGATGGCCCGGTGCATCACCGCGCGATTGTCCCACATCCCCAGTGAACCTGGCGCCCACGTCACCCGACACGTGTGTTCAGGCTGCGTCGACAAGGCTTCGATCTGGTCGAGCAGGGGTTTGCTCTCCTCATCCGTCCAGCCCACGAACCCGAGCGTGAAATCGAGGTTTGTGTAAAGAGCCGGCCTGCCCGTCTCCGGGTGAGAGATGACGACCGGATGAACGGCATCCTGTGTCGCCGCCGCCTCATTGCCGAGCCGCCCGTCCTTGTGGGTTTCGGCGCCGGTCTGGTTCGTGCCGAACGCGACGCGGCTCGAATGGCGAGCCCTGAGGCCTGTGAGCATTGCCTTCATTCCCGGGCTCAGGGCCTCATAAGCGGAGTGCATGGAACAGAAAAGCGTGTCCCCGCCAACGGGGGGCGTTTCGATCGCGTAAAGGATGGAACCCAAAGCCGGGCGCTGGTCGTAGGAATGATCGGTGTGCCAGTCGCCGCCGATGTTGCGTTCCTGGTCCGGCTCCTTCAACACCGTCGCGATTTCGCGGTGCGTGCCGGTGGATTTGAAGAAGCGGTTGATGTTGATCTCGCCCCAGCGTCTGGCGAACGCAATATGATCGTCCGGCGTGAGGTCCTGATCGCGCACTACGATGACAGAGCGGTCGAGGAACACATCGCGGATCGCGCCGAACGCTGCATCGTCCAGCGTGCGCAAATCGACTTCCGTAATTTCCGCGCCAAGCGCGCCGGAAAGAGGTCTTACCTTCATGCGTTACTCCGGTGTTTCGACCGAGTGTCCTGTTTGATCCTTCTGGAACGTCCCGCCGGTGATCTGGTAGTAGTCGCCGGCATCTTCGCAATAGATATGACCCGACAGGTCAAGTCCGGTCTCGCCGTCGAGCGTGCCGGCTGCAATGGCGATGTAATCCGCGCCATCCGCCTGCCAGAACAGCGTTGAGCCGCATGTTGCGCAGAAACCGCGCCGTGCGGTGTCGCTTGCGCGGTACCATGTAAGGCCCCGGTCCGATGTGACCGTGAAGTAGGACAGTTTAACGCCGGTTGCCGCCATGTAGTGCCCGGTCTGTTTGCGGCACTGGGTGCAGTGGCATCCGATGATCGGGCGCAGCGGGCCGTTGACTTCATAGGTCACGCCGCCGCACAGGCAAGAGCCTTTCTTCACCTTACTCATTCGCGTGTCCTTCGGCTGCGGTGGCCCCGGCGGCCCGGGCGGCATTGGCAAAGGCTTCTATGTGTTCCGGCGAGACGCCGCAGCAACCGCCGATAATCTGTGCTCCCTCGGACCTCCAGGCCATGCCTTTCGCCGCAAACTCCTGCGGTCCCAGTTCGCCGAACACCCAGTCGGGGATGGTGAAATAGCCCGACTCCGGATAGGCGCCCCACGGCCCATCCCAACGCTCTTTCAGTTGCTCGATACCCTTGTCGGTATCGTTGATCGAGGAGTGCATGATGGTAATGGCGTCGGGTTGTACGGCTGCCATGAGATCAATGACCTCGTTTGCCGGGCAGCTCTCGCGGTTGTAGCCGGTCAGCACACCGTCCTGACGCTCCCGGCAGGCAATGCCGATCCACACCGGCAGGCCCGACGCCGTTGCGGCCTCCGTCGCCCACACCGAATAGTCCGCATCGCGCATCATCTCCATGATAATCAGCTCAGCACCGGCCGATTTCAAACCTTCGGCCTTGCGCCGGAACAAGTCGCGCGCTTCGTTTTCCGACACCACCCATTTCGGGTCGGGCCGGTCGGTACCTGGAATGATCGGGCACATCGACGACATCGAGCCGGCAACACAAACGGAGCGGGGTGCGTCGGCCTGCGCTTCGAGAGCGATTGTGAGTGCCAGGCGGTCGAGGTCTTCCATCTCGTCGACCATGCCGTGCGCGGCAAGAATAAGGGGGCAGGTGGCGTAGGTGTTCGCTGTGATGACATCGGCGCCCGCGGCGATATAGGCGTCATGCACTTCGCGGACCACCTGCGGGTGGTTTCGCGTGGCCATTGCGCACCAAACTTCGCCGCTCATCGGCGCCCCGCGCTTTTGAATTTCCGTTCCCGTGCCACCATCAAGGACGATCAGATCGCCCGTATCGAGGCGGGATTTTATGGTGCCGTAACTCATCGGTTCGTCTCGTGGTCGCTCGTTCAACTGAACATCTTCAAGAAGGCGGACATATGAAATGTAGCCTGCCCCTTGTCATAGATGTAGTCCCGTCCGAGCGGGCACGCACGCCGTGCCCGGCATCCCCGCTCCAGGCAGTCGCGACCTTCCTTGGTGCGCATATGCGAAACGCATGCCGGCACATCGTAGCCGTCGCCGGAAAACGCATCGACAGGGCAGGTTGTAAGGCAGCGTTTGTCCGCACAGCTTTCGCACGGGTGCGCGGCTCCGCTTGTCTCCGGTATCGCAACGGGTTCGGTGAACCCGAATGCGGCCCGATAGGCATGCCACAGCCCGAACTCGGGATGCACGGTGATGCCGAGCGGTGAGCGGAATACGTGGCCCGTACGGTAAGCCCACTGCTGGAACGGCAATGGCGGTTTGTCGAACGGAAAAAAGGCCCGCGCCCCGAGTTCCCGGGCAAGCTCGCCCAGAACGGCGCTGCTCCAGGCGTCCAGCGTTTGTGTTTCCGGCCGGCGTTCTGCGGAGTACCGTTGCCACATCTCCGGCCCCGCGTTGCCGATCAGGGTCATGACGCGTATCGGCCTGTCCGCTGTCAGTTCGCCAAGATCTTCGCCGGGCGCCCGCGCGAACCATCCGAGCGGCGTAAACCCCGCGTCCCGAATGGCGTTCTCAATGCGCGCCGCCGCGTGTGTCGATGCAGCTGTCATGTCGCTCTATTCAAATGCGTCTCGCTTCATTCAAATGCGTCGGGCAATTCTTCCCGGCGTTTTGCCATGAACGCGTTGAGCGCTTCGTCGATGCCAGGGTCGATTTCTGGCGCCTGATACTCAGACAGCATACGCTTGTATCTTTCGTTGGCAATCTGGACGGTGTCTTTCGAACCTTCAGCTTCCCATTGCTCAAACGAATTGTTATCCGCCACTTTCGATGTGTAAAAGGCGGATTCGAAATTAGCCTGTGTGTGTGCACAGCCAAGAAAATGGCTGCCCGGTCCGACTTCGCGCATAGCATCCATCGCCTGGCCGTTCTCCGACAGATCGACGCCCGCGCTGAAGCGCTGCATCATCGCGCACTGATCCGCATCAATGACGAACTTCTCGTAGGACGAGACCAGACCGCCTTCGAGCCATCCGGCCGAGTGCAGGGCAAAGTTGACGCCCGCCAGAACCGTCGGCAGGAGCGTCTGGCTGCTTTCATGCGCGGCCTGCGCATTGGGCATTTTGGCGCCGCACAGAGAACCGCCCGATCGGAAGGGAACGCCGAGGCGTCGTGCCAGCTGAGCTGCGCCGTAAAGCACGAGAGACGGCTCTGGAGTGCCGAATGTCGGAGCCCCGGATTGCATGGAGATCGAACTGGCAAACGTCCCGAACACAACGGGCGAGCCCGGTCTGCAAAGTTGCGAAAACGCAATGCCCGCCATGGCCTCGGCGAGGATCTGCGTAAGCGTGCCCGCAATCGTCACCGCCGACATGGCGCCTGAGAGGATAAACGGCGAGACGACGCTTGCCTGTCCGGCGCGGGCATAAACTTTGAGAGCGCCGAGCATCGTTGCGTCAAACACCATGGGTGAGTTTGCGTTGATCAGGCTGATCAGCACGCAGTTGTTATCGACAAAGTCATCGCCGAACAGGACCTTCGCCATTGCAACCGTGTCCTCGGCCCGTTCCGGCGCGGTGACGGAACCCATGAACGGCTTGTCGGAATAGCGGATGTGGCTGTAGACCATGTCGAGATGGCGCTTTGATACCGGCACATCGACCGGCTCGCACACCGTGCCACCGGAATGGTGCATGGCCGGCGACATGTAGGCCAGTTTTACGAAGTTGCGGAAATCATCGATTGTCGCGTAGCGCCGACCCTCGTCCAGATTGCGCACGAAGGGCGGACCGTAGACCGGCACAAACACCGTGTTCTTGCCACCGATCTCAACTGAGCGCTCGCGGTTGCGGGCAAACTGCGTGAACTGGCGCGGCGCGGTCTTGATGAGTTTGCGACAGAGCCCGCGCGGAAAGCGAACCAGTTCGCCCTGGACGTCGGCGCCGGCATCCTTCCACATGGCAAGCGCTTCTTCGTCCTCGCGAAATTCGATCCCGATCTCTTCCAGGATGATTTCCGCATTGTGTTCGATCAGCGCAAGGCCTTCGTCGTCGAGCACCTCGAACTCTTTCATTGTCCGTTTGATATACGTGAACTGGCTTACATCGCCCGACTGGCGCTTTGCACGCCGGGCTTCTGCTCCTCCGCCACCGCGCCGTCCGCGGCGGTTGGCCAACGCTTCGTTCATCTCTCAGATCCTCTGGAACATGCGATCCACTCGCATCTGGTATTGTTTTGCGCCGCCGACGCCGCCGCGTCACACCATCAAGCGGCGTCTCTTGCACCGGAAACGACAGGTGAGGGGGCAAGGGCGCAAAAAACACTGTGTATTTTCGCATACTGGAATGTGCAAAACGCGAGCGCTATACAGATTGTCGCTTTTGGAAATCGAAAAGTCGTGTGCAAACACGTTTGCCGGGGCGGATGGCGTCATGTAGACCCTTGCGGGCGGCAATCGAACTGCCCGAATCTGGTGTTCCAAAGGACAGAGGTGCGCAATGGCAGACTTGATCGTCGTTTACTGGCGCGATATTCCAGCACAGGTCATTGTTAAGGCCGGTCGCAAAACGGAGCGCCGCCAGCTTGAAAAGCGCTTTGAAGTCGCGATCGATGCGGCTGCCATGCGCGATGGTGCGACGGAAACCGACGACTACCTTGAGGAATGGCGCCGGGCGGATCCGGTGCCGGTCGAGGGCGATCTTGCGGAGGCAGCCGATCAGGCCATGCAGCGCCTTGAAACGGAATTTGATAAAGAGCGGCTCAAAGCGCTTGTCCAAAACGGTGGACGCGAGCCGGCCGCGTGACGGACGAAACCACAACACTCAAGAATTCTAACCATAAGGACCTCAACCAATGACGGAAACCGTGCTCAGCTCGGCGACAAAGGAAATTGTCATCGGCTTCGATCGCCCGTTCTGCGTGATCGGCGAGCGCATCAATCCGACGGGCCGCAAAAAGCTCGCCGCTGAGATGAAAGAGGGCGACTACTCGACCTTGCAAGCGGATGCGCTGGCACAGGTCGCAGCCGGCGCCACCATGCTCGATGTCAATGCGGGCATCCCGCTTGCTGACGAACCGAAAATTCTGGCCGACACGATCAAGCTCGTACAAAGCCTCGTCGATGTGCCCATCTCCATTGACAGTTCGATCATCGATGCGCTGGAATCCGGGCTTGCGGCCTATCAGGGGCGCCCGCTTGTCAACTCCGTGACCGGCGAGGACGAGAGCCTTGATCGCGTGTTGCCTTTGATCAAGAAATACGATTGTGCCGTTGTGGCGATTTCAAATGACGAAACCGGCATTTCGGAAGATCCGGACGTTCGTTTCGAGGTAGCCAAAAAGATTGTCGAGCGCGCCGCCGATTACGGCATCAAATCGCAAGACGTCGTAGTAGATCCGCTCGTAATGCCGATTGGTGCCATGGGCACCGCCGGCCGTCAGGTCTTTGCCCTGGTGCGTCGCCTGCGCGACGAGTTGAAAGTGAACACGACGTGCGGTGCGTCCAACATCTCTTTCGGGCTGCCCAACCGCCGTACGCTGAACGGTCACTTCCTGTCCATGGCGGCCTGCGCCGGCATGACGTCTGCCATCATGAACCCGCTGCACGAGGAGGACATGAACGCAATCTTCGCGGCCAACGTGTTGAACGGTGTCGACAGGGATTGCAAGAACTGGGTGCGCAAGTTCCGCGAGCCGATACCGGAAGGGGCGGAAGGCGAAGGCGTGAACCGCCGCCGCGACCGCGAGAACCGCAGGCGCCGCCGCGCCTGATCGCTGTCTTGCTGAATTGCTTCGCGGGAGCACGCGCCGATGGCCGATGACACGAAACGGGACGACGCGCTGATCGTTTTCACGCCGTCGGGAAAACGCGGGCGTTTTCCGAAAGGCACGCCGGTGTTGAGCGCCGCGCGCTCGCTCGGTGTTGATATCGATTCCGTGTGTGGCGGACGCGCGATCTGCGGGCGCTGTCAGGTCACCGTCGGCGAGGGCGAATTCGCAAAGCACGGCATTTCGTCAAGCTCCGGCAATCTTGGTGACTTTACCGCGGTAGAAAAGCGCTATGCGGAAAAGCGTGAGCTCAAGTCGGGCCGGCGCCTGAGCTGTCAGACGCTGCTGCAGGGAGATGCCGTCATTGACGTGCCGCCTGAGTCCCAGGTTCACAAGCAGGTCGTGCGCAAGCGCCCGGAAGTGCGCGACATCGAACTCGATCCGGTTACCCGTCTCTACTACCTGGAGGTCGAGGAGCCCGACATGCACCAGCCCTCCGGCGATCTGGAGCGTGTTTATAAAGCGCTTTCAGAACAATGGGGTATCGACGAGATTTACACCGATCTCAGAACGCTTCAGGGCCTGCAGAAGACGCTGCGTCAGGGCGAGTGGAAAATCACCATCGCGATTTATCACGGCCATATCCGCTCGAGAAACCGTGTCATATCGGCGTGGCCGGGGTTCCACGACAAAGTCTACGGTGTCGCTTTCGACATCGGTTCGACCACCATCGCGGCGCATTTGTGCGATCTTGGCACCGGCGAAGTGGTGGCGTCCGCCGGCCTCATGAACCCGCAAATCCGCTTTGGCGAAGACCTCATGAGCCGCGTCTCCTACGTCATGATGAACCCGGGCGGCGATGTGGAGATGACCGAAGCTGTGCGCGAGGCCATCAATACTCTCATTGGTCAAGTCGCGGCTGAAGCGCGCATTGATCTTCACGACGTGCTCGAGGCTGTATTCGTCGGTAATCCGATCATGCACCACCTGCTGCTTGGCATCGATCCGATTGAGCTTGGCGGCGCCCCTTTCGCGCTTGCCACAAACAGTTCCAAGACGCTTTGGGCAAGCGAGATCGACATCGACATGCATACCGATGCGCGCATCTACGTGCTTCCCTGCATCGCCGGCCATGTCGGCGCCGATGCCGCCGCCGTCGTCCTGTCGGAAGGTCCGCACTTGCAGGACGACAACTGGCTCATTGTCGACGTCGGCACCAACGCGGAACTGGTGCTCGGCAACAAGGAACGGCTGCTTGCCTGTTCCTCGCCAACCGGCCCTGCCTTTGAAGGCGCGCAAATCTCGTGCGGACAGCGCGCAGCGCCCGGTGCCATTGAGCGAGTGCGCATCGACCGCGAAACGCTCAAGCCCAGGTTCCGCATTATCGGCTCTGATATCTGGTCCAACGAAGACGGCTTTGACGAAGTCGTCGCCCGCACTGGCGTCACCGGCATTTGTGGCTCTGGCATTATCGAAGTGCTGGCGGAAATGTTTCTCGCCGGGATCATCACCAAGGACGGCGTCATCGACGGCGCCATGGCCGCGACCAGTGATCTGATTGAGGCGGACGGGCGCACGTTCTCCTACAAGATCTGGGATGGAGAGCCCGAAATCCGCGTCACCCAGAACGATGTGCGCCAGATTCAGCTCGCAAAGGGCGCGCTTTACGCTGGGGCACAACTACTCATGGACCGCCTTGGCGTGGAGACCGTTGACCGTATCACGCTTGCCGGCGCCTTCGGCAGCCACATCGACGTCAAATACGCCATGGTGCTGGGGCTGATCCCCGACTGCGATCTGACAAAAGTATCATCTGCTGGAAACGCCGCAAGCACCGGAGCGAGGATTGCGCTCGTCAACGGCAAGGCGCGGCGAGAAATTGAAACCGTGGTCACACAGATTGAAAAAATCGAAACCGCGGTTGAGCCAAAATTCCAGGAGCATTTCGTTGGCGCCATGGGCTTCCCGCATGCCTCCGCACCCTTTGAGGAGTTGTCGAAGGTGGTCGATCTGCCGGCGCCCAAATATGGCGCTACCGCGTCAGGCGGGGGCGAAGGCCGCCGTCGGCGGCGCCGTGAAAAGGCGTGATCCTGCTCTGGGTAATCACCTGCGGCAAACTGCAAAATAGTAGCCGTTGTGCCAGTCGCTCCTGTGTTCGTAGACGCGCGGGTACGATCCGTCCTGCGTTGTTCTGATGCTAAGTTCGGCGATAATTTCCACGCCAAGATCTTGCAGCGCGCGGCATGTGCCCCTTCGGACGTAGCCCCAGTTCCAATCGTCAACGATCAGAGTGTAAACCGGAGCCAGGGCCTCCTGTGAAGCCGTAATGCACTTATAGGTATCTTCTTCAGAATGAGGGCCGTCATAGAAGAAGATGTTGAATGGCCCCAGTTTTGAATAATCGACTTCAAGGCAGTCGGCTTCCATGAAGTCAAACTCGACGTCGCTTGTTTGGCACTTGGCGATGTTCGAAAAGAAGGTCTCCTTCGGGCCTCCGAATTCTGACCAGTTATCTATGCACAGCGCCTTGAGATTATTCCCGAAAATGGCTGAGCACGCGGTTGATCCGATCCATGAGCCGACTTCCAGATAACAGGCGTCCGGTGTGGTGCGCACCAGTTCGTTGATCAAAAGACGGTACTTTTGCCCGGACATTCCTTTCATTTTGCGGATCCAGTCCGGCAGTTCGACCTCGGACGATGCTAATCGGATGCGCGCCTGCTGCAGGCGTTCGGCGTGCGGATCGCCGGCTTTGCCGGTAAACTCAATGGATGCTACGTCCGGTGGTCTGCTCTTGGTTTCGGTGTTCTGTCCGGTACCGATACGAAGCATACGAAACAGGCGTTGTTTCAGTGTTGCCAACTTCATTCGCTTCTCGCCTCACCTGCCGTCTTGCATGCTGTCACGAAGATGATTGAACGCAGCTCGCCGATCGCGGTCAAACGACCCTGTTTCGGCTGCCGATGAACGAGAAACGGTCTCGAGCATATTTCGATCACACTGAAGCACTTGACCGGTTTTTCGCGTTTGCTGGCGAGGCGGACACTGCGCCGTGGTCTGGCCGACCACAAGCAGTGTCCAACACTGTCCAGAAAATGCGAAAAACCGGCCTTCGGTGGCCTAAATCCGCCGATCGGCGTCGTTCCGGCGCTTGCCCGATGCCCGGCATCGCACTGCGCGCCGCGCCTAACCGAGTGGACGGATGTGGCGCCATCAAGTGGTTCAGTGTGATCGAAACATGCCCTAGTTTGGGAAGAGGGCGGGTCAGTGACTCTGCGGCGGCGAAGGTCCAAGCGCAAACTCAGCGGCCCGTTTTACGGCGGCGTGCGCTTTTTGCGAAAACCGCATGGACTTTCGAACCGACTCAAGCTGCTTGTGTGCGCGTTCGAGCTTCGGATCGAGCCGGATCGCTTTTCGCTGTGCCGTTTCCGCTTCGACTACACGTCCTCCCGACGCCAGAATGTTTCCGAGAATGTGATGGGCGCTCGCATCTTGCGGGCTGATACTGACAACTTTCCGGGCCGTGCTGATGGCCTCTCCATTGCGGTTGAGCCGGTTCAGAACGACGCTCAGATGTTTCTGCGGCTCGACATAGAGCGGATCCAGCCCGGCGGCCTTGCGGAACGCCGCCTCGGAATTCTGGAGGTCTCCGCTGCGTAATAGGGCGAGGCCGAGCAGATTGTGCGTTCTGGCGTTTGCCGGCTCGCGTTGAACGGCCTTGCGGGCCGCGTCCACTGCCTCGAGCGGCTCGTTGAGTTTCAGGAACGCGGTGGCAATCCTGAAATGGCAGTTGGGCTCATCCGGATCGACCTTGGCGGCACGGCGCCATAAATCCGCCGCCTCCCTCCAGCGAGACATATTTTCCATGAGCCTGGCTAGATTGCGCAATGGCGCCAGTGCTTCGGGCCAGCGCTCTAGAACGTCGTTGAGGACGTCTTCCGCCTTGTGCGGTTGGCGCAGGCCCGCATATGACGATGCAAGCTGCAGCGCCGCCTGCATGTTTGTGGGGTCGTGGGACAATGCTGCTTCCAGCAAGGGAGCGGCTTTATCATATTGATGCCTGCGAAATGGCCATCCTGCCTTGGCCATGAGCCAAAGTGATTTGTCTTCGTCAGTTTCACCGCGCCTGTGCGCTGCAGGTGACTGTGGCGACGTCGCCTGGCCGCTGATTCGCTGAGTCCCCGCAGGCATCGACAGGGAGGTGTACGCTCTGGTCCCCCAGATCCCCTCTCGTGCGAGCCTGCTTGAAATTGTCGCCTGAAGCTCCGCGGTTGATTGCGTCTCGACTCTTTCATCGCAAGTCGCAACCGAAAGCTTTTCCGCCGCCAGACTTAGAGCCTCTTCCGCGGACACCCGGCATTGGCCCGCAAGGGCGTTCAGCCAGGTTTTATGTACCAGGCCGATTGCCGAAGGCACCGCGCGCAGTCCCAGTTCGCGGGCGATTGCAGTGCGGTGATTGCCGCCGACAATGCGGAAGAGTTCGCCATTGGCATCGATGGCGATGCCGGTATCGTCCGCACCGCCGGTGACCAGCGTTGGAAAAGCGGCGGCATCGAACTCAGCCATCAACGGTTCCCGCCTTGGATCGAGACGGTTGAGAAGTCCGTGCCGGGAGATGCTGTCGGTCAGTTTGAGGACATGGGAAAAATAGCGCCTGATCGCCTCTTCCGTGTTTAACCCGAATCCGTTCCGGATAGTCGGGTCGCCGATTTGGACACCGCGCATCATTTTCGCAAATGTCTTGGTTTTGCGGAAGTCGAAGCGGCTGGAAAACAGCTCCCGCACCTCGACATCGACTGCGTTCTTGGCGATAGGCACGGCAACCGGAGCGGATTCGAAATCGATGATCACGGAAACACCGATGCGCGGCGCGTCGAGGTTATGGAAGAATAGTTGGCCGGGCAGTTCGTGCGTGACCCGGTGGGGGTCGAACCTCAATACAACGTCACAACTGTTTCTCCGATCAGACACAATTTACTCACGCGCCGGATTTGAGTGAACATTTGACACGACAAACGAACTGCATTGTTTCTTTCCGATCCTTGAAACGCTCAGGAAATGCCGGAGTTGTTTCGCAGCTTCAATTGACTGCGCGATCTTATTGTATTCAAGGCAAACCTAATCAATGTGTGCTCTTGTAGCAATCGCCGGCCGGACCGTTCTGCCGATCAAGTTTATGTGACCTGGATCAAGTTTTTGAACGAAGCCGTTCCGCGGACCCGGCTATCGCATGATCCGCCCGCCATCGACGATGAGGGTCTGGCCGGTTATGAACGAAGCTGCTTCGGAGGCGAAATACTGCACAGCCCCGGAGATCTCCCCATAAGAGCCCATGCGCGCAAGGGGCGTCTCGCCAACGATGCCGGCTAGCTGTTCATCGCTGTATATTTCGCGCACCAGCGGGCTTTCGATGAAGCCGAGCGCCAGGCAGTTGACGTTCACATGGGGCGCAAGTTCAAGTGCCATGCATTTCGTCAACATGTTGAGGCCGGCTTTCGATGAGCAGTAGTTTGCCGCGTTCATGCGCGCATCGACTGCGGTAACCGCCGATATGTTGATGATGTGACCGCGCTTCGCCGCCATCATTTGCCGCCCCCCCGCCTGCGAACACAGGAACGGCCCCTTCAGGTTGACATCGTTGACGCGGTCCCAGTCTTCTTCGGTCAGGTCCAGGAAGGCACCGTCCCGGTTGGCGCCAGCGTTGTTGACGAGAATGTCGACCGGCCCATATGTGTCATGCGCCAATTCGAACATACGTGCGACGGCCTGCGCATCCGCAATGTCCGCCTGGCATGCGACGGCGTTACCACCGGCATCAATGATCTCGTTGACGGCCTTATCCGCTTCTCCTGCTGCCTGCGCGAAATTTACGACGACACAAGCACCGGCGGCGCCGAAATCCGTTGCAATCTGCCGCCCGATCCCACGGCTTGCGCCGGTGACGACAACGCACTTGTTCGCGAACTCGCTCACCATTCCCAGCCTCTCTTCCCTGTGATGACGTTCTAGGCGCACTCCTCGTGTACGTACGCCGCAACGATCGGAGAAATCTTCTCCTGCACCCCCGCGACCAGCGCGCGGTCCGCGTCGCTCCAGTGGCGTGACCTTGCAAACACGCACGGCTCAAGTATCCCGTACATGCCACCGTCATGATAGATCGGGGCGTGGACAAGGGCGCGATGGCCGAAATGCTTGAGCTCGTAACTCGCGTCGACAAGCGCGGGGTCCGCATTTTCGATATCGTCGATAAAGAGTGCCTCCGGGTTGCGCAAAGCTTCGGCAAACATCGGGTCGTCGTGGATGAGCGTCGGCGACTGCGGCTGCCAGCCATGGTCCTCGCGTTGAAGCGCATATTCCGGCTTCGCGGTCCAGCCGTGTGTCATGCGGCTCATGCCGGTGCCAGGGTGGCGCAGGAATAACAGGCACCTGTCGCACGCAAGCGCCTCGCCAAGAGCCGGTATCAGCGCCGACAGGGTTTCGTGAGGCGTTGTGTCGGCATTGAATAGTTTGGTGATCTTTTCAGTCATGGAGGGCCTCCTGCATGGCTTCATGCAAGCTTAGCGCAATGGCAGCTTTGTGTCGTTCGTTTCGCAAGTGCGCGAAGTCGGGTCCGAGAGGTGCCGGCAATGTCGGTGATCGTCGGCTACAGTCGGACCGCGCAGGGTCGGTCGTGTTCAGAAATCCGTCGGCGCGCCGCCTTCTTCGCGGCGCTTTTCGACGAACGCCGCAAGCTCGTCCGAGATCGCCGGATCAAGGTGAGGCGCCTCATAGTCGGAAAGCGCCTGTTTGAAGGTTGTGTTTGCCTTCTGCCAGGCGTGCGGACTGCCGGCTTCCTCCCAGGTTTCGTAGTTGCGCCAATCGGAGATGATCGGCGAATAGAATGCATCGCGATAGCGTTCCTGGGTGTGTTCGGTGCCGAAAAAGTGGCCGCCGGGCGCGACATCGCGGATGGCGTCGAGCGCCAGGGCCGCCGGGTCGGTTTCCATGGGCTGCAGGAACTTCGCCGCCATCTGCAGGAGATCGACGTCGAGCACGAGTTTCTCAAACGAGGCGCAAAGACCGCCTTCAAGCCAGCCCGCCGCATGTTTGATGAGATTGCCGTGGCCCATGACGAGCGCCCAGATCGAAAACACCGACTCATAGGCCGACTGCGCATCGACCGTGTTCGCGGCGTTCACATTGGACGTGCGGTAGGGCAGGCCATAGCGCCGCGCGAGCTGTCCGCCGGCGATTACGGTTTTCATGTATTCCGGTGTGCCGAAGGCCGGTGCCCCCGACTTCATGTCGACATTGGACGTGAAGCCGCCATAGATCATTGGCGCGCCTGGACGCACGACCTGCGTCATGACGAGGCCCGCAAGGGCTTCCGCGTTCTGCTGCACCAGCGCGCCTGCAAGCGTTACAGGTGCCATGGCCCCCGACAGTGTGAACGGCGTGATGCAAATCGCCTGATTGCGCGACGACATCTCGATAATCCCGCGCAGCATCGGTCCGTCGATCTTGCGTGGCGAGTTGGTATTGATGATCGAGATCAGCGAGGGTTCGCGCTCCAGCTGTTCGTGGCTGACGCCGCGGGCGATACGGGCAATCTCGATGCCGTCGGTGATCCGCTCATAGCCCAGGGAATAAGCATGAATGGCCTTATCGGTCAGCCGCACCATGTCCGAGAGACAGTCGAGGTGGCGGGTGGAGGCATGGCGGTCGATGGGCTCGACCGGATAGCCACCGATCACATGGATGATGTTGAAGTACTGCGACAGCCTGAGCAGGTTCTGAAAGTCCTCGGTGTTGCCGGGGCGCCGGCCCGTATCGAGGTCGGACGCGTTGGGCGGGCTCGACACGCAACCGAAAGCCAGATGATTGCCGCCCATGATGAGATTGCGGTCGGGGTTGCGTGCATGCAGCGTGAATTCGCTGGGCGATGACGCGATGGCCTGCTCCACGAGGCCGCGGTCGATTTTCACAAGATCGGAGTTCGGATCGACAGTGGCGCCGGCTTTCTTGAGCATGTCGCGGGCTTCGGGCAGCAGGAATTCGATGCCGTATTCTTCAAGCACCGTCAGAGAGGCTTCGTGAATGGCTTCCAGTTCGTCGTCGGACAAAAGCTTCAGCGGTGGAAACGGCACGCGCGGCTGGTGCCACGGCATTTGCTCGATTTCCGCGCCCTTCGCAGCTGCGCTGCGCCGCCGTCCGCCACGCCGGCCACGCCCGGTGCTTTGCGTCGTCTCAGTTGCTTCCATGCTCATGCTGCCCGTCCCGAAGCGGTGATCCCCATTGCGCCGCGCACACTGTGGCAAAGCGCGCAGAGCTTACACCCGCAAACGGTTCAGGCCATCATGAATGTTCCTCAATCTCCGGGTCGAGGCGCACCTGCTCGATGACCCACGCGCGGAAGCTCCGTACCTTCTCAAGGTCGCGATTCTGTTCGGTACAAACAAGTTCCCACCAGTGTTCATGTGGCACGGTCTGCTGGAACGGTTTGACGAGACGCCCCGATTGAAGTTCTTCGCGCGCAAACGGGCCGAGCGTCATGGCGACCCCGTGGCCTTCTTCCGCCGCCTGCTGGGCGAGCACGTAGCTGTCGAACGCGATGCGTCCGGACGGCGCGATATCCGAAACCCCGGCCGCGTCGAGCCATGTACGCCAGTCTTCATCGGCCGTGTAAACATGCAGCACCGTGTGATGGCGAAGATCTTCCGGCGACATGGCCCCGCCGTGCTCTTGGAGCAGGGACGGGCTGCAAAGCGGAGTCAGCATGGCGCGAAACAGGGGCGAGTAATGCAGCCCGGCGTCCTTGCGGCGTGACAGGATGAACCCGACATCGGCATGCTCTCGATCGAAATTCCATTCCACATAGGATGTGGACAGCCGCACGCGGATCGCGGGGTGGCGGCGCTCGAAATCGTGCAGTCGCGGGATCAGCCATTTAAGCGCCACCGTCACATAGACCTGTATGACGAGTTCGTCGTCGGAGCGGTCGAGCGCCAGCGCCCGGGTCGACTGCTCGATGGTGTCGAAAGCATCGCGCACCACGGGGAAATACGCCTGACCCGCATCTGTCAGGCGGGCAGGGCGGGTGTCGCGCTCAAACAGCGAAAACCCGATGGCATCTTCAAGTGCGCGGATTTGATGCGACACCGCTGAGCGCGTCACATTGAGCTCACCTGCCGCGGCGTTGAAGCTCCCAAGCCTGGCAACGGTCTCGAATGCCTTAAGCCCCTTGAGTGGCGGAAATCTGCGTCTTGACATTAGTTCTACTCAGCGGATTTAGGGAGTTAGCGTGTTTCGATTAGGTGAAATTGTCTCACGTTATGGTGAAAAAGAAAACTCTGGTCACAAGCTGCGAATGGACGCAGAATCGTCAGGACATTCAGTGCCACGGGGTTAAGGAGATTGCCTCATGAGCGTTGCAGAAGAAACCGGCCGCCGCCGCGGTGGCCGTGACGCGCGTCGTGCGTTGCGCGCAGCCCCCATTCCCCGTGAAGAAGCCGCAGTGAAGCCTGGCATGGTGGGCGGGCAGTACCGCCCATTGAGCGATCACGACATCCAGAGAATTCACCACGCGGCCCTCGATATTCTGGAAAATATCGGCCTGGAAAACGCAATACCGAGTTGCGTCGAGCAGATGACGGCGATCGGCTGCCAGATGGGCGACGATGGCCGGCTGAGATTGCCGCGCGCCGTCGTCGAAGATGTCGTGGCGAACGCGAACCGCGATTTCCTGCTTCATGGTCAAGATCCCAAACACGACATGTCGCCGCACGGACAGCGCGTCTACTTCGGCACGGCCGGTGCGGCGGTTCACATCGTCGAGCCGGAAACCAACGCCTACCGCGAGTCCTACCTGGCCGATCTCTACGACGCGGGCCGCATCGTCGATACCTGCGACCACATCCACTTCTATCAGCGCTCCGTCGTGGCGCGCGATTTGGAAGACCCGCGCGATCTTGATCTCAACACCTGCTATGCCTGCATCTCCGGCACCACCAAACATGTCGGCACGAGTTTCGTTGAGCCGGACCATGTCGAAGAAGCCCTGAAGATGCTGCACATCGTGGCCGGCAGCGAAGAGGCGTGGCGTGCACGGCCCTTCGTTTCGATGTCGTGCTGCTTCGTCGTACCGCCGATGAAATTTGCCGAAGACGCCTGCCGTTGCCTTGAAGCGGCGGTACGCGGCGGTATGCCGGTGCTGCTGCTGGCGGCAGGGCAGGCGGGCGCAACGAGCCCGGCCGCGCTTGCCGGCGCCGTCGTCCAGGAGGTGGCGGAGTGCCTTGCAGGCCTTGTCTATGTCAACGCCATCGTGCCCGGCGCACCGGCAATCTTCGGTCCGTGGCCGTTTGTGTCGGATCTGCGCACCGGTGCCATGTCCGGCGGCAGCGGCGAGCAGGCCTTGCTGACGGCGGCTTGCGCCCAGATGGGTCAGTTTTACAAGCTCTGCACCGGCTCGGCCGCCGGCATGAGCGACAGCAAAATGCCGGACATTCAGGCCGGCTACGAGAAGGGGCTGACGGCGGCGTTGGCCGGCACATCGGGTCTCAACATGGTCTATGAATCCGTCGGCATGCATGCCAGCCTGCTCGGTTTCTGTCTGGAAAGCCTGTTGATCGACAACGATATGATCGGCTCCATCAACCGCAATGTGCGCGGCATCGAAGTGACCGACGAAACGCTTGCGACCGCCGTCATCGGCGAAGTGTGCACCGAAGGCCCCGGGCATTTTCTGGGCCATCAACAAACGCTTGGCCTGATGCAGAGCGAGTATGTCTATCCAGAACTTGGCAACCGAATGAGCCCGAAAGAGTGGCACGAGGCGGACAAGCCCGACATCATCACCAATGCAATTGCGCGCAAGAAAGAGATCCTTGCCTCGCACTACCCGGACCACATCTGCGAAGCCACCGATGCGCGCATCCGCGAGGAATTGGACATCAAGCTGCCGCGCGACTACATGCGCCCGAGAAACTGAGCCTCCGGTAGACTGTCGCGCACCTGGCCCGCTCTAGCTGTGAGCTTTCAGTAGGTTGTCCATTCGGTCCGTTCCTGGAGTCGGGAGCTACCAAGCTCGCCATCTCCGGTGCGCTCGGATATAGAGGCTTGAGCGGTACGGGCCGTGCGGGCCGGCAATGGAGTGTGCCTCGGTGGCGGAGCAGGTGAACGTTGAACGGGGCGAGCAGGTTGCGCTTAGAGGCGTCGCGGCGATTTCGATTGGCGTGTTTCTGTTTGCCGCCACCGATGCCGGCGCCAAGTGGCTCGGTGGGCGCGGCATTCATGCGGGCGAAATCGTCTTCTTCCGCTACCTTTTCGGATTGATCCCGGTCGCCATTGCACTGCTGCTGACCGGCACCGCGGGATTGCGCACGAAGCGGCCGCTCGCCCATTTCGTGCGCGCGCTACTCATGTGCAGCGCGATTTTGCTGTTCTTTTGGGGGCTCGCGTACGTGCCGCTGGCCGAGGCGATTGCGGTGGCGTTCTCCGCGCCCTTGTTCATCACCGCCCTGTCCATGCCGGTGATCGGCGAGCCGGTCGGCCGCCACCGCTGGGCCGCCGTTGCGGTCGGCTTTGTCGGCATGCTGATCATCCTGCGGCCGGGCTCCGGCGTGTTTCAGGTCGAGATGCTGTTCATTATCGGTTCGGCGTTTGTGTTCTCGCTCGCCGTCTTGATGACCCGCCTCATCACCGCGACCGAAACCAACACCGCGATCTTCACCTACACCACGCTTGTCTCGCTTGCCGCCATTACCCCGCTCGCCGCCGCGAACTGGACGCCGCCCGGTCTAGCCGAACTTGCGGTGATGGGGGCAATCGGGCTTGTCGGCGGCACGGCGCATTTCCTCGTCATCATCGCCTACCGCCATGCGCCCGCGGCCGTGAACGCAACCTTCGAGTACTCCGCCCTCATCTGGGCGACGCTGTGGGGCTGGGCCCTGTGGCGCGAGACGCCCGACACCTTCACCTTGGCAGGCGCCGCCATCATCGTCGCCGCCGGCCTCTACATCACCCACCGCGAAACCCGCCGCAGCGCCAGGCCCGTGGAGCAGCGCCGGGCGCGGTGACGGGGTGTTACGGGCGAGAAACCGTTACCTCAAACGGTCGGCCGCACGGGCCTTTGTCGCTGAGGATGAGCAGTGTGTAGCTGTCCGCCGTTTCCTCGAGCACAAACACGCTTTCTGGCTTGTTGACATCGCCATCGTCACCCTCGGACGACGGCTCCTCAACATGAGGCGTCAAGGTCGCAAGAACCCGTACACTGCGGGTGCCCGGCGTCCAGTGCAGCAGGCGGGGTGGAAGTTCTACCGGCAGGCGGAATTCCGCACCCGCCGCGCTGTCCGGCGGTACTCTGATGCGATGCTTTTTCTTATGACGCGGAGAGGCGTCCCCGGTGAGCAGAATGAAGCCGTCCGACACTTCGTCCATTCCGCGAATGGCCTCGCCGGTGTCGACCGCCACTTCATGCAGGACACTGTCGGTGGCAACGTTCGTGGCAATGTCGTGACGCGATACTTCGAGAACAAAGGCAGTATCGATTTCGGTTGCGCTGTCGCGCGGTCCGCTTGTCCAGACCGGTGCGCGAAAGCCGAAAAACAGCCGGCCGTTCCGCACGGCAAGTCCCTCGATATTGATACCGTTTCTTTGAAGGCGTTGGTCCCAGAACCGGGCGAGCAGCGGGTGATGGGCGATGACCGGCGCAAACCCTTCGTAAGCGCGGCCGTGCAGTGACATCCGCACACCATAGCGGTTTAGCTCAAGGAATCTGCCGTTGTGTTCCTTGTCCTTCTTACGGCGCAGCCCGTGCGATCCGGTGAATACGAAGGACCGGTCGAGCACGCTCACGGCTTCGAAGTCGGATTCCCCTTCGTTCTGGCCGGCAAGCGGCGCGAGCTCCAGTTCGTCTTCAATCGTCAACGTTCTGCTTGCGCGGTCGATTGAGGCTTCGAATACGGTGTGATCCTCGTCGGCGACGATCAGACACCGGTCGTCGGCGATGCAGTCCATACCGCTGAACTGATCGATGGCATCTTCATTCGCGATCCTGCCGGAAACATTCCAGAACGTTACATCGGAAGTGTTGTCCGGCGGCGCCGGGCAGATGAGTTCTGCTTGAGCGCTGACGGTCAGGCCGACGGTCGCCGCAGCCGCAACGATTATATGTCCGATGGAACCGTTGATCATTTTCGCCCCCGCTGGTGATCCGGTTCCAAAAGCCTACAGCGCGCCTCCCAATCGGGCAAGGAGGCGGCATTCACTTCGCTGTGGGGTTTGCGCCGGCCCGCCGCTCTCCATATGCTTCCGCCTGGGGCGACGAGTGGTGGAACAGCGAGCATGAACTCCAACGGCACCGGACCAGGGCACGGGCGCTCCAAGTGGACGCCGTCAATGTCCGTGGCTCTCGGGCTCGGGCTCGGTTTTTTCGTGCTTACGTCGGTTGCCGGCGTGCTCGGTGTCGGGCTCGTTGTCGGCTATCAGAACACCGTGGACCTTCTGGCGCAGAAGGCGGAACTGATTATCGCCGCGCAGCGCGATCAGACGACGCGCTTTATGAGCTCGGCCAGCAATCAGGTTGAGTTCATTTCCGAACAGATATCGCGCGGAGAGGTGACGCCCGGTGAATCGGAAGAGTTCGTCAGTCTGCTGCTCGGCGCTCTTTCGGCAACGCCTCAGATCGTGCGCCTCCAGTACATCGATGAAGACTATCGCCTGACGGGAGCTGAGCGCCGCGACGGCGAGGCCGCGCCGATATTTCAGCGCGTCGGCGGCGATGATGACCTGAAACGCCTCGTCGACGAAACGGCCTCGCGCGCGGAAGCCTATTGGGGTGCGCTGCTGTGGCGCCAGGAATACGGTCAGGCGGTGCTGAACTTCCAGATGCCGGTGCACCGTGGCGGTGCCCGGGCCGGCGTACTGTCGGCCTGGATATCGGTCACGCAGATCTCGGAATTCCTTTCCGACCTGCAGTCCGATTTCGGTGCCAACGCCTATGTTCTTCACGGCCGCGATCAGGTGCTCGCGCATCCCCTGATGGCTTTCGGTTATCCGGGGTTGAACCGCGCCCGGCCGCTGCCCGAACAGCACCGTTTCTCCGACCCGGTGGTTAGCGCAATGTGGAGCGAAGCAGACAGCGGTTCGTTCGCCGGATGGTTCCTGAACGTGCCGAACGGCAAGCTCGTGAGCTTCGGCAATCTGGAATACATAATTCTGTTTGAGGATCTGGAGGGATTTGCGCCGCAACCCTTCGTCATCGCGACCTACTTTCAGGCGCACGACATGACCGTGGAAATTGTCCGCTTGAAATGGGCCATCATTTTTTGCCTTGCCATGGCGGTCGTGTCGGCTGCGATCGCCGCCTTCATCGGCCGTCAGATCGCAACGCCGGTGCGCCGCCTCGCCGATGGTGCGAAGAAGATCCAGAAACTCAACCTTGCGAGTGTCGATGAGATCCCGGGCAGCTTCTTCCGCGAACTGGACGACGCGGCGAAATCCTTCAATGTGATGCTGGAGGGCTTGCGTTGGTTCGAGCGCTACGTGCCAAAGGGGCTCGCCATGCGCCTGATGGATGTCACCGAAGCGCGGCAGTTCCACTCCACGCACCGCGAAGTCGCGGTCATGTTCTCCGACATTGTCGGCTTTACGACTCTGTCGGAAGAACTCTCCGCACCCGATACGGCCGCTTTCCTGAACGAGCATTTGAGCGTTGTCGCGGGGTGCGTCGAAAGCGAAGAGGGCACCGTCGACAAGTTCA
Organism: Hyphomicrobiales bacterium; assembly: GCA_021775755.1. Classification (GTDB taxonomy): domain Bacteria; phylum Pseudomonadota; class Alphaproteobacteria; order Rhizobiales; family JAJFHB01; genus JAJFHE01. The sequence continues at coordinate 32,507 of JAJFHE010000060.1, read as the reverse complement.
TCGGCGACAACGTCATGGCGTTCTGGGGTGCACCGGTTCTGCAGCTTGACGCGGCGGAGCGTGCCTGCCGGTGCGCGCTTGCGATCACAGACGCTCTTGGCGCCATGAATGATGCAAGGCAGACCCGCGATGCGGATGCTGAACGCGTGCGCATGCGCATCGGCATTCATCTTGGGCGCGCGGTGGTCGGCAATATCGGCAGTTCGGACCGTATCAACTACACCGTCGTCGGCGACACTGTGAACGTTGCCAACCGTCTGGAACAGGTGGCAAAGGAACTTGGACAGGCTTATGGCGATGTCAGCATTTTCGTGTCGGGGCCGCTGCACGATGCGCTGCCCGCCGACTTCAGATGCATCGCACTTGGCGCCCATGTTCTGCGCGGGCGCGAGGGCCCAGTGGAAATCCATCAGTTGGTCGGTATGAAGGAATAGGGCGGGCTCAGGATCGACCGCTGCCTTCCGCGCTGAGAAAGGTCAGTTTCGGCCAGCGTTCGGCCCAGTTCTTGGAGGCCCGTCGCTTGCGGGTCACATCGGCCTTGGAGGCAAAGGCGGGCGTTGGCCTTACGATCAACCCAAGGAGATCGTCGACGCCATGCGGGGCGGTGACCGTGACCTGGTCGCCGAAAACTCGGGCCGCAACCGCCGTTGCCGTGTCCGGCCAGTGCCGGATCGCGTCTTCCGTATCGAGATAGGGTGCATCGCCATTGCGCAGGTGCATGTGTGCCTGATTGTGAACGTCCCAGGTCACATGCGGACAGCCGGCCTGCAGCTGCGTCTCGATCACCTTGTCCCGCTGCGGCGAAACATCGGACGTATCGTAATAGGCAACGTCGATATCGCTGCTTGCGTGTGGTGTGACGGGGAAGCCGTGCAGTTCATCCCAGACGGCATTCCTGATGAGCCCGGCGCCTATCCACGCATCGGCGAGCGCGAGGTCCGCGACCGCCTTGAGCAACTGGCGGATTTCGGGTTGCGCCCCGATGAACCGGGCAATGTCTTCGCGGCTGTTCATGTCTCAATCCCGCTCACGCGCCAGCTCCCCCAGGCGCTCTGCAAGGAAGTCGAACACCCGCCGCACGCGCGGGCTGGTTTTGAGTTCGGAGTGCGCGGTGAGCCACACGGGGAAGGCGGGCAGGGCCGCATCGACCTGCAGTCTCTCCACCGCGGGCTCGGCATCGCCGATATGCGTCTGGTTGAAGCCGACGCCGTAGCCTGCGGCCACCATGCGCCAGCACACGACCTGGTTGTCGCAGCGGAACGGAAAAAACGCCCGCGTTACATCGAGCCCGGCTGCCTGAAACCCCTTGATGATGAGATCGCTGCGGTCATAGCCGATAACGTCGTGGTGCGCGAAGTCCGCCAGCGAAGCGGGTCTGCCGCGTTTTTCGATGTAAGAATGTGCCGCGTACATGCCGATATCCAGGTCGCAGACCTTGCGCGTGATAACATCGGCCTGTGTCGGCCGGTACATGCGCACGGCGATATCGGCTTCGCGCTGCAACAGGTTTTCGGAACGGTCGGAGGCGACGAGTTCGACATCGATTTCAGGTTCCGCATGACGCAGAGCGGTTAAGATCGACGGCAGAATGTAAGTCGCGGCAATCTCGCTGGCCGTAATACGGATGGTTCCGGCAACGGTTTCGGACCGGCCCTCCGCGATCAGCGAAACTCGCGTGGCAGCGTCCCGCATGAGGCGTGCCTGTTCGAGCAGTTCAGCCCCGGTCGGCGTCAGGCCAAGGCCGGAACCGGTGCGCTCGAAGAGCCGCGCTCCAAGGTCTGCTTCAAGCGCCTGAATATGGCGCCCCACGGTCGGCTGGCTGCTCGCAAGTTCCCGGGCGGCACCGGACAGCGAGCCACAGTCTGCGACCGCCGTAAACGAGCGGAGATGTGTCCAGTCAAATGAAACTGTCATGACGTATCCATACATAAATGAATATCGGTATGTCAAATTTAGGGAATTAAATTTCAATTATGAATGCCTGGATTGTGTTTCATGAAACCCGTCAACACATGAAGAGGTAAATGAAATGTCAGGCAAAGTATTGATACTGGGTGCCAAGGGGCGGTTTGGACGTGCGGCGGTTACGGCGTTTGCTGCCGCGGGCTGGCGGGTGCGCGCCCTGGCGCGAAGCTGGGACGGACAAGCCGTACCACCGGGCGTCACCGTGGTTGACGGCGATGCCTTCGACGCCGACACGGTAACGACAGCTGGCACCGGCTGTGATGTCATCGTCAACGCATTGAACCCGCCGTACCCGCGCTGGTCGCGCGACCTGCCGCGCCTCACCGCGAGCGTCATCGAGGCGGCCCGCAAGACCGGCGCAACCGTTATGATCCCCGGCAATGTCTACAACTATGGAGAAAACATGCCCGAACGTCTCTGTGAAGAGACGCCTCATCTCCCGACAAGCCGCAAGGGCCGGCTGCGCGAGACCATGGAAGCGGCGTTCGCGCAATCGGGCGTGCAGACCATCATCGTGCGTGCCGGCGACTTCATCGAGCGCGAGAAGACCGGCAACTGGTTCGACAGCCAAATCGCGGCAAAGGCCAGGCAGGGCCGTGTGCTCTATCCAGGTCCTCTCGACCGTGTGCATGCCTGGGCCTATCTGCCCGACATGGCACGCGCCATGGCCGCGCTCGCCGGCAAGCGCGCCGGGCTTGGAACGTTCGTTACGCTCGGTTTTCCAGGTTTCGCATTGACTGGCAGTGAACTGGTTGCCGCCATGGAACAAACCCTGGGCACATCTATGAAAGTCCGCAGACTGCCATGGCCGCTGGTGCGCGTGCTCGGTCTCGTCATGCCGCAGATGCGCGAGGTGGCGGAGATGTCATATCTGTGGCACGTGCCGCACCGCATCGACGGTTCGAAACTCGCAACCCTTTTGCCGGACTTTCAGGCCACGCCGCTTGAGGTTGCGATGGCGGATGTACTGGCGGAACACCGGACGTATGCTCGTCCTTCCAGTACAGCCCGAGTGGCCGCCTAATTCACCACCAGGTCCCGAGGTGCATGGCACACGGGCGTGCAGGCACCATCGGTGATGATCGCCGTCTCGCCGAGTGAGACGGTGAGGCCCGTCGTGTCGTCGAGCAGGATCATGTGCATGAAGAACACCATGCCGGGCGCCAGCACGTCCGGGTGGTCCTTCCAGATCATTGGCCAGTCCATCCATGTCGGCGGATAGGAGACGCCGAGCGTATAGCCGCAGGCGGCGAGCTTAGCGTGGCCGAAGCCGGTACGGTCGAACACGCGTGCATGAGCGTTATAGAGGTCGCCCACCGTATTGCCGGCGCGCAGCGTTTCCTCCACATGATCGAGCGCCTCGGCACAGGCCTTCGCCATGTCGAGCTGTTTGCCGGACGCAGTGCCTGTCACCACCGTGCTCATGGCGCAGGCGTGATAGTGGCGGTAGGCGGCGGCGAACTCGTGCGTCACCTGATCCTGCGGTGCAACGGTTTCCTTGCCGGTGTGATAACGCACCAGGAGCGCGTTCTCGCCAGCGCCCATCGGCCAGCGCGATGCACTGGGATCGCCATCGCCTCGCATGATCACATTGGTCATCTCGCCGTAGACATCGCCCAGAAAGACGCCCGGCACCGACATGGTGTTGGCGACGTTCCATGCGGCGTCGCATAGCGCCCCCGCCTTGCGCAAATACTCAAGCTCTGCCTCGCTTTTGACGATCCGCACTTCGCGCACGACGTCGGAACCATCGATGACGGTGCAAAAGCCATCGAGCGCCGCGTCGACCATCTTGCCGCGTTGCGCGGTGAGGCCGTAAGCATGGTACTCGACGCCGACCTTCTTGCCCTCGGCGCCGAGGTCCCGCATCATTTCGCGCAGGTCCTCGCCGGGTTTTGCATCCTCCGCATCGATCCAGATGCGGATGTCTTCAAGCACCGATGTCATACGCGACTGCAGCCGGTCGGCAGTGCGCGTTAGCAGTGCGATGCGCCCTTCGGACGTCATATACATGCCCTGGAACATGGAGAATCCGCCGGTGTCGTAGCCGGTCAGGTAGTACATGCTTTCCTGTTTGAACATGAGCAGGCCGTCGAGCCCGGCCGCGGCCATCCGCGCAAGCGTGCGCTGTTGCCGGCTGTCGAATTCTTCGCGTGTGAAATGCAGTGTCATCGCATGCTCCCTGACCGCCCGGTATTCAACTCCGGGCGCGATGGTGATCAGGGAAGGTGGGCGCGTCAAGCAACGATTGTGGTTATGGCGGGGGTGGGCGTCACGCGCTTTCGAGCAACACCGCAGTGCCCAGACCGCTGCCGGCGGGCACTGTCGCGCCGCCTGTCTTGAGGCCGCGCTGCTTAAGGGCATGCGCCAGATGAATGACGATCCTTAGGCCCGACATGCCGACCGGGTGGCCGAGACCAACCGAGCCACCATCGACATTGAGACGCTCGCGCTCCCAACCACCGGCGCGCTCGCAGGCGATAAGCTGCACGGCGAAACCCTCGTTGCACTCGATAAGGTCGAGATCGTCGACCGACTTCTCCGCCGCTTTCAGCGAGGCGTTGAGCGCATCGACGCAGGAGTAGCCCATGAGATGCGGGTCGCACCCGACCATCGCGGTGCCCGGCATCAGAACCTCCGCCATCGCACCCAGACCAAGCTTCGCAAGGCCCGCTTCGCTGCACAGGAGGCCGACAGCAGCGCCGTCATTGATGCTTGCCGCATTGCCCGCGGTGATGGTGCCACCATCATGCACGGTGCGCAGGGCGGAAAGGGTTTCGACGCTGATTTCGGGGCGCGGGTTTTCATCGCGTGCAAAAGTTTTCGTGCCGCCTTTGCGGGTCGGCACCTCGATCGGTACGACTTCGTCGTTGAAGCGGCCGCCCTCGATGGCATCGAGTGCGCGCTTGTGTGTCACGACGGCGTATTCGTCCATTTCCTCACGCCCGACCTGATCGACCTTGGCGTGGTGTTCCGCGACATCGACCATGTACCAGGGGTCGTCCCACATCTTCGAGCCGGCGAGCGTGCACTCTTTCAGTGTGTCGATGAACTGCGCGTGCTCAAGCCGATGGCCCCAGCGCGAGCCCGGCACCATGTGCGGTGCGTTGCTCATGGATTCCATGCCGATGACCAGCGCTACGTCGATCTCGCCAAGCGCGATGGCCTGCGCGGCGGTGATCACCGTCGCCATGCCGGAGCAGCACTGCATGTTAAGCGTGAAGTCAGGCACCGAATGCGGGATGCCGATGCGCTCCGCGACGATGCGGGCCGGATTCGATTCCGTCATGTCCTGCAGCACCATGCCGCCGATGACGCGCTCAATGGCGTCCGGCTGGACGTTGTGGCGTTTCAGGAGTTCGGCGGCGACCTGCGAAGCAACTTCCGTCGCCCGCATGGGCTGCAGCGACCCGCCGAAACTGCCGATCGGGCTGCGCAGACCTGCCGCGAGATACACTTTCTGAGCCATTGTTTCCTGGGTCCTTCCTGACGGGCAGTACGCAAATGGTGCCTGCGTTTACCGGTAAATTCCGTGTTGCGCTTTTGTAATTGAATGCTAAGTTAGCGAACGATCGTTAGTTTTACGTTCCAGCGATGCGATGTCAAGTGTCGTTCGCCGCGATGGTTCTGGGACTTAAGGGTGGAAATCAGGGAGATACGCGATGTTCGACGACAGTACGCTTTCCAAATCGAAGGCGGCGGCGGAACAGCAGCAGGCGGGCTACAACAAGATGCTGGAGCGCTTCGGTGATGCCGCGCCGCAGCGCGCCACGGCGCCGAAGACGGGATCAGGACTGCCGATCAAGAACGCTTACTTCCCGCATGACGTCGCCCATATCGGCCACGATCAGATCGGCGCGCCGGGTCAGTTCCCGTTCACCCGTGGTAATCTGCCGGCGCAGTATCAGTTCATGAACTGGGCGAACCAGCCGGTCATCGGCTACGGCCTTCCCGAACATACCCGCGAGCGCATGGACACGTTGTCTGCGCAAGGCATGGTCGGCTACTTCGGGCAGAAGTTCTACAACTTGGTTTACGACCTCGTGTCCCACGAGGGTCTCGATCCGGATCATCCCGCAGCGCGTGGCCGCGTTGGGCAATGCGGCATGGCGGTCTATTCCAAACAGGACATGGCGCGTCTTTTCGACGGCATGGACCTGCGCAAGATGAACGTCATTCACATCACCTACTATCAGGTGGTGGCGGCGTTCGCGCAGTATCTCGCTCTGGCCGACGAGTGGGGTATCGAGCATTCCGAACTGCGCGGCAATACCATGAACTGGTATCACCAGTCGGCCTATGTCGGCATGAGCGCGTTCGCGCCGGAAAGCGGCCACAAGCTTGCCGTTGAACTGGTCAACTATTGCGGCCGCGAAATGCCGCGCTGGAACACCACGAACTTCTTCTGCTATGGCATCGAGGAAGCCGGCGGCACTGCGGTGCAGGAAATCGGCCTGATGCTCGCCTATGGCGTCGACTTCGTACGCGCCTGCATGGCGTCGGGCCTCACCGCCGACCAGGCGCTCCTGCGGGTCGGCTTCCAGGTTGCCCAGGCCAACGATTTCTTCGAGGAGATCTGCAAGATCCGGGCGCTGCGACGCATCTGGGCGACCACCATGCGCGACATGTTCGGCGCCAACGATCCGCGCTCCATGCATGTGCGCATCCACACCCACACGTCCGGCGCCTGTCTCACGTCGCAACAGCCTCTGGTCAATCTCATCCGTACCTCGCTGCACACTCTGGGCGCGGCGCTGAGCGGCGTCCAGGCGATGGAAGTCTCCGCCTATGACGAGGCGCTTGGCATTCCGACCGAGGAATCGGCGACGCTTGCGCTCAGGTGCCAGCAGGTGATTCAGGAGGAAACCAACGTCACCGCCGTAACAGACCCGTTGGCAGGCTCCTACTATGTTGAAGCCCTGACCGACCAGATTGCCGAAGCCGCCCTCAAAGTGCTCGACGAGGTCGAGGCGCAGGGCGGTTACATTGCCGCCCAGAAGAGCGGCTGGATCCGCCGCGAAGTCGAGGGTTCCGCGGAACGCTGGCGCGAAGAGGTGAACACGGGCGAGCGCCGCATCGTCGGCATGAACTGTTACGAGGAGGGCGATGCGCAGGAAGCGGAGATCTTCGAATATCCCGACGACATTGAGCAGACAGCCATTGAGCGCGTCCGCGAGTTGCGTGCGACACGCGACGCGGCAAAGTTCGAAACCGCGATGCAGGCCTACACGGACAAGGCCCGGGCATTCGCAAAAGCCGGCCATGCCGAACTCGGCAACTCGGGCCTCATCGAAGCGGCCACCGATGCCGCGCGTGCCGATGCAACGACCGGCGAGATCATGGGTGTGCTGAAAGACGCCCTTGGATGGAGTGCGCCCCATGAATATTGATCAGAAGAATACCGAAACAACAACCGGCGGGCGCGTGCGGGTGCTGCTCGCCAAGCCCACCCACGACTGTCATGACCGCGGCGTGCGGCTGGTCGCACGGAAATTCCGCGACGCCGGGTTCGAGGTGATCTTCTTCAACTTCCTGCTGCCCCAGGAGATCGTCAATACGGCGGTCGAGGAGAGCGTGCATGTGATCGGCATCTCCGTCTCGTCCGGCGGGCATATGCCGATCTTCGAAGACGCTATTGCCGGCCTGAAGGACGTGGGCATGGATGGTGTCATGCTGATCGGCGGCGGCATCATTCCTCCAAAAGACGAGGCAACGCTGAAAGAGTGGGGCGTGCGCGCCATCTTCGGGCCAGGCACGACGGCGGACGATGCCATCGCCATGATCGAAGAGACGTTTATCGGGGAGGCGGCGGTATGAGCTTCAAGCGTATCGCCATCCTCGGCGGCGGTGGCCTCATGGGCCAGGGCATGGCGCTCGCCTGCCTGCAGCGCAGCGAGGCGGATGTCACCATTATTTCGCGCCGCGAGGAAACGGTCAGCGAAGGGCTGTCGATGATCGAGGGCGGGCCCTTTGGGCTGAAGCGCGCGGTCGAACGCGGCAAGCTCGAACCCGATGCCATGGAAGAGGCCAAGGCGCGGCTTTCCGGCACCACTGATTACGCCAAGGGCCTTGAGGGCGCCGATCTGGTCTTCGAAACTATCCCCGAAGTCGTTGACCTCAAGCAGGAGGCTCTGGCGCAGGCCGAAGCACACGCCGCAAAGGACGCGGTCTTTGCCACCAACACCTCGTCGATTGTCATATCTGAGCTCGCCGCACGGCTTGAAAATCCCGGCCGCCTCGTCGGCACCCACTGGTTCTATCCGGCCAATGTCATGCCGCTGATCGAAGTGGGAAAGAGCGAGCTGGCGGATGAGGGGAACGTTGAGCGCGTCGTCGCGTTTCTCAGCGCAATCGGCAAGAAGCCTGTTGTGGTCAAGGATTCGCCGGGCTTCTTCATGACCCGCTTCATCAACAACTATCTGGCCGAAGCGATCCGCCTCGTCGAACTTGGCATTGCCGGGCCGGCGGAGGTCGACGAGATGTGCAAGACGGGCCTCGGCTGGCCGATGGGCGTGTTCGAGTTGCTCGACGATGCTGCCGCATTCGATTCCTTCTATCACGCTCAGGAGTACTTGCACGAGACCTGCGGAGAGCGCTATGCCGTGCCGCCGCTGGCGCGAAAGGTGTTCAAAGCGGGCTACAAGGGAAACCCGAAACTGAAACCCGGAAGCCGCGGTGGCTGGTACGATTTTCTGAGCGTCGAGCGTCCTGCAAAAGAGAAGAAGAAATGACCACGGCGCTTGATACGACATCACCGCAGCCGGTGAAACGCAGGTCGCGCCCGAGCCGGCGTGAAGAGCTGTTGCGCGCGGCGGCGGAGTGCTTCGCCGAAAGCGGCTACACCGCCGCATCGGTTCGCGCCATCGCCACCCGCGCAGGCATGCAGGCAGCTTCGCTTTACTGCCACTATCCTTCCAAAGCCGATCTTCTGATCGGTGTCCACGAAATCGGCATCGAGCGCATCACGCAAGCCGTGCGCGAGGCCATCCACACCGAACTACCTCCCTGGGAACGGCTGGAGGCGGCATGCACCGCGCATATGCGCTCTCTGCTTGGCGGCGATGTTTTCTTTGAAGCCCTGATGCGCAACGTGCCCCTGCGCACCGATCCTGCCTACAGGGCGATCCGCGAAATGCGCGCCGAATACGAGGCGCTGTTCTCAGACCTGCTCGACGATCTGCCGCTGCCGGCAGATGGCGACCGCCGCAAGCTGCGGCTCATGCTGCTCGGCGCCATGAGCTGGTCGTTCACCTGGTTCAGTGCGGACAGGGACACGCCCGAAGACATCGCCCGCACTTTCGTGCGGTTCCTTCGCCAGCCTCTGGATGCGTGAGATGTCGGGGCAGGGAGACAAGGCTTCGGGCTTTGCGGAGAAGCTGCTCGCCGGCGACCGGGTAACGCTCGGGCGCGCTATCAACGCGGTGGAGAACGATACCGGCGATGCGCGTCAGGTGCTCTCCGTCATCCGAGAACATCTGGGCCGCGCGCAGGTCATAGGTATTACCGGCGCGCCGGGTTCCGGCAAGTCGACACTCGTCAATGCGCTCGTTCGCGAATACCGGGCCGCCGGCAAATCCGTCGGCGTTGTTGCCGTCGATCCTTCAAGTCCGCTTTCGGGCGGCGCCATTCTCGGCGACCGCATTCGCATGTCCGAACACAGCTCCGACACCGGCGTCTTCGTGCGCTCGGTTGCCTCGCGCGGCCATCTCGGTGGGCTGTCGCGCACCACGGTTCGCGTCATCGATGTCATGGATGCGGCGGGCAAGGACGTCATAATCGTCGAGACCGTCGGCACCGGCCAGTCGGAAGTCGAGGTGATGGAAATCGTCGAGACGGTTGTCGTCGTCTGCGCGCCGGGGCTTGGCGATGAAATTCAGGCGGTCAAGGCGGGCATCCTCGAGATTGCCGATATTCTCGTCGTCAACAAGGGCGACAGCCCGCTCGCCACCCGCACCGAGCGTGAACTGAAAGACGCCGCCGTCTTCCATCGTGATGACGGTTGGAAAGTACCGGTGCTGCGCACCACGGCAACGGAAGGCGAGGGGGTCGGAGAACTCGTCGAGGCCGTCGCCGGCCACCGCGCGAACTCAACGCCGGAAGGCGACCGCACGGGCGCACGCCGCCGCACCAAACGCCTGATGATCAATGCTGCTTCGGAACTCGTCCGCGACAGGTTGATAGCGCTCGATACAGCGAGCCTAGACGCGTTGGTCGAAAGCCTGCTGTCGGGTGAGATCGACATTGAGGAGGCGGCCGGCAAAGCGGCCCGCATCGCGGTGGAGAAGACGTAATTTGGGGCGCCCCGTTCACCGCCGTCGCGCGATGATGGAACTGCAGTGCTCGCGCCCGTCGCGTTCCGGAATGCCGCGGCACCATGGCCAGGCTGAGCGCACGTCCTCCACCTCGTAATCGAGTATGTCCAGCATCTGAGTGAGGCAGCCGATGGAAAGCGCCCAGTAAGCGGCGGGCTCGCGGTTGGCAGTTGACGGCATGAAATACGCAAGCGGCGTGCCGCCATCGTCATCGGGGTGTGTCTGATTGGTGATGACGATGGTCGACGGCGCAAGGCGCGCCACCGAACAAAGTGCGCCGAACGGGTCGCGGAGATGGCCGAGGATCATGCCGAAGAGCGCCACATCGAACTTTCCAAGTTCAACGGGAAGCGACCGGATATCGCCATAGTAAGCGCGTGCCCGCGAGCCGAGAAGACGATGGGCAAACCAGTACGCGTTCTTGGTGCGCTCGCCCATCTGCGAACTTGCGGCCTGCGCCGCCGCAAGGTTGAAACCGCCGTTCATATAGGGAACGATTTCCATCGGCTGGCCTTCGGTGATGTCATAGGACACCACGTCCGCACCGCGATTTTCCATTTCGAACGTCAGATAGCCCGAGGCGGTGCCCATATCGAGCACCCGTTGGCCGGAATAGTCCAGCCCGCCAAGATAGTTGTCGATCTCGTCACGCAGGTCCCACGTCCCTTCCACGAGGCCGATCCCGGGCAGGTCCATGTAGTGGTAGAACCGGCAGTCTTCGAGGTGTTCTATGTTGCGGGGCGTTGCATAATTCATGGTGCGGCGTTTCCAGCTGTCGATGCCCGGGACAGTCGAGGGGTATACACGGTCATGGTTCGGCATATCAGTGAAAATACACCGGCCTGGAGCGCTTTCCGACCCCGGAGTGTTACTGCTGATTTGCACCGGACTTTGCAGGCGTCACGAATTTACTCCGCGGCCGGTTGGCTATGCCGCGGGCAGTCCGAATATCTCACGCTCCCCGGCAACACCGCGCAAACTGTGATGGCCCAGGGATATCAGGGGGTCGGGGACGCTTTCGCTGAAGGCGGATGACAACAAAACCTGACGCTTAAGCTCCTTCGTCAAGCTCTCGATACGCGCGACCTCGTTGACGGCAGAACCGATGACCGTGAAATCGAGACGCTTGGTCGTGCCGATGTTCCCGTAGGTCAGATCGCCGCGATGCAGGCCTATGCCGAAATTCAGCAAAGGTGTGCCCTCCACCGCATTCTCTTTGTTGACCGCCGCGATTTGCCGCGACGCTTCTCCGGCAGCCACCAGTGCGCGGGCGCAGGCTTCCGGCTGCTTCTCGCCCGGGTCGTCGATGGCGAAAATCGCCAGCACCGAGTCGCCGATAAACTTCAACACCTCGCCGCCGTTTTCGAGCACCGCGCCGGCCACACTGTCGAAGTAACGGTTGAGCAGAGACAGGTAATCTTCACGCGAACGCGACGCGGCAAGCGATGTCGAATCCCGCAAGTCGGTCATCCAGATCGCCGCGTGAATGTCTTCGCCGTCACCTCGCTTGACCAGTCCGTCCATGACCCGCTGGCCGGCGTCCGAGCCCAAATAGGTGCGCAGCAATGTTGAAGACGACACTCGCACGGCGTGGGATTCGAACAGACGACTGAGCGTCGGCAGGATTTCATGAATCTGGCCCAGTTCCTCGGTCGAGAAACCGCCCGGCTGGTCAGACACCAGCGTGACGATGTTGAGTTGTCCGTCGGAGAACCGAAGCGGCATCGCGATGTAGTCCGTGGCGCCATCGTTGACGAGTTCTTCAAGGACCGGGAAGTCCAGTTTAGTGTCCGGCCCCTCCAACCGCCTCCGCACGCCGCCCTCGCCATTGATCACCCTGGCGAACGGGCTGTTGCGGTAATTTTCACCATGCAGAGTTTCGTGCGAGACTTCCATCACCGAGACCTCGCCGCCGTCGCGCTGCCAGCCATAAAGGAGCCCGAAAAGTAGCGGGTTCAGCGTTCGGACAAGTAGCCGTAGCCGCCACAATGGAAAGTCGGCGGCGATCATGGCGTTGGCGAACCGTGCAACCAGATCCCGGGAAAGCTTTGAATTCCAGGCATCGTGCACCAGCCAGTCAATCAGCGGATTGTCTTTTGCGTCCGCTGTATCTCGAGGCTGCTCGGCGATCTCCTCATCGTCTCCGAGCCATCGGTCCATCGCCTTCCAGTTGAAGGCGATATATTCCTTTACGCCTGACGACTCGTCATAAGGCGTCTCGTAACTCCAGGCGGCTTCTTTCGCCGATTTATCTCCGGCCCCGACTGTCCAGTAGGACGCGTTTCCCTTGAACGGGCAATGCGTGTGACGATCGCTTTTCTCCAGCAGATCCATGCGAACGTCTTCGCGGGGAAAATAGAAAACCGGAGCCAAACGGGTTTCGTGCATTATCAACACGCGGCCACTGTCCGCGACGGTTTCGCCTTGGAGCTCTGCGCGTATCCGTCTGGGTTCCGGTTTCAGCGTTATCCGGTACCCTTCTTGTGCCCGCCCGGGTGAATCTTCAGCCACGATATCAACCCTCTTCAATTTTCCGCTTTAAGAACAGACTGCAGCGCATAGCTTTGCAACTCCGGCACGGACGCCGGCGCGACCATTTTAGCAGATGGTGATTGCCTCGGGACAAACAAGCGGCGCAATGCCATTTTGTCCTTCGGCATAGGCGCAATCCGGACGGTTGAAAGGCCAAGGAACAAACTTGGCGCACAATTCATGGATTGTGCGCCAGTGATCAATGGCTGGGATTTCTTAGCGACATCAGCCCCGCTGACTTCGAAAGACAGTCAAACGGATCTTTTTGAACCGTCCACTAAAACCGCGGAAGACCAATGTGCCAAACGCAGGCATTCGGCACCAAATGGGACCAAGCTGAATGTACTGCGCTCGACACCACGCAGACCGCATCATAAGCTGCCGCATGGATCCATCGAGCGGTACCCTCTCCTGCCGCGGCGCGCGCCTAGCCAACCAGTCGCCGATAGCGGAGTACGTCCTCGAACACCTCGCCCGTGCAGATCAAAACGACTACGTCGGGCTCTGCATCGCCGAGAACAAGCTGATGAGCGACCTCGTTCTCGCCCGGCTGGCGACGGCGGCGCCGGCGCCGGAGAGTGTCCTGGGCTACGACGCGATGGTCGGCGCAGCGGGCTTTCGCGAGCAGCTTTCGAGGTTCATGGAGCGGACCTTTCTTGGCCGGCAGTTCCCGTCCGAACAGATCGCAGTGCTGAACGGGGCGGGGTCTGTGCTCGAAGACATGTTCTATGCGCTCGCCGATCCGGGTGATGCGGTGTTGGTGCCGACGCCGAGCTATGCTGGGTTCTGGGCCGACTTGGAGACACGGGACGAGTTGCGAATCGTGCCGGTCGACTGTGCCAGTGCGGACGGGTTCCGGTTGACGCCGGACCGGCTTTCAGCCGCGTTGGCCGCGTCGGAGCATCGTGTCCGGGTGCTGCTGTTCACTAATCCGGACAATCCCCTCGGCAAGGTCGCGACATCTGCCGAGCTCGAAGCGGTGTTACAGTGGGCGGCGGGGCATGATTTACACGTCGTGTTCGACGAGATCTATGCGCTTTCGGTGTTCGGAGATACGCCGTTCACCAGTGTCGCAAGCGTGCGCGACTCGCTCGGGGATCGGGTGCACATCGTTTGGGCGTTCAGCAAGGACTTCGGCGCAAGTGGGCTGCGGTGTGGCGTGCTAATCAGCGAGAACCAGCAGTTGCTCGATGCAGTCAACGGGCTGGCGTACTGGAGTGTGGTGTCCGGACACACGCAGTGGTTGCTCGGTCAGATGATTGCGGACGATGCGTTCGTCGAATATTACTGCATGGAGTTGCGATCACGGCTCGGGGTTCGGTACCGTGAGGTAACCGCGGCCTTGGCGGCGGCCGGGATCACCTATCTCGAGGCTGGCGCGGCGATCTTCCTACTGTGCGACCTGCGTGAGTTCCTGGAAGAGCCGACGTGGGAGGCCGAAGCCAGTCTTTGGCGCCGATTGCTCGAGGACACAAATGTCAACATCACCCCAGGCGCCGCGTGCCGCATCGCAGAACCAGGGTTCTTCCGGCTTTGCTACGCTGCCGGGCCGCGCGAGGCCGTACTTGCCGGCGTGGTCCGGCTCGGAGAAGCGCTTAGCCGGTGATCTCCTCAGTTCCGTCGAGATTCTAACAATTGTAAGCATCGTCGGGTGTTTTTCGCGTACCGAACGCGAACGCATCACACCGTAGCGATGCAATACTGGGCCCACTCGGCTAGAAGAACACTCTCCCGGCGAAAGGCGGTCCTTCGGGGCCGCATTTTATGCGTGAAGAGTTCGCTGTGGGTCATCTATGCCCTGATTTCAGGGCGCACGCCCGGGTTCGGTTCTACTCCCGACATCAGACATTCCGACCCGCTCGCGTCAGGAACTTCCGCAAAGCCGCGTTGCTCAGGAGGAAGGCGCCCTTTCAGCTTCCAGAGTCACCTTTACCAGAACTCCGAAGCCCAATTGGCCGTCTCCCGAAAATCCAATTTCGCCAATGCCGAATGCGAGGCGGTCAATCGTGACTTCGCCTTCAACAAAGGCACGGTCGCTCACGATCCTGAGCGTGAAGGGTAATTTGGTGGGCTGGCTTTGTCCGGCCAATGTCAACCGACCGCTGGCCTCATAGGAGTCAGTGCCGGTACTGATGAAACTCTCCGACACAAAGCGGGCGACCGGATGCGCAATGGCATTCAGAAAATTAGCCCCGATGGCCTGCTCACTCACACCGCCAAGGGAAAGGCTGGCGATATCGACTTCCACTTCGACGCTCGCCGCTTCAAGATCTTCCGGGTCGAAATTTATGGCGGCGTTCCAGTTGCTGAATCCGCCGGAAACCGGGTTGCCCATTTGAACGATCTGAATGGCCAATCGGCTGTTTGTCTTATCGACCAACCACCCCGTAGCCGCGTAGTTTGCCGGTGCGAGCGTTGATCCAACTCTTTCGGCGTCCGGTTTGTTGATCGTGTAACCCG
Source organism: Hyphomicrobiales bacterium (assembly GCA_021775755.1). GTDB lineage: Bacteria > Pseudomonadota > Alphaproteobacteria > Rhizobiales > JAJFHB01 > JAJFHE01. Next base: position 17,238 of record JAJFHE010000060.1, on the reverse strand, counting down.
CCACGACTGCAGAACCGAGAATGAGGAACGACAGGACCGCCAGAAATGCTGGAAACCGCCTAAAATGCGGATCTGCGAGCTCAGCCGTATCGGGTTGATGCGCTCCAGGTATCATGCGCCGCAGGGTGGCATCGCGATCGATCAATGCGTGTTTGAGTGCACCACCCATGTGGAGAACCACGGCGAGGCCCAGCAATATACCGGTGAAGAAATGGGCGATCTCGAAAAACACCGCAAGGCTCGAGTTTTTAGGCACAAGCGGCAAATCCTGTGGCAGCGGCCACCAGATCGGCGCGAACCCCTCGCTTGCCGAATGATGCAGCCAGCCGGTGAGCGGCATGAGAATGATGGTGCCATAGAGCATCCAATGAACGGTCTGCGCCGCCAGGCTTTCGAGTTTTTTTTCGGCGTTAAGCAGTTTCGGGTGCGGTTGGACCGCAGTCCAGATCACTCGGACGATAGCGACCAGAAAGACGCTTACCCCGAGCGTCTTGTGCAGTGAATAAAGCCAGGCCTTGTCGACCACCGCTGCCGCCGAGCTTTCCGGCAGCTCGTGCATGTAGAGGCCCAACGGCAGCAAAGTCAGGATCAGGGCCGCCGTGGTCCAATGAAGAACCTGCGAGATCAGGCCATAGTTTTCCCGGGTGTTGAGAAGCATTCACGTGCTCCCACGCCGCGTCTGGATAGTCTCATGACAATAGGCAGAACCGATGCCCATGCGCGGTTATTGCCGCGAACTGTGAGCTGGGCCCTCGCTATTCGCGGTCCTTCAGTTCGGACACTATAGTGATCGAGATCGGACCGGTCGAAAAACCGCCCACGTTGAAGGCCTGATGATCGATTTCCGTCGTTGCCGTGAAGGCAACCCACTTGCCTCTATAGAAGTCTAAGAACGATGCCAGCGGATGCTCGCCGCGATGGGTCAGTGTGGTCGTCAGAGTCACCTGATTGGTCACGCCGTGAATGGTAAGATTGCCGATCACATCGGCGGTCTGGTCGCCGGTTTTCGTCACTGAGGTGCTGACGAAAGTAATTTCCGGATATGTCTCGACCTCGAGGAAATTCTCGCTCATCAGGTCGTCGTCAAGCGGGCCGAAACCGGTGGACAGGCTGGTCGCGTCGATCGTCACGTTGACGGAGGAATTTTCCACATTGTCGGGATCGAGAACCAGTTTGCCGTTCGCTACGGTGAACTCACCGCTCTGCATGGATACGCCCGCATGGCTCCACCCGAAGTGCACTTCCGTATGCCCTTGGTCGGTGTAATAGGTTTCTGCAGCATAGGCCGATACTGTCGGTAGGACAGCTATCAGCGACAGCGCCGCCAGTCTTGAAGTTCTCGAAAATTTCGTCATGTTCTTTACTCCATTTCCTCATGGCCCACGCTGGCCGGCCCATTCAACGCCATTGCTCTCGACGGCCTGCATCGGCGTCAGTTTAACGGCTGTTAGATGAATATGCATCTATCTGGCTATAATTTGCTTCGTAACGCAAATCACGGGAAGTTGAAGACATGCACCCAACAGCCGAAGAGACCGCACTTTGGGTGGCCCTGAACCTGGCGCAACGGTCCATCTATGGGGTGATGGATTCGACGCTCAAAGCCGAGGGCCTGCCGCCCCTGCGCTGGTACGACGTCCTGTGGGCCATCGAGCGTGCCAAGGATGGGGGCCTGCGCCCCTTCGAGATGGAAAAGTCACTGCTTTTCGAGCAATCGAACCTATCCCGGCTGCTCCGCCGCATGATCGGCGAGGGGTTGTTGGAGGAAAGTGTTTTTCAAGATGACCGACGCGGCAAGGTGCTTCGTATCACCGCAAAGGGGTGCCAGGTGCGAAAACAAATGTGGATGATTTATGGTCCGCTTATCCACGAGCATATGTATGGGCTGCCAACCGAATACGAGCCGGAAGAGATTGCATTGGCACTTAATTCTTTGATCAGGCGGTAAGAACAAGGTCAGCCTGGGAAAAATCCCCCTTGTCGGTTCCTTTCGTGAGCGTCTGAATGGAAGTCGAAAGCGGACCTCCGGTCCCTGGATTGCGACGTCAACCCAACTACGATCGTTGGTCGCCACCGCCTTTGACGTTGGAACAATGCCAACATGGGATCGCCAAATTTCCGCGACCCTTGACCACAGGTGCGCCACAAGAACCTCTCGCACGAGAAATTAAGCCGGTCATTGAACAGCAACCTCTGTCATTCCGTTGCGATGACGATCTTGTTCTGCACAGGGGTTGCCTCATGAGCACATACGAACGCAGAGGCCCGCTTCATTCGCTTGTATCGATTATAGGCTAATACCAAGGGCGGCAATTATTGACGCATTTCATGGGTCATTCCGGCTCGCTCGACGAGGCGCGGGCCGCAGTGCGATGCGGTGTATCGGACAACGCCCGCAACGTGGTCGACGGCCGGAATGGCCCACCGCAGGCCGGGTGCTTTTGCCCTCCCGCAGCGTTGCGTACTGCTTACGGTACCTGTACCGCGGCGCAGTACGCGCCTTGCCGGAGGGTAAAATCATCCCGGTGAAACGGGTCAATAATTGCCGCCCTTGGAATTAGCTGGTTTGTATTTGTGAATGCAGGATCCGGTAAACTACACCGCGGAAACCAGATCCTTCGGGCGCGTGAAGCTGATCAGCTTGCCCTTGCCGTCGGCGATGTCGTGCCACGATGTCATGTCGAACTCGATGACCGCGAGGGAGCAGGTGGGAAACTTGTGCGCCATTCTGCGGCAATCGTCGCTGCAGCTTGTGCCCGAGAGTCGGGTGGCGGCGCTTTCCGTCGACGGGTTGTGGCCGATCACCAGGACGCTCTCATGGCTGCCCGCTTCCCGCGCCACGATGTCGATCAGGCCGGTGCCGTCGCCGAAATTATACAGTCCCTCGACAATCCGCACCTCGCAAACCTCGGGCGACTTGGGGAAGGCAAGCTTTAATGTGTCGCGTGTGCGCTGCGCCGGTGAGCACAAGATCAGCTCCGGGCGGTAGCCGCGGGCGCGCATAAACCTTCCCATCCGGGGCGCTGCATCTTTGCCTCGGGCAGACAACGGACGTTCAAGATCGGAGAGATCTTCGCGATCCCAGCTTGATTTCGCGTGACGCAGCAAATACAGCGTGAGCATGTGTCCTGTGGTCCGGTAAGGCGTGGCCCTGACAAGCGTCACTGCCACGCTAACATGTCGAAAACATGAAGGCTTCAAATGGTTGCGTACCCCGAAACCTACTATGCCGCAACGGCGATTGACGACGAAGAGCGTGCCGAGCTTGCGGGCGACCGTGAGGTGGATGTCTGTATCGTCGGCGGCGGGCTAGCGGGCCTCTCCGCCGCGCTTGAATTGGCCGAACGCGGCAAGCGCGTTGCGGTGCTGGAGGCGGCACGCGTCGGTTGGGGGGCGTCGGGACGCAATGGCGGATTTGTCGGTGCGGGCTATTCGCAAGACACCGGTGCGCTGGAGCGCAAGCTCGGTGCCGATCATGCGCGCCGCCTGTATGCGCTGTCTCGCGAGGGTGTCGACATCGTAGAAAACAATGTCGAGCGCTTCACCATGCGCGGTGTCGCGATGACGCATGGCAGACTGCATGTCGTGCGCCATGACAGCGGTGACGACTTCGCCGCCCATGTGCGGCACATGGCGGAAACTTATGGCGATGAGGCGGAGTTCTTGTCCGCCGGCGAGGTGCGTAAGCGTCTCAAGACCAAGCGGTATTTCCAGGGAGAGAGCGACGCGTCGGGTTTTCACATGCACCCGCTGAACTATGTGCTGCAGCTGGCATCGGCCTGCGAGGCGGCGGGTGTGGAAGTGTTCGAGAACACGCGCGCAACGGCCATCGGTTCGCAGGACGGCAGGCAAGTTGTGACCTGCGCCGGCGGGTCGGTGCGCGCCGATGATGTGGTGTTGTGCACCAGTGCTTACGGGCGCGGGCTTTCGAAGAGGGTTGACCGCGCCGTGCTGCCGGTGGCGACCTATGTGGTGGCGAGCACGCCGTGCGCCGATGCACTTGACGGGGCGATCGCCACAACGGCGGCCATTTCCGACACGCGCCGGGCGGGAGACTATTACCGGCGCCTCGCCGACGGCCGGCTGCTCTGGGGCGGACGCATCACCACGCAGCGCGCCGAACCGCGCGATCTCGCCCCGATGCTCAAACGCGACATTCAGAGCATCTATCCGCAGCTCACCTCACTTGAAAGTGAATACGCCTGGGTCGGGCTAATGGGCTACGCGGTGCACAAGATGCCGATCGTGCGGCGGCTGTCGCGCGGGTTGTGGGTGTCGACCGCCTTTGGCGGCCATGGCCTCAACACGACGGCGATTGCGGGGCGCGTCATCGCCGAAGCCATCGCCGGCGAGACCCACCGCATCGAACTCTTCGGCCCGTTCGGCGCGCGCTGGGGCGGGGGACCCATCGGCCGCATGGGGACACAAGCCGCCTACTGGTGGTATCAGTTGCGCGACAGGATCGACGAAAAGAGTTGAACAGGGGATTTGCGGGGATGAGCGAAACTATCGGGTTCGCGGGCCTTGGGCTGATGGGCGCGCATATGGCGCGCAATCTGGTTGAAGCCGGATTTGACGTCACCGTCTACAACCGCACGCGTGAAAGGGCCGATGCGCTGGCGCAATCGTGTGGCTGCGGGGTTGCCGCAACACCGGCTGAACTCGCTTCCAGGATTGGTCCCGGCATCATCATTGTGTGCGTCCTCGATACTCCGGCACTTGAAGAGATCGTGGAAGGCGTGGACGGGCTGATGTCCGGCCTCGTGGACGGATCCCTCGTTGTCGACATGGGCACATCGCGGGTTGAAACCACGCGGCGTCTGGCCGGCCTGCTTGCCGAACACGGCGCGGCGTTTGCCGATGCTCCGGTGTCCGGCGGCGAGGTTGGCGCGCGCGAGGCGGCGCTTACCATCATGGCAGGCGGCGTCGGACCCGATCTCTCCCGTGTGGCGCCGTGCTTCGAGGCCATGGGGCGCTCATGGACCCATGTCGGGCCGGTGGGTGCCGGGCAGGTAGCGAAGGCGGCGAACCAGGTGATCGTCGGACTGACGCTGGCAGCGGTTGCCGAGGCGTTGTTGCTGGCCGAGGCCGGTGGTGCCGACCCGGCCAAAACCCGCGAGGCGCTGCTTGGCGGCTTTGCCGGCAGCCGCATTCTGGAGCTGCACGGCCAGCGCATGCTCGATAAGGCGTTCGAGCCCGGCGGCCGCGCGCGCACGCAGTTGAAGGACCTTGACCAGACGCTGGAGCTTGCCGAACAGTCCGGCATCACGCTGCCGCTGCTGGCCGCGGGCACGGAGATGTGGCGCGAAATGGTTGCGCGCGGGTGGGGCGACCTCGACCAGTCCGGCATCGCCAAGGTGCCGAGAGCCCTATCGGAAGAAAACTAACGACCCGGCTGTCGGAACATCACACAACCACACGGAGCGCATCTTGAAGACCAGATCTGTGACTTACTCGATGGCGGCGGCGGTTTTTGCTTTTTCGTTGTTCTTGACCACCAGTGCCCAAACGAAAGCGGATTTTTCCTCAATGGACGAATGGCGCGAGCTTGATGTTGCGCAGTGGGAACCGCAAAGGGCGGCCGAACTGATGGGGCTGTTCGGACCGCTGTTTGCCGGATATGCCGAATTTCGCGCTCCTCCCAACATGTCGATTGAGATCACCGAAGCGCCGGGCGAAACCTACGAGGTTATGATTACTCAGGAGGGTTTTGCAGATGACTCGGTGGCCGGAGAACGGTGGGCAGCCAAGGTCAAACATGGCGTGGATGGCTGGTACATCGAAGCGCTGTGGTGGCAGCAGACCTGTTACCGCGGCGTGTTTGCCGGCATGTGGACCAAAGAAAGATGCCTGTGACAGGGAAACCGTTCTGACCGTCACAAGGCCGGAGTTCACAGAGCTAGAAGCCAGTCGAAGACCGGCTTAAGTCGCCGGAAGCTTTCCGCACACGAGGTTACGATTCCGGTTTCGGTCGCCACCGACGGGTCGTCGATATCGATCCAGGCGCTCAGGCCTTTTCGCCTGAGAAGATCGCCCGAGGGGTGATCGCTTTCAAACCCGGCCGGCACGCGTTTGAGTTCAGGCTCGCCGATGCGGACGCCGTCGCGCCGGAGCGTGGATAACAGGTCGCCGAGTCGCACGCCCTCGGCGCCGCCGACGCGGCTGCGGTAGGCTTCCAGAACGGGTTTGTCGAACGCGAATGTGCCCGCTCCAAGAGAGAGTTTCTCAAGGCCCAGCCCGAAGTGCCAGGCGGGAGGAGTACCTTCCGGTTGTACCGGCAAAAACGAAATATGCAAGTGGACGTTATAGGGCGTCTTGTCCTTGGAGAACCGCACGTCGCGATGGATACGAAAAACCTTTGATGTGTGTTTGCGGCCCGTCAGGTTTGCCAGCTCGCTTTCGACCAGCGAGCAAAACACCGCCGCCGGCCGCTTCACCGCCCGTTCGTAGGTCGCCTTGTTCTGCGCGAACCAGTCCCGGCTGTTGTTGGCTTTCAGTTCTTCGAGGAACGCCAGACCCTCGGCGGGAAAGTGCCAGGATCTAGCATCGAGGATTCCCGGTTTCGGAGCCATGACGATCACGTTCGCTATTGTATGTCAGCACTCGGTTGAATGCCTCGGGCACATCTACCACATTCGCCAAAGCAGACCTGCGGGGCGAGAAGAACGCTCGAACAGTCTTCTCCCCGTTTGTCGTCCACGGGTTGGCCCGGATAAAAGCTTTATACCGAGCGCGTGATGCCACCGTCGACGCGGAGGTTCTGACCGGTGATGTAGCCGGCGCCGTCGGAGGCGAGGAACGCTACCGTCGCGGAAATCTCATCTACCATGCCGTAGCGGCCCATGGGCACGCGCGAGCGGAACGCTTCGTTCTCCGGCAGGCTGTCGATGAAGCCCGGCAGGACGTTGTTCATGCGGATGTTGTCGGCCGCGTAGGCATCGGAGTAGAGCTTGGTGTAGGCGGCAAGGCCGGCACGGGCTACGCCCGATGTCGGGAAAACGGGGTCGGGCTCGAAGGCGGCGAAGGTCGAAATATTGACGATGGAGCCGGACTTCTGCGCCTGCATGATCGGCGTGACGATGCGTGTCGGGCGTACCGCACTGAGGAAGTAGACATCCATTCCGGTATGCCAGTCTTCATCGGTGATATCGTTGATCGGCCCGCGCGGCCCGTGGCCCGCACTGTTGACCAGAACATCGATACGCCCCCATTTCTCCATCGTCATGTCGACCAGCTTTTGCAGGTCGTCATTGGACTGATTGGATCCGGTGAGACCGATGCCGCCAAGTTCCTTGCCGAGCGCCTCGCCCTTGCCGGACGAAGACATCACGGCAACCTGATAGCCGTCTGCGGCCAGTCTGCGTGCAGCGCCGGCTCCCATACCGGAACCGCCGCCGGAAATAATTGCCACTTTTTCAATTGCCATCTCTGCCTCCACTTTTTGGTATTAGCGCCCCTCGCGCCGCGACATGAAGGCGAGGCGTTCGAAAAGGTGTACGTCCTGTTCGTTCTTCAAGAGCGCGCCATGCAGGGGCGGGATGAGTTTTGAATTGTCGCGCTCGCGCAGCACCTCCGGATCGACATCTTCGTTGAGAAGCAGCTTGATCCAGTCGAGCAGCTCCGATGTGGAGGGCTTTTTCTTGAGGCCCGGCACATCGCGGATATCGTAAAAGACACTGAGCGCCTCCTTGATGAGGCGGCCCTTGAGACCGGGGAAATGCACGTCGACGATCTCGCGCATCGTGTCGGCATCGGGAAACTTGATGTAGTGGAAGAAACAGCGGCGCAGGAAGGCGTCAGGCAGTTCTTTCTCGTTGTTTGAGGTGATGATCACCACCGGGCGGTGCTGCGCAACGATCGTCTCGCCGGTCTCGTAGACGAAGAATTCCATGCGGTCGAGTTCCTGCAGCAGGTCGTTCGGAAACTCGATATCAGCCTTGTCGATCTCGTCGATCAGAAGGATCGGCCGGGCTTCATGGGTGAAGCCCTCCCACAACTTGCCCTTCTTGATGTAATTGGCGATGTCGTGCACGCGCTCGTCGCCGAGCTGGCTGTCGCGCAGCCGGCTCACCGCATCGTATTCGTAGAGGCCCTGTTGCGCCTTGGTGGTCGACTTGATGTGCCATTCGATCAACGGTGTCTCGAGCGCCTTGGCGACTTCCATGGCGAGTACGGTCTTGCCGGTACCGGGTTCGCCCTTCACGAGAAGCGGGCGCTCCAGTGTTATTGCCGCGTTGACCGCGACACGCAGATCTTCCGTCGCAATATAATTCTTGGTGCCTTCGAACTTCATTCTTGCGCTCCTGCTGTGTGCCGCCGTGCGGACTTTCGAAAGATGCGGGACGCCTGCACGGGACGCGGTCTTTTACAGCACTTCTTGCAAACAGGCCACCGTGTCATCGCGCCTTTCCCGAAGGGTCGCGAACCGTCTGGCGATAGGTGGGCAGTCGGTCGTGGCGGGCGGCAAAAGCTGCCGAGTAAACAGAACATTCTGCCGGGAAGCGCAGTGTGGCAACAGAGTGCATGTACGCTAAATATTTGAAATACCTCAACAAAGAAAACTGGCCCGGCCTTTGCTGTCTGTGTGGCTTGAGTCAGTTCGTCTGGATATCCGGGTACCGGCCCGGCGACGGCAAAAGAGGAGAGTGAAGGCATGGGTATTTTTGGGGCGCTGACATCGGCGATCAGCGGGTTGCGCGCACAGTCGACCGCGCTGCAGCACATTTCGGATAACATCGCGAACACCCAGACGGTTGGGTTCAAGCGGACCGAAACCAGTTTTATCGATATCGTCAGCGGCGAATCCGTGCCCACGCGCCATCAGGGTGGTGTCGTTATTGCCAACTCGCGTGCCACCAATACGGTGCAGGGCGATGTGATCGGGTCCGATGTCAACACGCATGTCGCGATCAACGGCGATGGCTATTTCGTGGTCGAGAAGCCGACTGGCTTCAACGACGGCAATGCCGTTTTCTCCGGCACCGATCAGTACACGCGCCGCGGCGACTTTGCTCTCAACAAGGACGGTTTTCTGGTCAACGGAGCGGGATACTTTCTGAAAGCGCTGGCCGTCGATGCGTCCACCGGAAATGTTTCATCAACACTACCGTCACCGGTGCAAATCACCCGGGACTTCCTGCCGGCGCGCGAAACCACGACCATCGATTATCGCGCGAATCTCGCCTCGGTTCCAAAAACGGTGAACTTCCAGGAAACACTGCCGAACTCTGAGTTGTTGAGTGCAACTCCTTTCACTTCCATCCCGACCACCGGCCTGAACATGACCGGTACAGTCGATCTGAGCAGCGTTACCGATCTCACGACCCTGCCGGGCATTGCCGATGGCGATCAGTTCACGATCACTGCGGGTGCGGCCGGACCGCAGACCATCACCATCGATACCGGCGATGACGCAGCGCAGATCGCGGCGGAGATCGTCGCGGCGTTTGGCGGCGGCGATGTGACGGCAAGCGTTACCGGCAACGGGTTCCTCAAGATCAATTCGACAAATGGGTCGGCAATCCAGCTGGCCGATGCGACCAACACGCCGACCGCGGATCTCGGGCTTTCAACGGGGACGGTGTCGGGAGAGGTTATAGCTACGGAATCTGGGACGTTCCTTGACAGCTCCGTCGCGGGTGGTGCGATCAGTGCCTTCGATTCTGCTGGCAGTCCGGTCAATATTCAACTTCGCTGGGCAAAGATCGACAGTGCCGCCAATGGCGGGACGGATACCTGGAACCTGTTCCATCTGGAAAACAGCAATGCAACCGGCTCGCAGGTCGCCTGGCGCAATGTCGGCACGGATTACGTGTTCGCCACGAACGGCACCTTGCAGACACCGGCACCGCCGGCTTCCGTTTCAATCGCGGGTCTGTCGGTCGATGGCATCAGTCTTTCGAACATTACGATCGACCACGGCTCGACCGGCCTGACGCAGTTTGCCGATTCAACCGGTGTCGCTCAAATCACCGATATCGATCAGGACGGCTTCCCGACGGGTGAGTTGAACGATGTGTCCATCACCGACTCAGGGCGGGTTGTGGGCATCTACTCCAACGGTGAGACGCTGGATCTGGCAGAACTTGCAGTCGCGACCTTCAGCGCCGATGACATGCTGAAGAAACTCGACGGCGGGGCCTTCGAGGCGACACCGGATTCAGGGGCGGCACTGCTCGGCATTCAGGGCCGCATTGTCGGGCAGTCCCTGGAAGGGTCCAATTCCGACATTGCCGATGAGTTTTCGAAACTGATCGTTACCCAGCAGGCCTACACGGCCGCAACGCGGATCGTCACAACCGGTGACGAGATGCTGCAGGAAGCGGTGAACATGGTTCGATGAGTAATCGGGTGGCTGCGGCGGGCCTGATGCCCGCCGTTCGCGCCATTCAGTGAGGACGTCATGTCGCTTCAGGGTGCTCTCAACGTTGCGTTGTCGGGTTTGCGCGTTACCAATGCGAGCGTCAATCTCGCCGCTCGCAACATCGCAAACGCGCAAACGCCGGGCTATTCGCGCAAGGTTCAACTGCCGCAGGCGCAGATCTCCAACGGCGTCGCCACCGGCGTCCGCATGGGAGAAATCCAGCGCCAGGTCGATCTGTTCCTGCAACGCCAGCTGCGCACCGAAATCGGTATCGGCGCCCAGATCGATGTGCGCGCCCAGTTTCTGGCCCGCATCGATCTCATGTTCGGAAAGCCCGGCGAGGCGAATGCCCTCGACACCATCCTGAACGACTTCGACAACGCACTGCAGGATCTTGCTACCTCGCCTGAGGAATTCGGTACGCGCGACGTCGCGGTCAATCGTGCGGTGGCGCTGGCCGATCACCTCAATCGCATGTCGGACGATGTTCAGCAGCTGCGTCAGGAGGCGGAGGCCGGCATCGCGGCTGCCGTCGGTGAGGCGAATGTGGCGCTGCAGGAAGTCGCGCGCCTCAATCAGGAAATTCAGGCGCGGTTCGATGACCGGGACGGCGTTGCCGATCTTGAAGATCAGCGCGACGGCTTTGTCGACCGGCTTGCACACCTGATGGATGTGAGGGTGAGCGGTGGCGACCGTGGGGCTGTCAGGATCTTCACCGCCGGCGGCAATCTGCTCCTCGATACGGAAGCGGTGGTGCTGCAGTTCGATGAAAAGTCCAGCATTGACGCTCATGCGCTCTACAGCCTTGATGAAACGGATCGCGGCGTCGGCACTTTGAAACTGACGGCCGGGGGAGGTACCGAACTGGACCTTTTCCGTCACGGTGCCGTCAACTCGGGAACGATTGCGGCGCTCAAGGAGCTGCGCGATGTGACGTTGGTGCAGGCCCAGGCGCAGCTCGACGAACTCGCGCATGGTCTCGCCCTTGCGATGTCGCAGGTGGAGGTCTCAGGTATCGCGGCTACGGTGGGACCCCAGACCGGCTTCGACATCGATGTCGCGGATCTGATCTCCGGCAACGAGATCGAAATCACCGTCACCCAGGGCGGTACTCCGCAGACATTTACCATCGTCCGCGTCGACGATCCGGCAACTCTGCCACTCACAAATGATGTAACCGCAAATCCGAACGACACGGTAATCGGCATCGATTTCTCAGGCGGTCTGGCGTCGGCGGCAGCGGCACTCGATACGGCACTCGATGCCGCGCTGGGCGTCGACATCGCGGTATCGTCACCGGTCGCGAACACGCTGCAGGTACTCAATGACGTCGCCGCCACCGTGACCATCGATGCGGTAACCGCGCGGGTAACTCCCTCGGGCGTGCAGGACAACGGCCTGCAGCTGGCGGTGTTTTCTGACATCAACGGCACCAATCTGCCGTATTCGGGCAGCCTCGACGGCGGTGCTCAGAAAATCGGGTTCGCGGGTCGCATTGCGGTTAACCCGTCGCTCGTTTCGGACAACTCTTTGCTGGTGCTCCATTCCACAACTCCGGCGACCGGCAGCGGCGACCCGGCGCGGCCGCTGGAACTGCTCGCACGGTTCTCCGAGACGCCGTTCACATTTTCACCGTCCGCCGGCATCGGCAGTGTCGGTTCCCCGCTGTCAACATCGATTACGGACTTCAGTCAGCGCATCATCAATTTTCAGGGCCAGCAGGTGGAAAACTCCCTGCGCAGCCAGGAGGCCCAGGGGATTGTAGTGGAAGCGCTGAACGACCGCTTTCAAAGCGACGTCGCCGTGGACATCGATGAAGAACTCGCGCAGCTGACGCAGCTGGAAAACATCTATGCCGCCAATGCGCGCGTGATGACGGTCATTCAGGAACTGATCGACATTCTGGTGCGGATATAGGGGGTCGCAGATGGCAGTAACCGCACTTTCCTCACTAGGATCGACATTCGGGATCTCGCGCGAAATTCTGGAACTGCGCGGTCAATTCGACGATCTGCAGCGCCAGCTCGCCACCGGCAAGCGAACCGAATCCTATTCCGGTCTTGGAACGGACCGGCTTCCGGTATTGTCCCTGCGCACGCGGCTGTCGTCGCTTGAGGGGTATCTCAGTACGGTCGACCAGGCATCTCTCAGGCTGGATGTGGTTCAGCAACACCTGGAACGTTTGCGCGAGATTTCATCGGAAACCCGGAGCGACGCGCTGCCGGGGGATTTTGTGCTCTCGGGCGCGAACCAGACGCAGTTGCAGATCTCCTCGTCCGAGCACCTGAACGAAACCATCGCGCTGCTGAATTTCGAGCTGGCAGGCCGGCATTATTTCAGCGGCAGGACGTCGGAAACCCAGCCAGTTGTGCAAATGGACCTTCTGCTGAATGGCGATGCGTCTCACGCCGGTCTCAAACAGGTCATTTCCGAACGCCGTCAGGCTGATCTCGGGCCGGCGGGTCTTGGGCGCCTGGCCATTACCAATACATCGCCACAGATCTCTCTCAGTGAAGACGCCGCAGGGCATCCTTTCGGATTCAAGGTGAGCGGTGTGGCAAGCTCGTTGACCGGAACGACCGTTGCGGGGCCGGCCGGTGCGCCGGCGGCGATCGACGTAACGTTCAGCGCCACCTTGCCGCAAGCAGGCGAACTGATCACGATCACGCTCGATTTGCCGGATGGAACGCAGTCCGACATAACGCTTGCCGCCACGGCGACCGCGCCGGCTGGCGATGGTGAGTTTCTGATCGGCGCGGATGAAACGGCGACGGCGGCCAACTTCGAGGCGGCTCTGACGACGGCGCTGCAAACCGCGGGCGCGCGCGAACTGAGCGCAGCATCCACCAAAGCGGCGTCGAACGACTTCTTCAACTACGACTCCGCGACGCCGCCGCAACGGGTCGCCGGCCCGCCTTTCGACACGGCGATCGCCCTGCAGAATGCAACCACTGGCGATACCGTCTTCTGGTATGTGGGAGACAACGGTCCGGGCTCTGCACGCGACAGCGCCATTGCCCATATCGATGACAGCCTGAATGTCGCCTATGGCACGCGTGCGGACGAGGGACCGCTCAGGGAACTTGTGAGCTCGCTTGCGGTTCTTGCAGCGGAAACGTTCTCGGAAACCGATCCGCACGATCAGGTGCGTTATCAGGAACTGACGTCACGTGTTGCCGCCGACCTCAATTTTAGCGGTGCGCAGTCCTTGGAAGACCTGATTAATGAACTCGGATTCAAGCAGCGCTCGATTAACGAGGCCGGGGAGCGACACACCGCGGCACAGCAGATCTCTCTGGATCTCCTGCAGACCAAGGAAGGCATCAATGACTACGAAGTCGGCACCAGCCTTTTGCGCTTGCAGACTACCCTTCAAGCCAGCTTTGAGACGACATCGCTGTTGACGCGGCTGTCGCTCGTCAATTTCCTGTAAGAGGCATTTTCGCCCGAACGCCTCAAACGGCAAGAGTTGCGGTATGCAGCACAAGCTTTTTTAAGATGCTGTCTAAAGCTGCGCGTTCCTGAGCGTCCAAAACGCTGAGCAATGCGTCTTCGCGGGCGATGAATTTCGTGACAATCCGGCGATGGAGTTTCAGGCCTCTGGCCGTGATCTGCAACATCGCCTGACGCCGGTCCTCTGGATCGGGCGTGCGGTCAACATAGCCTTCCCGCAGCATTCGGTGCACGGCGCGTGAAATCGAATTACGAGGGCGCCCTGTCATATTGGCGACGTCCTGGGCCGTCAGTTTCGGCATGTGGGCGAGGCAGAAGAGCAAAAGGTACTCGCCCCGGCTGAGGCTGTATTCACGGGAAATTTCATCATAGGCCGGAAGCACCAGAGAGTTCGCCAAATAGGAAATTCTGAATGTTTCGCGCACTTCGTTGCGCTCGAATATGGCGCTTGGGTCGCGTGCGGGACGCTGTTTCTCGGCGGTGGCGCGTCGTGTGCCCATGTGCGTGAAACCTTTCGCCGGCAGAGGTGTGCAGAGCTATTGCGAGCTTTTCCAATTTCTACCATACTGTTCCAAATGGAACAATAGTATCCGACAATCCGAAACCGGGGAGACACCGTGGCAGAGCACCGCAAAAAGCTGACAATTCCCGATCTTCGAGAATGCAAACGCGCCGGCGAACGTGTCGTTCTCGCATCGCTCACCGACTATCTCATGGCGCAATGGGCCGATCTGATTGGGGCATTCGACAACTTCACGCCAAAATTCGCAAAACGTTTCGGCAATGTCGGTGAAGTTGCCACCAATGCCTTTGCGGCCTATGCCAGCGAAGTTCGAGAGGGGACGTTCCCCGACGCGGAGCACAGCTACGAGATGCCGGCTGAAGAAGCGGATAAACTCGTAGAGGCGCTGGCATCGGGGGAACACTAGCTAGAACCGGCATTTTGCCCGTGAACAACAGAATTGATAATTCCGAAAGGGGACACAATGACACCCGACGAAATCCTTTCTTATCCGGCACGCATTCTGACACAGGCACAGCGTGAGCAATACTTCGAACTCGGCTACACCCATGTCGAACGTCTGGTGCCGGATGATATCCTTGCCGATCTCGATGCCGTGACCAAAGGTTTCGTCGATCAGAGCCGGGCGGAAACCGGATCCGGTCCCGTTTTCGACATTGGGCCGGGGCACACATCGCAAACGCCCTTTCTGCGGCGTCTCAAGAGGCCCGACGAGCGCCACGAAAGTTACTGGAAATTCGCAAGCGGGTTGCTTGCGGACGTTGCCGCCGATGTTGCCGGGCCCAATGTCACCTATCATCACTCCAAGCTGAACTTCAAATGGTTCGATGAAAGCGACACTGTGAAGTGGCACCAGGACATTCAGTTCTTCCCGCACACCAACTACAACGTGTTCACAATCGGCTGCTATCTGGCAGACACCGATATGACGAACGGACCGCTCGCTGTGTTGCCGGGTTCGCACAACGATCCGTTGTTCGACCAGTATGACGCGGAGGGCAACTGGACCGGCATGCTAAGTGACGAGGATGCCGCGAAAGTTGATATGAGCCGTGTGGAACATCTCACCGGACCTGCCGGTTCGATCACAATTCATAATGCCCGCACCTTGCATTATTCGCCGTCGAGCAAATCGGATCAGCCCCGACCGCTTCTGTTGAACTGCTACACTTCTTCCGACGCAAAAGCCTATACGCCGCACCCGGATCCTTCTTCACATGCCTACGAAATCGTCCGAGGTGAGCCCGTGAAATGGGCGCACCACGATGCCCGGCCATGCCAGATCCCTCCCGACTGGTCGGGCGGATACACATCGATCTATGCGGCGCAGGCGGGAGAGGGGACGGACCAGCCAAACGGATAACGCGGAGGCGATGATTGCCGTTATGCGGCAACCCGTCGGCCGGTATGTTTACTGGCTGCGCAGGCCGGCAGCGATCTCTTTGTTAATGGAGATCAGTACCTTGAGCTTCTGGGGCTCGGGGCGGGCCAGAACTTCCATGGTATGGCGGAATATGAACACGCCAAGGGATGCGATGTTGTTCTTGATCGGCAAGGGCAGCGGATTTTCCGGCTGCGTTGCCGATGTGACGAGGACCGTCCACAGTTTCCTGTTGTAATGAAGCGCCGAACGCAGCGAACTGCGGTCTTCGATGGCGTTGTCCTGATTGTTCTGCAGTTGGGCCGCTGCCTTGATCAGCAGAGAGGCCTCACGCTCGCGGGGGGCGACGGTTTGTTTCGCTGTGGTGCTATACGCTTGGGCCGCATTTTGCATAATCTAAAAGCTTTCCCTCGTGAGCAATCATCAATTTCGCTTCCTTGAGAGCTTTATAGTATGCATCGGTTAATATGTGATTATTAACGCGGTCAATATAGGACGTTAAGCTGGGCGCGGCAGCGATTACATCACCGACAAGTTCGAAATATAGTGCATGGTGCTCCTTCGGCGCGTGTGCCAAATACATCATCTGCACCATAAGGTAGATTTTCTTGCATGGTGTGTCGGCATCCTCGGTCCTCAGGATGTCTTTCTCCCGCAAAATCGGCGCATTGCCCTCAATGAACAAACGGGTGCGCTGCTTGTCGTTGGTGATAACGGAATCACCAAGGATAAAGCGTTCTCCCGGTTTCAGTTCAACCTTCAGTGCCATGCGTGCGCCTTCCGTCGTCGCTCTGCGCGTTTGCGTAAGTATATCCGATTCGATCCAGCGGAATTGCGCGATTGGAGCGAAGTAATTTGCGGGGAAGGGCGGACAGAAAAATGGCGGGGCCGGGCCCCGCCATCTGGTTTCTGTAGTGCCTCGTTCCTTACTAGAACAACTGCAGCACGTTCTGATCGGCCTGCGAGGCGAGCGACAGGGCAACAGAGGAGAGCTGCTGTCTTGTCTGCAGCGCCAGCAGGTTGGCGCCTTCCTCGTTGGTGTCGGCCAGTGTCAGGTTGCCGGCGCCTGTTTCAAGAACGTTGATCAGTTCCTTGGTGAAGTTCTGCCGGGTTTCCACCACCGAGAGGTTCGAACCGAAGGTCGATCCCTGGGTGCGCAGGGTTGCGATCGCCGTATCAAGTTCTGCGAGCGTGGCGTTGATACTGGTGTTCGTCTGGAAAGAACCGGTGGCTACCGCATTGATGCCCAGGCCGCCGGAGTCGAAGTCAACGCCCTGGATCGTCAGTGACGAAGAACCGTCTTCGTTGAAAATCACCTGAAGATCATCGCTTTGCAGCAGGTTGTTACCATTAAAAATGGCGTCCCGTGCCAGTTGGTCGATCTGGGTCAGGAGATTGTTGAACTCCGTTTCCAGCGAGGTGCGCTGAGCGTTGGGCGTGCCGCCCGCGGTCGGCGCGGTGGCGCCGGCCGAGACGCCGAAGCCGCCCGGTGTGACCGTGCCGCCGATCGTAATGGAA
>JAJFHE010000059.1 GCA_021775755.1 Hyphomicrobiales bacterium | reverse complement strand
TATGGGTATAAACAAAAACACACCCATCAGTCGTCTCGGTCTAACCGAGGACAACCTCTTGAAGCTTCACACCTAGTTGACGATGGGCTGAGGAACTGTGGTTACGTTCCCGCAACTGTCTTCCAATACCTGAAAACACGTCCTTGCACCGAAGAACCCTGGTTGAGCCCCCTGACCATCATCATCCGTGCAGACCGGCGTTAGCGTGTTGAAAACAGCATTTTCCGGATCATCTTCGCGGTGGCGGCGTATAAGGCTCTTGTCGCCGGTGCCGAAGTACAACCGCAATAGGGCTAATTACCGCCAAGAATTAATGCCGTATCAGGAAGGTGGCGGGGATCCAGCGAGTTCTGTAGTACACTGAACAGCAGTGCAGCGACCGGATTAAAAACCGTCGCGAGATTAATATGAGCAAGTTCAAGCCATACTACCGGGCGCTGGCGGTCACATTGTTCATTGCGTCGGGAGTAGCCGGCGTCGGCGTATTCTGGTTGATGGTTGAGTTCGCCAACTGGATGCAAGTCAGCGAATACATGGCGCTTATGCTGATTTCACTGGCCTGGGTGGCGCTGTTTGTCGTTTGGCTTCTGACGTTCCTGCTGACAATGGTCTTGCTCAATTCGCTGGGCATCGGCGATCCGCATTCGCTCTGAACGGATCACCGGTCCTGATTTGAGAGCGAACACCGCCACGCGGGATGTATTGCGCCCCGTTTGGGTGAGGGATACAGCCCCCGCCATTGCCATTCTCGCCACAATTCCCATATAGTTCAGCGCTAGTCGATTCATGACCGACGATACTTCGCACCGATTGCGAGGGGGGCGGAACCTCAATCGCCGTTCGAAAAAGGATTGAACATATGATGGGACGCTCGACCGGCACTTTGCCGTCCATTTTTGATGGAAACTCGAACGAACCCGATATGCAGAACCCGCATCGCGGCGCCATCCGTGCCGTCCTTTTCTTATGCCTTGTTGGCATTGCCAATCTTGCAAGCGTGTCCCCGTCACACGCTCAGGATCGCGGCATGTCGCCGGGCGAGGCCTATGCGACGCGGTTTTCAGGTGTGCTTGAGGAGCCGGACGGTTCCGGCAATTTCAAATACACCATCGATCCCAATGGCATTGTCGGCAGCTTCATCGATATCCGCTCGCCGGGCGGCGCGCCGCAGGGCCGGCACTGGCTCGACGAACCGCAGCGCAGTCCCGTAACGGCGGGCGAAATCGGCCAGATTTTCGGCATTGCCATCGACAACGCCGAACCGCCCAACATCTATCTCACCGCGTCATCGGCCTTCGGCCTGCACCGCAATGGCGACGGCACAGACTGGGCACCGGGCATGTGGGGTGCCGAAGGCGGCCCCGGCACGGTCTACCGCCTGAGCGCGGAAAACGACTACCGCCCCGAAGTATTTACTGTCATCGCGCTTGAGGGCCGCCGCAATAGCGGGGCGGCGCTCGGCAACATCGCCTTCAACGAGCGCCATAATCAGCTCTTCGTGTCCGACCTCGAAACCGGCATGATCTTCCGCATCGATGCCGAAAGCGGCGAGATTGCCGATCACTACGACCATGGCGTCGACGGCCGCTCCGCCTTTGTCGATGCCTCCGATGACCGCTTCGTTGCCCTGCCCGTCATCGAATTCGAACCCGAAACACGCGCGCGCATCACCGATTGCGATACGAGTTTCACCGAGACACCCGAGTGCTGGAACATTGCCGACTACCGCCGCCGCGTATGGGGTCTTGGCGTTTTCCCGCAACCCGACGGCAGGAGCGACCGGCTCTATTACGCGGTCTGGAGTTCCGACCCGATCGGATCGCCGGGCTGGGGCGATGACGACGAAGAGACGAAGAACTCCGTCTGGTCGGTCGGCATCGACGATGACGGCGGGTTCGACATTCGCGATGTGCGGCGCGAGTTCGTCGTTCCCGACTTCGGCAAAGACGCCACGCTCAACGGCGCGGCCATCTCCGATATGGCGTTCTCGCGCGACGGCACCGTGGTGCTGGCGGAACGCGGCGGCTTTCGCAATCTGGGGCTTGGGGCGCTCAGGCCTTTCGCCGCTCCGCATATTTCGCGCGCGCTGCAGTACAAGCGGCGCGAGGGCGTCTGGAAGTTTCTTGCCCGCTTCGATGTCGGCTTCTACGACCGCCAGTATGAAGGCCCGCCCTACATCCGCGCCAACGCGGCGGGCGGCGTCTCGTTCGGCTATGCCTATACCGCCAACGGCCGCCTGGACGCGAGCCGCCCGCACGCCATTTTATGGGCGAGCGGCGATGCGCTGTGCTCACCCGACGGCCCCTGCAACCACGAGACGGAGGGCGCGCGCAGCAACGAAGATCAGGTGCACGGGCTTCAGGGCACGCCCAGGCGCTACGACACGCAGCTGTTGCCGGAAGGCACGACCGGGGCCTATCCGGGCGACGGCATCCCCTACCCCGCCAACGGGCCCGACAACTCCTACCTGATCGATCTCGACATCAATCTGGATCCGTTCGGCCGCACCGACCGCAATGAAATCCAGAGCGACGACACCACTATGTCCGGCGACATCGAGGTGTTCAGCCCGGTACGAGTGGTCGTGCAGCAACAGCCGCAACCTCAGCCGCAGCCGCCGGTCGAAGCCGGTCACGACCGCCAGATCTCGGCCTTCCACCGCAAGTACGATTCCGTGCAGCACGACCGTACCGATTCCGCGCCGACCCACGACGGCACGACCTCGCACAACCGCGTCGGCTCTCATACCCGCGATGCCTCGCACAACCGCGAGGGCAGCCACGACCGCGAACTGTCGCACTTCCGCGAGGGCTCGCATCAGCGTCTGCAGTCGCATTACCGCTACGGGTCGCATAACCGCGAAGACTCTCATTACCGCCTGTGGTCGCATGACCGCGACCTGTCGCACCTGAGGACGCGGTCGCACTCGCGGCTCGACTCCCATGGCCGCTTCGGCTCGCACGACATCTTGCGCTCGCACTACCGGATGTTCTCGCATTTCCGCCCGCAATCGCATTTCAGGACGTTGTCGCAACGCGATCCGTTCTTCGACGACGAAGACGGGGACGACCGCCACAGCCGCCGCGATTCAAGGCGCGAACGCGAGCTTGAAGAAGAGCTTGAGCGCGAACGCGACCGCCAGGACGAACACAGCCGCCGCCAGTCGCGCCGCGATCGCGAGCGTCAGGAACGCCGCGAGCGCGAACGCCAGGAACAGCTGCGCATCGAACGCGAAGACCGCGAACGCCGCGAGCGTGTGGAACGCGAGGAACGCGATCGCGTCGAGCGCGCGCAACGCGAAGAACGCCGGCGCCGGCGCGAGGAACGTGAACGCCGCGAGCGCGAGCGCCAGGAGCAGCTTGAGCGCGAGCGCCAGCAGCAGGAACAGGCCGCGCCCGAGCACCGCCGCCGCCAGTCGCGCCGCGACGAACAGGAACAGCGCGAGCGCCAGGAACGCGAGCGCCTTGAGCGCGAACTGCAGGAAGAGCTGGAACGCCAGCGCCAGCAACAACAGCAGCAGCAACAACAGCAACAACAGCAGGGCGCCCATGTCGCGCCGTGGTCTCACCGCAAACCCGGTTCGCACGCGATAAACAGATCGACGGCGCACTACCGCAACAATTCCGGCGGCGGTTCGTCGGAAGGCCGTTGACCCTGACCGCGCCAATGCTGGCCCGCGGCCTTAAATCCGTGGCCGCCGCAGCGTGCCTTGCCGCTGTGGTATGCCTGTGGTCCGCCACGGCGCAGGCCGACACCGTGCGCCGCCCTTTCCTGCATCTCAATCAGGACTATCTCGACGATCTCAACGTGCCGTCGGCCCTTAACATCCGCGACGTAATGGAGGTCTTCGGCTTCGTCTTTTCCGGCCTGCCCGACGAGGTGAAGGTCTATCCGACGGAGAATTATTTCTATTTCTCGTTCTTCCATAACGGTATCGAGATGGCCGGCAACCTGCGCCTTGACGCTCTCGACCGCGACGACGGCATCGTGCATTTCGCCTATTTCATGAAATACAACCGCTGGAACGAGGATCTGATCTCGCACTACCGCCGGCTCGACGCCAAAGCAGGCGTCACGGTCGAGCGCCTGGAGCGCCTCGTTTACAAGATGACTTATGAAGGGCGCAGCGTCGTCTTCCGTCTCAACGATCTCGCCCATGTGCGCCCGCCCGACGGCATGCTGTCGCCGGACGAGACCTATATCGGCCCCATGTACGACGACTCAGGTCTCTCGTTTTACTTCGTCTACAACCGCGCCCTGAAGATGTTCCACTACATCCTCAACGCCGAAGTTTCAGCCGCCGAGATTTTCCTCGCAAGCCGCGTCTCCGGCGACATCGTCGTCGGCCAGCGCACGAGCTTTGCTTTCTACAAGGACCGCCTGCGCGAACGCCGCATCCTGATCGGCATCTATGACGGCAACGCCATGGTCAACAACTACTTCGACGGCCCCTTCGACCAGTTGCCCGACAACTTCATCGAGGGCAACACGTTCCACGATATTCTCGTGCACGCCTTCCCCGACGTCGAAGGCCAGATCGACCGTTTCGGCAATTCCAACGGCGGCGAAAGCCGGCTCCTGATCTCGCCCTACATCCACTACTCCAACCAGAGCGAGCTTGCGCCCATAGACGCCTGCGCCCGGGCCGCCGGCGACGACGAAGCCGCCTACTACCTCTGCTTCAACACCGGCCAACCGGACTATTCGGACAACCGAAATGAAGCGAGTTCTGCGGATCAACCAGCGGACGGGCAAGCCCTGCCGGCGGAGTAACCTCCCTCACCCGAACACCCCGTCCATGCGCTTGGCGACTTCTTCGAGCATCACCTCCGTGGCGCCGCCGCCGACGGCCTGGACACGGGCGTCACGGACCATGCGCTCGATGGCCGTGCCGGTCATGTAGCCGAAGCCGCCGTGGAATTGCTGGCAGTCGTACATGACCTCGTTGACCAGTTCGCCGCACAGGGACTTGAGCATCGAGACTTCGCGCACCACGTCCTCGCCCTGGCATGCACGCCACGCGGTCTCGTAGACGAAGGCGCGTGCCGACGACACCTTGGCGGCGTGCATCGACAAACGGTTGCGCACCACGGGCTGCTGCCACAAGGACTTGCCGAAGGCTTCGCGGTCGAGCGCGTACTGCACGGTGAGCTCGATTGCCTTCTGCGCCTCGCCGATCGCCTGGGCGGCGAGCGTCAGGCGCTCGTTCTGGAAGTTCTTCATCACCGCGTAGAAGCCGCGGTTGACCTCGCCAAGCATGTTGGCGTCGGGCACCCGGCAATCGTCGAGCACGAGTTCGGCCGTGTCCGACGAGCGCCAGCCCATTTTGTCGAGCTGTTGCGCCACCTCGAACCCGGGCGTGCCCTTCTCGACGATGAACATGGAGATGCCGCGCGAGCCCTTGGCGGAGCCGTCGGTCTTGGCGGCGATGAAATAAAGGTCGGCCAGCACGCCGTTGGTGATGTAGATCTTCGATCCGTTCAGGACCCAGTCGGACCCGTCGCGCTCGGCGCGTGAGCGGATGCCGGCAACGTCCGAACCAGCGCCGGGTTCGGTAATGCCCACCGCCGTAATGAGTTCACCCGAAACGACGCCCGGCATGTATTTTTCAAGCTGCTCGGGCGTGCCCGCATTGGCGAGATGGGGCGAGGCCATGTCGGTGTGCACGAGAACGGTGATCGCGAAACCGCCGAAGGTCGAGCGACCGAGTTCTTCCGACAGCACCGCGGTGCCGAGATAGTCCATCTCCGAGCCGCCATACTCTGACGCATAGCGCAAACCGAAGAACCCGAGCTCGCCCATCTTGCGCAATACTTCACGCGGTGTATGGCCTGTGCGCTCCCATTCTTCGCCGAAGGGTTCAACCTCTTCGCGGATAAACCGGCGCAACTGATCGCGCAGCAGAACATGTTCTTCGCTCAGATAGGGCGACGCCATCTCCAGACCTTTCAATCGACGTGAACCGCGATGAGCATTTACGGCACTTTTGCCCGCGCGATCAACGCCTGCCCGGTCGCCACGGCTACATTGCGACCTGGAGACTTTGCTTCTCCACCAGATTGACCAAACGGCGGTAGACCTCCGCCGGGGTTATGGGTTTGGCAAGATAGTCCTGGGCGCCGCTGGACATCGCCCTCTCAACACTCGATCGCGTAGCATGTCCGGACACGATGATTATGGGCAGCTGTTTATTCGGACTGTCGGTGGCGGTGCGCACCAGGGACATGAACTCGAACCCGTCAAGCCCGGGCATGTTGATGTCGACGAACGCGATATCGACATTTGCGTGCTTCATGTTTTCGAATGCTTCGAACGCGTCAATACACTGAACGATGCTGCGGATTCCAAACCCGCGCAGGATCGTCCCCATGATCTGGAGGAAATAGCGGTTGTCGTCGAGCACCAGCACGCTCAGGTTCGACAGGTCATACCTGCGCATGACCACTCCTGATTTCGCAAGGTACAACACGGATGCAGGCGCATTCCCCTGCTCCGCGTCCCGGCACTCTCACAGCGGTTCGTGTAGTCTTAGCCTTGACCATCAAGATCTTTCAGTGACCGTGCACATTCGTCAGACGAACGCTCAAAGTGCTGAACAAGATTTGGAAGGTTTGCGGCCCGGGCGTTGTCGCTCATGAGCCCGAGAACGCCGATGCATTCCTCGAGAAACTCCTGAACGCAGATCACATCGTGCTGCAATCGTTCCTTGTCGTAGTCGAACGTCGTCATTGTGCCTGCCCCCGCTGGCAATTTAAGGACGCAATTTCCGGCAACGCCAATACATACGTGTACGGTCAAATAACGAGGATTTGATCGCCAACCCCGTTCTGGCGCGCCATGCGCCAGAGTAGTGTTGGACGGTACCAAAGTCGAGGGGATTGTAACGTTTGGTACTATGTCGGCGTAATGCATTACTCTATGGGGAACCGCGTGCAGTCTCAGCCAAACCAGCAAGCTTCCAACGCCGTGCGCGAGCGGCTGTTGCGTTCCAATCCGATTGCCGCCATCTGGCGCATCGCCCATGTCGCCAACTACTATGTCTTTCCGATGTTCGCGGAATTCGACCGCAGCCTCGGTCTGACGCGGTCGCAATTTGTCTCGCTGTTGTGTCTGTGCCACGGCGGTGCCACTTCGGCGCAGGAAATCGTGGTCGGGTCGGGGTTGCCGAAAAACAGCATCAGCCGTGCCGTGCGCGAACTGGAAGCGAGGCAGCTTCTGACGCGCAGCAAGAGCCGCAAGGATCTGCGCTCCATCGACCTGGAGCCCACCGCGAGCGGCGCTCAGCTTCTCGACCATTGCCTTGAGTTCGCCGCCGAGCGCCAGGCCCGGGCCCTGGCGGCGCTTAGCGAAGAGGAACGGGCGCAGCTTGATATTCTTATGTCAAAACTGTGCGACCACGTGCCCGAATGGGCCGAGATGCGCCCGATGGCAGACATCGCGGCCGAGTAGCACCCTCAGCGCACTTTTGCCGCGGCGATGATTTCGCGGGCCATGTCATTCGCAATGACGCTGGTGGGGCGGTTTTCTGAACGGGCACGCTCAAATATCGCAAGCGCCCGATCATAAACCCGCTCGACCCGAGCAACGATCTCACTCTCCGGCCGGCCGCCTTCATACTCGGACGCCACCGTTATAATGCCCCCGGAGTTCACCACGTAGTCCGGCGCATAGAGTATGCCGCGGTCCTTGAGGCGTTCCCCGTCGAGCTCGCGCGCGAGCTGATTGTTGGCGGCGCCCGCGATGACCGTTGCCTTGATATCGGGAATGGTTTCCTCGCTGAGCGCGCCACCGAGCGCACAAGGTGCGAGAACCTCGGCGTCGGCGAACAGGATGGCGTCGGGCGACGCGACCTCCGCGCCGAACTCGGAACGGGCACGCTCCAGATTGGGCTCATAGACATCGGCCACAACAAGCTTTGCGCCGGCACCGTGCAGCAGTTTGCAAAGGTTGTAGCCGACATTGCCGACGCCCTGCACCGCAACCCGCAATCCCGTCAGGTCTTCGCGCCCGAGTTTGAAGGCGACTGCCGCGCGCAGCCCCTGAAACACACCGAGCGCGGTTTTCGGCGAGGGATCGCCGCCCGCCATGCGGCCGTCTTTTTCGATGCCGCTGACATGCTCGGTGCGGCGGCCGACAATCTGCATGTCTTCCACCTTGATGCCGACGTCTTCCGCCGTCACATACCGCCCGTTGAGGTTTTCGACCACATCACCGAAGGCCTCAAACAGGGCTTCGGTCTTGTCGAGGCGCGGATCGGCGATGATCACCGCCTTGCCGCCGCCATAGTCGAGGCCAGCAAGCGCGTTCTTGTAACTCATGCCGCGCGACAGCCGCAGCGCATCGCGCAGGGCCGCGTCTTCCGTTTCGTAAGCCCACATTCGGCAGCCGCCAAAGCCCGGGCCAAGCGCCGTTGAATGCAGGGCAATGAACCCCTTAAGCCCCGATGCGGCATCGCAGAAGGCGTGCACGGCCTCATGGGCGTCGAAATCGGTGTTGGAAAAGATGGACATGGATGAATTCCGTACAAGCGCCAACGCGCGCTCGGGGGTCTTTGCCTGCGCGGCGCGTACCTTGGTTTCGGTAGCCATGGTCGGCGTTCCTGTATTCTGGAGGAGCGGTAATTGTGCTCCCCAAATCCTACCGATTTCGTAAGAAATAGGCTGTCGAACTTGGAGGCACCGCCGCCACAACCTGAAATTTGAGGTAAGGTTGGCGCAATTTTCATAAACCGGACATCGGAAACTTCCGTTCAGCATGCTGGTTGCCTGCCACAAACCGAAAGGGTGACAACGATGTATTTCACAGTCCGATCATTCGCGCGTGCAACGGTTTTCGCGCTGGCTTGCCTGGTGGTACTCGCGGAAACACACGACATCCGGGCGGCCGACATTCCCGATCTCCGCCTCATTGATCAGGGCGGTTCTGAGGTTCGCGTCCGGGCAGAATTATCGGCTCAAAAAGTTGTGGTTATGAACTTTATCACCACATCCGGTCTAACCATTGATCCGCCGATGGGCGCTACTTTCGGTCAACTCCAGAAGCTGCTCGGTTCGCGAGCCGGAGGCGATGTTTTTCTGGTTTCAGTCTCGGTCGACCCCACCAATGACACGCCGCAACGTCTCAAGGCCTGGCGTGACAGGTTCGGTGACGGTTCCGGGTGGTCCCTATGGACCGGGCCCACGGAAGAAGTCGACAAACTGTTGAAATGGCTCGATGTGTTTGCGCCAGACATAGCGGATCGTCCGGCGATCGCACTGGTGTTCAGCCCCCAGGGTACGTGGCAGCGGATCTCCGGACTGGCATCGGCGGAGTATATGCTGGGCATCGTCAATGCAGCCAGCACGGATAACTAGGGTCAGGACCCATAAACGCGCACTGCTGACGCCACTCCGGCACGCTCGACGAGGCGCGGGCCGCAGTGCGATGCGGTGTATCGGACAAGGCCCGCAACGTGGTCGACGGGCCGGAATGGCCCACCGCAGGCCGGGTGCTTTTGCCCTCCAGCAGCGTTGCGTACTGCTTACGGTACCTGTACCGCGGCGCAGTACGCGCCTTGCCGGAGGGTAAAATCATCCCGGTGAAACGGGTCAACAATTGCCGCCCTTGGTATGAGATATCGGATTCTTCTGATTTGCGCTTGCTCCCCCCCTCAACCCGATGGCGGCGGCGAGTTCTATCGCATTGGCAATATGGCAGCTACACCATCGAAATGCCTTTATTACAGACGTTTACCAAAGTGGCCAATCACCTACGTTTTATGTAATTCCTCGCGGTTGGGGCTCATTAGTAAACTCCAGGAAACAACCGATAACTTACGCGGCTTGTGTACTCCTGATATCCCGGCAACTCTTCCTGTAGAGTCCGGTCTTCGAGTGCGGTTCTGATCACTGCGACAACCAGCGCGACCCCCACCGGAATGAGTGTCCACGCAGAGCCCAAGGCCAGCACAGTGCCCGAAATTGACAGAAGAATTCCGGCATAACCCGGGTGCCGGACGATCCGGTATGGGCCGCTGTCACATACCACATGTCCTCGATCGGTCTGGATGCGCATCATGCTGGAGAAGAAGCGGTTCTCCGCCAAAGCCCACGCAGCGAAGGCGTATCCAAGTGCGATCAAGAAGATACCGGTGATGTTAAGCCATGTGGGGAATACGGGTGACCACCCAAAGCGGTGATCCAGCCCCGCCACAATGACCAGCGGGAAGGAAAGGGTCAATGCCATTAGCGGTGCAAGGACTTTATCCCATGCTTTGACATCTGGTGCCTTTAGGGATCGGGTTCGTTCCGCCATCAGCCCTGGATGCCGCCATTCTGCCCAGATGCGCCCACCGACACCGGCTGCAACGATGAGCAGGGAAAAGACCCAGGCCTGCCACCAACGGGTATCCCCTCCGCAGGCCAATAAGATCAGAGGTATGGAAAGATGGATCATGATCACGCGAAGCCACTCGCGGGGCGTTACCGTCTGAACCGCGCCTGGATCAACCGTTTTCGATTGCATATGGTTCCTCCGTTTCGAGTGACTGGGCTGCGCACTGCGTCTCTATTGCCTGACCTCAGGATGCTTAAGGCGAATCTGAACGGCTACGTACCCAAGTGTTACAACGGCCGCCATCCGATCCGGCGGCGCAATGGACCGGCGCCCTGCCCTCCGCTTGCAGGCCATAGTCCTGCACCGATATATGCATCACACTAGGTTGGGCGTCTCCGACTTCTGACTTGGGTCAATTCGCGACTCTCCCGGCGTGTCAAACTGACGGCGAAAGTGCACCCGAAAACGGACATTTGGATGGGCACATTGCCGGTCATGGCTCAATCGTGATTCGAGCTCACAGGAGCTTCATTTCATGCGCTATGAACTTACCGACCGTGAATGGTCAATTATCCAACCTGTTCTACCAACCAAGTCTCGCGGTGTGCCCCGGGTTGACGACCAGCTTGTGTTGAACGGCATCTTCTGGCTGTTGCGCTCAGGAGCTCCGTGGCGCGATCTGCCCGAATGCTACGGCCCGTATACGACCTGTTACAACCGCTTCAACCGATGGCGCAGGGCAGGCATCCGGGACAACATCCTCGCTGCCATGACGGACAGACGTGACGACGATGTTCAGATGCTCGACACCTCAATTGCCCGGGTGCACCAACATGCAAGTTGCGTCAAGGAATGCGAGAGCAACTGCACGGGACGGTCACGCGGTGGACTGACAACGAAGATCCACGCGGTTGTCGACGCCAAAGGATTGCCCCTCCGATTGGCACTCAGCGCCGGTCAAGACCATGACGGTCTGTTTGCCGGCGATCTGCTGACGGAGCTTCGCTACAACGGCATGCTGCTCGCCGACTGGGCCTACGACTCCGATGCAATCAGGGAACTTGTGCGAGAGCGTGGAGCGTGGGCAAACATCCCACCGAAACGAAACCGGAGAAACCCGATCTGCTTCAGCCCGCATCTGTACCGAGATCGCAATCACGTGGAGCGGTTCTTCAATCGCATCAAGCATTGCCGACGGATCACCACCCGCTACGACAAGCTGGCAGCGAACTTCCTCGCATTCATCAAGCTCGCGGCAATCCGCTTATGGTTGGGCATTTATGAGACCACGTGACTGGTATTCTGGAACCGAAGTTCACATGGAGCAGTTTTAAGTGCCCTGAACGATGCGATACTTCGAACTGACCAGACCTGACGGAAACACCCGAGTATCCCGATGTGCAAGGTTTGTATCGTGGGGAACCGGACCAAATAGCGGCAACCCCTCGCCGATAAGAACCGGAGCACGGGTCAGCCAGAGATCTTCAATCAGTCCCTCGGAAAGAAACGACTGGATGACCTTTCCACCGTCCAAATAGGCGCGGCGCCAGCCTTCGGCGTCAAGTTCACCCAAGAGGGTCTTTGGCGTTGAGCGTGACAACCGAACCCGCTCTTTAAGGTGATCGGGAATATCGGTCTGTGTGAGCGACCGACTCATCACGACCACCGGTTTTTCATAGACCCATTCACCGAATGACAGCACTTTTTGAAAGGTGGCCCTGCCCATGATCAGACCGTCAACGGAAGCCATCATCTCGGCGAATCCGTTGTCTTCGTTCTCTGCGTCGAGGTTTTCAAGCCAGTCGATGTCGCCATCGCGCCGTGCGATGAAACCATCCAGACTGACGGCAATGAACACATGTCCTGTTGTCATCTCAGTACTGCATTGGCTCGCGAGTTTCATATCGCCCATGGCCGAGCGCGGGCATTGAGCAGGCGTCACCCTCGCTGCGAACCGCCCTGTTTCCACTGGCGGCGGGTAACGCGGAAGCCGGGACAGGTGGTCGTGTAGGCCGGAACCAGCCCCTCACCGGTCAGCCCGCTCTTTTCCAGCACATTCCTCGACGCAATGTTCTCCGGGTCGATGACAGCGACGATTTCCTCCAGCGGTGTTTCTTCGAACGCAAACTTCAAAATCCGTCTGCAGGCTTCCGTCGCATAGCCTTTGCCCCATGCGGATTTCTTCAAGATGTATCCGATTTCAATTTCGCCTTCCGGGATCTGCTCACCGGCCACCATGTCCCAGTCCGTATCATCCTTGTCGACCGGCATGGGAAGCAGGAATACGCTTCCAAGCTTCTCCTCGGTGGATTTGTCGATCACACACCAGATGCCGATGCAGCCGCCCGCGCAACGCCGGACGACGGTGGGCATTTCGCCGGCGATTTCTTCCGCCGTGAAAGTTCTGTCGGCGGTGTACCTGGTCACCTCCGGATCCGTCCATAGTTCGATCGACAGATCGATGTCGGCATCGCACAGGGGCCGGTACGACAGCCGTTCGCTTTCGAAGATGAGATCCATGGAAATCCTGAAGGCAGATGAAAACGCCAGTCTTGGCCACAAGGAACTGCTCAAGCAGCTTTACTCCGGGCGAATGTATCCCCTGCGAATCAGCAAGGCACGCAATGCTTCGGGAAAATCCGAATAGCGCTTTTCGTTCTGGCACTCACCGGCATCATCGTACCCGCCTTCGCAAAACGCGAGTTCCCAGTCTGAGTTGCGGTCGTAGTGTTTGAGCATGATATCCCACGCTTCGTCGAACTCCCCCAGCACTGCCTTGACGGCGACATAGGCGGCAAAGAAGCCATTGCCGTATTCAGTGTCCTTCATGAAGCCCGACAGGGACTCACCTTGTTCTTTCAACCATTCCGCGTGAACGAAATGGTAGTCGGGGCTTGTCGTGTTTTCGATAAGCTCGCGGTCCGCCAGATGATGGATCGTCGTTGGCGCGAAACTTTGCGCGTAGGAGGTGAACGCGTAGAGGAACGATGTGTCGTAGGAGACCCATTCGTAGATGCCGTCACCATCGAGATCGCGCGTTTCGGTGGGCTCTCCGTCAAACGTTCCAACCGAAATCACGGCCCAATTTTCCGCATCAGCGGTGGATGTCGCAATCCTGACATCGTTGCAGCAATGCGCCCCGCCGGTGTAGGTGCTGAAGATGACTTCGGGGAACCGGTTTCGCGGGTCGAGTTCCGCGATCTGCACGAGAGCAGGTGTCCAGTCCCAGCCGCTGGATTCACCCTCGATGGTCAGCAACCGCTCGCCTTCCACCAGGATCTCAAGCGTCGGAACCCACATGGGATCTACATCCTCATCGGGAGCATTCCGATAGGACAGTCTTGCAGTGACACCGCCGAGCTCCTTTTCAAACGGCCCAAGCTCGGAATACTCAGGTTCGATCGTCTCGGATCGGCCGGCAAACGGCTGCAGCGTGAAAGTTTGCCGGTCCCGGCTGATGGTGTCCGCGGCCACCTCTATCGAGGCGAGGCTTTCACTGGGTGTTAGGCTCAGCAAAAGGCTTGTTCCTCCTGCGAACAAGGTTAGCGTGACCGCCAAGACTGCGATCAATGATGCCCGGTTTGTCGTGCTGACATTACGCATGCTGAACAAATCCCTTTACGCCGACCTTCGACCGTATCAAAGCAGCCAATTGTTCGAAAGAACGAATTATCGTGGCTGTGTGGCCTTGGCATGCCTGTGGGACGGGCTCGCCTCAATCGGTATGGTCTCGCCACTGCGCGCTTGAGCATTGAAAACGCGAGCAGAGAGAATAATTCCTAGACCGTTTCACGTTCATATGGAATCGCTTGACCGGTGTTTCGCGTCTGCTGGCAAGGCACGGGTCCCGCCGTGGACCGGCTGTCCGCAAGGGAGCCGTAACGTTGTCCAGCGGGCGCGAAACACCGGCCTTCGGTGGGCCAAAGCGGCCCACCGGCTGCGTTGCGGCGCTTGCCCGATACACCGCATCGCGCTTCGCGCCGCGTCTTGCCGGATGAACCGATTTCACCCATCAAACGCTTCCATATGAGCGTGAAACGGTCTAGGCCAACCGGTCGGCACCCGGCTTCAGACGTTTTCAGGCTTGGCAGGATGTGGAGAACATATGCCGAATCCGGTCTCGTGGCAGCAATTCCAATATGGAAAATCGAGCCGCCAGGATCATGAGCGACCCCTGATTGCGAATTGCCTTATGACAGAAAACACCGCCGGTTTCACTCGGCCAGGCTTCGACCGATGACCATGCGCTGGACATCCGAGGTGCCCTCGTAGATCTGGCAGATCCGCACATCGCGATACAGGCGCTCAACGGGGAAGCCCTCGACATAGCCGTAGCCACCATGGATCTGAAGGGCATCGGAACAGATGGTCTCAGCTGCCTCGCTTGCAAACAGCTTGGCCATGCTTGCTTCGGTGATACATGGCACACCTTCATCGCGTAACCGCGCAGCATGGAGCGTCAGTTGTCGCGCCGCCTCGAGCCGGGTGGCCATATCGGCAAGCCGAAACGCTACGGCCTGGTGATTAATGATTGGTTTGCCGAAGGTCTCGCGCTGGTTTGCATAGCTGGTCGCCGCCTCGAGAGCGGCCCGCGCGATGCCTGTTGCCTGGGCGGCGACGGCAACGCGGCCGGCTTCGAGATTGGCGAGCGCAATGCGATAGCCCTGTCCTTCTTCGCCCAAGAGCATATCCGGCGTGGCTTCGACGTCGTCCAATGCGATCTGACATGTGTCGGATGCACGCTGACCAAGTTTCTTTTCCTTGGCCACGACGCTAAAGCCCGCCGTGGTGGTTGGCATGATGAACGCGCTAATACCGCGTTTGCCAGCGGCAGGATCCGTGACGGCAAATACCAATGCGTATTCGGCGATAGAGCCGGACGTAATGAATTGCTTTGCCCCGTTCAGCACATAATGGTTTCCCCGCCGCTCTGCGCGGGCCTTGATCGCACCAGCGTCCGAGCCCGCATGTGGTTCCGTCAGACAAAAGCACCCGACCGCACCTTGTGCCATGGGGCGCAGGAAGCACTCCTTTTGCTCGTCCGACCCCCAATCCATCAACGCGCTGCACATTGGAGAATTGTTGACACTCATGACGGTTGATGCAGCAGCCCAACCGGCTGCCACCTCCTCCATCGCCAGGCTGTAGGAAGTGAAATCCGCACCCGCCCCGCCCCACTTCTCGGGCACGCACATTCCCATCAGGCCGAGCTCGCCCATGCCTTCCAGCACACCGGGAGCAAATTCACCCTTCTCATCCCATTCCGCAGCCTTCGGCGCCAATTCGCGCTGCGAGAAGTCCCGCGCCATGTCGCGGATCAAAATCTGTTCTTCGTTCAGTCTCATGCGTTGCTCTCGATGGTTTCAAAGGGTTTCGCGCACGGCACGGGCGCCGGCCGCCATAGCCTGCATCTTCTGGCGCGCGAGATAGCGGGGCAATGCCGAAAAGCCGCAATCGCCCGTTATGCTCAACTTTTCAGCCGGAACGAAGTCAAGGCACCTGCGTATGCGGTTCGCCACCTCTTCGATCGTTTCAAGATGGAAGTTCTTGACGTCGATAACCCCGGCGGCAATGTCGAACTTTTCGGACAACGGACCCAAGAGTTTGACGTCCGCCATCTCTCTATTTGCAAATTCCAGAACCAGTTGATCGCATTCCAGCGCCTCCATTGCATCCATCAGACGATCAAACCGACGATCAGCCATCGGCCGGCCGGCGTTGTTGCCAAAGCAGACATGCACACCGACGCGACCCGGGAAACCTCTCACAACCCGATTGATGATCGCCGCAGCCTCCGCGTGGGTCAGGCCGAGTGGGGGATGTGGCAAAGCTGGTTCGTCGATCTGGATATAGCTGGCACCGGCCTCAGCCAGCGCCGCCACTTCTTCACTCACCATCGCAGCGATCTCGTCCATAATGTCACCGACATCGCGTCCAGACGATTTGAGCGGTAATGCAAAGGTCAATGGTCCCGGAAGGGCAACCTTCAATGCGCGATCCGGCGCAACTGCACGCAGCGCCTCGAAGTCCTCGACAACACCGAAACCTCGTGGTGATCGAATGGGATCCACGACATTGAAATGCGGTGCCATATCGTAACCCGGCACACCCAGTTTTCGCCCCGGAGCAACGCGTTCCAGCCCCTCCACGCTGTCGAACATTTCGTAGACGAAGCGTTGGCGGCGCAATTCGCCATCCGTCAGAATATCGATGCCTGCCTCGATCTGGTCTAGGACGGCGATCCTTGTGGCATCATCAAGCGCTTCGCGGACGTCGTCCGAGCCGATCCGGCCATCGCGCATCTGACTGCGAAACAACACAAACCAACCCGGCGAGGCGTAACTCCCGACGCCCATCGTTGGCAGCAAAGGTAGTTGATCCATTGATTCAATCCTCGTCATGTTGGCCGGTTGCAAGCCCGGGATTGCGGTCTGCGAACTGCTTGCGCAAGGCAACCTTGTCGATCTTGCCGGTTCCCGTGTGCGGGATTTCACTGGTGAAGGCGACGTCTTCCGGCAGCCACCACTTTGCAACGCGCTCGGCAAGCCAGGCCAGAACGTCGGCAGCGGTTACTTCGCTGCCTTGGCGGCGGACCGCGATCAGGAAGGGACGCTCCTGCCAGCGTTCATGGGGGACTGCGATCACCGCGGCTTCAACAATGTCGGGGTGCCCCGCTGCAGCGTTCTCCAGATCGATCGAACTGATCCACTCGCCGCCGGACTTGATCACGTCTTTGGCGCGGTCGGTGAGGCGTAGATTCCCATCTTCTCCTATGAAGCCGATGTCGCCGGTGATCAGCCAGCCATCCGCATCGACGGCCGGTTTGTCGGAGGCCTTGTAGTACTCACTGGCGATCCAGTAGCCGCTGGCTTTGAGTTCGCCGGCAGAACTGCCGTCCCACGGCAAAGGCCGACCGTCCTCGTCGACGACCTTGATCTGCACGCCATAGACCGGGCGCCCCTGCGTAGAGCGGACATCGAGCGCCGCCTCATCGTCGACGCCATCTGGGGGATGGGAATAGGTCACCGCAGCGGAGGTTTCCGTCATGCCCCAGGCATGGGACGTGGTGACGCCGTACTGGGCTTCCAGTTCTTCGATCATGGCGCGGGGCGGGGCGGCGCCGCCGGTGACGATTCGGCCGAGCCGGCCCAGATTTGCTCCGGTTGCCCGCAAGTGCTCGAGCATGGAAAGCCATACGGTCGGCACCGCTAGTGCGATTGTGACGTCTTCGCCGACAATCAATTCATGCAGTTTGTTCATTTCCATTTCGCGGCCCGGCAACACTAGCTTTGCGCCCGCCATGGGGGCCGCGAACGGAACGCCCCAGCCGTTGCCGTGAAAGAACGGCACGATCGGCATCAAGGTATCGTTGAAACCGATGCCGACGCCGTTCGGCGTGGTGAACCCGAGGGCGTTGAGGACGGAGCTTCGATGGCTGTAGAGGATACCTTTGGGATCGCCCGTCGTGCCGGAGGTGTAGCACAGGCCTGAGCCGTCCCACTCGTCCACATCGGCCCAGGGGAAGGCCTCGTCGGCACCTTCTAGAAGCTCGTCGTAGCAGTAGATATTGCTCAATCCCGTCGCGGGAATGTCGGCGGCAGCGGCCAGCACGATGAAACCCTCGACGGTCTCGAGCTGATCCTGCACCGTCTCGAAGATGGGAAGACACGCCGCATCGGTGACGATGAAGCGGTCTTGCGCGTGATTGACCGTGTAGACGAGCTGCTCGGCAAAAAGCCGCGGATTGATGGTGTGCAAAATGGCGCCGACGCCGGCGGCTCCGAAAAAGGTTTCGAGATAGCGGTAGTGATTCCAGGATGCTCCGCCGACGCGGTCACCGGACTTGATACCAAGGCGTTCGAGCGCATGAGCGAACTGACGAGCCCGGCGCGCGCAGTCACGGTAGCCGTACCGATGAAGCGGCCCTTCGATCGTGCGCGATACGACCTCCACATCTCCATAGACCGTTTCGGCGTAGTCAATGACACTCGTGATGGTCAGTCTGTGCTGCTGCATCAGTCCGCGCATGGCAAGTTACTCCGATATGAGAGACGTCACGAGGCAATCCTTGCGTCGCTCGAGTTGGCTGTGTGTCGTACAAGTTTGTCGAGCAACCGATTTAGAACCTGACGTTCCGTTTCCGTCAGCGGCGCAAGAATTTCCTCCTGACATCGAAGAAACACCTCCACTATCTTTTTGTGTAACCCACGCCCGGCAGACGTGATCGTCAGTCTCGCCTGTCGACCATCGTCAGGGTCCGGTGTGCGTTCGATATGGCCTTCCGCGACCATGCGATGGACAGCGCGAGAGATCGAATTGCGCGGTCGTCGGGTTAGGCGCGCCACCTCCTGCGCGGTCAGCTCCGTGTAATGCGCCAGGCACAGGATCAGCAAGTACTCTCCCCGGATCAGGCCGAACTCCTTCGTCACGGCATCATAACCAGGCAAGACAATCGCGTTGGCCAGATAGGAGATCCTATAGGCGTCGCGGAACTCCACCACATCGAATATATGCGTTGGATCCATCGATCCATCCCGGGATGTCGGTGAGGCTGCTGGAAGGTCGGGGTCAGATGTCATGGGTCGCTTTCCAGAAATACGTAATGCCACGTTTGATAAATCGCTTGTCGGCAAATGAACTGTACCGCTATATTGTTCCAAATGGAACTATATTAAATTGAGGCGAATGCCGGAGCGCTGCCATGAACGTTGGAAAAAGATCAGGTCTTGACGATTCTTACAGCTCGGGCTCGGCGGACGACAATCGCCGCGTCTATCGTAACTGGGCGGAGACCTACGACGAGGAATTCGCCGAACGCGGCGGGTACCAATTCGGCAAACTGATTGCCAGGCCTTTGTCGACGCAGGCGGAAGTAGCCCCGTGCTAGATGCCGGGTGCGGGACAGGTCTGGTCGCTGATCACCTGCCGGAATCGATCATCGTCGATGGGGTGGATCTTTCCTCGGATATGCTTGAGGTCGCCGAGCGAAAGGGACTTTACCGAACGCTCGTCGAAATCGACCTCACAAAGCCACTGCCGTTCAAAGACCGTGCGTATGGGGGCCTGGCCTGCGCGGGCACGTTCACGCAGGGGCACGTGGGGCCCGCAGCGCTGTCAGAGCTGTTGCGTGTGCTCCAACCTGGCGCGGTCTGTGCGATCAGTAGCAAACAGCCATTCTACGACAGTGCGGGTTTTCCCGAAGCGTTCGAAAGACTAACCGCCAAGAAGCTGATCTCTCGGCCCTCCGTTCGCGAGGAGCGCGTTTACAGCGCCGATGCCACGCCGCCGGAAGGCCATGAGAACGATGTTGCTTATCTCAACACGTTTCAGAAGACGTAGGCTGTCGGCACATTCATCAGCAAAGAGCACGCTGAATTGGAGTGCGCGTTTGAGTACTGAAAATACGATCCAGTGGGAATACACCCCAGAGCATCCGGTCCGCACCCGACTTGAGGCGTTTTCGGGCACGCCGGGGTGCGGGATTATACCAAGGGCGGCAATTATTGACCCATTTCATTAGCCATTCCGGCTCGCTCGACGAGGCGCGGGCCGCAGTGCGATGCGGTGTATCGGACAAGGCCCGCAACGCGGTCGACGGGCCGGAATGGCCCACCGCAGGCCGGGTGCTTTTGCCCTCCAGCAGCGTTACGTACTGCTTATGGTACCTGTACCGCGGCGCAGTACGCGCCTTGCCGGAGGGTAAAATCATCCCGGTGAAACGGGTCAATAACTGCCGACCTTGGTATTTGGTGCCATTTTCCACCATCGGACCGGAGTAGATTTTTCCGGACTGCAGACAGCCGACTTCTTGATTCTGGTGAGACTGCGGTCCGATAGACAGCATCCCTTTGCGAATGCTAAGGCTGCCGCCCATCGATAAGGATAAACGAGTATTTGGAATGCGAAGGTGGGTCGCCGAGGCAGTACGGAAAATCGAAGCGGACTATCAACGTTCCGCAGATACGCACTTGTTCAAGCTGGCAATCCCTCGTCTCAAAAACGTCGATCTCTATCTCAAGGACGAGAGCACCCATCCGACAGGAAGCCTGAAGCATCGCCTGGCCCGGTCATTGTTCCTCTACGCCTTGTGCAACGGCAAGCTTGACGAAACGACGACAGTGGTTGAGGCGTCGTCCGGCAGCACAGCCGTTTCGGAAGCGTATTTCGCCAAGATGCTTGGCCTGCCATTTGTTGCCGTCATGCCGCGCAGTACGGCCCAAAGCAAGATTGACGAAATCACACTCTATGGTGGGCAATGTCATTTTGTGGAAAGCGCTCCTCAAATGCACGACACGGCAGTTGGTCTGGCGCAAGAAACCAGCGGCTATTTCATGGATCAGTTCAAATATGCCGAACGTGCGACGGACTGGCGTGGAAACAACAACATAGCTGAAAGCGTATTCTTGCAGATGCAACAAGAGCCTCACCCGGTTCCGCATGCGCTTGTCATGAGTGCGGGGACAGGCGGCACCTCTGCAACCCTCGGACGCTATATCCGTTACAAGGGATACGACACGCGATTGACCGTCGTGGATCCTGAAAACTCGGTATTTTACGATAGCTATGTTCAGAAGGATCGTACTCTGACGGCAGATTGCTCCAGCCGGATTGAAGGCATCGGGAGGCCGAGGGTTGAGAAATCATTTCAGCCCGACGTGATCGATGACATGATAAAGGTACCGGACGCCGCTAGCATCGCTGCGATCCATTGGCTGAACAAGCTCATCGGCCGCAAAGCGGGCGCCTCCACGGGGACGAATCTTTGGGGCGCATTGCTCATCGCAGAGGACATGATCAACAAGAGCCAGAGTGGATCGATTGTAACCTTGATGTGCGACAGCGGAGA
Source organism: Hyphomicrobiales bacterium (assembly GCA_021775755.1). Classification (GTDB taxonomy): domain Bacteria; phylum Pseudomonadota; class Alphaproteobacteria; order Rhizobiales; family JAJFHB01; genus JAJFHE01. The sequence continues at coordinate 111,357 of JAJFHE010000059.1, read as the reverse complement.
GCGGTACTTAGAGACATACTACAATCGTGAATGGATAAGCACTGCCATAGGTGATGTTCAAGAGCATTTGGACGTACTGGATCGCTGGCTTTAGCCAGGGCGAACCAAGCCTCAAACCCGCAATCCACTCAATTCATTCGCGACAGACCGGCGACACAGATGGTGAAAAAGTAGTCGAAAGCAGACACATTCGTCCGGTCCGCGCAGCGAGCACTCATCCCTGCATTTCCAGCTACTCATACCAAGGGCGGAAATTGTTGAATTTCAAGCTCGCCGCGACCAGCCTGCGACTGCGCATTTATGAGCCCACGCGCTGGCAGGCCAACAGCTGGACAGAGCAAATCCGGGCAATTTCCTCCGAATATTCACCAAGTGCGCGAGTTCCATTCGGGCTGACCGTGTAGATGCCGGTCTCCACTCTCTCGAACCAGCCATAGTGATTGTCAGCCATCAAGCGCCGTGCATTTTCGACACCGGTTTGTTCGGCGACGCTGGCGGCTTTCGTCGGACCGGCGTCGTTCAAGCAGTTCAGGCAACGCAGTGCATCCTGCCGGTAGGCCGTCATAAGTCGCCGCCTCGTCGATCCGCCGGTGTTGGGATCGCCAGCAAGTTTGGCAAACTCCTTGAGCAGCTTCGCCTTTTGCCGCTGCGATTTGCGCGGCTTATACGAAGCGGGATCGAGAAGCGCCTCGACAAAGCCATCCTTCATTCTGACTGTCATCACACCCAGTCCCAGGCGCCGGCAGAGCGCGATATTTTTTCTCAAAGACGCGCCAAACACCTTGCCCGACCCGCGCGGCACCGCCACGTAGACCGCATCCGTAATGCGTTGCCGGCACACGGCCTGGTGAAAGAGGGTGAGTGAAAACCCAACCTTCATCTCAACGACAAGCGGGTCTTCGCCCTGCCGGATCGCCACGATGTCCGCCGACCCCACTTCGCCTTTTACGTCATAACCCTGCGCTTCAAGGAAACCCTTGATCGGCGCGTACAGGTCGGTTTCCTGAATTTTGGTTTTCGGCATCTGGACCTGATACCAGCAGATTATGAACAAACCGAAAGCTGAACGGCGGGCCCGCGTATCGGCTGCTCAATTTCATGAACAATCGGCCACCGATACACAGCTTGCGGGGCGCCTCAGAGAAACTCCTGCAGCCGTTCGTTGACTTCCTGTGCGCCTTCGAGGGGCATCATGTGGCGCTGGCCGGTGTGAATGAAAAGCCGGGCGTCGGGAAGCTCCGAAGCCATCCGCTCCGACAGTTCAGGCGTCGATCCCGGATCGAGCGCACCGGTCATCACCAGCGCCGGACAGGTGATGGTCCTGATGCGCCCGGCGATGAGCGCATCGTGGTGGGCGAAAGTGCCGTATGCGGCAAGAAACGCCTTGGGATCGTTGCTCTCAAGACGCTCGCGAACATAGGCAATGACGTCGGGATTGTTGTCCTGGTACTTGGGCGAAAACCACCGGTCGATGGCAGCGTCGATCAGAATGCCGGGGCCGTTTTTGATTGCCTCCTCATACCGCGTCCTGACCCCGCTCGCCTCTTCCGGCGTGCGGTTGTAGACACCGTTGAGCAGGACAATGCTGCGCACCCGGCTTATGTGATTGAGCGTGTAGGCAAGCGTTATCGGCACACCGAAAGAAAAGCCGACGATCGTCGGTTTGTTGAGCTTCAGTTCATCGAGCAGCCGGTCGACCTGGCCTGTCCAGTGATGCAGACTTGCCTCTTTCGGGATCGTCGGGCTTTCGCCATGGTTCAGAAGATCGAAGGTGATCACCTTGTGGGTCTTCGACAGAACATCGCGCTGTGCAAACCACATGTGCCGGTCGAGACCGACCCCGTGCAGGAAGACAATCGGATCGCCCTGCCCGGCAATCTCATAGGCGGTGCCAGACGGGGTACGCAACACTTCCCTCTCCGCCATCAGGCGTCTTCCGTGCCGGGAAAGAACTTGCCCCGGTAGAACATGAGCGGCTCCGCCTCGTCGTCGGCGACCGTGAAATCGGCGACTTCCGCCACCACGATGCGATGATCGCCGCCCGGCACAAACTGGCGCAAATCGCAGTCAAGCACCGCGATGGCACGCTCCAGCCTCAAGACGCCGCGCGGCGTGTAAGTCCAGTCGACCCCAGCGAACTTGTCCTCGCCCGGCTTTGCGAACTGCATCGCGAGATCGGCCTGATCGGCGTAGAGAAACTGCACCGCAAGCCGGCGCGCATCCTGCATGACATCAAGCGATCTGGAATGCCGCGCCATGCACAAGAGCAGAAGCGGTGGATCGAGAGAGACGGAGGAGAACGAGTTGATCGTGACGGCTGCCTTGGCGCCGGAAGCCGACTGCGCCGTCACCACCGCCACGCCTGTTGCGAAACAGCCGAAAGCGGAGCGCAATTCGCGCGGTTCCATGGGTGCCCCGGAAGCATCGGTGCCGCCGGCATCGTCAAAGAATGAAGGATCGAGAAGCTGGAGTCCGGTCATGTCAGGTCCACAAGTGTTAAGAGCTCAAAACTGGCACACACCGTTTCCGCTCACTGCCTGCCGACTTGAGCCCGCGCCAATCTAGAGCATGATTTGTACAGAGTGAAACGCTTTGATGCCTGCGTTCACTCTTCAACGATCGCCCGCAGCACCTGTTGCGAAAGCTGGTGCGCCGGCCCTTCCCACACGGGCGACATGATGGAACCCTCGAACGCCACGGACTTGCGGCCCTTTTGCAGCCGCTCCAGCAGTTCGACATCCTCCAGATTCAGATCATGCCACATGGCCAGCAGTTCATCGCGCGCGGCTGCAAACCTATCCTCGTGCGCTGCCGCCTCGCCGGCAACGAAGAAGTGCAGTTCCTCGCGCGTCTCATCCGGTGCCACCGGATAGCTCGCCAAAACGACGAACTGATCGGCGAACACCTGAACGGCAAATGTCGGGAAACAGGCGAACCACATTCCGCGCCGCGCATCTTCATCACTCAGCCCCGGAAAGTGCGGCAGCGCGGTGCCGCGGCCCGGCGTCAGCTCCCGGGCCACGTAGTCATTGTAGAAGACATGCCCCAGCCATTCGCCCGACCAGCGCACATTCATGGGCGCATGGGCGATGAGGCGCGGGTGAGCGGCAAAAACGTGATACCCCTCCATGTAATTCTCAAGCACCAGCTTCCAGTTGCTGGCGATCGTGTAGTCGCGGCGGCCGATCCAGCGGATCACGGAGAAGTCGAATGCGCCGGTGCGCTTCAGCATTGGCCGCAACCATTCGGACAGCTTGCGAGCACCACCTGAAACATTGACGAAGTGGCAGCCGTTCCAGCTCTCGCAGCGCACGGGAAGAAGATCGAGACCGGAGCCCTCACCGCTGAAGCGCTCGATCTCCCCGGCACCATGAAAATGGTGCCGCGCGCTCAGCAAGCCGTCAAGCCGGTAACTCCAAGCATGATAGGGGCACGTGATTGCCTTGTGCCGGCACGGCTCCGCAACAAGCTGCGTACCGCGGTGGCGGCACACGTTGTGGAAGGCACGCACGATGCCGTCTGCGCCGCGCACAAGCACAATCGGCGTGCCGCCGATTTCGAGGGGCTTCATGGCGCCCTCGCCGTCAAGGTCTCCATCGGAAGCCGCAAACACCCAGGAACGGGCAAAAATGCGAGAATTCTCCAGGGCCAGCCACTCATGCGACCAATAGGCCGCGTTGGGCAGGCCCGACGGTTCATCAATCGGTGCAAATGTCTGGCGCACGCCCTCTTCGCCGATGATCGACACCGCATCCCGATAGGCCCGGGAACGCCTGTCAAGGCCGGTATCGCGCAGCGTGGCGTCCATGTCAGTCATCTCATCGTCCCTTCATGCCCTCAGCCGCAGATTTTGCGGATCGAGCGGCGGCTCCGGCAAAATGGTGGCCGGATACAACTCGCCGAAAATCGAGACCTGCAGGTCGGCATCCGGCAGCACCGCGTCGCGGCGCAGAAACGCAAACCCAAGAAGTTTGCCGACGCAGTGGCCGTAGGCTGCGGACGTCAGGGACCCCGCTGGCCGGCCATCGGCAAACACCGCTTCGCCGCCGAGCGCGTCGACACCATTTGCAGAAATGTCCAGCAGGGCGAGCGAATACGCCGGCCCGGCCCGCTTCTGCCGCTCGAGTGGCGCACGCCCGATGAACTCCTTGTCGAACTTGACGAAACGCTCAAGACCGGCGTCAAGCGGCGTTGCATCGTTTGCAAGCTCAGCCCCGCCGCGATAGCCCTTCTCCATACGCAGCGAGTTGAGTGCATACGACCCGAAAGCAGCGATACCGTGCGCCTCTCCGGCCTCCCACACACAGTCCCACAAAGTTCCGAGGTCCCGATTGGCGCAGTGCAGTTCGAAGGCAGGTTCGCCGGTAAAAGACAAACGCAGGGCGTACACCTTGATGCCGGAAACCTGAACGTCACGCGCGGTCAGCCACGGAAACGAAGAATTGCCGACATCGTCTTGCGTCAGATCAGTCAGCACCGCTCGCGCCTGCGGTCCGGCGAGTGTGAGGATGCCGATGTCGTCCGTGACACCGGCAAACTCCACGTCACCCTCCCCCCGGTGATGCACCGTAATCCAGTCCCAGACGCGCCGCTGCGATGGCGCCCCGGTGACCATGTAAAACGCCTCTTCGCCAACGCGCACGACGATTGCCTCACCCTCGATGAAGCCCCTCTCGTTCAACAGCGTCGTGAGCGCCGTGCCGCCGTTGAGGCGCGGCATGCGGTTTGCGCATACCCGGTTGAGCAGCGCCTCGGCGCCCGGCCCGGAAACCTCGAACTTCGCGAAAGCGGAGAAATCGCCCAGAGCCACGCGTTCCCGCACAGCTTTGCATTCCGCCGCAACGACCGCGAAGTCGACGCCGCGACGGTAGCCGGTAATATCCTGAGCAGCCATGGCGGCCGGGGCATACCAGCGCGGCCGCTCCCAGCCTCCGGCCTCTTCAAAAACCGCCCTCAGGGCCTTTGTACGCCCATGCGCACCCGACAGTTTGATGCCGCGCTTCGTCCACTTCTGCTCGTGCGGGCGCGGCATGCGGATGCGCAGCGAATATTCCTCAACTGCCCGTTCGCACGCATAGTCGCCATCCACCCAGACGCCGAAGCGCCTTGGATCGAACGCGCGCGTCGAAACATCCGGCGCGCCGTGCACGATCCAGCGTGCCAGCGTGCGCCCCGCTCCCGGCCCCCATGCGATGCCAACGGTTGCCCCGCAGGCCAGCCAGTGATTGCGCAAACCCGATGCCGGACCGAGGATCATCGCGCCATCGGGCGTATAGGTGATGCCGCCGTTGACGACGCGTTTGATGCCGCGGCGCTCCAGTGCCGGACAGCTCTTGAAGCAGTTTTCAAGCCACGGTGTGATGTTGTTCCAGTCCGGGTCGAACAACTCGTTCTCGGAATCCCACGGACAGCCCTCCAGCCACAGCGGTTTGGGGCCCTGCTGATCGTAGATGCCGATCAGTGCCGCCTTTTGCTCACGTCGCAGATAACCGCTGAAAGCATCGTCGCGGGTGACCGGGATCTCATGGTCCATGCCGTCGAATTCAGGTACATCGTCGGTGACGACATAGTGGTGCTGCAGAGTGGTGATGGGCAGGTCGAGCCCGCTCCACGCGCCGATCCGGCGCGCATGATAACCGCCGGCATTCACCACATGCTCGCAACGGTAGGTCCGCTCCTGCGTCGACACCTCCCATTCCCCGCCCGGCAACTGCCGCACGCCGGTAACTCGGGAGTTGCGCACGACCTCGGACCCCAGATCCCGCGCACCCTTGGCCATGGCGAAGCAGGCGCCGGTGGGATCGACATGGCCATCGTCGCGGGTCAGCAGGCCGGCGCGCACTCCCGCAGCTTCAATGTCGTAGAGAGGGTTAAGGCGCCCCACCTCATCCGCGGAGACAAGCTCCACATCAACATTACGAGCACGAACGCCATCGTAGACATGCGAAATCCAATCGACGTGCTCGCGCGATGTTGCAACACGCAGAGATCCACAGCCATGCCAGGAGACGGACTGGCCGGTTTTCCCTTCGATGCTCTTGTAGAGGTCGACCGCATAGTCATGCAGGCCGCCGAGCGTCACCCCGCCGACCATGCGGCTGACAAGGCCGGCGGCATGCCAGGTCGCGCCCGAGGTGAGCTCTGCCTTTTCGAGCAGAACGCAATCGCTCCATCCCTCAAGCGCCAGATGGTAGAGAACACTTGCCCCCATGTTGCCGCCGCCGATGACGGCGACCCGCGCATGTTCCACCACTGCCCGCCTCCGAACTCCGATTTCCGCGCAACCCCAGTTGCCGAGCGCCTGAGCATGTCAGGATAGAGTTGGTAAAATTGTCAACCAAATTTTTTCCAACCAGTCAATGGAAAGCACAACTCCACCCCTGTAATGTAGGAATTTTTCACTTAATCATAAAGGCTTAGACAGATTTCTTCTGACTTTGAATATTCCTAGCATTTCGCCCCATTTGCCATTGGAGTGGCGGTTTCCTAGTTTGCCTCCACAGAATCACAACAGCAGAGGCACCATGGAAGGCGGCAAGCCCGAACTCCTTTCGCTTGGCACAGACATTCGCGGCATGCGCAAGGCGCTCGGCATGACCCTCAAAATCCTTGCCGCGAAATCGGATACGTCCGTCGGTTTCCTGAGCCTTGTGGAACGCGGTTTGAAACGGCCATCCGTTGGCACGCTGCAACGGGTCAGCGAGGCGCTCGGCACGGAAGCCGGCTGGTTTCACGAGCCCAGCACGTCCGATGAAGCGGAGGAGCGCCGCTATGTGGTGCGGCACGAGGGCCAGAAGCGGCTGGCCTACACAAAGTTCCGCTCCACCGATTATCTCGGCATGGTCGATGAACTCCTGACACCCTCTCTCAATGCCGGCATGGCGCTTGTGCGCACGACCCTTGCGCCCGGCGCGTCGACCGGCGACGAGCTTTATGCCCATGACGGCGAAGAAACAGGCGTGGTGATATTCGGCGAACTGACATTGCACATCGGCAAGAAGAAGTTCGTGCTTCAGGCCGGCGACAGTTTCGGTTTCGGCAGCGACAAGCCGCACCGCTATTCCAACGACAGCGCCGGCGAAACCGTCATCGTCATGGCGCTCGCCCCGATCGCGTTCAGATACTGAACGGTGACATGAGACTGACGGCACTCGCGAACCCCACCCGGCTCGGCGTTCTCACCGTTACGGTCATCATCGCGATCGCACCGTCCTTCACCGCCGAGGGCTATTCGGCCATCGTCAATCCGATCAGCCAGCTCGGTGCCCAGCACACGCAGAATTCCTGGTTGATGAATATCGGACTTTGCGCGCTCGGAATCGGACCGGGCATAGACGCATGGGGTTGGCGGCGCAGGCGAGCGATTAGCACCGTTTTCCTGTTGATTTTTTCCGTTGCGATGCTGTTCACCGCCTATTACTCGGCCCGGCCGGTCGACGCGGGCATCGCCTTCGACGCGCACGAGGAACTCCGGCACATATTCGCCGCCATGGTGGCCGGCTATGCGTTTGCGCTCGGTGCAATCGGATTCGCCTTCCGCGAACCCGGCCTGTGGCGCAAGCTTGCCTGCATCGTTGCGGCCGCCGCCGCATCCATCATTCCGGTGTTCATGTTCGCAAACCCCGAGATCACCGGCCTCCTCCAGCGCATCATGCTGGCAACCTGTTTTCTGTGGCTTGTGGTGTTCCTGCCCCGGGCAGCAGGACAGCACTAACCTTTCGCCACCGCAAACCGCTGCGCGAGCAGGATGCCGCTGATGACGAGGACCAGCGCGATCGCGTGGAACAGCTGGAAATGCTCGCCGAGCATAAGAACGGCAAGCAGTGCCGCGTGGATCGGCACGAGATTGACGAACATTCCGGCTCGGTTGCCGCCCAGGAGCTCGGTGCCCCTGATGAAGAACCCCTGCCCGAGGATCGAGGGAAAAATAGCGGTGTAGGCAACCACCGCCCAACCGGTCAGGGTCACCGGCCAGACGAAATAGTCCGTCGTCGCTTCGATCGCCGCAAACGGCACGGCGGCAATGGCAGCCGAGGTTACGAGGACAGTGAGAAAACTCAGCCAGTGCAGGGCCGGCTTGCGGCCGAGCGCCACCGCGTAAGCCGAATAGGCAAGCGCGGCGCCGATCATGATGAGATCGCCGATGTTGAACCTCAGCTCGATGAGCGCCATCAGATCGCCTCGCGTCGCGGCGATAAGCACGCCAACGAGTGTCAGCGCATAGCCCATGATCTGGATGCGCAAGGGCCGCGCCCGAAAGACCACGAAGTTCAGGATAAAGATGAACATCGGAATGCCGGCCTGAATGATGCCCGCATTGATGGCAGTCGTGAACTGAAGCGCCACGTACATAAGCGAGTTGAAACCGGCGAAGCCGACCCCGCCCATGACGAAGAGCCACGGCAGCCAGCGCTTCAGTACCGGCCAGTCCCGCACCAGATGGCGGTGCGCAATGGCGAGCAGAATAATGGCCGCGATCATCCAGCGCCCGCATGTCAGCAACATGGGCGATATATGGCCGACCGCAAATTTCCCGGCGATGGCATTACCGCCCCAGAACAACGTGGTCAGCACCAAAAGCAAGATGGCGTTGTCGTAAAGCGCTGAGAACAATCGCGTCATTCGGTTGCGGGTCCGGTTGCTCTTGGTGGTGGCGAACCGTTGGCTATCACGGACCACTCTCAAGCGCCAGCCGGCCGGGGTTGTGCAGCCGACACGGCGCACCGATACGCCTATTGAGTGAGACCGGCCGCTTGCGCTATAGACACCGGCAACACATATGCCGGATCGGGCCCTTACGCCCGGCCGATGCCCAAGTGGCAGGCCCGGCATACGCCCCTGACAAGGAGTTCCGGCCGATGCGCCCTGATCTCGAAACAATGCTCGAGCATGAATATGACGACGAGTGTCCGGTCTGCCGCACCCAGGATGTGGTCGAATGGGCCCTGATCCCTGCCGCCAGCGCCTGGGAGGTTGCCAATGGCCTTCCGCGCTTTGCCATCGCGCTGCATGGCGCCGCCGGCCTGCTCGGCGCGCTGTTGCGCGAAGGCATGCCGCGCAAGGAACTGGATACCGCCCTCTCCGGCCTGCTCGATGAAATGGAACAGCACATCGCCGAAGAAGGCGCCATCGGCGGGCCGCCGCAAGGCAACGCGTGAACCGCTAGAACGTGCCGGCACGCACGGCTGTATCTACGCGGCTTCTTCCGGCAGCCCGGCCAGACGCAGTCCTTCGACGAACCGCTCAAGATGTTCGGGGTTCTTTGCCGGAACTTTGCTGGCGTCAGCGATCGTGTGATCCGGCTCAAGCCTTAGGTATTCGCTAACCGCCTCGCGTGCTTCATCCAGCCTGCCGAGGTGTGCCAGTGCCGCAGCCAGTTGCCGCCTGAACGTTGGATTGTTCGGCGCCACCCGGATACCCTGTAACGCGGTCTTCTCAGCGTCATCATAGTTTGCAAGCGCATGGTGCGCCCAGAAGAGGCCCATGAGCCAAAACGCCATAAAGCCATCGCGCGGGCTCAACCGCATTGCCAGGTTGACAGCGTCGATGCCCGGTTCGGGCTCTCCAAGCAATGCCAGGACCGATCCTTTGACGCCAATGGCAGGCGCAAAATTCGGGCTGAGATCGACTGCACGTTCCACGGGCGGCAGTACTTCCTCCCAACGATGCGAGAAAATGTTTGCCCAGGACAATATCGTCAGAGCCAGCGGGTCGGTGTCGTCCGATGCAACAGCGAACTCTGCCATGCTCAGCATTTTCTCAAGCGAGTCCGCCGGCACATCGCTCCAGCGGTAGTAGGCTTCAAGAAAATAGACGAGGGCCAGATCACTCGCACCGAACTCACCGGTCGGATCGAGCGAAATGGCGCGTTCAAACAACGCGCGCGCCTCGACCGCCTTTTCACGGTCAAGCTTCCACAGAAGCGCCCGACCGCGCATGACGCATTCCCAGGCATCGAGCTTAGCGGGATCCTTGCGTTTTGCCTTTTTCGCCTCGGTCGCCAGAAACTCCGGTGCCACGGCGCCGACAATGGCTTGTGTGACTTCGTCCTGCACGTCGAAGATGTCTGCAACGTCACGGTCATAACGCTCCGCCCAAACATGTTGTCCGGTCGTGGCATCTATCAGCTGCGCGGTGATGCGAAGTCGGTTGGCCGATTTGCGAACACTGCCTTCCAGGACATATCTGACGCCCAATTCCGCCGAGACTTGTTTCACATCAACGGCGTGTCCTTTGTAGGTAAAGCTAGAATTGCGGGCGGTGACGAAGAACCACGGCATGCGCGACAGGGCGGTGATGATGTCTTCCGCCATGCCATCGGCAAAAAACTCCTGATCGGGATCGGTGCTCATGTTGTCGAATGGCAGCACTGCGATCGAGGGTTTATCTGGCAGCGCAAAGACCGGGGACCGCGCTAAGGCCGGTTCGCCGGCCGCAGAACTCTCAGGCACCCAACGCCAGGACCGCACCGGTTGGTCAATGTTCTTAAAGTGCTGCTCCCCCAGATCCTCAAACCTCTGATCAACCCGGTCGCGCACTTCTTCATAAACCTTGTTGGAAATGCAGATCCCGCCCGGGTCGGCGAGACTTTCAAGGCGCGCTGCTATGTTTACGCCATCGCCGAAAATGTCACTCCCTTCGACGATAACATCGCCGAGATTGACACCAATCCTGAACTGAATGCGGCTGTCTTCTGAAACTTCTCTCGTGCGCATCGCCACATCGCGCTGGAGACGCGCAGCGCAAGACACCGCGTCGACAGCACTGCCGAACTCCGCCAGCACTCCATCTCCCATCAGTTTGACGGTCCGGCCGCTGTTTTCTGCAATAGCGGGCTCGAACACCTCATCCAGAAGTAACTTTAGAGCCGTATGAGTTCCCGTTTCATCGGCGCCCATAAGCCGACTGTAACCAACTACGTCCGCGGCGAGTATGGCTGTCAGTTTGCGTTCCACAAGCGGTCTCCAGTTGGCCGCGCGACTAGGCCATGAAATCGATCGATGGTCAAACAGACCTAATCAATGCAGTTCGAGACCATTCAATTTGTGGCAACGAACGAACTTGCGCATCCATCTGCAACCTATATAGTTGTATTATACAACTATATAGGTTGCAGCCAATGAACGCTCCCACTCCCGGCCTTGTGTCAGACATTCGCGCCTCGTCGCGTGAACTTGTACGTGAGCTCGGATTCATGAGCCGCACGATTGCCGGCACCGGCCTTGCCCCTTCCGCCGTTCACGCTATCGTCGAGATCGGCGCGGCGCAGTCGATGCCGGCAAAGGCGCTGTGCGAAAAGCTGTTACTTGAGAAGTCGACCGTAAGTCGTCTGGTCGGCGCCCTCGTGGAAAAGGGCGTCCTCCTGGAGAGCCGGACGCAAATGGACGCCAGGTCCAAGGACCTGTCGCTGACTGAGAAGGGCAACGCTCTGCTGCGGGACATTACGCAGTTTGCGGAGACCAGAGTGTCATCGGCCCTGGCCGTGCTCCACGGCCCGCAACGCGATAGCGTTCAGCGTGGCCTCGCACTCTACGCAAGCGCGCTTCGGGAAAGCCGCGCGGAAAAACCATCGGAATGTCCCCCTGAAACGCCGACCATAAACACCGGCTACGTTCCTGGTCTTGCAGGCCGCATCGTCGAGCTGCATGCGACCTACTACAGCCGCGAGATCGGCTTCGGCGCAGTTTTCGAAGCAGCGGTTGCCGGCGGCCTCGCTGACTTCGTGCCACGGCTCGACAAGCCGGCGAACGAAATCTGGTCAGTCGCCAGTGGAGGCGCCATCCTTGGGTCAATTGCCATTGACGGCGAGGACCTTGGAAGCAGCAGGGCGCATCTGCGTTGGTACTATCTCGACCCCGCACTCCGCGGAACTGGAACCGGCAGGGCACTTCTTACAGCGGCGCTGAATTTCTGCGACCGTCATGCCTTCGGCGAAACGCATCTCTGGACGATCAAAGGTCTCGATGCCGCGCGCGCGCTCTACGAACGCCACGGCTTCACTCTGGAAGAAGAGTATGCAGGCGCACAGTGGGGCAAGCAGGTGATCGAGCAGCGTTTCGTGCGGCCGCACCCAACCGGACCATAAGTTTTTCTAATCCGTTGGCAATAATTTATTCGTTTGTGCGGTTCGCGATCGGCGTCATTGAATGGCGCACGAACCGATGGAGACGCCAATGACCGCACACCCCCGCACAATGCCCGAGCGCAGCAACCGAGCCGCACGGTTCTTCGATGACGGCTATATGTTTCCCCTCAATGCCATGAGCCGCGCACAGGCCAACGCGTACCGGACACAACTGGAAACGCTGGAGCAGCGCATTGCCGGAAGCCGTGTCGGCAATAAGGGGCAGCTCAACAATTCACATGTGATTTTTCGTTTCGCCAATGAAATCGTCCGCAGACCGCAAATTCTCGATATCGTCGAAGAGTTTCTTGGCCCCGACATTCTGGTCTGGGGATCGACATTCTTTCTCAAGGAACCACACACGGAAAGCTATGTGAGCTGGCATCAGGATTTGCGCTACTGGGGCCTCGACGATGAGAATGGTCAGGTGAGTGCGTGGATCGCCTTGAGCCCCGTGACTCTCGCGAACGGTTGCATGCGGTTCCTGCCGGGTTCGCACAAGGGCGAGATGCTCGATCACAGGGACACGTTCGACGATACCAATTTCCTGACCCGCGGCCAGGAGGTAGACGCCGAAATCGACGAAGACGCGGTCGTTCACGTCGAACTGGAGCCCGGCCAGATGTCACTCCATCACGGCAAGCTGCTGCATGCCTCCGCGCCCAACCGGTCAGACGAACGGCGCATCGGGTTTGTCGTCAACTACATTGCACCGCATGTGCGCCAGACCGTGGCGCAGGAGGATTTTGCAATGCTCGTCCGCGGCGAGGACCGGTACGCTCATTTCAACCACGTACCCTCGCCCGCCGGCGACCTCACGGACGATGCCGTAGGCTGGCATAACCACATCCTAGCGACACAAAACGAGGCGATTTACGAGGGCGCGGAAACAGCCGCGCGATGATCTCACAGGTGCCGCCGTTTCAGGTCTATCCCAAACCCTCCGTTCGGCTCCCAGTGGAACCGGCCCCGCTCCGTCGGGCCATCGCCGGTGACCTGCCAGGTAAATTCCCGGCACAATTCCTCAACGAACAGCGCCGCCAGCCGTGTTGACATCTGCGCGGCAATGCAGCGGTGGCGGTTCATGCCGAAAGGCGCGTATTCGGTGACTTCGTAACGCCGCTCAATGAAACGGTCCGGATTGAATTCGTAGGGACCGGGAAAGGTTTCCGGATCTTTGTGGCCCTCCCAGATGCACAAGTGCACATGCGTGCCCCGCGGCAGCAGATAGCGATCGAACACGATGTCGGATTGCACGCGCCGGATGAGTGCCTCGCTCTGGTTCAGACGCAGCGCTTCAAGCACGCACGCCGTCGCAAGCCCGTCCTGCGATCCTTCCCGAATGCGCGCGGCAATTTCAGGCGCATCGCTCAGGTACTTCACCAGCCAGCGCAGCAGTCCCGTCAGATCGTACCGGCCCATTTCCACCATGTAAACCAGGTTGCCGGCAACCGTCTCGTCCATGCCCCCGCCAGCCAGCACCTCCTGCAGCACGCTGGGCGATGCGGGGATGGCGGCGCCCTTCCCGGCGGCAGCGATGAGCGCATCAAGCTCGCCGCGCAACTGCACAAAGGCCTCGATCTGCGCCGGCCCGACCTCCCAGACAAATCCGTCCGGGCCCATATTGCGGTAACTGTGCGCGAGCCGTTCGGATTCGGGCGTCCCGTCCTCAGCACCGAAAATTGTCAGCAAGAGAAATCCCAGCGCCACCTCACTGATCGCTCCGACAAGATCGCTTCCATCGATTACCATCTGCAGCCGCGAGCGCACGATTGCGCGCAGGGCATGCTCATGCACTGAGAAGTCGACGCGCAGTGGCGAATTCAGCCGGCCACGGTACTCGTGGTGCACCGCCCCCGTCATGTTGCGGAGAAAGCCGTGCGGCATCAGTGAATCGAGCCTGATCGACGCGCCGCACAACCGCGTGTCATGCTCGTTCAGGAAGCGCAAACCGCGCACGTGTCCGGCGATGCAGGTGAGATGGGCGCCATGCCACGCAAGCTTGAAGATGGGCCCCAGTTCGCACGTTTTCCGGGTCAGGAACAGCCGGTCGTGGAACATGCCCTCATCAGAACCATCGAGCTCGCCCGGCGGCAATCGCACGCCCTTGAGCGCCAGGATTGCCTTGCGGCTGCGGTCCAACAACTTTGCAACCCTGCCTGTTATCGTCATGCTGGCCGCACCGGAGCCGTTTGCCAAAATCTCAACGTGATCCAAATAGGTTTTTGTGTCCACAACTCACAACGCATTCACCTTGTGGCGGCGCCTGAAAATTCGTATGATTGCCAATAATTAAGGTGTCGCCACGGCATTTGCGCACCAAAAGAACAGGGGAAGGGGTTAAGTCGATGACATCGCCCGTAGTGTGTTTTTTGTTGGGCACGAACATTCTGACGCCCGATGGCGAAAAGAAAATCGAGACACTCCAAATCGGTGACAAAGTAACGGCCGCGTCCGGCGCGGCATTTCCGATCAAATGGATCGGCCGCATGGGTTTCAAGCGCTCCGTAGACAACTGGCCCGAGCACGTGCTGCCCGTTCGCATCAAACACGGGGCACTGGGCGAAGAAATTCCGCATCGCGACCTGCTCGTTTCACCGAACCATGCGCTTCTGATCGATGGCGAGCTTCACTGCGCCAAGGACATCGTCAACGGTGACACGATCATTTCGGATGCAAGCATCGATACCGCCTATCTGCTCTACTTCCACATTGAGCTTGAGCATCATGAAATTCTGATTGCCGACGGCGCACCGGCCGAAAGCCTTTATGCGGACGCGGAACGGCGCGAAAACTTTTCGAACTTCGCCGAGTTCGAACGCCTTTATCCAGGCGAAGGCCGCGAAGCGCCGGAGCGCTGCGCACCCCTGGCCGGAAGCAAGGTGGTAAAGCGGTCGAAGATCGAACTTCTGCGAGAAGCCCTTGTGAAAGGTGCGGCCGCAAAGCGTGAGAAGGTTTCGTAAGGCGCCGCGCGCGCGATCAACCACTCAATCCAACTTCTGCTTCGGCCTAATTGTAGCAACATCCTCCGTGTTTTCCTTTGTCGCCGGGGCATCTCCAACACATATACAGCCCAGTGGCACTGTCCGTGAGGGGCTTGTTCCAGTTTTCAGGGCAAGCATTGGCTCCGTCGACGCAGCTCGGACAGGCGATGTATGTTGCGGTCACCCGGCCTGCAAATTGACCGGTGCCGGTCGGATCGCACCATTTCGACGGATACAGAACCCTGCCGCCCGAGGGGATGGAAAAAGGCAGTTCCGGTAACTCCGCAACACCTGAAGAAGGAGAGCCCGGTTCGGTGCCTCCCTCGGGGCTTGGCTGCGCACCTTCCGGCGAAGGGCGCAACAGATCCTCCGCAAGGCGCTGAACCTCCGCAATGAGGGGGTCGTACTCGGCGAGGACGCGCCGCCGCGCCGCCGCCCGCGCCTCTTCGGACACTCTTTCTATTGCCGCCATGGCAGTGCCCGCAGCCATATCTGCATTCCACAGCCCGTATTTATCCAGGCCGCGTATCAGATTCCTGTATTTTTTCGGTAGTAATTTGATGATGTCTTTACCCAGGAGACCGCTTGTTGAGAGAAACGCAGCCCTGTCGACCATGCGAAGTACTGCTGCCCGCTCGAAGATCAGTATTGAGCCTTCCGGGGTTTCCAGAAAAATGAGGCTTTGGTCCTGCGTTTGCGCCAGTAGGTCGTTCTTCTCCGTGATCAGCAGGTTTTCCATCCACTGTACGGCTTCAAGGTTTCCCGAATTATCCGCTGCACGCACGGAAGATGAGGCAGCCAGGGCGATCATAACCGCAAGAATCGTCACAAACGAACAAGCCCGGCATTGATACGGCCTTGTTTCTCTTGCCTTTGCCAACCGCTTCATCGCGTCCTCCATTATGATTTTACGCCGTTAAACAATGGCATAGCAGAACTTTCTGCGACACCGCCTTTTAGTTGCCTTCGCCCTGCGCCAGCTGCTGCAGGGCTTCAAGACTGTCGGGCACCATGAAGGTGACCTCGTCGCCGAACTCGCGCACGATCAGTCGTTGCAGAAACATGCGGCTGACATTGTCGTGGAACGAGGCGGAACGGTCGAAGCGGTCGGCGGTGCGCCAGAGTTTCGTCCACACCACCGGCAAACGCTTCAGTCCCCACTTCGTCACAAGCAGAAACCTCACGGGCCTGACCCCCACCGCAAGGCAGCGCTCGCGCCCGATCAGTTCTTCCATATAGACGCGCGGCACCACCTTGAAGCCCAGGCGCCGCAGCGGTGTCTGCGGCAGCAGCACATCGTTCCACATGGCAAGGGTCGAGCGCGCCAGACGCACGCCCTCGGGGTTTTCTGCGGCCGGCACCATATTGCGCTTGCAGTAGGCGGCGTAGAACGTCCGCGCGGCATGTAGATTCTCCGGCATGAAGGCGCTGGAATCCGGCTCGTCTTTCGGATGCAGCCCCGACATCTGCGCACAGACGCGCCAGAGATAGAAGTAATCCTCGCACTGGGCGTCCGAGAGGTCGATCCGCAGGGTTTTCAGCCCATCCACCACAAGCAGCGAGAATCCCATCATGGTGGCGAGCATGTCTTCAAGATTTACCGGGACGCCGTAACGCGGCTCGAACTCCGGCATATGCTTGCGCACCACATGGCGCACGCCCGCATGAAGCAGGCGCACTTTCGGAATGGTGACAAGCGCCTTGCCGCCCGTCTCGAAGCCGCCGACGGCGCACACATTGACGATCATCTGCAGAACGCCGAGAAGCCGCCGGTAAGGGCGTTTTGAAATATTGTCGGAGAGATCGAGTATCTTCGACAGGCCCGGTGACGCATAGCCTTCCGGCAGGGCCTTGGCGAGCAGCATCATGGTGGCGGGGAAGAGATGGCGCATGAAGACCTGCTGGCCACGCCGCAGGCGCTCCCGGTCCACCTCCTTGCCGTCAACCAGCGGCAGGCGCTGCGCGGCGGCAAGGTAATTCCGCAGCGGCACAGGCACATCGTCAGGCAGCGGCCGGTCGTTGGCGTTGAGTTGCCGGAACAAACCGGCAAACCCCGTACCGTCCATGTTGTGTGTCAGGGCGGCAAAACACGCATCGGCAAACGCATCGCCCTGTAGACGCAGGCCGTCGAGAAATGCGTCATCCGCCCACCTGGCGTGGACGTTTTCGCGGCCCTGTACGCCCGGCCCCATTGTCGCCCCTGCTCTCCCTGCCCCCTGACAGCTATTCTGGCGGCAAAGTCCCGAAGTGGCAAATGACCGGTTCAGGCGCCGGACTTGTCCGACCAGAGCAATATGTTTCGTTCATCGCAGTAAAGGCTGAGCCGCTGTAGACAGCCGCCATCGATTTCCGCGACGACGGCGATGTGGTGCGTTTCGCGCTCGCCCGTCACGCGCGTCGTGCGCAGTACGCCCTCCGCCATTGCATGGCCATTACTCTCTGCTGGTGGAGCAAGGGCGAAGTTCACTTCTTCCAGCGCCTCGAAGGCGAGTGCATGTCCCTCGCGGATAGCGCCTATGCCCGTCAGTGGATTGGGCTTCAGCATCGGAATCTCGGCCACCGCCTGCTCGCCAAAGAGGGCGCAGACGCCGTCGAGGTCCCGCTGCTCGAACGCTGCCACATAGCCTTTCAACGCGCTGAGCGCGGAGATGAAGGAAGTTTGAGAACGCGTCATGGCCCCCACCCTATTCCGCAATCAGAACTTCCGCTTCGATCTCGACCGCAATCTTGAACGGCAGCCCCGCCATTCCAACTGCGGAGCGCGCGTGGCGGCCGACATCGGCCCCGAACACATCGAGGATGACGTCGGAAAATCCGTTGATCACCAGCGGCTGCTTGTCGAAACCGGGCGCTGAGTTGACCATGCCAAAGACACGCGCCCAGCCGGTGATGCGGTCAAGGTCGCTGAGCTCGCGCTCAAGGCTTGCAAGGATCGACAGGGCCGTTTTGCGCGCAAGCTCATAACCCTCCTCGACGGAAACCTCCGCCCCCACCTGACCGCGCGGATGCGAGACGGAACCATCCTCGTCCTGCGGCGCATGGCCCGACACGAACACACGATCGCCGCGGGTGCTGACCCAGGGGAACGGCAGCGTGAAGCCGTCGGGCACCTTGAGCGGCGCGGGCAGCACGAGGCCATGTTGATTCAGTTTCGCTGTTGTTCTGGACATGTCATTCCCTTTGTCCGGCTTCTGCGAAGCGTCAATCTTATCGCAGCCGGTTCACATTGTCCGCCATCCCAAGTGTTTTACGATCTCTTGAGTCAAGGTGAAGGGAGCGCGCGCAACTCTACTTGCTTCCCGCGCGGTTCGCCGAGCGCCATTCCATCCAGTCGACAGGTGATTCCGAAACAATCTCGACGCTCTCCAAACTGAAGGTATCCAGGAACAGCACGATATTTCGGCAGTCATAACGCGCACTGGGCGAGATAACGCCATCGAAGCCCATGAACGCCGCCGCATCGGCAATTTCCTGCGTGCGGCCATAAAGAATGTTCCGGTACTCCGCCGCCTCCACCCCCAATGCCACGAGATCGCTCATGTCCGCCAGTACAAGCGTCCGCTCGGTCGCGATGGCGAGTTCATAGAGCACGTGCTTCATTCGCGACGGGAACACGGACTGTCCGCGGCTCAGGTGAAAGTAGATTTCGGACAGCGCTCCGTCAGCTTCCAGGGACCCGTAAAGCACACTGAGATCGGACGGGTTCCAGCGGCCCGCGCCGCGCGAGCCATCGAACACGGAACGGCCTTCTCTAGCAACGCGCCAGATCGTGCCCTCAAAGATCTCGCCGTCAAGCTCATCGAGCGCATCCAGCAAACGGTCGTCGTGAAACCGGCGGCGCCCGGACATTTCAGAGATAGACCCCGCTGTCCAGCCGTTCGATCACTTCGAGAACTTCGCCCGTGCGCCCCGCGTTCACGAGATCATAGGGCCGCTGGCCATCAAGCTGGGGATGCGGCGATTGCAGCCAGAGCCTCACTTCATCGGGTTCATAGAAATCGGACAGGCGTTCGGCCACCCAACGCAGCTCGGCGATAACGGTTTGCTTGTCAATCGTCGGTCCGCCCTCGCCCTTGCTCCAGCGCGAGACCGTCGGCGGCGAGACACCGAGAATGTTTGCGATGTCCCGGCCCTTGAGGCCGCCATATTCCTTCAACCCCGCAACCAATCTTGAGACGGCTGTTTGTCTGATGGTTACGTCGGACATAGCTGGCTCCTTTCACACCGTTCGCACCGTTCGCACCGAGTATCGGAAGTCACGAACATGCATCGTGCCACCGCACAGCTATATTACAAATATATTTCACAAACATCTATATGTGAAATTTTTCCGGCACCGCAAGAGCGGCGGGAAATCAACATTCCCGATCGCTGTCAGCCGACCTTTGCAAGAAGGAAGTGTTGTACGACCTTGCGTATGCGTCAAAGTCGGTGCAGTTGTGCGGAAAAACAAACAGGCAGGATGCGTCGTAAACCGCGTTGCGGAGACTGTTCGATGCGCACTCCAATCCCGGAACAACAACGCCACGACCGCTCACACCTGCCCTTCCGACAGGCCTGAATGCGCCATTTCGAAAGTCTGCGTCGGCATCTTCGACGGCTTTCTCAAGATCCAACACCAACAATAGTCCTCTCTCCAACACAGCACACGACTGCGCTTGAACCATTTTCGGCTTCGCCCGCGCCACGTATGGAAGTCCGGGGCGTGTCTGGCAAAGGTTGAACCCGGCCCGCACTGACGCGGCCATGGCCGGTTGATCGAAAGGTTCCAGTGAACCGCGTGGCCATACCAGAACCCATGCAACTCCGCAAACAACAATTGCAAAAAGGAAGAGAACAACGTGCCGACTGTAGGGTAGTTGGAACATAAACCGTTAGACCCCGATACCAGTTCAGCACCGATTGTATCTGTGAAGGATTTACGCCACCTTTCCGAGAACCAAGCAATTCGCGCTTTAATGATCATCCCCACCCCTTTCCGTTCCTCACCCCGTGCGCTATAACGCGCCCGTTCAACTTGAGGGAGACGCTGTGATGATTTGCGTCGCTGTAGCCTTGGACTGACGGGCGGCCCGTCAGCTCTTATCAAGGTAGTTTTTCGAGCGCCTCCGCGCTCTGCCCGGCCGCACCCCGCATGCCCGATATCCGCCGGTTGGAGCACATGATCAACGCCCTGTTCAAATGGTTCGAAGCACGCAATGAGGTGTTTCCGGATGCACCACCGGAAAAACCGCCCGAGACGCTGCTTGCCTTCATCGTCCACTACGCAAAGCCGTTCTGGCCGACGCTTCTGGCAAGCTCGGTGCTCGCGGTCACCATCGCGCTCATTGAAGTGTCGCTATTTGCCTTTGTCGGCTCGCTTGTCGACTGGCTGACGGAGGCTGATCGCTCAACCTTCTGGCAGGAACACAAGACCTGGCTCGTGGCGATGAGCGTGCTCGTGCTCGTCGCCCTGCCCTTCGTCAAGCTGCTCTACGAAACGGCGGTACATCAGGGCCTGCTCGGCAATTTCGCCATGCGCACGCGCTGGCAGGCGCACCGCTATGTGCTGCGCCAGTCGATGGAGTTCTTCCAGAACGATTTTGCCGGCCGCGTCGCCACCAAGGTCATGCAGACCTCTATAGGGGTGCGCGACACGGTCATGAAAGTCACCGAGGTGATGTTGTATGTCGGCGTCTATTTCACCGCCGCAATGGTGCTTTTCGCAACAAGCGATCTGCGCCTCACCGCACCGATGATCATCTGGCTCAGCGCCTATCTCGTGGTGCTTCGCTACTTTGTCCCGAAGCTCAAGCACATCTCCATGGAGCAGGCCGACGTGCGCTCGCTGGTGACCGGTAGGGTCGTCGACAGCTACACCAATATTTCAACGGTCAAGATGTTCGCCCATGCCGACCGCGAGGACCGCTATGCGCGCGAGGGGCTGGAGGCCTTTCTCGACAATGTCTACAGGCAGATGCGCCTGTCGACACTGCTGACGGTGACGCTCAACACGCTCAACGCGATCCTCTTGTTCTCCGTCGCCGCGCTGTCGATTTATCTGTGGTCGATCGAGGCGGTCACCACCGGCGCCATCGCGTTTGCCGTCGGACTGGTGCTCAGGCTGCAGGGTATGTCGCAATACATTTTGTGGGAGACGTGGGCGCTGTTTGAAAATATCGGTGTCGTGCAGGACGGCATCAACACGATTGCCCGCGATCGCGAGATCGTCGATGCGCCGGACGCCGGCACTCTTGAAGTCTCCCGGGGGCGCATCGAATACCGCAACCTGCGCTTCAACTACGGCAAGGACCGCGAAGACGTTAACGACGGTGTGATCGCCGGGCTGTCGCTCGACATCGCGCCGGGCGAAAAGGTCGGGCTGGTCGGGCGCTCCGGCGCCGGCAAGTCGACGCTCGTTAGCCTGCTGCTCAGGTTCTACGATCTCGACGACGGCCAAATTCTGATCGACGGCCAGAACATCGCGCATGTCACCCAGGACAGTTTGCGCGCCAATATCGGTATGGTGACGCAGGACACCTCGCTGCTCCACCGATCCGTCATCGAAAACATCCGCTACGGCAACCCGGATGCGACCAGGGACGATGTCATCACCGCGGCGAAGCGGGCGCACGCGCACGATTTCATCGGCGACCTTGAGGACATGAAGGGCAACCGCGGCTATGACGCCCAGGTTGGCGAGCGCGGCATCAAGCTGTCCGGCGGCCAGCGCCAGCGCGTCGCCATTGCGCGCGTGCTGTTGAAGGACGCACCGGTCCTCGTTCTCGACGAGGCGACGAGCGCGCTCGATTCAGAGGTCGAGGCGGCGATCCAGGAAAGTCTGGCAAACCTCATGGACGGCAAGACGGTGATCGCCATTGCGCACCGGCTATCAACCATTGCCGCCATGGACCGCTTGATCGTGATGGACCAGGGCCACATCATCGAACAGGGCACACATGAAGAGCTGATTTCCCGCGCCGGATTGTATGCCAGTCTTTGGGAGCGCCAGTCCGGCGGTTTCCTGGCGCGCAGTGAAGCCGCAGAATAACGCATTCTTGTCTGGCGCCGGCCCATCGTTACTGTTTCAATCGCTCAAATGCAACAATAACGGCCGGGCGATTCTTTTATGGCGGAGCTGAGCGAACAGCTGAACCCGCAGAGCCAACAGCGGGTCCGCCACGACATGGTGCGCTGGTACAACCCGCGCCAGATGCTGCGCACCGGACTGCACGTGGCCAGCGCCACGGTGGTCGGCCAGATCGCAGATTACCGCGAAGTCCAGGCGGCTCTCGACCCGATTGGCGATGACGAGATGCTCGGCGCCTTCGACTACTCGGACGCCGCCGTCGATGGCGACTTCTGGCTCGACTATGTCGCCGATCTCGGAGATGGCTGGCACTCCACCCATTCGGTGGCGTCAGAACTCGCACGCGAGACCATCGCCACATCGGGTGGAGATCTGCCGCGCGGCCAGGTCCTTATCATGGGCGGCGATGAGGTTTATCCCGATCCTTCCGTACAGGCCTATGAGGAGCGTCTCATTGCGCCTTACGAGGCAGCCTGCAAGAAACACGGCGGGTTTGCCGCCGACCTCTTCGCCGTGCCCGGCAATCACGACTGGTATGACGGGTTGAAGGCATTCACGACGATCTTCTGCAAGGGCAGCCGGGGACGCCCCGTGGGCTGCTGGCGCACCCGTCAGCCACGCAGCTACTTCGCGCTCCAGCTGCCTCAGCGCTGGTGGATCTGCGGCGTCGATATTCAGCTCGCCGCCGATCTGAACCCCGCCCAGGTCGATTACTTCACGCAGATCTCGCAAGAGCTGATGCAACCCGATGACCGCGTTATCCTGTGCGCACCGCAACCCGGCTGGGTGTTCGAGAAAACCCGCTCGCCCGACGCCCTCGACAATTACTACGAGATCGCCGAAATTCTCACCGCAGGCGGTGCCGATATCCGTCTCGCCCTTTCCGGCGACCTGCACCATTACAGCCGCTACGAACCAAACGATCTCGGGCCGGTCCTCATCACCGCCGGCGGCGGCGGCGCCTTCCAGCACCCGACCCACAAGCTGCCCGAGAGCGTCGGCATCGACGATGGAAATGGCGGGCGCAACTCGTTTTCGCTCGCCGCCGCCTATCCGGAAAAACGCGTGTCGCGGGCGCTCACTTACAAAAACCTTCTGTTTCCGTTCATCAACTGGGACTTCGCCGCCCTGATCGGCGTTGTTTACGCATTTCTCGCGTGGTTCCTCGAAACCCGCCAGGAATCCGCCAAGACATCCCTGAGCGACGCCTTCATTGCCATGATGGCGGGACACAGTTCGATCGGGGATGCGCTCGCCCGGTTCTTCCAGACCATCCCCAAGAGCCCGGAATTCGCGATTGTCGTGCTCATCGTCTATATCGGCCTCATAAATCTCAATCTCAGCAACAACCGCTGGCTTTCCATTGCGCTCGGCACGGCCCACACGCTGCTCCATTTCACCGCGCTCATCGCCGCGTTCTGTGTCGCGGTTCAGGTCGCTCACTGGGTGAGCCCGCATTTCGACGATCAGCTGGGCGCCGCATTTCTGATCTTTTTGGGCCTCATGGTGGTGCTTGGCGGCCTCCTCGGCGGCCTTGTCATCGGGCTTTATCTGATCTTTGCGCTCAACGTCTTGGGGCTTCAGTGGACCAATTGCTTCTCGGCACTGCGCATTGCCGATTTCAACAATTTCCTGCGTCTGCGGATCGATGCCGAAGGCCGCCTGCATGTGCACCCGATGAAGATCGAGCGCGCCTCGCGCACCCTGCCCACCGGACACGACGTGCCGGCGTCGAGAGCCGAACCCATCGAAACGCCCATTGTGATTTCCTGAGGAGCCCTGGTGCATGAAACCCCTGTCGCGTCCCCTGAAGACGTTGAAGAAATCCTACGATGCCGTTGTCGTCGGCTCAGGCTATGGCGCCGGCATCGCCGCCTCGCGCCTCGCGCGCATGGGGTTGGGCGTGGCGGTGCTTGAACGCGGCCGCGAGATCCCTGTGGGTGCGTTTCCGCGCACGCTTGGCGATGCAACGCAGGAGTTTCAGATCACGTCGGGCATGGGCGCGCTCGGCTCGAAGCTCGGTCTGTTCGACATGCGCGTCAATCCCGACATCTCCGTCATGGTCGGTTGCGGGCTCGGCGGCACGTCTTTGATCAACGGTAATGTCATGCTCAAACCGGATCCGCGCGTGTTCCAGGATGCAAGATGGCCGGAAGGATTGCGGGCGGAAGTAACGACAACACTGGAAGAAGGCTACGCCCGCGCCGCGCACATGCTGCAGCCCGTTGCCTACCCGCGCTCCCGGCCGTCTTTGAAGAAACTGTCGGCGTTCCGCACGCAGACGCGCGCGCTTGGCGCCCGGTGCATACGCCCGCCAATTTCCGTGACGTTCGACGAAGACGCCGAAAACGGCAATGCGGCGGGCGTCGTGCAGCCGGCCTGCACGCTCTGCGGCGATTGCTGCTCGGGCTGCAATGTCGGCGCCAAGAACACCACCGCGTTGAACTACCTCCCGGACGCCGCCGACCACGGCGCGGAAATCTTCACCCAGACCGCGGTGCGTTACCTGATGCGCGAAGGCGGCGCCTGGAAAGTCGCGCTTGAGGAACTCGATCCAGAAGACGGCACGCCGCAGGGCGGCACCCGCACGATCGATGCAAAAATCGTCGTACTGGGCGCCGGCACGCTTGGCTCAACGGAAATCCTGCTGCGCTCCAAGGCGGCGGGACTCGCCGTATCGCCGCGTGTCGGTCACGGTTTTTCCGGCAATGGCGACGTCATCGCGTTCGGCTACAACAACGACATTGCGATCAACGGCGTCGGCGTCGGCCATCCGCCCTCGGTCGAGACGCCGCCCGTCGGTCCGGTGATCGCCGGCCTCATCGACCTGCGCAACCGCAAACCCCTGCCTCAGGGAATGGTGGTTCAGGAAGGCGCAATCCCGAGCGTTCTGGCGCCGATCCTGCCGGCGATCATGAAAAGCGTCGGGCCGATGTTCGGCACCGACACCGACGCCGGCGACTGGTTTGAGGAATACAAGCGAGGCTGGGCAAGCCTCTTCAAGGGCGCCTATGTGGGCGCGGTGCACAACACCCAGACCTTTCTCGTCATGGCGCATGACAGCGCCGAAGGTCGCATGGAGCTTGATGGCGAACGGCTTTCCATTGCCTGGCCCGACGCTGGCGACCAGCTCGTTTTCAAGCGCATCTCCACTCTCCTGCAACGTGCCACCGCAGCCACCGGCGGCACTTATGTGGACAACCCGATGTGGAGCCCGGTGCTTGGGCGCAATCTGATTTCAGTGCATCCGCTCGGCGGCTGCGGCATGGGCGACGATACAGACACAGGCGCCATCGATCACAAATGCCGCGTCTTCGGCGGCGATAGCGAGAGCCTTGAAGGACTTTTCGTGTGCGATGGCGCGGCGGTGCCGACATCGCTCGGCGTCAACCCGTCGCTCACCATCTCAGCCATCGCCGAGCGCGCCATGATGCATCTGGCTGAAGACCATGGATTGAGCTTTACGACGAAGAAGAAGGCGGGCAGGCCTTTGAGGCACGCCAAAAAATGACGTCTTAGTCGGCAGAAGAATCATTTCGAATTTTGGCAGCTTCGCGTATCGAACGCGTCAGTTGGAACACCGTGGTAGATGGGGCACCATACGCGCTACCTTCCTCCTTTCTTTGACTTAATTGCCCGACAGCACGATTTTCGGCGAGTTCAAGTGACTCTATCAGCAGATCACAGTTCGTAGTTTTCCGCCCTTTTGGATCATAGTCGTCACAGAGCTGTTTGAGTAAACACTGCACGCCGTGACGATCATCCGGCTTGTGATAGTCGCAAAAATGCAGAATAAGCGATACCTCAAAGCAAGGATTAGATCGGGCAACGCCAACACCACTGGCCATGCACTTTTGGACTGCATTGGTGTAGTTTGGATGCTGATCTCGGTCGAAGACAGCCCAAACCTCATCCTGCTTTTCATATGAATCTAGCTTTTTTCGACTGCCCTTGGCCAGCCCCCTATTCTTTGCCTCTTTGCTGGCGGCCTTGGCAATCGTATAGGGCACACCCGCACCAGGAACTATTTCAATCTCTATCAGCGCGCCTCTAACCTGCACTCTGAGCGATTTGAAGTAATCCGGTTCCGTACTCTGTCCTTCACAAAACAGCACGAACTTGCGTTTGGGCTCACGACCACCTTTGCGTCGCTTCAATGATGGAGTTTGTCGACGCGATCGCCTAGGCATGTTTCACCCTTCGGCAACTAGTTCTGCAACGGAACCCGTTAGTGGAACGGCGCCATAACGCCCTTGGAGATACCCTTTCTCAAAGTTATCGCTCTTGCGAGTGCGAATATCTGACAGCGCATACAAATGCGTGGCACCGACAGCATCTTTTTCGGTGAAATACACTTGATCACGACGGAGTAAATCTGATTGCATCAAGTTCGTGTCATGCGTAGTCGCAATTAATTGGGCACCCTTTTTGTTTGAATCCGGATTGGAAAAAAGCCCGATGATCCCCTCACAAGCTTGCGTATGCAGACTGGCATCTAGCTCATCAATTACGATAGGCGTTCCATTATCAAGGGCTTTATAAATTGAACTTAGCAATACTAATAGCCGACGAGTTCCAGCGCTTTCTCTTTCGAGTTCAAAATAAATGCTCTCGCCATCTGTGCGAGAATGAGCAAGTTCTATAGAAGTTATCTCACTACCTCTCTTCAGCTTACTTGTGTCTGCATCTTTCGAAATGCGACCAATCAATTCGATGACACCCTCTTCCAGAGTTTTCATTTCATCGGTCATTTTATTCTCAGTTTTTCTGTAGTCAACTATACCAGTACCTATGCGCTTCAGAAACTCGATAGCTCGTTGATCAACTTCTTCATCGGAAAACTTTGACCATATCATTCCTGGTGCCACAGAAATTGTTGTGTGAAATTTAATCGCTGAGATATAAGCACTAACTTTGGACAGAATCTCATGATCGTTTTGTGTGGCCGCAGAAACAAACAAACTATTTGGGCGCGTTAGGTCAGCTATCACTTTGTTGCGGCCAGCCAGCACGCGCCCAAATGTAATGTTTTGCTCGCCTTCACGCTCAAACAATGTTTGGCGCCTGCCTTTGGGAAACCAATAGAGCCACTCAGACGAAAAGATCTCGTTGGTGGCTTCGAAACCGTAGTGATACCGTACACCATTCATAACGAAATCGATGTCAACCGACGTTGGCTTTTGCTCCATCTGAGGATCAAGAGCAAAGTACTCCCTAGGGACACCACCTTCAGGGTCACCAGCGCGATGTGATTGCCTAACTGAGTACTGAAGCCAGCGAAAGGCCGAAACTATATTGCTCTTGCCCGATGCATTGGCTCCATAAATCACAGCAGCTGGCACCAATCTGCTACTTGGCACCGCAGGGCATTGAATTAGACCACTTTCGTCGTCTCTTAGTGAAGAAGCAATTAGCGACATTTCCTGCCGCTTGTTGATGGACAAAAAATTCTCAATTCCAAAACGTAACAGCAATGTTTCTCTCCCATTGCCCGGAAAATATTGCGATTTAACGCACATATTTGCAAAAAAAGTACAAATTTTCAATTACGATTGCATTTTCCGGATTACTGAGCTTTCCGCTTGGTGAATCCCGTAACGCACGTGTGCAAGCTTTCGAGTTCCGGTTGGAAGTCTATTACCACCTAACATTCAGACGGGCACAAACATCATATCTGCCCACCAATCAGCGGGGATAGCCACGTTGAGAGTTGATCAGACAACCCTTTGAGAACAACGTTAGAGATATAGTTTTGGCCGTTCAAAGCGCCAGTGGTGAGAACCTTGAAGGGCTCTACGTGTGCGACGGCGCGGCGGTGCCGACCTCGCTCGGCGTCAACCCGTCGCTCACCATCTCAGCCATCGCCGAGCGCTCCATGATGCACCTGGCTGACGACCATGGATTGAGCTTTACGACGGCGAGGAAAGCGGACGCGCCGTTGAAGCACGCAGCGCTGTCATGAGCACTTTGCCTGCAGCCGCCACGTTGGCGCCCCGAAAGCCGCGGTGCCATCGACAATGCGCGCCTTCTGGCCGCTCGCGCAGGCAAAATGGGTAATCGCCGAAGTTGCGACCTGTATGGAGTTGCCGCGGTCGCCGTCGCCGCCGGTGAGGGGCTTGGAGCGCCGGTTCACCTGAATGTCATAACCTGAAAGCGCATCGGAGTACTCAAAGGTCACCGCGTAACGCTGGCCGTTGAACTCCACCGGTTCGGTGTGCGCCACACCGTTGACCTGATAGGGACTGCTCCCGGACGTCTGGCAGGCCGTCAGCGCCAGTGCGGCAAGCCCCACCGCTACAATCTTCGCTACGCACGCCATCCAACAAACTCCCAAGCCCTGAACCGACCCGAGGTGATACGCACAAGGCGGTGCCGAGGTCAATGGATTGTGGCGGCGGATCAGATAAAAGCCCCCGCCATCACCTTTGCGACGCGCTGCCCGTCCGGTGCGTCGACCATGATCTGCGTGCCCGGTTCCCAGTACTCGTGCTCGATCATCCCCAGCGCGGCGTTGCATTCGAAGTCGAACGACCAGGCCGCGGAGGTCACCTGCCCGGCGTGCTCTCCATTTACCGTTACCGGCCAGGGCTCGATGCACGGCGGCACCGCCTCTCCCTCGATGGCAAGCGAGCGGATCTGGCGTTGCGGTCCCTCGGCGATTACCGTCAAGAGCGCGTCCCGTCCTACGCAGTCGACCGCGTCTGCCGTCTGGCAGAACCGGCCAAGACCGCACTCGTGCGGGGTGTTATCGAGAGTCATATCGTTGCCATAGGACAACAGCCCGGCTTCAATGCGCTCCGTCGCGCTCGGGCCGCCCGCACGCACATCGAGATCCTCGCCAGCCGACATCAGGGCATCCCACAACGGTTCGCCCCGCTCGGTACCATCCACATAGATTTCAAACCCGCCCTGCTTCGAATAGCCGGACCGGGCAACAACAAAGTCATGGCCCTGGAAGGGCAGTAGTTCGTAGCGGAAAAACCGGATGCCGCGAACCGCTTCTCCGAACACCCGCGCCATCAGATCGTCAGACCTGGGACCCTGAACAGCCAGAGGCGAAACGTCCGGTTCGAAGACGGCAACGTCCAGCGCCATGCCCTGCGCCAGCCCCTTGACCCAGAACAGAAGATCGGAATCGGCGATGGACACCCAGTAACGGTCTTCGTCAAGCTTCAGCGTCACCGGATCGTTGAGCATGCCGCCAGTCTCATCCACCATCGGCGTATAGAGGCACTGGCCGACGGCCACCTTGGAGAAATCACGCGGCGTCAACATCTGCACCAGCCGCGCCGCATCGGCGCCGGCGAGTTCAACCTGACGCTCACAGGACACGTCCCACACCTGCACGTGGCGCTTCAGGTGATGATAATCCGCTTCGGCACTCTCAAAGACCGTCGGCAGCAACATGTGATTGTAGACCGAATACGCCTTGACGCCCGCGGCATCGACACGCTTCGAAAACGGCGTCGGGCGCACGCGCCTTGAACGCGACAACAGCGGCATCGACATGTTAGGCGGGCCCCGACCAGTCGATCTGGCAGATTTCCGCGCTACGGCCTTCGAAATTCCATACCCGGCCAAACGCCCGTACGCGCCCTACATTGGCCTGTGCGATGGTGATGTCCGGCCCCATCCAGTAGCCGGTATTGGTGACAACCACATCGCGCTCCGGGTCGGGCCCGGCGATTGGCTCGACTTCGCCCTTGATCATCTTGCCAACGACGAGGCGGCGCTTCTTACCCTCCGTTTCGAAGCTGATCGGTGCCCGCTCCGCTGACAGGAACTCGCTGACGAGTACGCTGAACAGTCCGGTGGTACCGAGGGCCTGCCCGGAGAAGATCTTCGTCAGGCCGTCAAAGGCGGAATCCGAAGCCCGGTCATCGATATAAGCGGCCGCCTTCCAGTTACCGCGGCCCATAGGCCCGGGAATATCGATCAGGAGGCCGACGTTAAGGCCTGAGATGTCTTCTTCTGCATAATGGCCACTATCAATTCTGATTCCGGCCCACGCCTGGCAAAACCCCTCCGTTGGCGGGTGTTTCCCAAGCGAGGCAACACACGGACAAAATACCGTACAGTTGCAATTAAGGATCAATTCTCCCTTGATTTTCCACGGTTCCATGCTTGTCATCCGGTGCTTGTGATCTTGTCGATTCAAAATCGACTATGTGCGCGCTTGACCGTCTTGCAAATGCCGGTAATTCTAATTGCAGTATCAATAATTTTGATAATGATATGAAGAATCTTCCACCCATGCGCGCCGTGGTGGCGTTTGAAGCCTGCTACCGCCTGCGGAGCTTTACCCGAGCTGCCTCGGCACTGAATGTGCGCCAGCCAGCAATCTCGCACCAGATCCGCGTGCTCGAGGAAGACCTCGGCACAAAGCTGTTTAAACGTCTGGGTGCACGTATCTCCCCCACCCGCGAAGCCGATGAGTTCTATATCGCCGTCTCTTCGGGACTTGCGGAGATTGTACACAGTGCCGAACGTCTCCGTCACCGCTCCGGCGACGGTACTCTGAGCCTGGCAACCTATTCCGGCATCGCGGCATTCTGGCTGCTTCCGCGGCTCGCCCGCGCCGACCATCCAAACAAACCTGCGTTTCGGGTGACGACTGCCGATCGCGATGCCGACATCCCATTCGACAGTGTCGATGCGGCAGTTCTGTTCGGCCATGGCGACTGGCCGGGTTTTGAAGCCATTCTTCTCGCGCGCGAGCGTGTGGTACCGGTCGCAGCGCCCGCGCTCGCAGAAGTCTGGCGGCACCGCGCGGCGAGCGAACTTGTCGAAAGCGGCCCGCTCATTCACCTGGAAGACCCTGAAGAACGCTGGTTCACCTGGGAGGAATGGCGCGCGCACGCCTGCCCCGGCACACCGGCCGCCAACGCTGCATTCACGGTGACGAACCACGGCATCGCCATTCAGGAGGCGACACTTGGCGCGGGTATCGCGCTTGGCTGGGCCGGCGTGGTCGACGATCTCCTGAATCGCGGCGCGCTTGTTGCCCTCAGCGATGACCCGTTAACATCGCAACGCGGCTACTATCTCGTCCTGAGCGACCGCATGCGCGCAACGCCGCAACGCGACTGGCTGATGGGCGCGCTCGAAATTGCAGGCGACACGGAGCACGCATCATGACCGACACAACCCCTCAGTACGACGCCTTGATGGAGGTTGTTCGCGCACGTGGCACAAGCCGTGCGTTCAAGCCCGGGCCGGAAATTCCGCGCGCGCATTTCGAACTGATCCTGGAAGCCGCACGCCATTCCCCCTCCGGCGCGAACGCGCAACCGTGGCACTTCATTGTCGTGACGGAGCCCGGGCTCAAGTCTGAGATCGCCGACTACTTCGTCAGCGAACAGCGTTTCCGCGCCAAGCAGAAAATGAAGTTTCCAACACCCGACTACCGCGGCATTGCCACCGCCCCCGGCGTCATCGTCGTGGCTTCCGACTTCCGCTGGACGCGCGCCTTTCCGGGCTTTCGAGACGATGGCTCAGAGCTTGGGGAGATGTACCGCGAAAACGCTGAACGGATTCTGCTGCAAAGCGTCGCCGCGGCGACCATGTCGGCACATCTCGCCGCCGCCGCGCTCGGGTATCAGGTATGGTGGATTACCGCCATCGGTCAGGAAAAGGCGCAAAACGCCCTGAAGCCGATCCTCGGTGTGCCCGACGAGATTTCCATCCTCGATATCATGTGCTTCGGCGAACCTCTTAAAGCCCCCTACACGCGCTGGAAAAAAGATATCGGCGACATCGTCAACTGGAACCGTTTCGACATGGATCACTTCATGACAACCGGCGAAATCGACGAGTGGATCGAGACGCGGCGCCACAAGGTCATGTACAAGGATGCCGAAAACGTCGACTGAGCGGAACACGCATGCGCATCCAGAACGACATCGTTGCGGCCTTTGTCGGCGATGGCCTTGACGGCAATCTCGCAGGCGTCTGCCTGCTTGAGGAGTGGCTTCCCGATCCGGCCATGCAGGCGATAGCCGCCTTCAACGATCTGCCCGAAACCGCCTTCGTCGTCGCCACCGGCGAAACATACGCCATCCGCTGGTTCACGCCGACGCTCGAAGCCAACATGTGCGGCCATGCAACGCTTGCATCCGTTTACATGCTGCAACAGAGCTCATCGAAAGACACGTACGAATTCCGTTCCGCGTTCGATTACGGGATGACCGCCCGCCTCACCGGCGGTTTCATCGAGCTCGACTTTCCGCAAAACGACATTGCACCGTCCCCGTCATCCGCGCCGGCGCAAGCGCTGGGCCTTGAGCCGGAAGAAACCCTGCTCGGCCAAAGCTGGGTCTGCCGGCTCGCAAGCGAAGCCGCCGTGCGCAATTTCGTGCCGGATTTCGAGGCGATCGGCGCACTGCCGGAAGACGGCATCATCATCACTGCGCCCGGCGGCACGTGCGATTTCGTTTCGCGTTATTTCACGCCCCAATCGGGCATCCCCGAAGACCCGGTCACCGGCTATGCGCATACGTTGCTGGTGCCCTACTGGGCGGCGCGCCTTGGCAAGAGCGAACTGCATGCCCGCCAGATCTCGGCGCGTGGCGGCGAACTCTTCTGCACGCTCGCCTGCCGCCGCGTGCTCATGCGCGGACGCGCACGGCATGAACGGCACGCGACACTAACCGTCGACATCGCCACCGCCCATGTGGTGGCTGCCTGAGGGAAGACCCGTCAGATCGGCAGGGCGTTCGTGTATTTCACCTGGTTGAGTGCAAAGCTTGACTCAATGCTGGCAACGCCATCGATGCGGGTAAGCGTTTGTTTCAGAAACCGCTCATAAGCGGCGAGATCTTCCGCCACCACGCGCAACAGATAATCGCGCGTGCCGGTCATGAGGTAGCACTCGAGGACTTCCGGGCACTTTCGAATTTCCTCATCGAAACTCTCCAGCGCATCTTCGCGCTGGCGTTCAAGTTTGATGGAGACGAACACGCTGACCGGATAACCAACCTTTTTCTGATCGAGCAACGCCACGTAGCGGTTGATGATGCCGCGTTTCTCCAACAGCCGCAGCCGGCGCAGGCAAGGTGACGGCGACAGCCCGACATGCTGCGCCAGTTCCTGATTGGTCAGCCGCCCGTTGTCCTGCAGCGAACGCAGCAGTTTCCGGTCAATCTCGTCAAGTTCGGATTTCGACATATTTGCACTCATTCGATCCGATAAATGGCAGAATCGTCCAATAATGGAGAAATTATTGAAAAATTTGGCAAGATATAGCGCATCAATTACCCTAATGTCACGCGCGCAGAGGAGATGGTGATGGCGAAAGCCCCGCAAACGCACCCAGTGACATTACCGGTCGGGATCGAAGACATCCGCGCCGCCGCAAAGCTTATCGAAGGCCACGTCAAGCGCACGCCGTGCGAGCGCAGCACCACGCTTTCCAACATTACCGGCGCCGACCTGTGGCTGAAGTTCGAAAATCTCCAGTTCACCGCCTCGTTCAAGGAACGCGGAGCTCTCAACCGGTTGCATCACCTCTCTCCGGACGAGCGCGAAAAAGGTGTCATCGCCATGTCGGCGGGCAATCATGCGCAAGGCGTGGCCTATCATGCCAAGCTGCTCGGCATCCCCGCCACCATCGTCATGCCGGACACAACGCCCATGGTGAAGGTCGAGGGCACACGCGCCCATGGCGCGGCGATCGTGCTTGCCGGGTCGGCCCTGGAGCAGTCGGCGGCGCATGCGCGCAAACTCGCCGGCGACCGGGGGCTGACATTCATTCACCCCTATGACGATCCGATGATCATCGCCGGTCAGGGCACCACGGCGCTTGAAATGCACGAACAGGTGCCGGACATGGACTGCATCGTCATTCCGGTCGGCGGCGGCGGTCTGATCTCCGGAATGGCCTGTGCGCTCAAGGCGTTAAGACCTTCCATTCAGATTATCGGCGTGCAGGCGGAATTGTATCCTGCCATGACCTCGCGCGTTCGCGGCGGGTCCGACCTTGGCGGCGGCGACTCGCTTGCGGAGGGCATTGCCGTAAAGAACCCGGGCACTCTCACGACATCCTTCGTAGAGGCGCTTGTCGACGACATGGTGCTGGTGTCGGAGGTCGATCTTGAGAGCGCCGTCAGCCTGCTCCTGACGATCGAGAAGACGGTGTGCGAGGGCGCCGGCGCCGCCGGCCTTGCAGCCGTGCTCGCGTTCCCCGAACGCTTTCGCAACAAGACCGTCGGCCTGCCGCTCACCGGCGGCAACATCGACACTCGCCTGATTGCAGAAGTGCTCACCCGCGAACTGGCCCGCGAAGGCCGCCTCGCCCGGTTGCGGCTGCGCCTTAAGGACCGCCCGGGGCAGCTTGCCGACGTCACCCGAATTCTCGCCGAGAACAAGGCCAATGTCGTTGAAGTGACGCATCAGAGAATTTTCACCAACCTTCCCGCCAGGGGCGCCTATGCGATGTTCGAGGTTGAAACCCGGGACAGGCATCATCTAGACCGGCTGATCAATGAACTGCGCGCGGCGGCCTATGACGTTGAAGAACTGGAAGCAGACGGCCCATGACACCTCCCTCTCAAAGCGCAGCCAAAACAGCGGTCGCCGAAAACTCTGCATATCCTTCCCTCGAAATGCTGAAAGACCTTGAGCGCAAGGTGCTGTTTCTTGCCGCCCAGATTGTTCACAACGCCAATCACGTGCGGCCGAACACCGACGGTCTGAAAGTCGGCGGTCATCAGGCTTCCTCCGCCTCGATAGCCACGATCATGACGGCGCTTTATTTTTCCATACTGCGGCCGCAGGATCGCGTCGCCGTTAAGCCGCATGCGAGCCCCGTGTTCCATGCAATCCAGTATCTGTTCGGCAACCAGACGCTCGACAAGTTGAAAGCGTTCCGGGCACTTGGCGGCGCGCAGTCCTATCCCTCGCGCACGAAGGATGTCGACGACGTCGACTTTTCCACCGGCTCGGTCGGAATGGGAGTCGCGATGACCTCCTTCGCGAGCATCGTGCAGGATTACATCCGCGCCAAGGGCTGGATGTCCGGCTGGCCGGAAGGCCGCATGGTCGCGCTCATCGGCGATGCGGAACTCGACGAAGGCAATATCTACGAAGCCCTGATCGAGGGCTGGAAATACGGCCTTCGCAACACCTGGTGGATCATCGACTACAATCGCCAGAGCCTGGACGCGGTGATTACCGACCGAATGTTCCCAAAACTCGAAACCACATTCGAGAACATGGGGTGGGATGTCGTCACGCTGAAGCATGGGCGAAAATTGCGCGAAGCCTTCGAGCGGCCCGGCGGCGATGCGCTGCGCACGTGGATAGACGATTGCCCGAATTCGCTCTATGCGGCCCTGACGTTTCAGGGGGGCAGCGCCTGGCGCGCCCAGTTACATTCCGATCTTGCAGAGCACAGCGATACCCTGACGCTCATCGACACCTACAACGACGGCGCCCTTGCCGGTCTGATGACCGATCTTGGCGGTCATTGCATGGAAACGGTCCTCGACGCGTTCGCCGCCGCCGGCGACGACCGCCCAGTTTGTTTCATCTGCTACACGATCAAGGGGCATCGGCTGCCGCTTGCGGGACACAAAGACAACCACGCGGGCCTTATGACGCCCGACCAGATGGCGGTTTTCCGAGACAAAAGCCAGGTGCTGGAAGGCGAAGAATGGGACAAGTATTCCGGCCTGCAACGCAGCCGCGATGAGATCGAGGCGTTTTTGAACGAAGTTCCCTTCAACTCAAAGGGACCGCGCCGCCAGCACGCGCCGCAGATCCCGGTCGGTGAGCTGACGGTTCCCGAAATCCGCGGCGCCATGTCGACACAGGAAGGCTTCGGCAAGATCCTCGATCAGATTGCGCGCCAGGACAGCGAACTTGCCGAACGCATCGTCACAACCTCTCCCGACGTCACCGTCTCGACCAATCTCGGCCCCTGGGTCAACCGCCGCGGTGTGTTCGCCAAGGACGATCGCGAGGATGTATTTCAAACCCGCAAGCTGATGTCGGCGCAGCGCTGGTCGGCGGGACCGGGCGGCCAGCACATCGAGCTTGGCATTGCGGAAAACAACCTATTCACCCTGCTCGCCGCCGCCGGTCTTGCACATGATATTTTCGGCGAGCGACTGCTGCCGGTCGGCACCGTCTACGACCCGTTCATACAACGCGGCCTCGATGCGCTGAACTATGCCTGTTACCAGGACGCACGCTTTATTCTCGCGGCCACGCCCTCGGGCATCACGCTGGCGCCGGAAGGCGGCGCTCACCAGTCAATCGGCACACCGCTGATCGGCATGGCGCAGGACGGCATCGCCACGTTTGAACCGTCATTCGTCGACGAACTCGCAGTAATCATGCAATGGGCGTTTGAGTACATTCAAAGAGAGCCGCGCCATACCGGCCCCGGCGATGACTGGCTGCATGAGCGCGATGGCGGTTCGGTTTACCTGCGCCTTTCAACCCGTTCGCTCGACCAGCCGCTACGCCCAATCGATTCGGATCTGCGCGAAAGCATCATCCAGGGCGGCTACTGGATGCGCGAACCAGCACCCGGGACCCAGCTTGCCATTGTCTATACAGGTGTCGTGGCGCTTGAAGCCGCCTCGGCCATGGGCAAGATCCTGCAGGAGGTTCCCGGTGCGGGTCTTCTCGCTATAACATCAGCCGACCGCCTCAACGCCGGTTGGAAGGCCGGACAAACCGCACAGCAGCATGGGCAACAGAACGATCCGTCCTATGTTGAGCGGCTGCTGGCGCCGCTGTCGCGCGAGGCCGGCATTGTCACGGTTACCGACGGGCATCCCACAGCGCTCTCATGGCTTGGCGCGGTGCACGGCCACAAGGTTCACGCGCTTGGCGTGGAGCATTTCGGCCAGACCGGTACGATCGATGATCTTTACGGCTATCACCGTATCGATCAGCGCGCCATAATCGAAGCGGCCCGCGCCGCCCTGCCGGGCCGACGCTGGGTCTGACCGCCGGCGCCGGACCCCCACATTCGGCTACGCACCGGGCGGAATTTTTCGCGCAGGGCGGAAAACACCTTGCGCCTATCCACAATTAGTCGCAGATACCTCCCGCCGCCTCTTGCACCGGCACCGCCGCGTGCTACATTTTACGGCGGGGGGAATGAGGAACGGACATATCAGGCGAAGAGCCCGGTCCGGCCGCTTCCTGGTAACCGCGGATGCGAACCGCTCGTAAGGTATTGTTGCATGTGGAAATTCGCATCCGCCGCGTTAGCTGCTTTTGCTCTGATACTGCCGCTGGTTCCAGCATGGGCCGACATCAACATCGCCGTTGTCGGGCCGATGTCGGGACAGTATCAACAATTCGGCGAACAGATGCGACGCGGCGCCGTCCAGGCGGTTGAAGACATCAATATCGGCGGTGGACTGCTCGGCTCAACCGTTGCGCTTGCCGTTGAGGACGACCGTTGCGACCCGCGCCAGGCGGTGGCGATCGCGAATTTCCTGCCCGGAGACGAAATCTTCTTTGTCGCCGGGCATTTCTGCTCCGCCGCGTCGATCCCTGCCTCGAAGATCTACGAAGAAGAGAGCATCATCCAGATTACGCCGGCTTCGACGGACCCGAAGCTTACCGACGAAGGCGGCCGCTATATCTTCCGCGTTGCCGGGCGCGAGGACCGTCAGGCGGAGCTTGCCGCACACCTCCTGGCGGCACGGTTTACCAGCTCGCGCATTGCGATCCTCCACAATGGCAGTGCATACGGTCAGGGCCTGGCGGAGTTGATGAAGGCACGCCTCAACGCCAGCGGCGTCACGGAGACGCTTTTCACCGAATACGAACCCGGCCAGAACGACTATTCCGACCTGGTGGCGGAGCTCTCCGCGGCAGGCATCGAGGTTATGTATCTGGGCGGGCACTATCTTGAGGCGGCCACCCTGCTTGTACAGTCGCATGAGCGAGGTTACACGCCACAACTCATCGGCGGCGACATGCTGGCGGCAAGTGAGTTCTGGCAGGTCGCCGGCGCCGCCGCCGAAGGCACACTTGCCACGTTTGTGCTCGACCCGCGCAGCATACCCAATGCCGCGCCGGTCGTTGCCCGCTTCCGCGCGCAGCAATATGAGCCCGAAGGGTTTACGCTCTACACGTACGCCGCCGTGCAGGTGTGGTCGCAAGCCGTCCTTGCCGCCGGTAC
Source organism: Hyphomicrobiales bacterium (assembly GCA_021775755.1). GTDB lineage: Bacteria > Pseudomonadota > Alphaproteobacteria > Rhizobiales > JAJFHB01 > JAJFHE01. Next base: position 73,033 of record JAJFHE010000059.1, on the reverse strand, counting down.
GCTTGAGCCCGCGAAGGTCACGGAAATGCTGCACACCCGCCGCTTCAAGACGGTGCTCGGCGATATCGTATTCGACGCAAACGGCGACATGAACATTCCAGGCTACGTCTGGTATCAGTGGTCGGGCGGGCAATTCCTGCGCCGCTGATCAAACGCATCGCACAAGGCGACCCTTGACCTCGCCGGTGAAGCGCGTTCAAGTTCGCTTACGATCAGGTGCTCAAAAAAGGAATCCGATCCGGTGAAAGCATTCTTTGTGCAAATCAAATGCGAGCTTGGCGAGGTCTACCAGGTTGCGACGCAAATCGCGGATTCGGAAGTTGCCTCGGAGATTTATTCCACCGCTGGAGACTATGACCTGCTGGCGAAGTTCTATGTCGACGACGACGTGGACATCGGCCACTTCGTCAACGAACGTGTGCATTGCTTCGACGGCATCAAGGACACCTATACGATCATCACATTCCGCGCGTTCTAGACCGTTTCATGTTCATATGGAAACGTTTGATGGGTCAAATCGGATCACCGGCAGCGTCGCGGCGCGAAGCACGACGCGGTGTATCGGGCAAGCGCCGCAACGCTGCCGGTGAGCCGATTTGGCCCACCGAAGGCCGGCATTTCGCGCCCGCTGGACTGCGTTACGGTTCCCTTGTGGACGGGAAGTCCACAGCGAGATCCGTGCCTTGCCAGCAGACGCGAAATACCGGTCAAACGATTCCATATGAACGTGAAGCGGTCTAGGCCGTGCGTGCCGGTAACAGCACCGCTGCCGCGCCTTTCCGGCTCGGCGTGTTGATGCTGGAAACCCGGTTTCCACGCCCTCCCGGCGACATAGGCAACCCGGCCACCTTCAACTGCGACGTGCTCTATCGAACCGTGGGCGGTGCGGCGGTCGATCGCATCGTCGCCCATGAGCCGCTGGATCACGAGCTTCTCGACGCCTTCATCGACGGCGCAAAACGGCTTGCCGGCGAAGGCGCGGACCTCATCACCACAAGCTGCGGCTTCCTCTACCGGCATCAGCGCGATATCGCGGACGCTGTCGATGTTCCCGTTGTCACGTCGTCGCTTTGTTGCATTCCGTTTCTGCGAAGCTCTCTTGGCAGTGCGCAACAGATTGGCGTTCTCACCTTCGACGCGCCGGCACTCGGCACCATGCTGAGCAGCCTGCCCGCACATGACGGTCTTGTGCTGGAGGGAATTGCCGAGGGTGGCGCTCTTCACACGACAATCCATCAGGACCTGGAAACACTCGACCTGAAGCGGGCGGAGCAGGAGTGTGTCGAGGCCACACGAAGCCTTTGCGCACGCAGCGCGCGGCTCGGAGCGGTGGTGCTTGAGTGCACCAATCTTCCTCCCTATCGCAACGCAATTACGCGCGTCTGCCGGTGCCCGGTATTCGACCTCCCCGGCCTGGTGGCCACGTTTTCACACGGCCACTCCCGCTGACGCTTCGCTCCCGCGCCATCAAACAGTTCAACATCGGCACAAAGTGCTCTAACATCGCCGGCACAATTCTAAAGGGAGGAACAACATGAAATTCGCCAAGATTACACTGGCCGGGTTCGCCGCCGGGCTTGCGCTGACAGCGCAGGTCGCGGTTGCCGGCGAACGCTGGGACATGCCGCTGGCATATGCGGCAAGCAACTACCATTCAGAGAACGCCGCCCAGTTCGCCCAGGACGTTACGGAGGCAACGGGTGGAGAGCTTGAAATCGTCGCCCACCCCGGCGGTTCTCTATTCAAGGGCGGCGAAATATTTCGCGCCGTGCGCACCGGCCAGGCGCCGATCGGCGAACGCCTCATTTCAGCACTCGGCAATGAAGATCCGATGTTCGAAATCGACGCTCTGCCGTTTCTTGCGACAAGTTTCGCCGACGCACGCAGGCTTTTCGACGCGTCACGCGGAGCGATCGATGAGATCCTCGCGGTCAAGGGTCTGAAAATGCTTTATGCGGTGCCGTGGCCGCCGCAGGGCCTTTACGCCAATATTCCGATCAACTCAGCAGCCGACATGAACGGCCTGAAATTCCGCGCCTATAACGCGGCAACTTCAAGGCTGGCGGAGCTCATGGGCGCCATTCCGACCAAGATCGAAGCCGCAGAACTCACGCAAGCCTTCTCGACGGGCACGGCGGAAAGCATGATCTCGTCGGGGTCGACCGGCTATGACCGCAAGATCTGGGAGCATGTCGAATACTGGTACGACACGCAGGCATGGCTGCCGAAGAACATGGTCATCGTCAATCTCGAGGCCTGGGACGGTCTTGACGATGCGACCCGCAACATCATTACCGAAGCCGCCGCAACCGCTGAAGCGCGGGGCTGGGCAAAGGCTGAGGAACTGGCCAACTGGTACAAGGATAAGCTGATGGAGAACGGCATGACCGTTGAGCCGCCCAGCGACCAGCTCGCCGGCGACTTCCGCTCGATCGGCGAGCAGATGATGAACGAATGGCTTGAGCGCGCCGGCGCCAAGGGCCAGGGTGTCATCGACAGCTACAACGCCAACTGACAGAACAGCAAAGCCCGCGCGCGCGACCAGGGCGCGCGGGCACTTCCAGTTCTTCCGATCGGCTTCATTTCGAAGTCATCAGCGCTTGGGGGGCGCGACATCGATATGCCTGCGCTTCTCAAACGGCTCGACCGGTGGCTGAACGTCCTCTACCTGATCAGCGGCTACATCGCGGCCGGTTTTATGGTGCTGCTGGCTGTGCTGGTCATTACAAGCATCGTCACCCGCCTGATAGGCACCTTCATACCCGGCCTCAACGCCTATTCCGGCTACACGCTGGCCGCGACGACGTTTCTCGGCCTCGCCTACACTTTCAAGGAGGGCGGCCATATTCGCGTCGCCATTCTGCGTACCGCCTTGCGCGGCAAGGTGCGGCTTGCCGTCGAGATCTGGTGCCACGCAGTCGGCGCGTTCTTCGCCTGCTACCTCGCCTGGTTTCTCCTGCGCATGACCTGGGTTTCCTACAAGTTCAACGAGAAAAGCGAGGGCATCGACGCGACACCGCTTTGGATGCCCCAGCTCATCATGGCAATCGGCGCCACGCTCGTCGGCATCGCGGTAACGCACGCACTGGTCAAGCTGCTGATCACCATGGATCCGCAATCCGTCGAGGCGGCACCCGATATGCAGCTCAGAGAGCACTGAGACCATGGCTGAAATCGGATATGTCGTCATTTTTCTGGCCATCCTGTTCCTGTTTCTGGGAACCGGCATCTGGATCGCGCTGAGCCTCATTGGCGTCGCGGTCATCGGCATGGAACTCTTCACGTCGCGGCCCGTTGGCGATGCCATGGCGACGACCATCTGGAGCGCCGGCTCCAGCTGGACACTGGCGGCGTTGCCGCTGTTCATCTGGATGGGCGAGATACTGTTTCGAACGAAACTCTCCGAAAACCTGTTTCGAGGATTACAGCCATGGATGCAGCGACTTCCAGGCGGCCTTCTGCATGTGAACATCGCCGGCTCGGCGATTTTCGCGGCGATCTCCGGATCCTCCGCCGCAACCGTTGCAACCGTCGGCAAAATGTCGATCCCCGAACTCAGGCGGCGCGGGTATCCCGAACGCATGATCATCGGAACGCTGGCCGGCGCCGGAACGCTGGGGCTCCTTATTCCACCCTCGATCACGCTCATCATCTATGGCGTCACGGTCAATGAATCGATCGCCAAGCTGTTCATTGCCGGCATTCTGCCGGGCATCACACTGGCGCTCCTGTTCATGCTCTATATCGGCGGCTGGTCGCTGATCACAGGCCAGCGCCACGCCGGCCACGAAGAACGCTACAGCTGGATGGAGAAGATTGTTGCGCTTAAACAGCTGCTGCCCGTGGTACTGCTGATCGGCGGCGTGATGATCTCGATCTACCGTGGCTACGCCACCGCCACCGAGGCAGCGGTTATCGGCGTCGTCGGTGCGCTGATCCTGTCTTGGGCGCAGAAATCGCTCAACTGGAAGTCGTTTCGCGAAAGCCTCCTGGGCGCCACCAAGACGACCGCAATGATCGCCTTCATTCTGGCGGGCTCGTCCTTTCTCTCGCTCGCCATGGGTTTCACCGGCATTCCGCGCGCGCTGGCGACCTGGATCGTGACGCTTGAACTCAGCCCCTGGATGCTGATCGCGGCGCTTACGGTGTTTTACGTCATCCTTGGCTGCTTTCTCGACGGCATCTCGTCCATCGTGCTCACCATGGCGGTCATCGAACCGCTGGTACGGCAAGCCGGATTCGATATGATCTGGTTCGGCGTATTTCTCATGATTGTCGTCGAGATTGCCCAGATCACGCCGCCCATTGGCTTCAATCTGTTCGTGCTTCAGGGTATGACCGGGCGCGACATCGATTTCATAGCGCGCGCCGCGGCGCCAATGTTCGTGATCATGCTGGTATGTGTGGTGTTGCTATCCATGTTCCCGCAAATCGCGACTTATCTGCCATCGAAGATGTGAGCCGCGATGGCCGTGCAACTGCTTGCCTGGGTTGGAGCGCGCGGCGCCTGGATCCTTGCCGCCAGCATATTCGTCGGCCTGGCGCTGCCGCAGCTTGCCGAGCTTGTGCGCCCGCTGTTTCCGGTCTCCGTGTTCTGTCTCCTGACAATCGCGATGGTGCGCATCGACACAGGCGATGCACTGAAAGAAGCGCGTACGTCCCGATCGATGATACTGGGCATTGCCTGGGCAATGCTCGCCGTGCCGGTTCTGTTCTGGATTGCTTTCTCAATCGCAAAGCCCGGCCCGGAGTATGCGCTCGCCCTGATCCTGCTCGCCACGGCACCGTCCACCGTATCGTCGCCCGCCATGTCGCAGCTTCTCGGCCTCAATGGCACACTCAGCCTTGCGGTTCTGCTGCTTGGCATGATCATAACGCCGCTGACCGTGCCGGCGCTCACCGAATTCATTCTCGACATTGAACTCGATATCACCATCGGACAACTCGCGCTCCGCCTCGCCTTCCTGATCGGCGGGGCGGCGATCGCAGCGTGGGCGGTCCGGCGCCTGCTCGGCGACGCGCGCCGGGTGTCCTCCGATCTTGTGTTCGACGGCCTGAACGTCGCCTTCATGGTGCTCTTCGCCGTCGCAGCCATGGACGGAGTGGCCGATGCCCTGTGGCGCGACCCGCGTACCATCCTCGGCCTGACCGGCGCGGCGTTCGCACTCAATCTTGGCCTTCTGGCGTTGACCGCAGCAATTTTCTGGCGTCTTGGCGCTTCGACGGCACTGACGCTCGGCTTTTCCGCCGGCAACCGCAACATGGCTCTGGCGATCAGCGCACTTGCTACTGCCGTTCCGCCCGACACATGGATATTCTTCGCGCTGGTGCAGTTTCCAATCTACATTACGCCACTGCTCCTGCGCCCCGTAATGCGCCGATTGCTCGCGACCTGAAGCCGTCAAACATCAATTGTTTCAATCCCATAGAGATGTTTTTTGAATCGGGTTAACCGGTTGCAGAGCTGTGCAACTCGTTCGACGGCGGACACGCCGCGCGGATGGTTGCCACCAGAGCAACGGGATCGAGCGGCTTGGTCACACACGCGGTGAACCCGTCTTTAACGAAGCTCTTGATGTGCTCAGGCGTGGCGTGAGCCGACACGGCGATAACCGGCGTTGCGGCAAGCGCGTTCGATGCCTCGTGCTCACGGATCAGTGACAATGCTTCGCGCCCGCCCATTTCCGGCATCTCGATATCCATGAGCACGATATCAAACGCGCGCCCAGCGAAAGCATCAACGGCTTCGAGCCCGTTTGCCGCGAAATCGAGTGAAAAGTTGAACGGCTCGAGCATCGCCTTGAGGACCAGTCGGTTGATTTCGTTATCTTCCGCCACCAGGACACTCAAGGCGCGCGGCACTCCGCCCGCCGCCGAACGCGCCATCTCCGGCCTCGTTTCATCGGTCACGCCCGGCGCGAGTTCAAGTGGCAGCGTAATGGCGAATGTCGTTCCCATGCCGGGCATACTTTCGACATTCAGCTTGCCGCCCATGGCATCGACCAGATTCTTGACGATGGATAGCCCCAGCCCAGACCCGCCATATTTACGTGTCGTCGAGCGGCTTGCCTGAACGAAAGGAGCGAACACGCGGGCAACCTGCTCCGCACTCATGCCGATCCCCGTATCGGCGACCTCGATACGCACGGCTTCCTTTGCATCGTTCAGCACTTCGCAACTGATCGCAATGACGCCGGTGTCAGTGAACTTGACCGCGTTCGATGCCAGATTATGAAGGATCTGCACGATGCGGTTGGCATCGCCAAGCCGCAGGGCCTGCACCGCCTCATGGCCGCTCAGGGTCATCGAAACGCCCCTCTCTTCAGCCTTGAGCGCATGTACTTCCTTCACCTTGCGCAATACGTCGTGCAGGGAAAACGGAATGTTCTCAAGCTCCAGCCGGCCCGCTTCGATGCGTGAAATGTCCAGAATATCATTCAGAACATTCAACATACTGTCACCGGAGAACCGGATGACATCGAGCTTGGCGCGCTGACTTTCTGAAAGATCGCTGTCGGCGAGTACGGACGCCATACCCAGAATGCCGTTCATGGGAGTGCGGATTTCATGGCTCATCATGGCCAGAAACTCCGACTTCGCCCGGTGCGCCCTCGCCTCGCTGTTGCGAGCTTCGATTAGGCCTTGAACTTCGGCGACAATGCCGCGTGCCATAACCAGACAAATGAGTGTGATGGCGACCAGGATGACAAGCGATGTATACGTGATTTTGTCCCGCATCGCGTGGATGGGAGCCATGATCTCGTCCAGCCCGATAACCGCCACCAGCGCCCATCTCGTACCGTGAAACTCGAAGGGAACCGCCTGAACCTTCATTGTCATGTCGCGGTAGTCGGTTGAAACCGTGCTCGCGGCAACGCCATTGAGCGCCGCGTCAATTGCAATGTTCTGCACCGCTACATTGAGGATCGTGGTCTGGTCGGCGAACCGCGAATCGTTCCGCATCAAGCCGTCTTCGCCGACTATGAGTGTCTCTCCGGTCGTGCCCAGGCCCGAACGCCCGGCCATCACCGCATTGATGCGAGCGGCCGGCATCTGGAAGGCCAGCACACCGATCGTCTCGCCCCCTTCCATCAACGGTATGGATATGAAACTCGCGGGCGCCCCGTGGCTTGGCGAATAGGGCTTGAAGTCGAAAAAGTGAAGCGAACCTTCACTGCGCGCGGTCCGCGCGGCACGGAACGCGTTTCCAAGGTCGGTGTCGCGGAATTCGCCCGAGTTGAGGTTGGTGGCGAAGTCCAGCTCCTTGAACACCGTATAGACAAGATTTCCGTTCAGATCGAACAAGAAGATATCGTAATATCCACGCTCCTTCAGCAAAGTCCGGAACCAGGGATGATATTTGCCATGCACCGCATCGTAGATGCTGCCGGTGCCTGCGGCGTCAAGATTTTCCTTTTCGCCGAGCACATTCGGATTGCCGGTGATGTAGGCGTCCTGAAGAACCTGCTGCTGATCGCCGCCAAGTTCCGCCCACGCGGCTGAGAACTCGCCCAGTGCGGCGCGGGTCAGCGGCGAAGAGGCAACCGTGCGCGCATCCTGTTCAATGGATAACAGATAGTGCGTCAGAACCTGACTGCGGTTATCGAGCAGTGCGCGAAGTTTGTCGTCGGCGGCGTCCTGCGCATTGCGTGTCGCGGCGTTAATTCCAAAAGCGGCAATGCCAACAGCAAGCAGTATGGCTGACACTGCAATCAGCGCCGGGATCTTCAAGGCGAGAGGAATTTTTTTCAACATCCGTCCATCCGCCCACATCCACACGAAGCCCCCATGACCGCCGATGTGAGATAAGCGCAACGAACACTAGACCGTGATTATGTAAAAATACCGTATAGGGTCAAATGATTCTCGTGCTGAAAAACCGCAGTTTTCAACGAAAAACCACGCGCGGATTGACAAAGCAAAATCGGACTTCCCGGTATAAGATTGACGCGATGAGGGTGTTTATTTCTTTGTACGCATCTTAAATTCTCCAGCCCGCCACCGGATACTTTCAGACCCGCCAAAAAAGGGCCGACCGGCAGGTATTTTACTTATTTGCCTGCCCTTTCGCCTGAATCTTGGCCCAACTGTCGCGCAAGCCCACAACCCGGTTGAACACCGGGTGCCCGGAGCCGCTGTCCGGATCGCAGCCGAAATAGCCCTGCCGTTCGAACTGAACGGCATCGCCCTCGTTCACCTCGGCAAGCGCCGGCTCGAACTTGCAGCCGTTCAGCACTTCAAGCGACTCCGGGTTGAGACCGGCGAGAAATTCATCGCCCATGGTGGGTTCCGGCTCGGTGAAGAGGTGATTGTAAAGCCGCACTTCGCCGTCAACAGCGTGCTCGGTGGAAACCCAGTGCAGCGTGCCCTTAACCTTGCGTCCGTCAGGCGCATCGCCGCCGCGGGTCGCCGGATCGTAGGTGCAGCGAAGCTCCACCACATTGCCTGCATCGTCCTTGATGACATCCGTGCAGGTAATGAAATAGGCATAGCGCAGCCGCACCTCGCGTCCCGGTGCCAGCCGGAAGAACTTGCGCGGCGGGTCTTCCATGAAGTCGCCTTGCTCAAGATAAATCTCACGCGAGAACGGCACCTGCCGCTTGCCGGCCCCTTCGTCTTCGGGGTTGTTGACCGCGTCGAGATACTCCACCTCGCCTTCGGGATAGTTCTCGATGACCACCTTGAGCGGCTTGAGAACGGCCATGCGCCTGAGCGCGCGCTTGTTCAGGAGCTCGCGCGCGCAGTGTTCAAGCAGCGCAACTTCGATAACATTATCGGACTTGGTAATGCCGACACGTTTGGCGAAATCGCGCAGGGCCTCGGGCGGAAACCCGCGGCGGCGAAGACCGCCTATGGTCGGCATGCGCGGATCGTCCCAGCCTTTGACATGCCCCTCTTCCACCAACTGGATCAGCCGGCGCTTCGACAGCACCGTGTGCGTCAGGTTGAGGCGCGAAAACTCAAACTGCCGAGGCACCATCGGTGTCGGCAGGTTGGCGATCAGCCAGTCGTAAAGCGGACGGTGGTCGGCGAATTCGAGCGTGCACAGCGAATGCGTCACGCCTTCAATGGCGTCGGACTGGCCATGCGCAAAGTCATAGGTCGGGTAGATGCACCATGTGTTTCCGGTGCGCGGGTGCTCGGCATGCAGGATCCGGTAGATCACCGGGTCGCGCATGTTGATATTGCCCGATGACATGTCAACGCGCGCCCGCAACACGCGATCGCCTTCACTGAACTCGCCCGCGCGCATGCGCCGGAAGAGATCGAGATTTTCCTCCACCGAACGATCGCGATAGGGGCTGTTCTGGCCGGGCTCGGTCAGGGTGCCGCGCGTGTTGCGGATCTCTTCGGCCGTTTGGTCGTCGACGAACGCATGACCGTTCTCGATCAGATGCTCGGCCCACGCGAACAGCGTTTCAAAATGATCTGAAGCGAAATAGAGATGTTCGCCCCAGTCGAACCCGAGCCAGCGCACGTCGCGCTGGATAGCCTCGATATACTCGTGCTCTTCCTTGGCCGGATTGGTGTCGTCGAAGCGCAGGTGACAGCGCCCGCCAAACTCTTCCCCCACGCCGAAATTCAGGCACATGGACTTGGCATGGCCGATGTGCAGATAGCCGTTGGGCTCCGGCGGAAACCGCGTCACGACGGTTGACGTTTCTCCCGACGCCAGATCCTCGCGCACCACCTCGCGAATAAAGTCCTTCGCGCCCTCTTCCGCCGCATGCTCGGCTTCGCTCATCGAGATTGTCTCCGACTGTCATTGATACGCTGATGCCGGGACATCCCGCAGCGCGCCCTTCATGTGAGCGATAACGCGCATGGCGTCAAGCAGCGGCGCGGCAGAAACGCGCCGGGCAACTGACAGGGCGCACGATCCGCGCTAGACTCGCCGCATACCCGGAACGGATAAACGGCGATCGACGGACAGTCCTCATGAACACTCAAAGCCAATACTCGGACGCGGTGCATTTGAGCCTGCAGCGGATATACGGCAAGGGTTACATGTCGCCGGGCGGGGACGACGAGGTCCGCCGCGTGGTTCACGGGATCGATCTTTCCAGCGCCCGTGTTCTCGATCTCGGCTGCGGCCTTGGCGGCGCGACCAGAGTACTCGCCGGAGATCTCAATGCCGCACATGTCATCGCCGTCGACATCGATCGGGGCAACCTTGAAGAAACGCGCCGCGCCGTCGCCGGCACGCCGTTCGAAGACCGGGTCAGCCTCAAGTTGTCGGAACCCGGTCCGCTGCCGCTCGAAGACGGCTCCATCGATGTAGTGTTCTGCACGGCGGTGGCCTGCCACATCGAGGACAAAGCGGGCTTCTTTGCCGATGTCTTACGGGTGCTTAAACCTGGAGGGTTCTTTACCGGCGCGGATTGGATGCGCAGTACGGACAATCAGCCAAGCGAGGACTATCTGGCATTCGAGCGCGATATGCGCGACGCCGGCCTGATCTTCTATTTCGTCAGCGTGGCGGCGCACACGAACGCCTTCGAGGCCGCAGGATTTGAACCCGCCTCGTTCGCCGACGAGAGTGCTCGCATCCGCGGCGAGGCACTCCAAACGCTCGAAGAGATCGAGGGCCCCGCACGCGACGAACTCACCGCCGCCATGGGAGAACCGGGCTATCAGGGATTTCTCACCCGTTGCCGCGCGCGTATCGATACGCTCGGCAGCGGCGAACTCACCTATCAGATCTTTCGTGCAAGGGTCTAGGCTAGGGGCTCATCCCGGCTGATGCGCCAGTCCGGGCAGTCGTCATCCGCGTAAGCGCGGCGCCGACCTCTGTATGTCAGGCCGCACTTTTCGAGCACCCGCTGGGAGGCCACATTTTCGTCGTAGAGCGTGGCGACCACTTCCGTGAGCGGCGTCTCCTCGAACGCGAACCGCAAGAGCCTGGAACAGACTTCGGTCGCATATCCTCGACCCCAGGCGCTTCTTTTAAGAATGAAGCCGATCTCCACGTCGCCATCGGGCATCACGCCGGGCACGACATCGTCCCAGTCCGTATCGTCTACATCGATGGGAATGGGCAGCAGGAAAACGCTGCCGTAACACTCGCCCGTCGCACGGTCCAGCACGGACCAGATGCCGATGCACCCGTCACCACCGCGTTTGATCCAGACCGCCATTTCCGCGCGGATCGCGTCCTCGCTCATCACGTCGCCGACATAGGTCATCACGGCAGGATCGGTGAACATCTCCAATGCACCACCAACGTCTTCGACGGTGAGATGTTTCAGCCACAGACGTTGCGTCTCCAGAACACCAATCATTGATACCCCAAGTGTTAAGTGTCCAAGCAGACCGGGCCGCAAATACAGAAGGTGTGTGAATTCCTACACCTTTTCCACGATCATCGCGATGCCCTGGCCGACACCGATGCACATGGTGCACAGCGCGCGGGTGCCGCCGGTGTTGTGGAGTTCCTGGATCGCCGTCTGCACGAGACGTGCGCCGCTCATGCCGAGCGGATGGCCAAGGGCGATGGCGCCGCCATTGGGGTTTACCCGCGGGTCGTCGTCAGCGACGCTCAGGCCCCGCAACACCGCAAGCCCCTGCGCGGCGAAAGCCTCGTTGAGCTCGATGACATCGAAATCGTCCATCTTGAGGCCGGTGCGCTTGAGCAGCCGGTTGACCGCGGGCACCGGGCCATAGCCCATGATACGCGGCTCAAGACCTGCCGCCCCTGCCGTCACGACACGGGCGCGCGGCGTCAGGCCATGGCGCGCCGCGGCGTCTTCGGAGGCGACGAACATGGCGCAGGCGCCGTCGTTGACACCGGAGGCATTGCCCGCCGTCACCGAGCCGCCATCGCGGAACGGCGTGCCAAGATTTGCGAGCTTCTCAAGCGTCGTCTCGCGCGGATGTTCGTCGCGCTCGACGACGATGGGGTCGCCCTTGCGCTGAGGGATGGTGACCGGTGTGATCTCCTGAGCAAGCCGGCCGTTCGCCTGCGCCGTCAGCGCCTTTTCCTGGGACCGCAGCGCAAAGGCATCCTGATCCTCACGCGAGATCTGAAACTCTTCCGCAACGTTTTCCGCCGTTTCCGGCATGGAATCGATGCCGAACATTTTCTTCATCGCCGGATTGACGAAGCGCCAACCGATGGTCGTGTCGAAAATTTCCGCGTTGCGCGAGAACGCCGCTGTGGCCTTGCCCATGACGAAGGGAGAGCGCGACATGCTTTCAACGCCGCCGGCGAGAAAAAAATCGCCATCGCCCGCCTTGATCGTGCGCGCCGCATTGGCGATCGCTTCCATACCGGAACCGCACAACCGGTTGACGGTCGCGCCGGACACTTCGATCGGCACCCCGGCGAGCAGCAGCCCCATGCGCGCGACGTTGCGGTTGTCTTCGCCGGCCTGATTGACGCAACCCATGACGACATCGTCGAGTGCAGCCCAGTCGACACTTTCGTGGCGGTCTTTGAGAGCCTTTATCGGCTTTGCCGCCAGATCGTCGGTCCGAACCTGAGACAGCGAGCCGCCATAGCGGCCGATGGGCGTGCGAACGCCCTCACACACAAACGCTTCAGTCATCCAAAACCCCTTATTGCGGTCAGCCGGGCGGTCACCGGTCGTCGTAGTCGACAATCAGCGTATCAGTGACGGGATGCGACTGGCAGGTCAAGATGTAGCCCGCCTCGACTTCTTCCGGTTCCAGCCCGTAATTGATGTCCATGCGCACTTCGCCCTCGACAAGCTTTGCCTTGCAGGTGCAGCACACGCCGCCCTTGCAGGCAAAGGGCAGGTCGAGATTGCGCTCCAGCGCGGCGTCGAGCACGCTGGTGCCCTCGAAGGGAACGGCAACATCGGTGCGCACACCATTGAGAATGACGCCAACCTTGGCGGCAGGTCCTGTGTCCTTGCCATTGGCCGCTTTCGGCTGCGCGCTGGCATGCGGTGCAGGTGTGCCGAACACTTCAAGCTTGATGCGTTTGGCGTCGACGCCGCGGGACTTGAGCTCCGCATCCGCCGCCTCCATCATCGGCCCCGGTCCGCAGATGAAGAAATGATCGGTGGCGGCGACATCGACAAGGCTGTCGAGCAGTTCGGAAATCTTCTCCGCGTTCAGGAGACCGGCAAAAAGTTCCGTTTCCGGGACTTCGTCGCTGAGCACATGAAAAAGCCTGAGGCGGCCCATATAGCGGTCCTTGAGCTCGCCCAACGCTTCGCGGAACATGACGCTAGAGATCGTCCTGTTGCCGTAGAAGAGCGTGAACGTGCTCTTCGGTTCGTGCCTGAGGACGGTCTTGATAATCGACATGAAGGGTGTGATGCCGCTGCCGCCGGCAAAGCCGACATAGTTGCGCTCCGCGTCCGCGTCCACCGGCACATAGAAGTTGCCGAGCGGCGTCATAACGTCGACCATATCGCCGGTCGTCACGTCGTCGTTGACGAAATTGGAAAACCGCCCGCCCGGCAGCCGCTTCACGGCAACGCGCAGTTCCGCATCGTCCACCCCGCTGCAAATCGAGTAGGGCCGGCGCAGGTCCTCGCCGCCGATGTCGGCGCGAAGCGTCAGATACTGACCCTGACTGTAGGTATAGGCCTCGCCGAGACCGCACGGCACCTCGAAGGCGAGCGATGTCGCCTCATCGGTTTCCTTGCGGACATCGATAACCTTCAGTGAATGAAACTGGGGGGCGGCTGACATGGCGTCTATCCGTTCATATGCATTTGAAATAGTCGAATGGTTCAAGGCAGCTGCGGCATTTGTAGAGTGCCTTGCAGGCCGTTGAGCCGAATTCGCTGACCTGCTCCGTATCCGTCGACGCGCAGCGCGGGCATTTCACCTCAGGCGCTTCGCCGAACAAGACAAGCTTTGAGGTGCTCGCCGTTTCGGGCGGGGCGATACCATAGGCGCGCAGCTTGTCGCGGCCCTCTTCGTCGATCCAGTCCGTCGTCCACGGCGGCGACAACACCGTGCGCACACGCGCCTCGCCGTAGCCCGCGCGCTTTAGCACTTCGAGGATCTGCGCCTCGATCAGGTTCATCGCCGGACATCCCGAGTAGGTCGGTGTGATCACCACTTCGGGCACATCGCCATCGAACGAAACATCTCGAATGATGCCGAGATTGCGGATCGAGAGGACCGGGATTTCCGGATCCTTCACATCCTCCAGCAACGCATGGATTTCATCCGTCCGCCCTGACGTCTGTGCGCCAGCAGCACTCACCATTCCGCTCCGGGATAAGCGCGCTGCAGGAACTGCAATTCAGCCAGAATGTAGCCGAGGTTTTCCGTGTGTTCGCCGCGCTTGCCGCCGTCCGGCTGCCAGTCGTCTTCAGGCCGCGAAAGGCCGGCGCGCGCCAGAACATCGTCGACCAGTCCGTCCCATTCAGCCCGAAGGCCTGACGGGTCGACGCCGAAGCCAAGCTCGGCCGCCGCGCTCTCGACCGGGTCGGTGGTGAACAGCTCATGCGTATAGGGCCAAAGCTCATCGAGCCCGCGCTGCGCCCGGGCATGGCTCTCTTCGGTGCCATCACCGAGCCGCACCAACCACTCGCCGCCGTGGCGCGCGTGATAGCGTTGTTCCTTGACGGCTTTCTTCGCAATGCCTGCAAGCTGATCGTCTTGCGATGCCGACAACGCTTCATAGAGCAGCGAGGAATAGACCCCCATGATGAACTGCCGCGCCATGGTGTGGCCGAAATCGCCGTTCGGCAATTCGACAATCAGAAGGTTGCGGAAATCGAAACCGTCGCGCAGGAACGCAAGTGCGTCTTCATCGCGGCCCGCTTCTTCAACCTTGCCGGCATATTCGAGGAACATGCGAGCCTGACCGATGAGGTCGAGCGCCTGATTGCCGAGTGCAATATCGAGCTCGACGGTCGGCGCGTGGCTCGTCCATTCACTCAGCCTCTGGCCGTGAATGAGCGCCGTGTCGCCTAACATCACGGCGTAATCGAACAGCACCTGGCGGTCCGGCGAAAGCGTATCGTTTTTCAGTGCGGCAACGGCCATTGCATGATCCTCACAGGCACTCGACTTCATCGGGCACATCGTAAAATGTCGGATGCCGATAGACTTTGGTGTCGGCCGGATCGAACAGCACGCTCTTGTCATCGGGAGACGTCGCGGTGATCGCGGTGGACGGCACCACCCAGATGCTCTGACCCTCGCTGCGGCGCGTATAGACATCGCGCGCATTCTCAATCGCCATCTCGGCGTCCGCGGCATGCAGGCTTCCGGCATGCTGGTGCGCGAGCCCCTGCTTGGAGCGGATGAAAACCTCAAAAAGCGGCCATTCGTTCTTGTCGGTCATGGTCTCGTTGCTTTCTTTAGATTTGGAAATTCGCTCACGCGGCATCGCGTGTGGCGCGGGCAACGCGCTTGTTTGCATGGGCAAGCGCCGCATCGCGCACCCACTCACCGTCATCATGCGCCTTCTGGCGATGCGCCAGACGCTGGCGGTTGCACGGCCCGTTGCCCTTGACGACCTTCCAGAAATCGCTCCAGTCGATCTCGCCGATGTCGTAGTGCCCCCGCTCCTCGTTCCACTTGAGATCAGGGTCCGGCATTGTGAGGCCGAGATAGTCGGCCTGCTTGACCGTCATATCGACGAAGCGCTGACGCAGATCGTCGTTCGACACGCGCTTGATGCGCCACGCCATGCTCTGCGCGGAATGGGCCGAGTCCTTGTCGCTCGGACCGAACATCATCACCGCCGGCCACCACCAGCGGTTCAGCGCATCCTGGGCCATGCGTTTCTGTTCCGCCGTGCCGTGGCTGAGCCGCAGCATGATCTCGTAGCCCTGGCGCTGATGAAAGCTCTCTTCCTTGCACACGCGGATCATGGCGCGCGCATAAGGCCCGTAGGAACAGCGGCACAGCGGGATCTGATTGGTGATCGCGGCGCCGTCGACGAGCCAGCCGATGGCACCGATATCGGCCCATGTGGGGGTTGGATAGTTGAAGATGGAGGAATACTTGTCCTTGCCAGACAGCAATCCATCATCCATCTGGCCGCGCGACACACCGAGCGTCTCGGCGGCCGAATAGAGATAAAGTCCGTGTCCCGCCTCGTCCTGAACTTTGGCAAGAAGACCGGCCTTGCGCCTGAGCGTCGGCGCCCGCGTAATCCAGTTGCCTTCAGGTTGCATGCCGATCACTTCGGAATGCGCATGCTGCGAGATCTGCCGCACCAGCGTTTTGCGGTAGGCGTCGGGCATCCAGTCTTTCGGTTCGATCTTCTTTTCATCCGCCACATAGGCGTCGAACCACTGGCCCAACTCCACGACATCGCGTGTCGTTTCGTTCATGCGATCCTCCTGAATGTCAGCCGTTGCGGACGTCTGCAGCGCCGCTAGCCGTTATATGACACACTTTTTTTCACGTCGCAACAAATGTTGTATCATAATAGCCCAATAATCCGGCAAACCTTTTGCGTTGCAAGGGCTCAGCCGGAGTAAAATGATACAAACAGTTGACAACAATGAAATAGTTCGTATCACTTTATTCAGGCAGCGTTGCAAGCATCCGCAAGCGGAGAGACGGATGAGGGATGATTTGAACGACGCGCAAGCGCTCGCGGAGCTTTGCGGCGAAAAATTCTGGCCGCTCGACCGCGTCGCGCAGGAACTTGATATGAGTCTCGACGCAATGGGTCCGGGAACAGCGGTGTTGAGTATGAACGTAGCGGAAACGATGATGAATGGCCACGGCACCTGTCACGGCGGTTATATCTTCATGCTCGCCGATACCGCCTTCGCCTACGCCTGCAATTCATTTGGCCAGAACACGGTTGCCGCCGCCGCCGACATCTCGTTCGTCAATCCCGCCAGCCTGGGGGACCGGTTGCGGGCCGATGCGCGCATGTGTTTTCAGGAAGGCCGTAACGGCATCTACGACGTTGAAGTGACCAATCAGTCCGGCAGCGTCGTCGCGCTGTTTCGCGGCAAATCGAGAACCATCAAGGGATCCATCCTCGACAAGACCTGATCCACGAGAGCTGGAGATAGCCCCATGCCATTGAAACCCGCATCCGACTATGCGCCGCGCAAGGAAGACCTCGATCCGATCGAGATCGCAAGCCGCGACGAGATCTCCGCCTTGCAGTTGCAAAGGCTCCAGTCGACGCTGGCGCATGCCTATGACAATGTCGCGATTTACCGCGAACGCTTCGATGCGGCGGGAATTCACCCAGACGACGTGAAGACGCTGGACGACCTTGCCCGGGTCCCGTTCACGACGAAGGCCGAACTGCGCGCCTCCTACCCCTTCGGCATGTTCGCCGTGCCGCGCGAACAGGTCGTGCGCATTCACGCTTCGAGCGGCACCACCGGAAAGCCGACGGTCGTCGGCTACACGCAAAACGATGTCGACATGTGGGCGGGACTGGTCGCACGCTCCATGCGCGCGGCCGGCGCGCGCCCTGGCGACATTGTTCACGTCGCCTATGGCTACGGCCTCTTCACGGGGGGCCTCGGTGCCCACTATGGCGCGGAAAAACTGGCCTGCACGGTTATTCCGGTCTCCGGCGGCATGACGGCGCGGCAGATCCAGCTCATTGAGGACTTTCGCCCGCGCGTCATCATGGTGACGCCGTCCTACATGCTGAACCTGCTCGACGAAATGGAACGCCAGGGCGTCGATCCGGACGCCTGCAGCCTCGAAATCGGCCTTCACGGCGCTGAACCCTGGACGCCTGAGATCCGCCGCTCGATTGAAGATCGCGGCGTCATGCATGCCATCGATATCTACGGCCTGTCGGAAGTGATCGGTCCGGGCGTGTCGTGCGAATGCGTGGAAACAAAGGACGGACTGCACATCTGGGAAGATCACTTCTATCCCGAAATCGTCGATCCCGAGACCGGCGCACCGGTGGCCGACGGCGAGATTGGCGAGCTGGTGTTTACATCGCTGACCAAGGAAGCACTGCCGATCATCCGCTACCGCACGCGCGACCTGACCCGTCTTTTGCCGGGCACGGCGCGGTCGATGCGGCGCATGCAGAAAATCACCGGCCGCTCCGATGACATGATTATCCTGCGCGGTGTGAACCTGTTCCCGACGCAGATCGAGGAACTGGTGCTCAAGACGGATACGCTCTCCCCGCACTATCAGCTTGAGCGCTACAAGGACGGCAATCTCGATGCGCTGAAGGTGCATGTCGAGGTTGACGCCGGCGCCGCCGGCGATGATGCCGCGAAGTCGGCGGCAGCCGCGAGCCTCGTGTCCAAGGTCAAGGACCTGATCGGCGTCAGCATCTCCGTCGATGTACATGAGCCGGGCGAAGTTGCGCGCTCGGAGGGCAAGGCGCAGCGCGTTGTCGACAAGCGTTGATAAAAAGGCGGCACGCTGAATGACGCATCCTTGTGCTATCGACACCGGCGAAGCTCTCAGCAAGCCAGTTGCCGATCTCGTTTCGAAGCTTGATCTGCGCGCAAACTCGCTTCTCATCACCATTTTCGGCGATGCCATCGTGCCGCGCGGCGGCAACATCTGGCTCGGCAGCTTGATCGACCTTGCCGCGCCGTTCGGTGTTTCCGAAAGGCTCGTGCGAACCGGCGTCTACAGGCTGGCGCAGGAGGGTTGGCTGCAGTCACAATCGCGCGGCCGGCGGGCCTATTACACACTGACCCGCTCCGGCGAGATCAAGTTCGCGGCCGCCGACAGGCGCATCTATTCCGCTGCCGCCCCGACCTGGAACGATGAATGGCTGCTGGTTCAGATGCTCGGGCACATCGGCCAGAATGACCGCCAGGCGTTGCGGCGCGAACTCGGCTGGCTGGGTTTCGGCCAGTTGAACCCGACACTCATCGCGCATCCGACACTGTCCGAAAGAGCGCTCGAAGACGCGCTTGCCGGACAGGATATGACGGACGGCGTGCTGGTGTTTAGGGCGACGATTGCCGATTTCGTCAAACCGGACACCTTGAACGCGGTCATTCAGTCGGCATGGCGGCTTGACGAACTGAACACTGAATACGACCGTTTCCTCAATACGTTCAATGCGATATCGCAAAATCCGGACTCAGTTTCGCAACTAACGTCACGCGAGTGTTTCGTTCTGCGCGTCGTGCTGATCCACGACTACCGCCGCATTCTCCTGAAAGATCCGCTCCTGCCCACGCCTCTGCTTCCGCAGGATTGGAAAGGCGATGTGGCGCGCGACCTCTGCCAACGCATCTATGCACATGTTCGCCAGCACGCCGACGACCACCTGACGAGCACCATGCAGACCCTGAACGGTGACCTTCCGAACCCGCTCTCCGAATACGCGCAGCGCTTTGCGATGCCGGTCTGACCCTAAGTATTCCGCGCGTTCAAAAACGCCTCCGCGGACACGCGCGACCACGACTGTGCCCGCGCGCGCATCTCTTCGTAGGAGGCGTGGATGCGCTGTTCGATGTCGGAACCGGATGCAAACTGTGCCAGAACTTCACCGGCCGCGGTGCGCGCGGCGGCGGTGACATCATCGGGCCATTGCCTTAGCTGAACGCCGCGGTTCTGCGTCAGATCTTCGAGGGCGGACGCGTTCTGCCACTCCGTTTCCGACAGCGCTACGATGTTTTCCGCCCGGCAGGCGGTTTCCACAACCGCCCGCAACTCGCCCGGCAGCATCTCCCAGGCTTTGAGGTTGATGATGCATTCGCCGGTGCCGTTCGGCTCGTGCAGGCCAGGCCAGTAGTAATAGGGCGCTGCCTTGTAGAACCCCGCAGCACGATCGCTCCAGGGGCCGAGAAACTCCGTGCCGTCGATGACGCCGGTCTGCAGGTTCTGCAAAATGTCGGAGGGCGCGAGCAACACAGGCACCACACCGAGCCTGCGCATCATCTGGCCGCCGAGCCCTGGAATGCGGAACTTCAGGCCGTTGAGGTCGGCCAGCGTATGAACCTCGCGCTTGAGCCAGGCACCCATCTGCATGCCCGAGTTGCCGGCCATGAAAGGTTTGACACCGAAGCCGCCATAGAGCTCATCCCACAGCGCCTGGCCGCCACCGTGCTCAATCCACGCAATGTGCTCCAGCGGCGTCAACCCGAACGGCACGGCGGTAAAGAACGCCGCTGACGCCATCTTGCCGGCCCAGAAGAACGACGCGGTATGCCCCATATGTGCGACCTCGCCGGTAACCGCGTCGAGCACTTCAAGGCCCGACACCAGTTCGCCGGCCGCGTACAGTTCGATCTTTAGCGCACCGGACGAAATTTCGGTGATCCGGTCGGCGAGATTCTGCGCCGTTACGCCGGGCCCGGGCAGGTTTTTCGGCCATGACGTAATCATGCGCCATTTGAAAGTTTCGCTACGTGCAATCGAGGGGGCCGCAAGCGTTGCCGCACCGGCGACGGCACCAGTTGCAAGAAGGTTACGGCGTGTCAGGCCCTTCATGGGCGCTCCTCCAGATGTTTCCAAAGCTTGTGAAAATGATGCACGGGGCCTTGCCCGCCACCGATTTCGAAGTCCCGGCCGGCGGCAATCGTGCCGGTGATATAGGTTTTGGCCGCGCCGACCGCGTCGCGCAGAGTTAAGCCCCGGGCGAGATGGGCGGCGATGGCGGACGAGAGCGTGCAGCCGGTGCCGTGCGTGTTGACGCTGTCGATGCGGCGCGCCGCAAATGTTGTTGCGCCATTACCATCGAGCAGAAGGTCGGGACTTCCCTCCCCGTCGAGATGCCCGCCCTTGACCAGCACCGCTCCTGGTCCAAGCGCCAGGAGATCTTGAGCGACCGTTTTCAGATCGATCACTTCGATGTGGTCTTTGCGCCCGAGCAGCGCGGCTGCCTCGGGCAGATTGGGCGTGATGATGCTCGCCAGTGGCAGCAGAACATCGCGTAGCGCCTCAACCGCGTCCGGCTGCAGCAAGGCGTCGCCGGACGTCGCCACCATCACCGGATCGAGCACCACATGCGCCGGTTCGTATCGGCGCAGCGCCGCGGCCACGGTCTCGATGATCGTGGAACTGCTCAGCATTCCAATTTTCACCGCGTCTATGGCGATGTCGTCAAACACCGCGTCGAGCTGAGCGGCGACAAGCTCTTCGCTTGCATCCATCACCGCCGTAACACCCTTGGTGTTTTGCGCGGTGAGCGCCGTGATCACCGAAGCGCCATAAACGCCGAGCGCGGAAAACGTCTTGAGATCCGCCTGAATGCCGGCGCCGCCGCCGGAGTCCGATCCGGCAATGGTAAGTGCTATGGGTGGTTTCATAAGCCCGCCCTGGACCTCGAATCGGCTATGACGCCGCTAAAGTGCCGCGCTGCGGACTGCGGATCGTCCTGCATGTAAATCGCTGAAATGATTGCGACACCGTCGGCGCCCGCAGCGATGACCGGTGCGGTGTTGGAGAGATCGATACCGGCGATGCCGACGAGACGCGCAACCTCATCGCGCCCCTTCAAGGCATCCAGAATCATCGCGAAACCATCGATCCCGATGGGTGCATCGGGATTGTGCTTGCTTGCCGTCGCGTAGATGCCGCCGACACCGTAATAATCGGCGACTTTGACGGGTGCCGCGTCGGCCTCGGCGAGCGAATGGATGGTCACGCCGATAATGGCGTCTGCGCCGAGCAGTCTGCGGGCATCTTCGGGAGCCATATCCTCCTGCCCCAGATGCACGCCATCGGCAGCGGCAGCAAAGGCGACATCGACCCGGTCGTTGATCACAAGCGGTACGTTTCGCGGCCGCGCAACTTCGAGAATGCGCCGCGCCGTCTTCACCATCGACTTTGTCGTGCCTTTCTTGTCGCGCAACTGCAGAAAGGTCACCCCGCCGGCAATCGACGCCTCGGCCAGATCCACGAGATCTCGCCCCATCGACCGTCCAGGATCAAGAATTCCATAGAGTGAAAGATCGAATTTGCCGTAGCTCATTGTGCACCTTTCTCAATGCGCGCATGCGCCTTCAAAGTCTCCTCATCGAACCCGTGCAGCGCATCGATCAGAAGTGGCCGGAACGTGCCCGGTCCCCCGGCCTTCGCGCCGGCTATCTCTCCCGCGACACCCCACACGAGTACGGCGCTGGCGACGGCCACGGGCGCCTCCGCGCCGGTTACAAGAAATGCCGCAACAAGTGCCGACAGGGCGCAGCCGATCGCTGTCGCCTGCGCCATATAGGAATGGCCGTTTGAAATGGACACCGGCTGCGCTCCGCCGAACACGACATCAATCTCGCCCGTCATCGCAACCACCGAACTCGCGTGCTCGGACAAAAACGCGCTGAACACCGGCGCAGCGTCCGCAAGCGCCGCACATTCGGCACGGTTGCCGCGGATCGCTGTGGGTTCCTGCGTCAGCAGCGTCGTGGCAAGCATCAGCCGCGGCTTGGAGCGTTCCACGAAAACCGGATCGAGAACCCACGGCTTGCCCGCTTCGCGCATCATCGGCACGCAGCGCTCGACCGCCGCAAGGCGGCGCTCGTCGAGTGTTCCCAGATTGATGAGCAGGGCATCGCTGCTGCCGACGAAGGCCTCAATCTCGTTCTCCGCGAGCGAGAGACTTGGAATCGCGCCTGCCGCGAGCAGAATGTCAGCCGTGAAAGCCTGCGCCGCATCGTTCGTAATGCAATGCACCCGAGGTGTGCGCCCGCGCAATTCCACGAGCAAGCGCCAGGCTTCATTCACATAGTCCATTCGCGCGCGCCTTGAAGCGACGGCCGGCGTAACTTGCGTTAGAGGAGTTTTGCGACGGCGCCCGGAATCTGCCGGGAAAGTTGCGCGATCGAAAGGCTCAAATCCCTCCGCCAGCATAATCTGGATCAGGTTCGACGGGTTGACCGGCTCCGGTCTCTCAGCTCCTGGAACGCCATATGTTCCAAAGAGCACCCCGTTGAGTTCAACGGCGCAAACATAGGGGGTTCAGATTGTACCGGCAACTGCTAATCTGGCCGCAGGGACGACATCGGCGAAACATCACAACGGGAGGACACCATGAAGGTGCGCTTTCAACGGTTGCAGGTCTGCCTAACGCTGGCTGTGCTGATTTGTCTTGTCTCCATGGGTCCGGCTGCGGCGGGGAACTTCGCCGAGCGCGCCATCATCGGCTTTTCCAGCGACGGCCGATATTTCGCGTTTGAACAGTTCGGCGTCAATGACGGATCGGGGTTTCCCTATTCGGAAATTTTCGTCATTGATCTTGTCGCCGATGAGTGGGTGAGCGGCACACCGGTGCGCATCACGCTTGAAAGCGAAAGCGCATCCGTCGCCAACGCCCGTGACATCGCCCGCGGCAGCGTTCAGAGCACACTCAACCAACTGCTCATCCGCCACCCGGGCAGGCTTCTGGCAAGCGCGCCACCGACTGAGATTCCACAATCGACACACGAGCTTAGCTTCCGGCGCTATCCTTTCGAAACGGCCACCGACACCATTCACACCATACGCGTCGGCATTCTCGACCTGCCCCCGCCCGATGGCTGCGAAGGGCTTGATGTGGATATCAAGGGCTTTTCTCTGCAGGTGCTCAACATGGCAGCGGAAACAGCGGTCAGCGCCCATGTCGACAGCTCCGTGCCGAAGAGTCGCGGCTGCCCCCTCGACTATGGTATCTCCGACATAATCGCCTACCCGGCTTTTAACGGCACGGAGGTCATCGTCGCGCTCGTCAATGTCTTCAGTTACGGGTTCGAGGGCTCCGACCGGCGGTTTCTGGCGATAAAGCTGCCCGTACCCTGATTGTGGCGCGCGCGCGCTTCTGCTACATCGAACGCGGCTGAAGCTATCTCAGACGAGTCGATTACACATGATACCGCGCTACTCAAGACCGCAGATGGCCGACATCTGGCGGCCCGAAACCCGGTTCCAGATCTGGTTCGAGATCGAGGCCCACGCCGCCGACGCCATGGCGGAACTCGGCATCGTGCCGAAAGAAGCTGCCGCCGCCATCTGGGAGCGCGGCGCGTTCGAGGTTGACCGCATCGATGAGATCGAGCGCGAGGTCAAACACGACGTCATCGCGTTCCTGACCAATGTCGCCGAGCATGTCGGCCCGGAAGCGCGCTTTCTGCATCAGGGCATGACGTCGTCGGACGTACTCGACACCTGCTTCAATGTTCAACTGGCGCGTGCTGCCGATTTGCTGTTGCAGGACATGGACGCCCTTCTCGACGCCCTTAAACGCCGCGCCTTTGAGCACAAGGACACGGTCTGTATCGGGCGCAGCCACGGCATTCATGCCGAGCCTACAACCTTCGGGCTCAAGCTTGCCCAGGCCTATGCCGAGTTCGCCCGCAACCGGGTGCGGCTGGAAGCAGCGCAACGCGAGATCGCCACCTGCGCCATATCCGGCGCCGTCGGCACCTTCGCCAACATCGATCCGCGGATTGAATCGTATGTGGCAGCAAAGCTCGGCCTTGAGATTGAACCGATTTCAACGCAGGTCATCCCGCGCGACCGCCATGCCATGTTCTTTTCCGTGCTGGGCGTTGTGGCAAGTTCGATAGAACGCCTGGCAACCGAAGTCCGCCATTTGCAGCGCTCCGAAGTTCTGGAGGCAGAAGAGTTTTTCTCCGAGGGCCAGAAGGGTTCCTCGGCCATGCCGCACAAGCGCAATCCGATCCTTACCGAAAACCTCACCGGCCTTGCCCGCCTCGTGCGCTCCATGGCGCTTCCGGCCATGGAAAACGAAGCGCTGAGGCACGAGCGCGACATCTCGCACTCTTCCGTTGAGCGCAATATCGGACCCGACGCCACGGTCACACTCGACTTCGCGCTGACGCGCCTTGCCGGCGTCATCGACAAGCTCGTGGTTTATCCGGAAAATATGCAGGCCAATCTCGACCGTCTCGGCGGACTTGTACATTCGCAGCGCATTCTACTGGCACTGACCCAGGCCGGCGTCTCGCGCGAGGACGCCTACCGCATCGTCCAGCGCAACGCCATGCCCGTGTGGCGCGGCGAAGGCCAGTTCCTCGACCTCCTGATGAAGGACGACGACGTGCGCAAGGCGCTGTCGGAAGACGACCTCAACGGCCTCTTCGACCTCGCCTATCACACACGACATGTTGATACGATTTTCGCAAGGGTCTTTGGTAGTTAGAGGCGTTTGCGGAATCAGATTCGGAATACCCGGTCCAACCGAGTTGCCGTTCAGTGTGGGTTTCGCTCGATCGCGCTTTATTGGATTTCACAGGACCAACATCAGTGCATAAGAAAATTGGAACGCGATACGGCAACGCATGGCGTAACGTCGGCTGTTTGCCTCTCACAACTTTGCTCTTCGCAGCCTTCGCGCTGCTCTCGATTCACCAGCAACCGGGCACTGCGTCGGCAGGCGCCTTTCAGGCCGGCGATACCTTCAAGGACTGCGAAATCTGCCCTGAAATGATGGTCGTGCCTTCTGGCAGTTACACCATGGGCTCGCCGGCGGACGAACCCGGCCGCTATGCAGGCGAAGACCCCGAACACGCCGTAACGATTGCAGAGCCATTTGCCGTTGGCAGGTTTGAGGTAACATTTGCGGAATGGGATGCGTGCGTTGCCGACGGCAGATGTGCGCAGATGCCGGACGACAGCGGATGGGGGCGCGGCAACCGGCCGGTCATCAATGTTTCCTGGGCTGAAATCACAGCGCAGTACCTGCCCTGGCTGGCGCGGAAGTCCGGGCACACCTACCGTCTGTTGAGCGAAGCGGAGTGGGAGTACGCCGCACGCGCCGGCACACAACTCCCCTTCCCCTGGGGCAGCGCAATGGGCACCGCTCAGGCGAACTGTATCGGCTGCGACCTCTCGTCCGTGCTGCACAAGACAACGCCTGCCGGTTCGTTCCCCGCCAACGCCTTCGGCCTTCACGACATGCACGGCAATGTCTGGGAATGGGTCGAGGACTTTTATCACCTGAGCGAATATGACGGTGCACCGGCCGACGGATCTGCATGGATTGCCGATCCCGATGTGCCGCTGCGCGTCGCCCGCGGCGGGTCGTGGGGGAACCAACCGCGCGATATCCGCTCGGCCAACCGGGGCGCCTATGAGCCGGACGCCCGCGGCAACTATCTCGGCTTTCGCGTGGCCAGATCGCTGGCTCCTTGACCTAGCGTACGCGTCCTGCACCACGACTAGCGCTTGAGCGGCCGCCCCATCTCGTCCCAGTCATCCCAGCCGGGAAACGGCATGGGCTGTTCCTGATCGATGTTGCCAAGGCGTGCGATCCAGTCGGACTTGGCGGTTTCGATCTGTTTTTCGAACGCCGCTTCGTCGGCATAGGAAAACCCGTGCCCCTGAACGCCGCAGATCTCGAATGGAGGGAGCACGTCATAGCCCATGTAGTAGAAGGAGTAGTTCGTCGACCAGAGGATCTGGTCGATCTCGCCGCCCCTGCCGCCTGGCTCATGGGCGGCCGCCGGCGCCCCGGCGGTGACTGAACAGATGGCGCGCTTGCCGCGAAAGTAGCCACGGTCATAGCGCATGGTGCTGGTGTAGAGCCCGCCGCCCACGAACACCCGATCGAACCAGCCCTTGAGCATGGCCGGGATCGAGTGCCACCAGATCGGGAACTGAAGGATCACAAGATCGGCCTTTTCGAGCCGCGCGATCTCGCGGGTCACATCGCCATGCAGGCTTTCCGTCGTCCAGGCATGGCGCTGTTCGGCCATCGGCGCGAAAAACTCTTCGTTCTCCCGGTTGCCGTAGTGCGCCGCCTTTTCGACCGGGTCGAAGCCTTCCGCATAGAGATCGGAAACCTCGGCCGTATCGCCCTGCGAGCGGAAATGGTCCACCGCCGTCTGCGTCAGCGCGGCATTTAAGGACGCGGGTTCTGGATGGCAGAGAACGAAGAGAACGTGCATTGCGGAGAATTCCTTGTGTGGAGGGACACCCGTGGCCGGACCTGCGCGCAGAGACATGACCACGCAACGCCGCCCCTGAGCAATCCCGTCAGCGCCAAATCTTACACGTTCTCCAGCAGATCGCGACACGGGGTTTATGTGCCACAAGCAGGAGACTTTGATCAGCTCAATGGACTTAGACCTGTTTCAGACGAACGGCTCACGGCGGCTGATTATATTCTTCGAACGGCAGGTCGGAGGGACCGTCACCACCATCAGGGACCGGAGTGTCCGGCTCGTCGTCGCGCCACACCATGTAGGCGCCGCCATAGAAAACCCATCCATGACTGATATCACTGGTCGTTAGGAGCACTGCATATTGACCCGGCATATCAGGCGCGAAATCGACCTGCGCCCGGTACATCCAGGCATTCTCAACGGGATCGAATTCGCGTGCCGGCAAAGGAATACTCCGCTTTATCAAGGCACCTTTTCTGGAGAAACGGATCTCTACAACCGGTTGAAAATAAGCGCTTGAGACCAGGATACGCACTCCTTCATTGTCACGGAGCGTAACCGAATACTCAGCGTAAAATTTCGCTGTGCCTTCGTTGTAAAAGACACCGCCTACACCTCTGTCGAGATTCACAGAGTCCGGTCCGAACTCGCGTGTCTGCACCCACTCACCAGCCGCCGCTACGGACAGCCCTAAGACGCTCGCCCAGAGCGCGATGACTGTAGCGCTTGAAATCATTACCTTTTTCGTTGCCACCAACAGCAAATACACAGCTCTTGCATCTACATGCCGGCAGCTTTCTCGCCGACCCATGGTTCACTCCCATGCAAAAAGAGTTGCAACGCCATACAGCAATTCAAAAAGCGCACGTCCTCGCATTGACCCACGTCAAACGGGCGTTCGACAATGCCGGCCGCCAGAGCAGCAGCCGGCCGGGGAGCCTGGGCTCTGCAGACGATCAACGGCCAAGCTGGCGCCAGAAAGCAAGATCCTCGATCAGGCACCACTGCTCGGCCACCTTGCCGCCCTCGATCCGGAAGATGGAAATCTCGTCGATTTCCACGCTCGCCCCGGTCGGCGCAACACCTTCATACGGGCCTTCGTGGGTACCGGTCGATACGTACCGCGTCACGACGCGGTCGCCATCGATAATCATATCGACGACATTCTCGTGCCAGTCCGGAAACGCGACGCGTGTCTGGCGAATTGCTTCTCTGGCACCATCATGTCCGCGAGATTGAGAAGCCTTGGAGGGATCGCCATTCCTGGGCCAGTGAACCACGAAGTCACTGGCATAGACATCCGGAACGGCTTCGAGATCACCGGTGTTCCAGACTTCGTGCAGCCTCTCGACGAGAGCTCTCTTTTCGCCGCGCGTCATCGCCAAGTCCTCCCACATAATACCAAGGGCGGCAATTGTTGACCCGTTTCACCGGGATGATTTTACCCTCCGGCAAGGCGCGTACTGCGCCGCGGTACAGGTACCGTAAACAGTACGCAACGCTGCGGGAGGGCAAAAGCACCCGGCCTGCGGTGGGCCATTCCGGCCCGTCGACCGCGTTGCGGGCCTTGTCCGATACACCGCATCGCACTGCGGCCCGCGCCTCGTCGAGCGAGCCGGAATGGCTCATGAAATGGGTCAATAATTGCCGCCCTTGGTATAAGTGCCATTTGCGGACTCCCATCTCACGAAAATGGCAATTGACTATGCCAACTATTGGGCTGGCCGAGGGGCAAACGCGCTCATATCTGACCCGGCGGTCGAGTAGCGGACCAAACTGACGTCGTCTACTGAGTTCTATTCGACGAACGGGATCATGAAGCTCACGCTCAAACCGCCCAAACGAGATCTCCCAAGCATCAACTCAGAGGCGTAGACATCAAGCACATCGGTAACAATTGCGAGCCCCAGACCCGAGCCTGTGCGCGATTGATCCAGGCGCATGCCACGCTCAGTTATGGAGTTTCGCAGATCATCGCCGACGCCGGCACCGTCGTCTTCCACAATGAGCTGCATCATCGCCCCCTCTCTTTTCGCGCGGATGATCACCGTTTTCCGCGCATATTTGATTGCGTTCTCGAGTAGATTTCCAAGGACATCCGACAAATCGTCTCTGTCCATGCGCAAGACGACATCGGCATCAAGCTCTGCCGTAATTACTTTTGTCTCGGCTTGTGGTGTTCGCTTTAGCGTCCTGATCAGTCCCTGCACGATCTGGAGCACGCCGACTTCCGCTGTGTTGTTCGTATCGCGAATTCTTGCTTTAGCCAGTTCACGCTCAATTTGACGCTGCATCAAGCGCGAAGTTGTTTCGATGTCAGCCGCGATGCGTTCTTGTCCCCTGTCACGCAGCCGACCCACATCCGTCTTTAGGGCCGTCAAGGGTGTTTTAAAGCCATGTGCAAGATCAGAGGCTCGCTCTCTTGCCTTTGTTAAGGCGGATTCCTGTGCCGCGAGCAGGCCGTTTACCTCATCAACCAGCGGAGTGATCTCAGTCGGAACGTCGGCCTTAAGTCGCGAGGCTTTGCCCTCTCGGATAGCTGCGATTGCAGTTTGTATAGTCCTCAGAGGCCGCAAACCAACGCTGACTTGCACCCAAGCCGATATGATGAGCACCGTACCGAGAGTACATAGCGCCAGCGCAACTTCCGTGGCAAATGCGCTCGTCGCCGACTTCAACTCCACACGATCTACAGCGACCGCTATCCGGGCAGTGTTTTCACGCTCGCTCGTGGAGAATATCAATCGGCGTTCATGAACGAGGAGGATCGAGTTATCCGGGCCCGTTGCAGCGTGAACTTCAATGTCCCCGATAGGTGGCATGTCTTCCGGCAGGCCTATCCTCGTATCCCACAAAGACCGAGACCTTACAATCTTGCCGGAGCCTTCATCCTCCACTTGCCAGTACAGTCCACTAAACACGCTGTCGAATCGAGGGTCGCCCGGATCGTCGATGAGATGGGCTTTTCCGGAATCGTCGAAAGCAAGTTTTGCAGCAATCTGATTGAGATAGGTGTTCAGTTCAACGCCGGCTCTGCGCTCCACATGCCGCTCAAACAGAACGACAAGACCGAGCCCGGTGAGCCCCAGCACTACAAAAATGGCGAGAAAGTGCGAAACGAGCAGGCGGAGCCTAAGCGATCGTGATTTCATTGCTCTTCAGTGCCCACAGCATAGCCGAAGCCGCGATGCGTTTTGATCACGTCGATATCGAGCTTGCGCCTAAGACGACCGACAAGAACTTCAACCGCATTTGATTCACGTTCTTCATGCTCACCCTGCAGGTGTTCGGCCAGTTCTCGCTGCGAAACAACGCGCCCGCCATGGTGCATCAGATACGACAACAAGCGGTACTCCTGAGGCGATAGTGATTTTGGAACTCCTCGAACGGTAACTCGCATCTGCTTTGGATCGAGCACTACTTCGCCATGCCTCAACAATGCGTTCGCATGGCCGGCAGATCGTCTGATGACAGCGCGCAAACGCGCCAGGAGTTCTTCCAGTTCGAAGGGCTTGGGCAGATAGTCATCGGCACCTGCGTCAATGCCTTCCACGCGCTCACCCCAGGTGCCTCTCGCCGACAGAACCAGGATCGGAAATCGCCGTTCCTCGGCGCGCCACTTCTTAAGAATCGCCAAACCATCCATCCGTGGCAATCCGAGATCGAGTATGACCGCCGCATAGTTCTCCGTGCTACCTTTGAACCAAGCTTCCTCACCATCGCTTTCATGGTCCACGATGTAACCGGCAGCACTGAGCGTATCGGTCACATCGCGGGTGATCCGCACATCGTCTTCGACTAGCAGGATGCGCATCAGTCCAACTCGTCCCTGATGATTGCGCCTGTGCGAGCATCGACATACATCTCCCGAACCCGGCCGGCAGGATTAATGTACTTGAACTCATACATGGGACGGCCGTCTTCAAACTCGTACTCGATTTCAATGATCTGGCCATCGATCTGTGGTCGCACGATTTGTAATACTTCGCTCAGGGAAAGAGTGTCGCCTGACTGACTATGTTCCCATGCATCATCGTGGTCGCCGTCCCGACCTCGTCCACGGCCCTTATCGGCCCACGCACCAGCCAACCCGATCGTCATCGCGATTGAAATACTGGCGCCAATAGTTGCCACAAATCGGCGGCGTGTCATGTTCGTCATCACATCGTAGATTGCCTGCCGCAAAATGACAGATTGCTGAACGCGTTCATCAGCGGCCTGTCACGGCACGTCTCTTAAATTGGCACTATCGCATTCGTTGCGAGCCAATATGAGAGGAACTGAACCATGCGCAAATTATATTTCGCGGTACCGTCAATTATTGCAGCCCTGTCCATTTCACCAGCATTCGCGAGCGGCGGTGCCCAATGTGAGAACACATCTGGCGAATGGCTGAGCCACGAGGCAATCAGCACCATGGCGACTGAGATGGGCTACGACGTTCGCAGAGTGGAGACGGACGATAGTTGCTACGAAGTCTATGCATTCGATCAAAGTGGTAGGCGGGTGGAAATCTACATGCATCCTGTGACCGGCGTTGTCGTGAAGGTCGAACATGATTCATGACCGAACTGCACATTGACCAAGCGACAGACGGTGGCGGCGTTACGCCGCCACCCAAAGTCAAGGTCTGGGATCCGGTGGTGCGCGTCTTTCACTGGTCTCTGGTTACAGCATTCTTTACTGCCTGGATATCAGCTGAAGAGTGGGACCGCGTTCATGAATGGATGGGATACCTCGTGTTGGGGCTGATAACCGTTCGCATACTCTGGGGTATCATTGGCGCCAGGCACGCAAGATTCGCAGATTTCGTCTACAGGCCATCTACCATACTGGCGTTTTTGCGCGACAGCACACACCTTCGGGCAAAACGTTACCTGGGCCACAATCCCGCCGGCGGAGCCATGGTGATGGCACTTCTGGCATGTCTAGCCGCAGTAAGTGCGACGGGCATCATGCTGACGAGTGACACGTTTTGGGGCGTCGAGTGGGTGGAAGAGTTGCACGAATTTATCGTAAATCTGACGCTCGGTCTGGTTGGTCTACACATCGCGGGCGTTGTGGTGGCAAGTCTCGAGCACCGGGAAAATCTGGTTGGGTCGATGATCACCGGCTGGAAAACAAACTTGCCGAAGCGGTGATCAATTTATGCCTTGTTGGATGTCCGGTGTGCGATGTCATAAGGGTTTGGGCCCTGTTAACGGCCCGCCGCACTCGCGCGGCTTCTTCTCGTAGTTGTGATAGATCCGCTGTAGGTCAATGGTGTTGAAAAAACTCTTCCGATTTAGCGGAGTTCCGGGTGTTTGACGATCTTGCTGGTGGCTTGGGTGTTGAAGGCGTCAGGCAAGCCCATTCCGCACCCTTTGCTTTCCTTGCGGTCATCATTGCCGGTGAACCGGCAAGCCGCATTGCCATTGTTTTGAGGTGCTGGACGATGGCTGCAAGGTGGAACCCGTCACGGGCGCCGGAGAGCCCTCGTAATCGCATTCGCCCGAAGCGGTGGTGGGTCTTCAGTGTGCAAATCTCATTTCCACTTTGTTGAGTTCATCACTTGAGCGCTCAAATTCCGGCGTACCAACGAACGATCTGGCGATGTCACGTGCTGCTTCATTGATATCTCGCGGAGCCCGTCTGAACGGCATGTTGGGGCAGCACTTGTGGTTCAACGAGCAAGCCCTGCAATCGAAGGTGCTGGCAAGGTAGCGACAGGTGTTGTCTGAGCGGACGCGACCGGTCGTCTCCAAGGCCTTGCCTGCCGGGCAGGCGTAGATGTCGTTGGCTGTATCGAAAATAAAATCGACACGTGAGGATGTGCCATCCTTGCGCTTGCTCAAATCACGGACCGGCACGTGCGGCGTGATATTCTTGCCGATCAGCCAGGCAAGGCCCTTACCGGTTCCTTTGTTGCGGCGGTCTGGACGCCCGTGGCCATTCATATCGCCGGCAACATGTTCGGCCTGACAACAGAGGCCACACAAATCGACGGCGAGCACGTCCTTATGCCCAATGCGCTTGGATGGACCGTGATCGCGATTGTGGTCGGCATCGGCATTTGGGCGCTTTTCGAGCTCGGCCTGCGGCGCGGCACGCAGGGGCCCAACGACTTTGGCCCCGGCCCTCTGCACTAGGCCGTGCATTCCTAAGCGCCATCCGGTGAGCCACCCCGGAGTATGTCCTCACTATCCCCAGTTCCTGACATCCTGCGCGCCAGCACGAAGGGTCCACTAAGTGCCATGCACTGTCCGTCGGCCATAACGCCAATCCGGTGTGGCTCAGTTCACACTCAGGGTTCTGGTCGTGCGGGCCCTTTGTGGGAACCCAAAGCCGGCATGCTTGCTGCCGTGCGAGCCGCCCGAGAAAATACGCCGGCTTCAATCATACAACCTGTAAGGTGCAGTTGAGGGGCGTCCGTTGTCGTGGTGCTGTTTGGCCGCACAGGAAGCAGGGGGATATGCTGGAGAAATTCAAAAGAGCCTGGACCATTGCAAAAATGTGCTGGCGCGTCCTGAGACTTGACAAGGAACTCCTCGTATTTCCGATCCTGAGCCTGGTCACGTGTGGCCTTCTTCTGGCCAGCGTTGTCGGTCCCCTTTGGGCGAGCGGTCAGCTGGAGGTCGTCCTGGAACTTGTGGCGGGCTCGGAGGAAGAAGGCTTCGGCATTACCACGATTGCGTTCGACTTTGCCGTGTATTTTGTGGCCTGTTTTGTAATGATATTTTTCAATGCCGCTTTGATTGCGTGCGCCAAGATCAGGTTCGCGGGAGGGGATCCGACGGTTGCCGACGGACTGAGAGCATCAATCCAGCGATTGCCTCAGATATTTGTCTGGTCCCTCACAACATCGGTTGTCGGTTTCTTCCTGAGCCGGATGGCCAGCGCGGACAAGGGCATCGGCAAGTATGTGTTCGCCTTTCTGGGCGCGGGATGGGCGATCGCCAGTTTCTTTGTGGTACCCGTTTTGGTGTCCGAGAAAGTTGGCCCGATCGCCGCACTGAAAAAGTCTGTTTCCGTCATCAAGAAGACCTGGGGCGAACTTCTGATTGCCGAAGTGGGAATGTCCATGCTCGTCGCGGCGCTCATTGTGTTTCCGTCAATTCTGCTCGTCTTTTTGGGGTTGGTCATTCTTGAATTTGCGCCAGCAGTGAGCATTTCGATCTTCGTGTTTGTCGCAATCTGGGTATTTGCTACATCGCTTGCCTACTCGACACTCAGCGCCATTCTGAGAACGGCACTCTACCTTTACGCGACCGAGGGAAGCATTCCGAAATATTTTGACCCTGACGTTATACGAAACCCTTGAGGGGCGGGTGAATTCCAGGCCAGCCGGTAGCCTAGCCCAGCTCCCATGCACTGGCGTCATGAACCGCCTTGTCCCGCCGGTCAAACCTAGGGTCAGGACCCATTAATCCGGTAGGCTGCAATGACCGCTGTGAGCCCATTGTACCGAATGCTGCGACGTCGTCGAATTGGCGCGGTCCACGCATAGCGGACGCCGCCACGTGAAAGGATAGCTCAATGCGGCCATTCAGATGAAGCGCCAATGAGACTCTCTTTTAGGTGTCGGATAAAAAGGCGAAGCGGTGTCATCGAACGGTATTCTGGCGGAAAATAGATATTAATGCCGGGTATGGAAACCCGATGCTCGGTCAACACTTCTTCGATCTGACCAGATGCCAACGCATCCACGCAGGTGTCGCGGAACGAGTACGCAACTCCCAACCCGCGAGCCGCCATTTCAACAGTTACCGGCGAAGAATTAGCAATCAAGCTACCGCGCACTTCTACCGGGTAATCACCATCAGGACCGGAAAAGGTCCATGGTGCGATCTGGCTAGAGCTTTGGAGGCGATAGCGCAGACAATTATGTGCAAGCAGCTCCGTCGGATCTTTCGGCGTACCTCGCTCTTTCAAATACTTTGGGCTTGCCACCACAGCTGTTGTCAATGGGCCTGTCAGACTGATGGCAACCATATCCTGCGCAATTAATCCGCCAACGCGAAATCCCGCATGCAGGCTCTCACCAAGGACATCCGACAAGGCATCGGTCAGTAAAAGCTCGACTTCTATCTCGGGGTAAAGCGTCTGAAATGGCACCAGCATTTTACGGACTAGCAGGTGATAGGCAATCTCAGGAATTGCGAGCTTTAACGTACCGCGCGCCGCATGGCCTACGGTAAGCGCACTTTCAAGCCCGTCGGCAAGTTGCTCAAACGCTGGACCTGAATTTCGCGCCAGTGCACGTCCGGCTTCGGTCAGATTAATTGAGCGTGTGGTTCGGATAAACAGTGCCGTCCCAATTCTGTCCTCAAGGCTCTTCAGTTGGTGACTTACTGTAGAACGTTTGATCCCTAGCTTTTGCGCAGCCGCGCTCAGACTTCCCTCTTTGGCAATCGCATTGAACACTTCGAGAGTGGAAAGAGGCAGGCGCATTGATGCATCTCCTACACCAGAGAAGTAGATAACTGGTCTATTGTTGTTCCATCGGGGGTATATATATTTTGGGCAACAAGCAAACGCAACAACTCGACCAGCTGCGAAAGACGGATCAACGCAACACTGGGACACAGCGACAAAGGCAACCCATGAACATCCTTGTTTTGACCGCTCACCCGGACCTCGCTTCCTCTTCGATCAATCGTAAGTGGTTTGACGCGTTGTCAAATATGGCGGGTGTCACCGCCCGCGATCTGATGGCCGTCGGCGGGCCTGAAATGAATTTTGACTCGGCTGTTGAGCAGGCACATCTGCAAAAAGCTGACCGCGTCGTGTTGCAGTTCCCATTTTATTGGTACTCATCACCACCCGTTCTCAAGGCTTGGCTCGATCAAGTGTTGCTCGTCGGATTTGCCTATGGCCCCGGTGGCAATCAGCTAATTGGAAAAGAGCTCATGCTTGCTATTTCCACCGGGGGCCCGGCCGAAAGCTACCAGGTTGGCGCATTCAACAACTTTTCCATGCCCGAGCTTCTGACGCCATTTCAGCAGACGGCACTTTTGACCGGCATGACCTATCTGCCGCCATTTGTGCTTCACAGTGCGATGAGCCGAGATCAGACGAGACTCAATGCAAGTGTCCCTGCGTTGATTTCGTATGTGACCGACCCGCAGCTTGACCCCAGCGCCAACAGGATCAGCGACTTGTTAGTCCGGCGCACTCATCAATCGCCAGGATAGCGATCAAAACAGCTGGGGGTTTCTCTGCGCGAGAAATAGTCCGGCTACTTAACAATCAGGAGACTCAAATGGAAAATTTTGAAAACAATGTGGTACTCATCACAGGTGGCGGAACAGGGATTGGGAAAGCCACTGCATCTGCCTTTATCGCCAAAGGGGCAAAGGTGGTTATCACTGGCCGAAGACAGTCCGTTCTGGAGGAAACAACTCAGGAACTGGGAGCGCAAGCCCACTTCGTAGCCGGCGATGTCAGCAAAAAAGGGGAACCGGCCCGAATTATTGAAGAAACCATTCGTAAATTTGGACGACTGGATGTTCTGGTGAACAACGCCGGAACGGGCAATATGGGTCCGCTGTCTGAAATCAGTGACGAAGAAATCGAAGGCATTTACCGAACCAACGTGTTTGCGCCCCTAGCCCTTATCCGCGAAGCAACTCCCCATCTGGCCAACAGTAAGGGGGCTATCATCAATATTTCATCCGTAGCGGCCCGTGGCATAATGCCGGGTGTCGTGGCTTACGCGTCATCAAAAGCGGCCGTGGACCATGCCACCAGACTCCTCGCCGCTGAACTTGGTCTAATCGGTATCCGGGTCAATGCGGTCGCACCGGGCCTTACGGATACAGACATAACAACTGACGTAAAATCAAATGAAGAAATGCTGGGAATGATTATTGCGCAAACTCCGATGGGTCGCCTTGGTGAACCCAAAGATATCGCAAATGCGGTTCTGTTACTTTCCGACAGCCGTGCCGGGTGGATCACCGGACAATCTGTTCAAGCCGGGGGAGGGTTTTTGCTATAGAGCGCACGTGAGTGAATTTTGGTCTCGAAATTCATCAAACATGAGCGTGCAATCAAGGGCTCATAGCCTGACAACTAAATCAAAATAAGATCGTCAGGCTATAGCCTCTTCGCTCGCACATTTTATTGCGACGTGTTTGAAGTAGCCAGAGTACACATGGATATCGTCAGCTCAACGGGCGGAAAAATTCTGTTGGATGGCAGATGCCGGGGCTTCATTGTTTTGGACAAGGCCACCAAGAAACGGCATCAAGACCTGGGATTCATGACCCTGCTGGAGGACACGTTATCAATCTCAGAGGTTGAATGGAGTGACTACGATATCGTCTACCCACAGCGCGGCATCTCGCGTCAAGCGTGAATATGTGCTGAGCATCACCGCAAGGATCGATGTCTAGGTGCCGAAGCAACAACGCTTATATCGAACGACAGGCTTGGGCGGTCCCTTCGCCGGGCAATGTCAGCAAAGCCGC
This sequence comes from Hyphomicrobiales bacterium, assembly GCA_021775755.1. Taxonomy (GTDB): domain Bacteria; phylum Pseudomonadota; class Alphaproteobacteria; order Rhizobiales; family JAJFHB01; genus JAJFHE01. Next base: position 35,850 of record JAJFHE010000059.1, on the reverse strand, counting down.
AAATAGCAACCGTTCGGCTAACCACAGAGAACGTCAACTTTGTCCGCATTGCCGTCATCGGTCAGACCAGTCGTAAATGTCTCAGTTTGGTCACTTTTCCTCTTTTACGCCCAATCAAACTAGCGATAAATGTGCTCCCGAAACCGGACATTTGGGCAGGCGTATTGTCGGTCAACGGGTAATCGCCATTCAGGTTCACTCGGGGTTTGAACCATGCGGCACGAACGCACTGACCCTGAACGGTCAAATTCGCGTTTTTGTATGGTGAAGCCCCACGCTTGGATCGGTAGTTCAATCGCCTTGAGTAAGACAGCCAAGTCGCCACCTGGTACGACAAGCCCGCGAAGAACTTCCGCGTCTTCATCAAGCCAGCGCAATCAGGCGATGGCTGTGCGTTCATGAAGTCCACGTCCTGCGTCATGAACTCAAGCTGGAGTTGATGGAATGCAGCGTTGACGCACCCAGCGCCGCGGCCTAAACCGGCACCATGGATGCGCCCGTTTCATCGCATGACCCGGTTGCCCTCGCGGGCGACCTGATCCGCTGCCCCTCGGTCACGCCGGCGGAAGCCGGTGCGCTCGACTATCTGCAAAATGTGCTCGAGCCGGCGGGGTTCACCGTGTGGCGCCTGCCGTTCGGCGATGTCGACAATCTTTTCGCCCGCCTTGGCACCGGCGCTCCGCACTTCTGCTTTGCCGGTCACACCGACGTCGTGCCGCCGGGCGCCGAAGATGCCTGGACCGCGCCGCCGTTTTCGGCGGAAGTACGCGATGGCGAACTCTATGGCCGTGGCGCCGTCGACATGAAAGGTGCCGTTGCGTGCTTTGCCGCGGCGGCACTTGAATTTACCGGTGCCCGCGATGGCGCCTTACCGGGCTCGATCAGTCTTCTGATCACCGGCGATGAGGAAGGCCCCGCACACGACGGTACGGTGCGGGTTCTGGAATGGATGGCGGAGAACGGCCATGTACCGGACGACTGCCTGGTCGGCGAGCCGACCAATCCGGAACTGCTTGGACAGTCCATCAAGATCGGCCGGCGCGGCAGTATGAACGGTGTGCTCACTGTGACGGGCACGCAAGGGCATTCAGCCTATCCGCACCGGTGCGACAACCCGATCCCGAAGATCGCGCGCATGCTCGACTGGCTGGCGATCGCGCCGCTCGATTCGGGCAGCGAGCATTTCGAACCCTCAACGCTTGCCATTACCAGCGTCGATGTCGGCAATCCGGCGTCCAACGTCATACCGGCGCAAGCGCGCGCCATGTTCAACGTGCGCTTCAACGACCACTACAACGCCAAGAACCTGGAAGCGCATGTTCGGCTGATCTGCGAGGCGGCAATCGAAGATGCGGGCGGCGGCACGTTCACGCTCGAGGTTCAGCGCGGCGGCGACTGCTTCCTCACCGAACCCGGACCGCTTGTCGATGTCGTCGCCGGTGCAATCGAGGACGAGATGAGAACCGCTCCGGAACTTGCCACCAATGGCGGCACGTCGGATGCGCGTTTCATCAAGAACTACTGTCCGGTCGTTGAGTTCGGCCTGGTCGGCCAAACCATGCACCAGATTGACGAACGGGTGCCGGTTGCGGACTTGCACGCGCTGACGCGCATTTACGCAAACGTGCTCAAGCGCTACTTCGCCGCGACCGGGCCTGCATAACATGCCGGGCATCAACGAAGCCGTGCGCGCCCTGATTGGCAGCTTCCTGCTCGCCAAACGCGACCTTGAAGGCTTCAACTATTTCGACCATTCGATCGGCGGCTTCTGGCGCTCCTTCGCCGCCATCATCCTGATCGCGCCGGTGTTTTTTGTCTCATCTTTTGCCGAACGGCAGATGTCGGCGGATATCGGCGGCGAGGTTGCTGCGGTTGCAGTCCACGCCGCCTCCAATACAAGCGGGTATCTGCTCGGGCTGGTGCTGCAGTGGATCGGATATCCGGTGGCGCTTGTGTTCGTGACGCGCCTGTTCGGCCTGAGCCACCGCTATGCCAGCTACATCATCGTCTACAACTGGTCTTCCGTTCTCGTCAGCTACGGCCTGTTTTTGCCGGTCTTGCTCTATCTTCTGGGGGCTGCGAGCGCCAGTACGGCGGCGGTACTGAACCTCGTTTTGCTGATGCCCGCGGTGTACTACCGCTGGTTCATCGCCCGCGAAAGCCTGGAGACGACGCCGGCGCTTGCGACGTCACTCGTCGCGCTGGACTTCGTGCTCTCCATGGTGCTCCTGCAAGTCGCCATTTCGCTGTTCGTCTGAGGCGTAGCCGACGGCAACAAGATAGAGGCCTTCCGGCGGCGCCACGGGCCCGCAGCGGGCACGGTCGCGCGCCTTGAGGGCGCGTTCCAGATCGCGGCTGCTCCAGCGCCCCTCGCCGACACATTTCAGCGATCCGACCATCGAGCGCACCTGGTTATGGAGAAACGAGCGCGCCTTTGCGGTAATCTCGATCTCCTCGCCATAGCGGCTGACCGACAGCTGGTCGAGCGTCTTGACCGGTGATTTCGCCTGGCACTGTGCGGCCCGGAAGGTGGTGAAATCGTGATTGCCGAGGAGGGTCTGGGCGGCCGCGTGCATGGCACCGGCATCGAGCGGCACCTTGACGTGCCAGACATGCCCGCGCTCAAGCGCCAGATCGGCGCGGCGGTTGACGATGCGGTAGAGATACTCCCGAGAGATGGCGGAGAAGCGGGCGTGAAACTCAGGTTCGGCGCGTGCCGCGTCAACCACGGCAACCGGGTCGGGCCGCAGGTGATAGTTCAACCCGTCGCGAATTTTGTCGGACACCCAGGCTTTCTCGAGGTCGAAGTGAGCGACCTGGCCGAGCGCATGAACGCCTGCGTCGGTGCGGCCGGCACCAAACACCGCCACCTCTTCTCCGGTAAGCCGAAGCAGCGCACCTTCAAGTGCGGCCTGCACGGAGCGGCCATTGTCCTGGCGCTGCCAGCCGACAAACGGTCCGCCATCATATTCGAGCGTGATCTGGTATCTGGGCATTTGCGTCGCAGTCGGTCTTTCCAACCCAAATTAGGTAACCATAGAGCCTGCGGGCAGGTTTGAGCCGCGCAGGAAGTCTTGTGCGGTCATGAGGCCCTTGCCGGCGCGCTGCACCTGCAAAAGCTGGATGGCGCCGGAGCCGCAGGCCACCGTGAGAGTATCATCGAGCACGTCACCGGGCTTGCCGCTCCCCTGAACGAGCGTCGTTCGCAGGACTTTGACGCGCTGCGTCTTGCCGCTTGCCTCAATTCCGAACCAGGCGCCGGGAAAGGGGCTCAGGCCGCGCACCAGATTATGGACCTCCAGTGCCGGTCGCGTCCAGTCGATGCGGGCCTCGGCCTTGTCGATCTTTGCGGCATAGACGACGCCGTCTTCGCTCTGGGGTGTACAGGCGAGGGTGTCGCGGGCAAGCGCCGAGAGAGCGCGCACCATGAGCGAGGCGCCTGTCAACGCGAGCCTGTCATGCAGCTCGCCGGCCGTCATGTCGTCGCCGATTGCAAGACGCTCTCTTACGCAAACGGGACCGGTATCCAGCCCTGCCTCCATGCGCATCACGGCAACGCCGGTTTCCTTATCGCCCGCCATGATCGCGCGCTGGATCGGGGCAGCGCCACGCCAGCGCGGCAACATCGAACCGTGCAGATTTAGACAGCCGTAGTGCGGCGCGTCGAGCACCGGCTGCGGCAGCAAAAGGCCGTAGGCCACGACAACCGCCACATCGGCGTCATGGGCGGCGAACAAGGCTTGCGCGTCGGCTTCCCTGAGCGTGGCGGGTGTTTGGACCGGCAGGGCGTGGCTGAGTGCGAATTCATGAACCGCGCTGCGGCGCTCTTCCATGCCGCGCCCGGCGGGCCGAGGCGGCTGAGTATAAACGCACACCACATCATGGCCGGCACCGACGATTTCCGCCAGCGTCGGCACCGCGAAATCCGGCGTGCCCATGAAAACGATACGCAGCACGGTCACGAAATGCCTCCAACGGGCGGCGCCGGATCAGACGACGTCTTCCAGTTTCGCCGCCTTGGTGAACTTTTTGACGATGCGGCTTCGTTTCAGCCGCGAAATGTGATCGATGAACAGTACGCCGTTCAGATGATCGATCTCGTGCTGGATACAGGTTGCCAGCAGGCCGGTGCAATGGCGCTCCTGAGGCGCGCCATCGCGGTCCAGAAAAGTGACCTTGCATTCGGCGGGCCGCTCGACGCTCTCGTAAACTTCCGGGATCGACAGACAGCCCTCATCGTAACAGGCCAGTTCGTCGGAAACCCAGATGATCTTCGGATCGACGAAAAACATCGGATCCTTCGGTTCGTCGTCGCGCGCGCAATCGATAACCACAAGACGTACGGGTTCGGCGACCTGAATGGCGGCAAGACCGATCCCCGGCGCGTCGTACATGGTCTGCAACATGTCATCGAGCAGCGCACGCACGTCATCATCCACCGTCTCGACTTCCGCCGAAACCATCCTGAGCCTCGCGTCGGGCAATTTGATGATAGACCGCAATGCCATTGAACTTCCTCAAGCCTGACCGCTCACATAAGTGAAGCACGCTGAAAGGTCAATAACGCCGCATGGACCGGTCCGTAGCGGAAATATGTTGTGCGCGCACTTTCCAGTGTTCACGTTTTGTCTGGGTTCTGCTCCGAATCACCTTATTCTCCAGCGCATGATCGATCTGAACCAGACCGTGCTGATCATCGGCACGACGCCGATTGCCGTGGGCGATCTGGTGCTGGCATGCGCGGCGCTGGCTCTCGTACTTCTCGCAATCATGGCGACATTGTCGATCTCGGCCGCCCGGGAGCGCAAGTCCCGCGCGGTGGACATGGCCGATCGCGAAACCGAATTCGACTTGCGGTTCGCCGAGCTTACGGGCCGTCTGCAAAGCCTTGCGGAGGGCACCGCAACGCGTGATGCGCATATGGCGAAAAGCCTCGACCAGCGGCTTGACCAGATCAGTCTGCGCATGGGCCAGAACCTGCATGACACGACGAAGCGCACCACCGACAGCCTGCGCCAGCTGCATGAACGGCTGGCGGTTATCGATGCCGCCCAGAAGAACATCACCGATCTTTCTAGCCAGGTTGTCGGACTGCAGGACATTCTTGCGAACAAACAGGCGCGCGGCGCCTTCGGCCAGGGCCGCATGGAGGCGATTGTTGCGGACGCCTTGCCGCGCAATGCCTATACGTTCCAGCACACGCTCTCCAACAAGACGCGGCCCGACTGCATCGTCCGGCTGCCCAACAACGACGCGGTTCTGGTGATCGACGCCAAGTTTCCGCTCGAAGCCTTTAAGGCGTTCCGCGAGGCCGGAGACGAGGCATCGATGCGCGCCGCCGTGCAGCAGGTGCGCACGGACATTACCCAGCACATCAACGACATTTCGAAAAAGTACCTGATCCCCGGCGAGACCCAGGACACGGCAATCATGTTCGTGCCGTCCGAATCGATTTATGCGGATCTTTATGAATCGTTCGAGGAAATGGTACAAAAGGCCTATCGTGCGCGCATCCTGATCGTCTCTCCAAACATGCTGATGCTTGCCATCCAGACCATGCAGGCAATCTTCAAGGATGCCCAAATGCGCGAACAGGCCGGCCTCATAAAAATTGAGGTCGCGAAGATGATGGAAGACGTGCACCGTCTGCACGGCCGCGTCGTCGACCTGCAGCGCAATTTCGGCCGCGCCTCTCAGGATATCGAGAAAATTCTCGTTTCTTCAGAGAAGGTTACAAAACGCGGCAGCAAAATCGAACAGCTCGAATTCGAGGCCCCGGCCGAGGATGGTGAGGCCAGCGATGACAGCACCGCGGAAGGTGCCGACACCTCCGAAGAGCAGCCCCGGCTTGCAGCGGGCGAATAGCTGTTCCGCCCTGTTTTGGACAACGCTTGAGTGCAGGAATGCCACACTAACAACAATTTGACCGCGAACATCTTTTCTGTTGCGATCAGAAGCGCTAAAAAGTTGTCCGAGAAGGGCGACTTTCAAATTGTGATGCAAGGGGTATATTGATGTTTCGCATCGTGCTGACATTTCTTGGCGCAGCCGTTATCGGTTTGTTTCTGAGCATTGACACCGACCGCAACGCAAATGCGGCCACTACGTACAACTTCACCACCCAGGCGCCTTCGATCCCGGCGCGCTATCTGCGCAAGACGGTAAGCTATTCAACGGACGAGAGGGCCGGCACGATCATCATCAATACGTCGCGCCGCTATCTCTATTACGTACTGGGTGAGGGCGAGGCGATTCGCTACGGCATCGGCGTCGGACGCGACGGCTTTTCGTGGAACGGAACGGAGCGCATCAGCCGCAAGGCCGAGTGGCCCTCATGGACGCCGCCTGCGGAAATGCGCCAGCGCCAGCCCGAGCTGCCGACTTTCATGCCGGGCGGCCCCAACAACCCGCTGGGTGCCCGCGCGCTTTATCTCGGCGGTACGCTTTACCGCATTCACGGAACGAATGAGCGCTGGAGCATCGGCCGGGCCATGTCGAGCGGCTGCATCCGGATGCTGAACGAAGACGTCATCGACCTTTATGAGCGGACCCGTGTGGGCGCCAAGGTGATCGTCGACTGACAGCACGGGAATTTTTCGAAAAGTTTCAGGCGGGCCCCGTTGCGGGCCCGCTTTTCTTTTGCGGCATGGCGATTTATGCATTGACCAAACGATGCATGAGGCCTGATGAATGAGCGCATCCGAGCGCACCGGCACGATCGCTGCCCTGGCGGTTTACTTTGAGCGGCGCGTTCTGATCGTCCTGCTCCTCGGATTTTCTTCCGGACTGCCCCTCGCCCTGTCGGGATCGACGCTTGCAATCTGGATGACGGAGCGCGGCGTCTCGCTGGAGAACATTGGCCTCTATGCTCTTGTCGGCCTGCCCTACACGCTGAAATTCGCATGGGCGCCCGTCATCGACGCCTGGCGCGTGCCCTGGTTGTCGCGCGTGTTCGGACGCCGCCGGGGCTGGCTTCTGGCGAGCCAACTGACGCTCATGGCCGCTATCGTGTGTCTCGGCATGCTCGACCCCCTGGCATCGCCGTGGCTGGTGGCGCTCGGCGCGCTTGCCGTCGCATTCATCTCGGCGACGCAGGATATCGTCGTTGACGCGTTCCGGGTCGAAAGCCTGGACGACGACCGTCAGGCCGCCGGCATGGCGTGTTACGTTGCCGCCTACCGGACCGCGATGCTTGTATCGGGTGCCGGCGTCATCGCGCTCGTTGCTCTGCTTGAGCGCTATGGCGTCGGCTTCGATGAGGTGTGGAGCTGGGGGTATGCCGCAATGGCCGTGCTCGTTGTCGTCGGGATCGGTGCCGTGCTGACCGCGGAAGAACCTCAAGACACAGATGAAGACGAGAACGCTCACGCGACCCCGGGAAACGCCATCGCACGGTTCGTGAACACGGCGCTCGGCGCTTTTAGCGACTTCTTCGCCAAGCCTGGAGTTTTGGCGACACTCGCGTTCGTCGTTCTGTTCAAGTTCTGCGACGCGTTTGCCGGCGTCATGACCGGACCGTTCGTCATCGACATCGGCTTCGACAAGGCGGCATATGCGGCGATCGTCAAGGGTGTCGGCTTTGCCGCCCTGATGGCGGGGGGGTTCGCGGGCGGCATCGTGGCGCGTGCCCTGCCGCTGCCGCAGGCGCTGTGGACGGCCGGGCTGTTGCAGATTGCCTCGAACCTGATGTTCGCCCTGCAAGCGCAAGTCGGCGTCGATCACACGGTGCTGACGGCAACGATCATCATTGAAAACTTTACCGGCGCGCTCGGGACAGTAATTTTCATCGGCTATTTGTCGGGCCTTTGCTCGAACCCGGCCCATACGGCAACGCAGTTCGCGCTGCTCACAGCGCTTTCGGCGATCGGCCGCACGGTGTTGTCGGCGGGATCGGGATTTGTAGCGGAAGGGTCGGGCTGGACATCGTTTTTCATCATATCGGCGCTCATCGGCATTCCAGCGCTTGCGCTGCTCGCCTATCTTCACGCCAAAGGGTACCTTCCCGGGGTAGAGAATACAGACTGAGGGAGGCCCATTGCTATGGCCGAAGGTGACGATCTTGCGTATTTGCCCGGCACGACGGCACTTGAGCGTTTCCGAACGAAGGAACTCTCACCCGTTGACCTGCTCGATGCGGCCCTTGCGAGAGCCGGGAGCTTGGAAGGTAGTGTCAACGCGCTTTCAGAGCGCTTCACCGATGAAGCCCGAGTTGCCGCCCGGCGCGCGGAGACGGCTTACGCTCAAGGCACGGCCCGCCCTCTGGAGGGGCTGCCGCTCGCCGTCAAGGACGACACCGCCATAAAGGGGCGCCGCACGAATGCCGGTTCTCTCATCTTCAAGGACGATATTCCCGACCACACAAGCCCGTCGATCGAGCGGCTGCTCGATGCCGGCGCCATACTCCACGCCCGCAGCACCTGCCCGGAGTTCGTCTGGCCCTGGTCTTGCACCTCAAGGATCAGCGGCACGACGCACAATCCATGGAACCTCGACATCACCTGCGGGGCATCGTCGGGCGGTTCGGCGGCGGCGCTGGCGGCTGGAACGACGACACTTGCGACAGGCACCGACAGCGCCGGATCGATCCGCATGCCGGCGGCCATGTGCGGCGTTGTCGGCTATAAGCCACCGCACGGACGCAACCCGCAAAGCCCCGATTTCAGCCTCGATTTCTACTATCACACAGGGCCAATGACACGTACCGTCGCGGACTGCATCTTGATGCAGAACGTCATGTCCGGCCCGCATCGCTCAGATCAGGCGAGCCTCAAGCCCAAAATCACCGTGCCGGCCGAGCAGGACGGCGTGGCGGGCATGCGCATCGCCTGTTCCCTGACCCTCGATCACTATGCCATCGACGACGATGTGCGCCGCAACACGCAGGAAATGCTGCGCCTTCTTGAGACACTCGGCGCACATGTTGAGGAAGTCGCCATGCCGTGGGCATCCGATGCCATTCAGGCGGCGGGCTGGTTCGGTTCGCATCTTTATGCCGACTGGTTTCGCGATGCCGTGGAGCAGCACCCAGATCTTGTGTGCGACTATACGAAAGTCTTTGCCGAACAATGCGCGTCCATAAGCGCCGAGCAGCATCACGCTTGTTATGTGAGAGGCGGCGAGGCCTGGCGTCACTTTTCGAAAGTATTCGAAACCTTTGACGCCTTCATCTGCCCGACGGTTGCGACGACCCGCGCCCATGCGGAGATCATGCCGTGGGACAGCGATCTTGTGATCGAGGGACAAAAGGTCAGCGCCGATGGCGCCTGGGTGATGACCAAGCTGTTCAATATGTTTTCGCGCTGTCCGGTGCTCGCGGTTCCCTCAGGGAACGGTGAAAACGGCGTGCCGACAGGCATTCAGATCGTTGGCGATACCTACGAGGACGCGGTCGTCTTCCGGGTGGCGCAGGCGCTGGAGCGGGAGCGCCCGGCTTTTGCTACCGCCGCTACGCGTCCGGCACTTTGACGCCTTTGCGATAGACCGTCACGTCGCCGCGTAAGGAACGGGAAACGCCTACCTCCGCCCAACCGGCACGCCGGATGAGACTTTGAGCGGCATCGGTGGACGTATAGACCGCATCAAATCCAAGCCGCCAGGTTTCCGTCTCAAGAGCTGCGATCAATGCGGCACCGATGCCCCGGTTGCGATGTTCAACGGCGACGAACAGGCCGGCGAGCCACGGGCCCGGCGCCACATCGGAACCGACGGAGCGGGCGCGCAGCGCCACGGTACCGGTAGGATCACCGGCCACATCGAATGCGACAAGACACAATGGCAGCGCATCGCGGGACACGCATGCCGCAAGATCCGCTGCCGCGTCACCCTCGCCATCCGGCCCGTACCAGGGCGCCCACTCGGCAATGAACCACCGCTCAAGCTGCGGGGCGGCAGAAGGTGCGTCCACCAGATGGCGGATGCGAAACGGAAGCCCTGGAATTTCTGAACACATGGCGTTGCGGAGCCGCTAAAAGGGCCGGCGCGCCTTGACGGCCGCGGCAAGCGTGCCTTCGTCAAGATAATCGAGCTCGCCGCCAACCGGAACACCGTGCGCCAGCCTTGAAACCTTGACGTCTTGCCCCTCAAGCCGGTCGGTAATGTAGTGCGCGGTGGTCTGGCCATCAACGGTGGCGTTGACGGCAAGGACCACTTCCTCTACCTCGCTTGCACTCGACCGCTCGATCAGCCCGGCGATGTTGAGATCGTCCGGCCCGATGCCGTCGAGTGCCGACAATGTGCCGCCGAGCACATGATAGCGGCCCTTGATCGCGCCCGCGCGCTCCAGCGCCCAGAGGTCGCCGACCTCTTCGACGACACAGATCATTGCGGCGTCACGCGTTGCGTCGGCGCAGATGGTGCACGGGTCGCATGTATCGACGTTGCTGCATGTGCCGCACACGACGACGCTCTCCAGAACGTCACCCATCGCCTTCGTCAGCGGTGTGAACAATTGCTCGCGCCGCTTGATGAGGTGCAGTGCAGCGCGCCGCGCCGACCGGGGACCCAGCCCCGGCAGCTTCGCCATCAACTGAATGAGACGCTCGATTTCCGGTCCGACGACACGTTTCGACATGCGCAGGGTTTTCGTTGCTACAAGCTGAGATTGAAGCCTGGCGGAAGCGACAGCCCGCCCGTGACTTCCTTCATCTTGTCGGCCACCGCGGCTTCCATCTTCTGACGCGCATCGGCATGGGCGGCAACAATCAGGTCTTCAAGGATTTCACTTTCGTCTTCCTTCAGGAGGCTTTTGTCAACATCGACACCGTTCATGGCGCCCTTGCCGTTAAGCCGCACGGTCACCAGGCCGGCGCCAGCGACGCCTGTAATCTCGATGTCTTCAAGCTGCGACTGCATGTCGGCCATTTTGGCCTGCATTTCCTGGGCCTGCTTCATGAGGCCGCCAAGGTCTTTCAACATATATCTGTTCTCACACTTTCAGCGATTGCGGCAAAAACACCGACCGTTGTGTCAGTCGTCGGATTCGGCGTCGGATTCGGCGTCGGGTTCTGTGTCGGTTTCATCGTCCATCTGGGGAATTGCGTCGGCGTTGTCAAACGGCGGTCGCACATCGACAATCTCGGCGCCTGGAAAGGTGCTCAGCACTTCGGCGACGACAGGGTCCTTCAATGCCTGCGACATCAAAGATCCCTCGCGCTCGCGGGCCTCTTCGTAGATCGTTTTCTCGCCCTCTTCGTGCGAGAGCGACACTACCCAGCGTTCGCCCGTCCATTCGCTGAGCCGGGCGGAAAGCTCATTGACGATGCGCGGATTGTGACCCTCCACGAGGTTGATTTCGATGTGACCCGGCTGGAAGCTCACAGGCCTGACGCTGCGTTCCAGATTGGTCTTCAGACGAATGTCGCGTTTCTCGCCCGCAAGCGCCACGACTTCGGCGAAGTTGCGCGGCATGGGAACGGCTTGCGGCTGTGCGTGTGCGCTTGTTTCGGGCTCCACTGTTTCAACGGGCTGCATTGCAGGCTGAGCCGACGACCGCGATGCCGTGGCAACGGCGGAGACAGGCGGCGGGGCGTCACCTGCCGACGGGCGCCCGTTTGAAGCGCCCGTCGGGCTGGCGGACGGCGATCCCTTTGCCGCATCGTCACCGAGCGAGCGCACCAGATCCTCTGGTGCCGGCAGTTCCGCCACGTAGCACAGGCGCACCAGCACCATGTCGGCGGCGGCGACCGGATTGTGCGCCATCTGCACTTCGGAAATGCCCTTGAGCAGCATCTGCCAGGCGCGCGCCAGAGTGCGCATCGAGAGTTTATCCGCCATGGCTGCGCCGAGTTTGCGTTCTGCCTCCGACATCGCGGGATCGTCGGCCGCGCTCTTCACAAGCTTGAGGCGCGTCAGCCAGTGGACGAGCTGGGCAAGATCAACAAGAACGACGGACGGGTCGGCGCCTGCGTCATACTGCGACTTGAACTCGTCAAGCGCTTCGCCGACGCGGCCCGCCATAACGTGATCGAGGAGATCGATGGTGCGGGCGCGGTCGGCAAGGCCGAGCATGTCGCGCACGGTGTCGGCGGCAATCTCGCCGCCGCCAAGCGCAATTGCCTGATCGAGCAGAGACAGGCCGTCGCGCACCGAACCTTCGGCGGCCCGGGCGATAAGCGCCAGCGCGTCTTCGGGAATTTTCGCACCTTCCTTGCCGGCAATGCCGCTCAGATGACGCACCAGAAGTTCGGTATCGATGCGCCTGAGATCAAACCGCTGACAGCGCGACAGGACGGTGACCGGCACTTTGCGCACTTCGGTGGTTGCGAATATGAACTTTACATGCGGTGGCGGTTCCTCAAGCGTCTTCAAAAGGCCATTGAAGGCGGCCTTTGACAGCATGTGGACCTCATCGACGATATAGACCTTGTAGCGCGCCGATGCCGGGCGGTAGCGCGCCGCCTCGATGATCTCGCGGACATCGTCGATGCCGGTGTTGGAGGCCGCATCCATTTCGATGACATCGACATGCCGCGACTCCATGATCGCCTGACAATGCTCTCCGAGCGTATCCATCTTCACCGATGGGCCCGATGCATCGCCCGTATCGTAATTCAACGCGCGCGCAATCAGGCGCGCCGTCGTTGTCTTGCCGACCCCCCTCACTCCGGTGAGCATATAGGCCTGCGCGATACGGCCGGTTTCGAACGCATTGGCAAGCGTCGTCACCATGGCGTCCTGGCCAATCAGATCTTCAAACGTCCGGGGGCGATACTTGCGGGCAAGAACGCGGTAGGGCTCCGCCGGTGCCGGGAGGGGCGACGCGGCAGAAGAAGGCGCGGATTCCGCAGGTTCTGAGCGATCGTCCGGCACGGATAGGGCCCGCTTTGCATCTTAAGGGTGGGAGGCTGAAACGATAACCCGCGCCGTACTCGTTAGGGCTGCTTCCTTCCGGATCTGACCCAGTTGGCGAGTGGCTCGTCCACCGCCAACCTCCCAGCGGGAGTATATCACCCACCTCGCGCGCCAGTGCAAGCGTGATGCACATCTGCGCTGGATTATTTGGACGCAGCCGATTGTCCATGCGGCGTGTGTTGACGCACCCCGGCAGCCGGCCTAACCATCGCGAACGCACTTCTGGAGCGAAATCTGACGAATGAACACAACTCCACGTCCCATAGCAGTCGCCGACCTTGACTGGGTTCACTCGCTGAACGAGGTACATGCGGTTGAGCTCTCGCCCTTGACGCCGGCGCGGCTTGGCGAACTGATCGAGCGTGCGTTCTACGCAAAAGCGGTCGACAACCAGGCCGCGTTCATGATCGCCTTCGATCAGGACGCCGACTATGACAGCCCCAACTTCTTGTGGTTCTGCGAAAAACTGCCCCGGTTTGTTTACGTCGACCGGATCGCCGTTTCAGCGAAAAGCCGTGGCAAGGGGCATGCCGGCGCGCTGTACCGGGATCTTTTCTCGCAGGCACGCCAATGCGGCCATGACCGCATTGTGTGCGAAGTGAACTCCGACCCTCCCAATCAAGCCTCAGACGCGTTTCACGAGGCGCTCGGGTTTTCGATTATGGGAGAGGCCAGACTTGAGGACAGAGATAAGCACGTACGGTATCTGATCCGGGAATTGTCTTGATCTCATCCAATGCGAACGTTCTCATTCACCATGCGCGCGCGTTGCCGACGCCCGCCTCGGTGTGACCGGGCGGCGATTGCGTCATGAGGCCTATCAGCTGCAGCAATTCGGCCTGATCGATGGGTTTGGCGATGTGCGCATCCATACCCGCTTCAAGATACTCACAAACCTGATGTGTCATTGCATTCGCACTGACCGCGATGATCGGAATTCTGACGAGACGCTCGCGACTTTCACATCCGCGAATTTCTTTCACAGCGGCGATGCCATCCATCACCGGCATCTGAATGTCCATCAGGGCAATGTCGAAATCACGGATACGCCACGCATCGACGGCCTCGCGCCCGTTCTTGACCATTGTCAGGTCGGCGTCCAACGGTTCCAAGAAGGCCCGCAACAGGATCCGGTTGGTCTTGTTGTCTTCCGCCGCAAGGATCCTCAATCCCCGAGACACCGGTTCCGTTGATTGGTGATTGAAGGGAGTTGCCTCGGGCTTGGGAAGTGATGCTTCATCGTTGACTGCGACCTGGACAAAAAAACTGAACATCGAGCCGGTCCCGAACTCGCTGGTGGCTTGAATCCAACCGTCCATCAAACGGCATAGCCTCTTTGAAATCGCCAGCCCGAGCCCGGTCCCGCCAAATTGACGGTTGGTCGAAGAATCCGCTTGCGTGAACGGACTGAACAGCCTCTCGGTCGTTTCGGAATGCATTCCGATGCCGGTATCTTCGACCTCGAATTCCAGCCGGACCACGCCGGGTTCGCGTGTGTCCGTTCGCCGTACCCGTATGTCTACGCCACCCTTGTCGGTAAACTTGATCGCATTCGACACAAGATTGTTGAGGATCTGGCGAATGCGTGTCGGATCGCCATGATAGGTGCCATGCGCGCCTTCGCGAACCTGGATATCGAACGCAAGCCCCTTTTCTTCAGCTTTCATGCCGAACAGCGCTTCGCAGCTTCTTACAATTTCGTCCAAGCAAAACGAAGTGCGTTCAATTTCGAGCTTTCCCGATTCAATTTTGGACAGATCGAGTATGTCGTTCAGAATGGTCAGAAGCGATTGACCGGACTGCGTAATGATATCGAGCATGTCTCGCTGGCTGGCCTCGAGACCGGTCTGCGATAGAACCGACGCCATCCCGAGCACCCCGTTCATCGGCGTTCTGATCTCATGGCTCATAGCGGCGAGAAATGAGCTCTTTGCGACATTGGCCGCCTCGGCCGCGCGCTTTTCTTCGCGCAGTTCAACCGCCAGAGCATGAGCGTCGTCGAGCAGGGCCTTGCGAACCTCCGCGGCCAGCAGAATGTCGAGCGAACCGTCCGTGGGCGAAAAATCGGAGAAGCTCAGAGGAGTTTTCTGGAGCGTCGGGTCGACTTCGGGAATGTGTCCGAGCAGGAGATACAGGCAGTCGGGCTTTTCGACCACGATTCCGCGCAAGCGCAGTGTGCCATTCCCACATGCCTGCAGAATCAGGGGAGCCTGAGTGCGGCGCAGCGCCTCGATGTCCGTGACGTCATTTGGACGTTCCAGTTGCAGCACATCGAAAAAGTCGCGGCCGACGAAATCACCATCGTTCAATTTTTGCAGCGAAGGCCCAGCGGATGCGATCGTGCCGTGCAAGTCCAGGCATAGATAGGCCGGGAACAATCGGTCGAGTTCGGTCTCGTCAAGTGTGAGTGTCATGGACACGCTCTTGAGCTAAGCGGCCTCAGCCGCATGCAGGACGATATCAAAGACCACAGCGCCATCGGTTGGGCGGGTCGAAATGTCACCCGTGTGCCCGAATTTTTTCAAAAGAGCGTGGAGAATTCCGCGTACGAAGGGAGCCAGACCCTGTCGTTCGGAGCGATAGACCAGTTGGATATGGCCATCATTCGCGTTTAACAGTTGAAATGACGGCACCGCGGTCTGCGGCATGGTGGACTTGATGCTCGCATGCATGCGGTCAAGATTTGAGAGAAAGGTGACCAGATCATCGCCGGCCATGCGCAGGACGGAGCTATAGGGAGATGCTTCGGCAAACTCTATCCAGAATTTGCCGAACTCTTCCAGCAACTCGTCTTGATGCATATCCGAGAGAGTGCCGATGGCCGATAGGAGCGAAAACGTGATGGTGTCGTCGTAGGCCTGCGCGGAAATGAAGTGCTCCGAGGTTAGGCCGGATTCTCCCAGAACCGCCTGCCAGACCTCTTCGCCGTAGCGCGCCAACACCATGTCGCGCGCCGCCTGCTGGATCATTCCGTACATCGCCGAAGTATCCCGATGCCCCACGGCCGACTACTCTATATACTGCGTTAACACTCGCAGCGTTTCAATAAAAAATGGTTAAAAATATACAACTCATTCGTATAGATGCAGAATTATTCGACTTTTCGGTGTGTTAAAAACTGTTTGTATGCAAATGATATTTATTCGTTCTTGCGAGATAAGGTAATTCTATAAATATTACGCAATATAGATTTATTTATTACGGTATTTCTCGCACGATTATTTGACATACTTAGATTCCTGAGAGATGCCGGAGTCCCGGTGAAATAAGGAAATTCAATAATACCGCCGGCTTTTGGAATCAAACCGCTGGCGAAACGGTGATGCCAAGTGTGAACGCTGTACCGTTTCTTGGCCATCAATTCGGGTTGCCCTTGCCCCGGCTGCATGCCACTGTCGCGCGCCAAAATGGGGGGAAGAATGCTCAAGTCACATGCTTTCGCCGGAAACGCGCTTGACCGTGCTGACGCAAAACGGCGCGATGCAGCGTGGTTAAGTGCAAGTCTCGTAAACACGAAAACCCGCTTCGTGCAGTTTGCAGGCGAGCGGCCGCTCGTTCACTTTGACGACAACGGCAAGAACGCGTGCATTTTGAGCGACGCACCTCCGCATGAAAGCGCTGTGCTTTCAGAGGCGGTTTTCATGGGCATCGACGATTCGCACAGAGCCGTGTTCGCAGTTTCGTTGACGACGGATGAAGAAAGCTTGCCAACACCGTCCGTGCCCGACACTGTGAAGCTCATCGACCTACGCTCTCTTGCAACCCAGGATCTCCTGCCGCTGCATGAACTTGGACTGTTGTCGCAGGCACGTTCAATGCTGCAATGGCATGGCGCACATAGTTTTTGCTCCGTCTGCGGACAGCCGAGCGCACTCGCCGATGGCGGTTACCGCCGCCGCTGCCCGTCATGCGGGCGCGATCATTTTCCGAGAACCGATCCGGTCGTCATCATGGTTGCCATCGATGGCGATCGCTGTCTGCTCGGGCGCAGCCCACATTTTCTCGAAGGTGTCTATTCCGCGCTCGCGGGGTTCGTCGAGCCGGGAGAAACCATCGAGGAAGCGGCACGGCGGGAAATCTTCGAAGAGGCAGGTATCGAGCTCGGCGTGGTAACGTATCACTCAAGCCAACCGTGGCCGTTCGTGTCGTCCCTGATGATCGGTGTTATCGGCGAGGCGAAATCGACGGACATTACGATGGACGAGGAGGAGCTCGAGGACGTGCGCTGGTTCACGCGCGACGAAGCACGCCAGATGTTGAACGACGCCCACCCGCAAGGCCTCAAGACCCCGGCGCCTTACGCCATCGCACATCACCTGATCAAGGCGTTCACCGACAACGACGGCACCTGACGCGCCTTATTGCGAGGCGCGGTCCGATATTGCCACGCGGAACGGGCTCGCCTCGTAGATGCCGAGAATGCGGAGATAGCTTGTGAAGAATTCAAGCTCTTCCAAAGCAAGCCGCACACCACGCTCGGACGGGTGCCCCTCGATATCGGCATAAAACTGGGTAGCGTTGAAACTTCCTTCAAGCTGGTAGGATTCAAGCTTCGTCATGTTAACGCCGTTGGTGGCAAAGCCGCCCATTGCCTTGTAGAGGGCGGCGGGCACGTTGCGCACACGAAACACAAAACTCGTCACCACGAGTTCGCCGTCGTTCTCTGCGTCGTCCGGTTCACTCGACAGCACGAGAAAGCGCGTCGTGTTGTGTTCGGCGTCTTCGATGTTCTCGCGCAGGATTTCAAGGTCGTAAATGTCGGCGGCAAGCCTCGTAGCGATCGCCGCGCGTGCCGGGTCTCCGCGTTCGGCGATTTCTTTCGCCGCGCCGGCAGTGTCGGCACTCGCCATCGCAGTGAGATTGTGGGTACGCATGATCTTGCGGCACTGGCCGAGCGCCATTGTGTGGCTGTAAACGCGCTTGACCGTCTCCAGAGAAGCACCTTTTACGGCCAGCAGCTGGTGATGCACGCGCAAAAAGTGTTCGCCGACGATGTAGAGGCCGGAATCGGGCAGTAGATGGTGAATGTCCGCAACCCGGCCGGCGAGCGAATTCTCTATCGGGATCATGCCAAGCGACACGTCGCCGTCGCTGATCGCGGCGAAAGCGTCCTCGAATGTCGGGCGCGCCACCGGTTCATAGTGGGGATACGCCTCAACGCAGGCAATGTGCGAATTGGCTCCCGGCTCGCCCTGATAAACGATGCGTTTGACTGGAGATTGGTCGCTCACGAATTGTGTGTCCTCATATTTGACCGGCGCGCGAGTATCTGCACGCGGAGGGGGCGTGTCAACGCGGCGCTCCCGGCTTGCTTACCGGGTACCGGATTGCGCATAATTGCGGGACTTTTCAAAGGGCGCGGCAAATCTGCGCATGGGGCGTTACGTGTTGCATGCACGCGGAGAAAACATTAGTGTCCGGTCGCGATAACGGGGCGGCTGTCGCCTGTTGGCAACAAGCGTTTTGGAGTGTCCGGCATTACACTCGACTGAGGCATCGTCACTTCCATGGATACATATGAATTTAACAAGATCGCCGGCGCGATCCTTGGCACCGTTCTTCTCATCATGCTCGTTCAGAACGTCGCGGACATTCTCTACGAACCCCATCATCCCACCACTCCGGGCTATTCCGTAGAAGTGGCAGATGAGGGTCACGGCACCACGGAAGAAGTGGTCGAGGAGACCATATCCATGGCCGCGATGATGGCGGGCGCGGACGCGGATTCCGGCGCCAGCGTCGCCAAGAAGTGCACCGCCTGCCACACATTCGAAGAAGGTGGCGCTAACCGTATCGGCCCCAATCTTTACGGCATTCTCGGCCGCGCCGCCGGCTCGGTGGACGGATTTTCCTACTCCTCTGCCATGCAGGAGCGTGCAGCTGAAATCGGCACGTGGGACTATGAATCCCTGAACGCGTTTCTGCTTGATCCCAAAGGCTACATCACCGGTACAAAGATGGCGTTTGCAGGTCTGAGGCGCGACAACCAGCGTGCCGACATGCTCATGTACCTGCGCGCGCAGAGTGCATCGCCGATGCCCCTTCCTGTCGAAGAAGATGCGGGCGACGCAGCCGGCGAGGACGAAGGCTCGAGCGAATAATATCCGCAGCGCCGTGGACAATCGGGACTCCCCTGCAACAGGTTCATGCACTGGCGGCTCACACCGCCGGTGTTTTTGTTGAACCGATCGTCATTTCATGTCTCCGCAAGGCTCCTGTAATGTTGCCGGGCGCACTCTTTTCCAAGGGCCCCGGTGCGCCAAGAAATTGACCGTATTCAGGCAGTTCATTAGGAACGACGGACACCGGGCGTTCGGCCCGTGCTGAAAACAAGGTGAAACAGCGACCATGAAAATGACATTGCTGCCCCGGAGCCTTCTGGCACTCCTGCTTGTGGCCGTTTTGACAAGTCCGCCGGCACACGCCGACGAGATGAACTGGCGGCATGGCCTGTCGCTGTTCGGCACTTTGAAATATGAACCAGATTTTGCGCGTTTCGACTACGTCAATCCGGATGCCCCGAAAGGCGGCGCGGCCAAACTCAGCGGCTTCGGCGGGTTTGACAGCCTGAACCCGTTTGTCGTGAAGGGACAGGCCGCATTCGGTGTTCTGAGGATTTACGATTCCCTCATGGCCACCAGTTTCGACGAAGCAAGTTCGCAATACGGCCTGATCGCTGAAAGCGTGTCGCATCCTGAGGATTTCTCATCCGCGACGTTCCGGCTGAATGCCAATGCACGCTGGCATGACGGCACACCGATCACGCCCGCCGATGTCGTGTTCACGATGGAGACCCTGAAGCAGGCACATCCGCGCTACGCCACCTATTACGCCAATGTGGCAAGCGTTGAGGAAACCGGTGAGCGCGAAGTAACCTTCACTTTCGACGAGACCGGCAACCGCGAACTGCCGCTCATTGTCAGCCAGTTGCAGATCCTGCCAAAGCACTATTGGGAAGGCACGGACGAGAACGGCGACCCGCGCGATTTCCTGTCGACCTCGCTGGAACCGCCGCTCGGGTCCGGCCCCTACCGCGTTGGCCGTGTCAATGCACCGCGTACGGTTGTTCTGGAAAGAGTGGAGGACTATTGGGCCGCCGATCATCCGGTGAATATCGGCTCGCACAATTTCGATCAGATCGTCTACACCTACTTCCGCGACACCACCGTGATGTTCGAGGCGTTCAAGGCAGGCGAGTTCGACTTTCACGTCGAGGGCACGCCGCGCCTTTGGGAAACCTCCTATACGTTCCCGGCCGTCGAGAACGGCTGGGTACAGCGCGACAGTTACCAGTCGATCTATCCCGAACGCATGCAGGCGTTCGTTTTCAACACCCGGCGCGACAAACTTTCAGATGCACGGGTAAGGCGCGCGTTCAATCTTGCGTTCAATTTCGAGTGGACCAATGAGAACATATCCTATGGCCTGAACCAGCGGATCAACAGCTACTTCGCCGAATCCGAACTGGCCGCGAGCGGACTTCCGGAGGGCCGCGAGCTGGAGATTCTCGAAGAGGTGCGCGATCAGGTGCCTGGGGAAGTCTTCACGACGGAGTACTGGAACCCGGTGCACGAAGACCGACGCGCCACCCGCAAGCACCTGCGTGCCGCGCTCAAGCTTCTCAAGGAGGCCGGCTGGGAGGTGCGTGAGGGCGCCCTCACCCACACCGGATCGGGCGAGCGCATGAGCGTGGAATTCCTGCTTGTGTCGCCCGCGTTCGAGCCGCACGTGCTCGCCTACAAGGACAATCTGGAAAAGCTCGGCATCGAGGTGAAGGTTCGCGTCGTCGACAGCTCACAGTATGTCCGCCGCCGCGATGCGTTCGACTTCGATATAATTGTCGGCGGATGGGGCCAATCGCTGTCGCCGGGCAACGAGCAGCGCAACTACTGGGGGTCGGCATACGCGGAAGTTCCCGGCAGCCGCAATTATGCCGGCATCCGCAATGGCGCAATCGATACGCTCACCGAACGGCTGATCTATGCCGCAAACCGTGACGATCTGGTGGCCGCGACGCGGGCACTCGACCGGGTGCTTTTGTGGAATCACTATGTCGTGCCGCAATGGTTCCGCGCGACGCTGTACGCCTATTGGAACCGGTTCGGACGGCCCGACCCTCTGCCGACACTGTCACTCGGGTTTCCCGATGTTTGGTGGTACGATCGCGAGCGGGCGGAAAGGATCCAGACTGACCAGTAACTCAAGAGCACGGCGATGATGACCGCATGGCGGCACCGCCTTGGCGTGCTGGCGTGGAGCGCCATGATATTTGCGGCTGCGGGCCTTGCAAGCGCCGAGCCGCAGCACGGCCTCTCGTCGTTCGGCACCTTGAAATATCTGCAGGGTTTTGACCATTTCGACTATGCCAATCCCGACGCCCCGAAGGGCGGCAGGCTGTCGCTTATCGGCAGCCAGGGCGGCGCAAACGTCAACCTTCATACGTTCAATACACTGAACGGTTTCGTCCTGCGCGGTGACGCGCCGTTTGGGCTTGGGTTCGTGTTCGACAGCCTGATGACGCGCGCCTATGACGAACCGGACGCGGTATACGGGCTCCTTGCCCACAGTGCCGAGGTCGCGGAAGACCGGTTGAGCGCTACGTTTCACCTGCGACCGGAGGCGCTTTTTGCCGACGGAACGGTGGTCACCGCGGAAGATGTCGTGTTTTCTTTCGACATCCTCAAGGAACACGGCCATCCAGCGATTACCGGCCAGATCAGGGACGTCACGAGCGCCCGGGCGCTAGATGAGCTCACGGTGATCTATGAATTCACCGGAGAAACGACACGGGACCTTGCGATCCGCGTATCCCTGCTGCCGGTGTTTTCGAAGGCGTTCTATGCCACCCGCGACTTTGCGGACACGACGCTGGAACGCCCCCTCGGCAGCGGACCTTATGAGATCGGCGCATTCGAGGAAGGCCGCTATATCGCCTACACACGGCGCAACGATTACTGGGCCGCCGACCTGCCGGTCAATCGCGGCCGGTTTAATTTCAACGAAGTCCGGTATGAATATTTCCGCGACCGCACCACCGAGCTGGAAGCACTGAAGGCGGGCGAGTTCGACCTGCGCGAGGAATTCACATCGCGCATCTGGGCCACCGGCTACGACATTGAGGCGGTTCTTGAGGGCAGGCTGCTGCGCGACGTGCTGCCCGATGACCGACCCTCCGGCGCACAGGGCTTTTTCATCAATACGCGGCGCAGCCGGTTCCGAAACTGGCGGGTCCGGCGCGCGCTCGACCACGCGTTCGATTTCGAATGGACCAACACCAACCTGTTTCATGACCTTTACCGCCGCACGCACAGTTTTTTCCAGAACTCCGACATGATGGCCTCAGGCGTTCCGGGAGATCGGGAACTTGCACTTCTGGAGCCCTATCGGGGGCAATTGCCGGCTACGGTTTTCGACGCCCCCTATACGCCGCCGCAATCCGACGGATCGGGACAGGACCGCTCACTGTTGCGCGAGGCGGGACGATTGCTGAACGAGGCAGGCTGGGAGGTTGTCGACGGACAGCGCCGCAATGCCAGCGGCACACCGCTTGAAATCGAATTTCTGACGGTATCGGAAAGCATCGAGCGGATCATCTCCCCTTATATCCAGAACCTGAAACGCCTCGGCATTGCCGCCAGGGTGCGCCGCGTCGATCCGGCGCAGTATCAGACTCGCATCAAGACCTTCGATTTCGACATTGTCGTGCGGCGCTACTCTCTGCCGCCGACACCCGGCGCGGAGTTGCGCGCGTTTTGGAGTTCCGATACGGCGGAAACGCAAGGCAGCCTCAATCTTTCCGGCATTTCCGACCCGGTCGTCGACGCCCTCATCGATCATGTGGCGGGCGCTGCGTCACGCGATGAACTTTTGACCGCAGCCCGGGCGCTCGACCGTGTGCTGCGGGCGGGCAACTACTGGGTGCCGCACTGGTACAAGCCAAGCCATTTCATCGCCTACTGGAACCGCTTCTCACGGCCCCAGTTCAAGCCGAAATACATACGCGGCATCATCGATACGTGGTGGTTTGACGCTGAAAAAGCAGCGAAACTCGACTATGCAGAGTGACGGAAACAAGGTGATTCGCTGACATGGGTGCCTATATCATCCGCCGACTGTTGCTGATGATCCCGACACTGCTCGGGATCTTGCTGATCACGTTCGTCATATTGCAGTTCGTGCCCGGCGGTCCGGTGGAGCGGATCATTGCGGAACTGACCGGCGACAATGTCGCCGCCACGGAGCGGATCAGCGGTTCGGGCAGCGATCTTGGAAATGCTCCCGACCCGACGCAGGGCGTGGGTCAGGGAAACATCACGTCGAAATACCGCGGCGCCCAGGGACTTGATCCTGAATTCATTGCCGATCTCGAACGACAGTTCGGGCTCGATAAACCGGCGCATGAGCGCTTTGCGCTGTTGCTGTGGAATTATATCCGCTTCGATTTCGGCGAGAGCTATTTCCGCAAGGTCGACGTCATCGATCTTATTTTGGAAAAGCTGCCGGTTTCCGCCTCGCTCGGCATGTGGATGCTGCTGCTCTCCTACGGCATTTCGATCCCGCTCGGCGTCGCGAAGGCGGTACGCGACGGCTCCAAGTTCGACGTCTGGACGAGCGGCGTCATCGTCGTAGGGTATGCGATTCCGGGTTTTCTGTTCGCGATCCTTTTGATCATTCTGTTTGCGGGGGGAAGTTATCTCGATCTGTTCCCCTTGCGCGGGCTGACGTCCGACAACTTTGAGGAACTCTCGCTCGCAGGCAAGATCGTCGACTATTTCTGGCATCTGGCGCTGCCCCTGTTCGCCATGGCGATCGGTGCTTTCACGACGATCACGTTTCTCACCAAGAATTCTTTCCTCGACGAGATCCGAAAGCAATATGTGCTGACCGCCCACGCAAAAGGACTGACGGAGCGGCGGGTGCTCTACGGGCACGTGTTCCGCAATGCCATGCTGATCGTCATCGCCGGATTTCCGGGCGCGTTCATCGGCGCGTTTTTTGCAGAGTCCCTGCTGATCGAAACCATATTCTCTCTCGACGGCCTTGGGCTTTTGACGTTTGAATCGGTGATCAACCGCGATTATCCGGTGGTGCTCGCCAATCTCTACATTTTCGGCCTGGTGTCCCTGGTGCTGCACCTCATCAGCGACCTCACCTATACCTGGATCGACCCGCGCATCGATTTCGAGTCACGGGAAGTCTAGCGGCAAGAACACAGCTGGACTCACGAGGTCAACAAGCCGGGGCCAGCACTAGAGTCGGCAATGAGACCCGGTTACCGGGCATAATTCAAGCTTTGAAGTTCACCGAAGTACCGACAGCGTCGGATCGATTGCATCACGCTGTCTCAGACCGCCGAACGACTGCCCATGCACACCGTGGGCAATAGCAACGCCATGTGTCCGGTTCGTTTCAACATTCCAAAGTTTGGCCATTTTACCGGTCCGGCATCATTGAAACATACTGAGCAGAATAGGAGCACCGCATGAAACGACGCTTCAATGTTGTGTTTATATCAACCCTTTTGCTGACGGTTCTGTGCTTTGCGGCCTCAGCAATCCTGGTTCTGGGCAGTGGCGATGAGATGTCCGATGCACAACGATCGCTCGTCACTAATCTGGACCGGATATCGAATTTGGGGGCTGTTGCAATTTTCGCCTTGCTGAGCCGGCTAACCCTTCCGAAAGATCGAAATGATGACTGATGTATCACGGAGTAAGCATTACGCGTTCGGCACATCGTTTATGCCCCCGACATCGTGCCCCCACCTTGCGAAACGGCCGCTGATATTCAGTGGCGCAATTGACGAGCAACAAACAACAAAATTTGTTGCCTTCCCTCCAACCGTCGGGATTGACTTCGTGTTGGAAACTCGCATGGTCTACCGCAATGGACGCAAGCTCCGGACACAGCGATTCGACGGTGCCGCCCTCAACAGCACGACACCAACGGCAGCGCTGGCAGATGACACCGATTAACCAGCGGCGCTGGCGCAATTTCAAGGCGAACCGGCGGGGGTTCTGGAGCCTGTGGATTTTTCTTGTGCTGTTTGCGACCTCGCTGGCGGCGCCCGTCCTGTCGAACGATAACCCGCTGCTCATCCGATACGATGGCGAGTTCTACTTTCCGCTGACGAACTTCTATGCCGAAACCGAGTTTGGCGGGGAGTTCGAAACGCAGGCCGATTACCGTGACGAGTTCGTCATCGAGCTCATCGAGGAAAAGGGTTGGATGTTGTGGCCGCCGGTCCGCTACAGCTACGACACGATCAATCTCGATCTGCCGGTGCCGGCGCCCGCGCCCCCTTCCGCCGATAACTGGCTCGGCACCGACGACCATGGCCGCGATGTGGTGGCGCGGCTGATCTACGGTTTCAGGATCTCGGTTCTGTTCGGCCTGATCGTCGCCATCGTGTCGTCGGTGATCGGCATTGTGGCGGGCGCCACGCAGGGCTATTTCGGCGGCGTCACCGATCTCATCTTTCAGCGCGTCATCGAGGTGTGGACGTCTGTGCCGCAGCTCTATGTCCTGATCACCATTGCGGCGATACTCGAGCCCGGGTTCTTTATTCTGCTGGGCATTGTTCTCCTGTTCAGCTGGGTGCGGCTTGTCGGGCTGGTGCGCGCGGAGTTCCTGCGCGGCCGGAACTTTGAATATGTTACAGCGGCGCGGGCACTCGGTGTCGGCGACAGGACGATCATGTTCAAGCACCTCCTGCCCAACGCCATGGTGGCGACGCTGACGTTCCTGCCGTTTATCCTCAACGGCTCGATCGCGGCGCTTACGTCGCTCGACTTCCTCGGCCTCGGCCTGCCGCCCGGCTCCGCCTCGCTCGGCGAACTCCTGAGCCAGGGCAAGCGCAATATCGCCGCCCCCTGGCTTGGTCTCTCGGGGTTTTTCACAATCGCAATCATGCTGAGCCTTTTGATCTTCATCGGCGAGGCGGTACGCGATGCGCTCGACCCCAGAAAGACATTCCAATGAGCGCAGCCAGGACCGCAAAGAAAGAAGCGCCCCTGCTCGACGTTCGCGACCTCTCCGTCCTGTTCCAGGGCTCGGACGCGGAGACACTTGCGGTCGACCGGATCTCCTTCGACATCAAGCCTGGAGAGTCAGTCGCGCTGGTTGGCGAGTCAGGCTCCGGCAAATCAGTGAGCGCGCTTTCGGTAATGCAGCTTCTGCCCTACCCGGCCGCGAGCCATCCGTCGGGATCGATTACGTTTGACGGCGCGGAACTGCTTGGGGCGCCGAAGAAGCTCCTGCGGCGCATTCGCGGCAACGACATTTCCATGGTGTTCCAGGAACCCATGACGTCGCTCAACCCCTTGCACATGATCGAGGATCAGATCGGCGAGATCCTGACGATCCATCAGGGTCTAAGCGGTGCTGCCGCTCGCACGCATGTTATTGAGCTGCTTGAAAAGGTCGGTGTTCGCGATGCCGAAAGCCGGCTCAAGGACTACCCGCACCAGCTCTCCGGAGGCCAGCGCCAACGCGTCATGATCGCCATGGCGCTTGCCAACGAGCCTAAACTGCTGATCGCGGACGAGCCGACAACGGCGCTCGATGTCACCATCCAGGCGCAGATCCTGGAACTCTTGGCGTCGCTGCAGAGCGAACTCGGCATGGCCATGCTTCTGATCACTCATGACCTCGGCATCGTCCGCAAAATGGCGCAGCGGGTCTGCGTGATGACGGAGGGCAAGATCGTCGAACACGGCCCGACGGCGAAGGTTTTCGACAAACCGCAGCACGCTTATACGAAGCATCTGCTGGGGGCGGAGCCGAAAGGCACCGCGCCGACCACCGATCACAGCGCGAAAACGATCGTTAAGGCCGACAACCTGCGCGTCTGGTTTCCGATCAGGCGCGGCCTGCTGCGCAAGACAATCGGCCATATCAAGGCGGTTGACGGTATCGATCTCACGGTACGCGAGGGCCAAACGCTCGGCATTGTCGGCGAATCGGGCTCCGGCAAGACGACACTGGGACTGGCGCTGTTGCGGCTGATTTCGAGCGAAGGCTCCATCGCCTATATAGGCAACGAGATCGGCGCCTATTCCAACAAGCAGATGCGCCCGCTGAGGCGGGAAATGCAGGTGGTGTTTCAGGACCCTTACGGATCCCTGTCGCCACGGATGTCGATCGGTCAGATCGTTGCCGAAGGCCTCACGGTGCAGGGAGGGGATCTGACGTACGCGCAAAAACGCGAGCGCGTCAGCGTCGCGCTCACCGAGGTGGGGCTCGACCCGGGCGTGCAGGACCGGTATCCGCACGAGTTTTCAGGCGGCCAGCGCCAGCGCATCGCCGTGGCGCGCGCCATGGTGCTGGAACCGCGGTTCGTCATGCTGGATGAACCGACAAGCGCCCTCGACATGTCGGTACAGGCGCAGATCGTCGATCTCCTGCGCGAATTGCAGGAGCGCCACTCGCTTGCCTATCTGTTCATTTCCCACGATCTGAAAGTAGTGCGCGCACTTGCCAACGAGGTCATCGTCATGCGCCAGGGCAAAGTGGTTGAGCAGGGAACCGGCGATGAAATCTTCGACGCGCCACAGACTGATTACACCAAAGCGCTGATTGCCGCGGCCTTCAGGCTGGAAACAGCACCGGAAGGTGTGGTAGCGACTTGAGGGGCTTCCGCCTTTTACCGGAACATCTGACCTGATGGCATTTCTTTATATCCTTGACGACTGGCCGCCGGAGGAGTGGCTGCGCGCCATGCGGCATCTCGATACGTCGCTCGACCTGCGGGTCTGGCCCGACGTTGGCCGCGTCAAGGACATCGAGTTCGCTCTTGTGTGGAAGCCGCCGGCGGGGGCGCTGCTTGAGATGCCCAACCTCAAGGCAATCTTCTCGCTCGGCGCGGGCGTCGATCATATCTTCCGTGTCGGCGACCTGCCTGAAGGCGTACCGGTGGTGCGCGTTGTCGATGCCAATCTCACCATGCGCATGAGCGAATACGTCATGATGCATGTGCTGTGGCACCATCGGCGCCAGCGCATCTACGATCACTTCCAGTCGGAACGCAAATGGCGCGGCTTGAGCCAGGCCGGCGCCAATGAAACCCGCGTCGGCATCATGGGCATGGGCGAACTTGGATCCGATGCCGCCCGCAAGCTGATGATGATGGGGTTCAAGGTGGCAGGCTGGAGCCAATCGCGCAAGCACATGGACGGCATCGACAGTTTCCAGGGCCGCGGCGAGCTCAAAGCATTCCTCAACCGCACCGACATCCTGGTCTGCCTCTTGCCGCTGACGCCGGACACGCGCGGCATCCTGAATGCTTTCGTGTTCAAGGAACTTGCCAAAGACGGCCCTGGCGACGGGCCGGTGGTGATCAACGCCGGCCGCGGCGAGTTACAGGTCGAAGAGGATATTGTCGCGGCACTGGACGGCGGCGACCTATACGCCGCGACGCTAGATGTGTTCGAGGAAGAGCCTCTTCCCCCGCACAGTCCTTTGTGGACGCACCCCCGCGTTACGGTCACACCGCATAATTCCGCCGTGTCGGACCCGCGTGCCATTAACGCTTACATCCTCAAACAGATCAAACGCCACCGTACCGGCGAAGCCTTGGAGAACATTGCCAACCCGGCTAACGGTTACTGACCGGAGTGCCATCCATGCCGTTTCCCCTGCTGTTCTCGCCGCTGAAAATCAGAGAAACCGAGATCCGCAACCGCGTCCTGTCGACCGGGCACCAGACGTGGCTCGCACGGGATGGGCGCCCGAGCGAAGATCTTGCCGCCTATCACGAGGCCCGCGCGCGCGGCGGTGCCGGTCTCATTGTCGTTGAATCGTCGCGATTCCACTCCTCGTCCTTTACCGACTCGCCGGAAATCCGCACCGACAGCGACGACTGCATTCCAGGCTACCGCGCCATTGCCGATGCCGTGCACCGGCACGGCGGACGCGTGTTCGGGCAACTATCGCATTCGGGCCGTTGCACGCAGCGCCTGATGGGCGGGCGGCGGGGCGTCGTCTATGCACCCTCTCCGGTGCCCGACAACCGGTTCCACACGATGCCGCGGGAAATGCCGGCGGATATGATCGATGACATTATCGAAAGCGCCGGCGCAGCGGCGAAGCGTTTCGCCGAAGCCGGGCTTGACGGCATCGAGCTGCTGGTCAGCCACGGGCTTTTGTTCGCGCAGTTCCTGAACCCGCAGGTGAACAAACGCCGGGACCGGTTTGGCGGCGACTTCGACAACCGCATGCGGGCGCTGCGCATGGCGCTTTCGGCAATGCGACGCGGTGCCGGCGATGACCTCGTGATCGGTATCCGGATTTCAGCCGGCGAGATCGAGCCCGGCGGGCTGTCCGAAGAGGACGCCCTGCGTGTCGCGGCGGCACTCGGTGGCGAGAAACTGATCGACTACGTGAACACGACCGTTGGATCGATGGCGGGGTTGGGCGGTTCCATCCATGTAGTGCCGCCGATGAGCATTGAGCACGGCTACGTCGCGCCACACTCCGCGCGCCTGCGGGAAGCAACGGGCCTGCCGGTGTTCGTTGCCGGACGCATCAACCAGCCGCAGATTGCCGAGCGCATACTGGCCGAGGCCCAGGCTGATATGTGCGGCATGACGCGCGCGATGATCGCCGACGAAGAGATGGCGAACAAGGCGCGCGACGGACGGGTGGACGAGATCCGCGCCTGTATCGGCTGCAATCAGGCCTGTATCGGGCATTTTCATATGGGTTGTTCGATTTCGTGCATTCAACATCCGGTCTCAGGTCGTGAACGCACGCTCGGCAGTATCGGAACTGCTGGCGCGCCAAAAACCGTTTTTGTCGGAGGCGGTGGTCCGGCAGGCATGAAGGCCGCATGCGTTGCGACAGAGCGCGGCCACCGGGTCACGCTGTTTGAGGCAGAACGCCGGCTCGGCGGTCAGGCTCTGCTTGCGCAGATGCTGCCCGGCCGCGATGAGTTCGGCGGCCTTGTGACCAATCTTGAAGCGGAACTGGACCGGCTCAATGTCGATGTCCGACGGAACACGCGATTGACGAAAGCGGATGTTGAAGGCGGGAACGCCGAAGCCGTCATCATTGCTACCGGAGCCACGCCTTATCTGCCCCCTGTAGAGGGCGCGGAAGAGGCACATGTCGTCGATGCCTGGGCTTTATTGCAGGCGCATGCCAATCCGGGCTCGCGCGTGTTGATCGCCGACTGGCGCTGCGACTGGGTCGGAATGGGCATTGCCGAAAAACTGGCGCTCGATGGACACCACGTTCGCCTTGCCGTTAATGGACTGCATGCGGGCCAGGAACTGCAGCCCTATCTGCGCGATCACTGGGCGGGCAAACTGCACCGGCTGGGCGTTGAAATTATTCCTTACGCAAACCTCTTCGGCGCCGATGCCGACAGCGCGTATCTCCAGCACTCGATTACCGGCGATGCCATTATCTGCGAGGATGTCGACACGGTGGTTCTGGCGCAGGGACATGCACCGGAAACCGCGCTCGAGCAGGAACTGAATGGCCTCGACGGCATAGAGCTTCATCTCGCTGGTGACTGCCTCTCGCCACGCTCGGCCGAAGAGGCGGTCTATGAAGGCATGATGGCGGCGCTTGCTATCTGATCTTCCGGCACGCAATCAATTGCATCGTCCGGTAGCTCATGACGGTGACGCCGTCCTGGTTCCTTACGGTGTACTGCAGGCTCACTAGGCCGCGGTCCGGTTTCGACCGCGATGGCCGCTTGTCGATCACATCAACCACTACATGGATCGTATCGCCCGGACGCACCGGTGCCGGCCAGCGCACGTCGTCCATGCCGGGCGATCCAAGTGACGCGGACTTCATGATGCCCATGTCGTACCACAGGCGGAAAGACACCGCCGAGGTCAGCATTCCGCTAGATATCAATCCGCCGTAGATCGAGCGCTCCGCCGCTTCCCTGTCGACATGAAACGGCTGCGGATCGTATTTCAGCGCGAACTCGAGCATCTCCGCTTCGCCGATCGTTGCCTCTTTGGTGACGAAGCTTTGTCCCGGCTCAAAGTCCTCGAAGTAGAAATCACTCATTGTATGATCCATCGTTTAGCCCGCCCGACGCTCGCGATAGGCGATATAGAAACCTGACTCAAATACGATAGCGGCACCCACCCAGGTCAGGAGATCGGGGATCTCCGCAAATATCCACGCCCCCATGAGCGTTACCCAGACCAGCTTGAGGAAGTCGAAAGGAAGCACGGCAGTCGTTTCAGCTTCCTTGAAGGATTGTGCAAGGGCGATCTGGGCAATTGTGCCGCTGACGCCGATGAGGACCAGCCAGGCCCACATTTCAGCCGATGGCGCAGACCAGACGTATAGCGCCGGGCCGACGGACAGCACACTCAGGAGAATGTTCATGTAACCGGTAATCGTCATGCTCGATTCGGTGCGCGACAGCACCTTGATCATGATCATGATGACACCCCATACGCCGGCGGAGAACAGCACCAGCACGGAGCCCAGATCGAGCGGAATGACACCGGGGCGCAGGATCACGATTGTGCCAACGAACCCGATTACGATCGCCGCCCATCGCCGCGCCCGGAAACGCTCATGCAAAACCACGACGCCAAGAACGGCGGCAAACAGCGGCGCGGAGAACGCAAGCGCCGTAACCCGGGCGATCGGTGCGATGGAGAGGGCCGTGAAATACGCAAACATGGCGATGACGTTGAGACCGGCACGCACGCCATGCATGACGATGCGGTCGGTGCGCAGGAAGCCGAATCCCTCTCGCATGAAGATCGGCAGGAAGACGATCAGTCCGAAAAAGTTCCGCAGGAACGCGATCTGTATGGGGTCGACTTCGCGCGAAACATAACGGATCAGCACATGCATGCCGGCGAACCCGAGCGTCGACACGATCATCAGCGCGATACCGCGCATGGTCGGTGTAAGTGAGCGCCAGATACGCACGGGCGCCGCTGGAGCATGGGTCATGTGATGAGCGCCGATTGCACCGGAACGGGGTCACAAATTGCGCTGACGCCGGTGACGCGTCAAGCAGGGACGCCGGCGGGCCGGTTGATCTGGAGGACCTGCCCGGCCGCGGGTTCGATGCGCTTTACGGCATCTCCCAAAGGCTCACTGACGCACAGCAAGTGATGAGCGTTGGCGTGGAGGAGCGTTTCGGCATCGCGCATGATGCCGACATGGCCTTTCCAGAACACAACATCGCCGCGCGCGAGGCCGTCGTGATCGCCCGGCAAGGCAGCGCCAAAGTTTTCACGCATCATGTCGCTGTCGCGCGGCACATCGTGACCGGCGGCACGCGCCGACACCTGGACAAGGCCTGAACAGTCAAGGCCGGCAATGGTTTTGCCGCCCCAAAGGTAAGGAGCCCCGAGAAAGCTCTCCGCCACCGCGACCCAGTCGTCCGCCATGTGATCGAGAGGACGGACGTGTTTTGCATAAATGAACCCGCCTCCCTTCACTGCCATGAAGTCTCCCTCTCCCATCGTGCCCGCCACCGACGCGGAAAACGGCAGAGATGTCATCGGGATGGATTTGATATCGGGCTCCGGGAACAGGAAAGTCCGCGGCACGCAAATGCGGTGCGTCGCCGCAAACGTTCCGGGTTTCAGCGCATTCGCCGGAACATAGCCGACATATCCATCATCGCGCAGTTGCACCCAGGCCCACCCTTCATGTTCCTCGTAAACGGTAACGGCTTCACCGAAGAGCGCTTCGCTCGTCATTTCGCCATCGCGGCGCGGTGCGCCGTGCACAGGCGCGGAAGGCTCCGCGACATAGGCCTCAACGCCGGCCACAAAGCGGGCTGCTTCGACGCGGCCCTCAAGATGTGCCGCCGCAAGGTCGGAGCGATAGGGGTGGAGCCTTGGATCGAGCCCTTTGCTCACAGCCGCAGCTCCGCCGCCCGGCGTGACAGGAGATCGGCAAGATACTCAACATAGAGTGATCCCTCGACCGTGCGCTGCACCAGGACATTGCGGCGGTCGGCATCGTCGCGGCGCCGGCTCACGAGCCCCATTTTACCCATGGCATTGAGGGCGCGGGTGATGACCGGCTTAGATACACGCAGCTTTTGTGCGAGCCCGCGCACCGTATGCGGCGGCGCCTCGAGATAGATGGTCAGCAGGATCGACATCTGCCGGACAGTCAGATCCGGCTTGTCGTCATGCACAAGATCGAGGCTCGCGTCGTGCCACAACTGCAGGGCCTGGGCTGTGGAGAGTTCCGGTCCCATTCTCACCCATCAAAAAAGGGCCGGTGCCACCATGCACCGGAAATCGTTTCGGATCCGTACCATTTTAACGGCGATACAATCAAGCGCAAGCAGTGGACGCAGGTGGGTTACTTCGCATACCGCTCGCCGATCACCGCAAAGAGTGCACGGATGCCTTGCGCCGCGCCGCCGTGGGGATGCCCGGGGATCGCCGAGGGCGTCCAGCCATAGACGTCGAAATGCACATAGGCGGACGTGTTCGCAACGAATCTGCGCAGGAAGAGGGCAGCTGTCAGCGAGCCCGCGAAACCGCCCTCGGAGATGTGATTGACATCGGCGATCTTGCTGTCAAGCCAGCCGTCATAGCGGTTCCAGAATGGCATCCGCCACAATGGATCGTGCTGCGCGCCGGCCATGCGGGCGATGTCGCCGGCGAGCTTGTCGTCATCGGTGTAAAACGGCGGCAGGTCGGGACCCAGCGCCACACGGGCGGCGCCGGTAAGCGTTGCCATGTCGACGAGAAGATCGGGTTTTTCCGCATCGGCCAGCGCCAGGGCATCGGCAAGTACGAGGCGGCCTTCCGCGTCCGTGTTGCCGATCTCAACGCTCAATCCGGCACGGCTTGGGAACACGTCGCCCGGGCGGAATGCGTTGGCGGAAACGTTGTTATCGACGGCAGGCACCAGCACGCGCAGCCGCACCGGCAGTTTTGCCGCCATAATCATCGATGCGAGCCCGAGAACATTGGCGGCGCCACCCATGTCCTTTTTCATCAGCGCCATCGAACTGCCCGGTTTGAGGTTGAGCCCGCCGGTGTCGAAGCAGACGCCCTTTCCGACAAGAGTTACCTTGGGAGCTTTGGCCGGACCCCAGCTCATGTCGATGAGGCGCGGCGCACGGTCGCTGGCACGTCCGACCGCGTGAATGAGCGGAAAATTCTTTTTCAGAAGATCTCCCCCTTTCACTACGCTCACACGCGCCTTGTGGCCGCGTGCCAGGCTCCGCATTGCCGTTTCAAGTTCGCCGGGCCCCATGTCGTCGGCCGGAGTGTTGATGAGATCGCGGGTCAGCGTAACGGCCTCAGATATCCGCTTCAGGGCATCGACATCCGTGCCGTCCGGCGCGACCAGCCGCGCGGCCGGCTTGCCGACGCTGCGGTAGCGGTCGAAACGATAGGCGTCCAGAAGCCATGACAGAGCGGCAAGTTCGGCCCGCGGCAGTCGCCCCTCGAAACGATAGATACCCTTGGGCAGTTTTGACACGAGTGTCCCCGGGGCAAACGGGTCGTCTGGAGAACGACCGTCCCCGGACCCGGCACCGAACAGGACCTTGGCAATCCGGCCATCCGCACCGGGCAGCGCGAGCAAGGCACCGGTGCCGGCCTTGAAGCCGTTCGCGTCGATCCAGGCGCGGTGTTCAGGGCTCAATGCCTTTTTCACCGCAGCCAGTTTTTCAGCGCTCACCCGCACGACGGGGACTGCCCGGTTGCGGTTTGCTTTGGTGTTTTTCAGAAGCAGTTCGCTCAAGGCCTCGCCCCCAAACATGTTGCAA
This sequence comes from Hyphomicrobiales bacterium, assembly GCA_021775755.1. Classification (GTDB taxonomy): domain Bacteria; phylum Pseudomonadota; class Alphaproteobacteria; order Rhizobiales; family JAJFHB01; genus JAJFHE01. The sequence continues at coordinate 1,268 of JAJFHE010000059.1, read as the reverse complement.
TCTTTTCGCCGCCACACATCGCAGCGTGTTGGCAAATTGATACCAGTTTACGGTCGGTTAGGGTTAATCGTTTATTTCTGATTGGGACAAGGGCCGCAGGAGCGTGCCCGCCCAAATCCCCCACTCAGGACGACGGTGAAGGGTACCCATGAGCACCAAACGCAACGTGCCCGCGATGGCTGTAAGAACCGCCAGCCTCGGGCTCATCATCGCGACCGGCATTTCGCTGAACGCCTGCCAGACGTCAGGCGATGGCCCGTCATTCTTCTCAAGCGCCGTCGACGATCTGGTAACCGGCAGCACCAGCACACAGAGCATGTCGGTGCAGGATACGACCAATCTGGCGCGCCAGTGGGAGGCAAATCCGCAAGATGCGGGCATTGCACTGAGGTACGCCAACAGCCTCACCGCGTTCGGCTCCAATGATCTGGCCGCCAATGTTCTGCGTCAGGCCGCCACTCACAATCCGCAAAATCAACAGGTGCTCGCCGCTTACGGCAAGGCGCTCGGCACGATCGGCCAGTACGAGGAAGCAAGCCAGGTGCTCTACAAGGCGATTGCGCTTGGCGGCGCCGACTGGCGGCTCTACTCCGCGCAAGGTACGGTTCTTGACCGCATGCGCCAGCACGAGCGCGCGCAGCAGTATTACGAGGCGGCCCTGAAATCGGCGCCGAACGAGACCGCCCTGAACAACAATCTTGCCATGTCGCACGCCCTTTCGGGGTCGCCGGACGAGGCGGAGACCATTCTGCGCAATGCGCTCGGCCGTACCGGCGACGCGAGCACCAAAACCATGCTCAATCAGAATCTGGCGCTTGTGCTTGGCCTGCAGGGGAAATTCGACGAAGCACAGCGTGTGCTTGCGACCGAGCTTCCGCCCGAACAGGTCGCCGCCAACATCGCCTATATCCGCCAGATGGTGTCTCAACCCGACCGGTGGCGGCAGCTGCAGGAACTTGAAGGCACGGCGAACCCGGCAGCGGGCGGGTAGCCTCTCTGAATACCGAAAGGATTGACCGGCGTACCGCGCCGCGCACTCATAAACGCGGACCGATGACACCACTCGGATGGATGTCCGGCAACACCCAACTCAAGACGTTTTCATGCCGGCAGTGGCAGGGCGAAAAGTGGTTTTGCCCTTGTTTGGTGGACACCTAAACTGAGGCGCTATGAGCGCTTGGAGGTGTCAGATGCAGAATCCAAAACCGAAGGCAAAACGTCGATACAAACGTTTCAGTTCCGAGTTCAAGCGCGAGGCGCTGTTGCGC
>JAJFHE010000058.1 GCA_021775755.1 Hyphomicrobiales bacterium | reverse complement strand
AGAGGAAACGATCATGTGTTACTACGAATGGTACTGGACTGGATGGGATTACATTTACCAGTATGTCTGCTTCTAACGCTCGATCCAAAGCGAATGGAAACAGCCCAAAGCCGCCCGGTGGAGACCTCGCCCGGCGGCTTTGACCTTTTTAGGGACCCGGCAGTAACTCGGACGTCTTGCCCGACAGGTAATAGGCAAAGAGGCCAAGCCACTCCTTGGCGGCGAGGTCGGCAACTTCCAGGGCCTCGCCATGGGTGGTGGTGAAGAAGAACCGCCCGCCTTCACCTTCGCTCCGGAAGTCCACCGGATAGGCGATCGCCGGCCAACCCTGCGCCCGCATCACCCCCACGGCGCGCGGCATATGATAGCCCGACGTGATGACGATCCAGCGGCTATCCGCCTGCGGCGCCACCAGTTCCCGGCTCAGAACGATATTTTCATGCGTGTTACGCGCTTGCGTTTCGAAGGTGACCCGCGAGATATCGAAGCCGAGCTTCTGCAACAGATCGCGGGCATGAGACGCCTGTCCCGCACTGTCGCGGGTGAGCGAAGGGTTGCCGCCTGAAACCACACCGCGCGCATCGGGAAAGCGCCGCATCAGTTCTACGAACGCCACATAGCGCTCCGCCCCGTCAAAAAGCGCAAGCTGCCCACGTGCCGCGGAGAGCTGACTGTCGATCGGACCGCCAAGCAGGAGAATACCGTCAGGTGCCTCCAGGATCTGCGGGTTGACCGGAAAGCGGTTTTCAAGCGGTGCAATGATGAGCTGGCCTGCCGACAAGACGGCGATGGCGATGTAGCCTGCGGCTCCGAGTACGACAAGTGTTCCGCCAAGGCGCCGCCATCTCGCCCAGCCCAACAAAAGCCCGAGCACAAGCGCCAGCGCAATCGCAGTTGAGGGCTGAATCAGCGCCCACACCAATTTTGACAGATAGAAGAACATGGGCGCTTGCCGCCACGCCGTTGGACGCTAAATGCCGTCGACAATCGCCACCGTGCATTTCGCATTCGCCCGGCGCAGCGCCTTGGCGGGAGCATATTCCTCTGAGTCCGTGAAACGGCGCGCCGTGTCCATATCGGGGAACTGCAGAATAACCACGCGCACCGGCGTCCACCGGTCGTTCTCCTTGACGTCGAGATCGCCGCCACGTGCGAGATAGGAGCCGCCGTATTTTTCAACCAGCGGCTTGGCCATCAGTTTGTACTCTTCGTAGGCATCCGGATTTTCAATTTCAGTGTCGACGACAATATAGGCCACCATGGCGCGTTCCTCTCAAAGTGTGTGGTGTGGTTCTAGCGATCCAGCACGGAGCGGATCTCGACCAGGTTCGAGCGCGCCCGCAGAATGTAGAAACCGATAGTTGTAAGATGTGTCGGCATCAGCCAGCCGTCCTCGCGGCCATTGGCGATAATGAACGGATCGAGCTCGATCGCGCGGCGCACGTGGTCTTCCATGCGGTCCCAGATGTCGTCGAGTTCGCGCGACGATACGACCTGAGAGAAGTCCGCCCGCGACGCCTGCAGGATGCCGTAATAGGCATAGAGCTCGCCCTTGGCGTACATGAAGATGTCGTCGGCGCGCGTATCGAACCAGCCGGAATTGTACTTCTCCGAACGCTCCTTGATCTGCGCCGACATGGAGCCGATGTCCTTGGCGATGCGGTCCAGGAACTGCAGCAGGTTGTCGGCTCGAGCGTCGAACGTCGCCGAGCAGCCCTCAAGCCGCTCGTTATACTTTCTGAGAGACTGCATGGCCGAGCGGAAGTAGGTCGGTGTCGGCGTCGTTGGTCCAAACGGCTGCTCGTCGAAAATGTTGAAATACCAAGTGTACTGGTCGAACTGCACGTTGCCCTTGGCAACCTTCAGATCGGGATCGATCTGCGAGGTGCCGCGCACACGCCCCAGTGCATCGGCCAGTTCGATCGCCGTACGGCTCGCAGCCTGATGCACGCCGCGCTGGAAGGCCGCCTTGTTGTCCATGAACCAGGTCTGATCCCACTCAAGCGCCCAGAAAAGGCCCGCCTTGTAGAGCGGGTTGGACGACATCCAGAGGTTTTCGTCGACGTTGAATTCGATGAGATCCGCTGTCACATCGACGATATAGGACCGCCCGCAGGTCCGTGTCGTCGTATCGCCGCCTTCGACGGAAACCTGATCGCCGGCGGGCACCGTGCTCTGTGCGAAGTTGTAACGTGCGGGGTAGTTGTTGTCGTAGCCGCGGATCCATGCCGCATGCCAGAAGAACCAGGCGTAGCCGACAACGAACGGGATGATCAAGATGATGATCACACCGCGAATGATCCAGCCGGACTTGCGGTAGAGTGCGGTGATGTAACGAAACGGCGCGGTCACAAACCGGATGGCGGCCACAATCGAGGCCCAAATCGCCGAAACGATGCGGCGTATCCAGTCAATAATGGGATCGAACAAGGTCCTGTCCTCCGATTCCAGCTGGTCCTAGGCCATGATCTAGTGGAACAGCCGTGTGGTAAGCGTGAGCGGGTCCGGCAAGTACCGCGTTTTGATCACATGTTCCACATAGGCCCGGAACGATGGCAAAAAGCCCGCATAGTCAACATGAAACGCTTCCTTGTTGTAGATGAAGCGCATCAGATAATCGAACGGCACGAGTTCCGATACCAGCCGGTTGACCAGCGCATTTTCAGAGTGCTCCGGCTCCGCCCGCACGACCGTAAACCGCATCAGACCCTTCGTGACTTCCTTAGGCAATGTGGCCCGGTTACGCACCTGCGTGCGCAGCCGCAGCAACGCTGGAAAAATGCCGTCCTTGGACAAGTCGGAAAAGTTGTCATGCACCCAGTTGCGCACCCACGTGTCGTCGACGTCGAGCAGATCGACGTCCGGGTGCGCTTCGGCGATTTTCTGGCGCACATAGGTATCGATACGGCTGTCGAGCAGGGGCGAACTCTCCAGCCATTCAAAATTGGTTTCCTCAAGGCGGCCGCTGCCGACCAGGTAGTTGTAGACCAGCGCGGGCTTCTGCAATGAGAAATAGCGCCCGCTCGTCTGCAGGGTGCCGTCTACTTCGCGCTTCAGCGGATAGCCGATAACGACCGTTTCTCCGTCTTCCTCGTGAAACACATAAAGACCGCCGAAGTGCCTCGTCCAGAACGAGCGCCGCCCGAAGTCCACATGCTGCGGCACCGGATTGTGGCGCCGGATGTCGCCAACCTTGTCCGCAAGCTCCGCGATCCGGTTCAGCATCGCATCGTCGCGCCAGCTGTCGTCTTCTGAATGAAACCGGGTCACGAGCTTGTCGAGTTCGCTCGCGTCCTTCAGGAGACCGTCAACCGTGCGCACGCGGAACTCAAGCTTCTTGATGGCGAGAATGTCGTCGATATCGCCGACCCGGTAGGTCGAATTTTCGATTTCGCCGTACATCGCATCCTTGAGTGTCAGCATGCGGATGGCGTCGATGTTGCGCGCATAGAACATCTGCATGAGATCGGTGGTCGAGGAAAAGTTGACCTGCAGCACCGGATGGCTGCCCTGTTCGGGCGACAGAATAATGAAGCGCCGGTTGACACCGTGCGGATCGAGATAGTGCGCATCGTCGAATTCGCGGGCGATGTCGGGAGAAAACCCGGTCGCATCGACGGAAAACGCGGAAAGCCCGGTCGGCTTCACGCCGAGCTTTCCAAGCGCCGCGTTGTAGCGTTCAACCATGTGGCTGCGCGACACCGGCATGAGATCGCCGTAGATCAGCTCATTGTCGATCAGTCGATCCACTTGCCGTCTTCCTTGAGCGAGGTGATTTCACCGGCCGCGCGTTCGCGGATCTGCTGCTGGCGCACGAGATCGTCGATCGCCGCTTCATCGGTCTTGTCGGCATAGCGGTATTCGCTGTCCGCGTAGCGGTGGATTTCCTGGATCATCATGTCGATCGACATCGGCCCGCGCAGTTCCGCGATCATGTCGCGCTTGGTGTCGTACTCCTGATGCAGGAAGGGTTCGGGCGTTTCGAACCACTCGTCCGGAAGCTCGATGTCCATGGCGCGCATCTTGGCGGCATCGGTGATGTTCTTGATCGAGCGGCCGGTAAAGGACGGCAGATCGAGCTTGATCGCGTGCAGGTAGCGGCCGATATCAGCAAGTGTCTTCGGCTTGCCGCTCTCCTTGACGAACCGCGTGTGAATGTTCGCCAGCCGCTCCTGCTTCGGTTTGTCGTGCTCTTCGTAAGCGGTATTGACGGCTTCGACGATCGCCTGGGCCGCATAAAGGTCGTGATCGCCAAGCTTCACCTTGTGATTCTTGCCGACCAGCAAGGTGAAGATATCGATGTAATCGTCCGCCGTTTGCGGGCCATCGACGAGCCATCTGGCACCGGCACGCTGGCGCAATGCGTCGTCAACGTTTTCAGGATAGTTCGAAAACATGCCGAAGCTGCAATTGCCACGCACAACGGTGCCCGCTCCCGACAGGCTTTCCATGAGCACCGCGGTAATCTCCTGCTGACCAGCGGACGAGCGGTCGTCGCTGCGCTTGGCCGCCACCTGATCGATATCGTCGACCGTGCCGAACCCGATGACGCGCGGGTCCATGACATTACGGATGAACTGCTTGCAGTTCTGGCCCGACTTGCCCTGGTAGGAGCTGATCTGGTCGACACCGAAGTTTTCGTAGTGGAACGGGAAGCCCGCGACCTCGCAGTAATCCTTCATGATGCCGGCGATCATCTGAATGAGCGTCGTCTTGCCGGTACCGGGATAGCCGTCGCCGATAAAACTGAAGAGAAAGCCGCCGAGTTCGACGAAGGGATTGAGCTGGCGGTCGAAATCATAGGCCATGAGCATCTTGGCAAGCTTGATCGACTGGAACTTTGCAATGTGATTGCCGACCACTTCGTTCGGCTTCTTGAACGTCATGATCAAAGGCTGGCGCCGCGCCCGGTCCTCGATCGCAAGACCGTTGAGCGTAAAATCGTCGCCATCAAGCCTGATATGCGTGTCTTCAAACGGCGCCAGTTCGTCGAACCGGCCGCGCCGCTGCATGAGACCTTCAAGCGTCTCGCGCGCGAATGCGCGTACCCGCGCCTTCAACTGCTCATCGTCCACCGCGTCGCCGGCTGCCATATCGAGCCCGTAGACGAACGCCTTGGCCGCATCGTGCGGCGTATCGAGATCGAACAGCGCATCCGGCAGATCCGATGTCGGATCTGCATCGACCTCGATGTTTTGCAGAAGGTAGCTTGCCGCGGTGAACATCGTAACGAACCCGGCCGATGCCAGAAGCCGGTGGTAGTGCGTCGCCTCATCGCCTTTCAGCGTCGTGTCCTGATTTTTTGCCGTCAGCGTTTCCAGCTCGCTCTGGCGCGCAAATACATCGCGCACCGCAAGCGCCACGGCCAGCGCCCGGCGCGTGCGCACGGCAACGGAGTGCTGCACGATCGACAGCATCGCATCGTCTTTTGTCACCGCCGTCAGGGTGTCGGTGAACTTCACTTCGCGCGTCGACTTGTTACGGCCCGTCGAGACCGTACTGACGAACCGCCGGCGCGTGCCGGCAAGCTCGGTTTTCGATTCCCGGCTGTCCTCGGCAACGATGACATTCGTGCGCTCGATGAGCGCCTGCGCCGTCGCCATATGCTTGGCGATGTCTTCTTCCTGAAGTGTTGTCAGTCCAATATCCATAATTCGCTCATACGTGTTTAAGGACGTCGTCGCCGGTCAAAATGTAACAGTGATAGTCCGCCAGCATGTCGTCGGCGCGGCCTTGCGCGTAGGCTGCCTGATAGGCCTCATGCGGCACCAGGGCATGCTGCTCAAGCGCGCTGACGCCTTGTTGAACACAGTCCAGATTAGTCGTGTCGATATAGAAAATCTCGTTTGGCGCCGACCGCCCCCAAAGCCCCCACTTGCCGGGCTCTTCCTGCTTGGAATGCAGCTCCTGACGCACCCAGGTGAGGATCCAGTTGTTCGATGCCCGCTCCACACCGTCAAGCACGCGCTGCAGTTCCTCGTTCTGTTCGGTAACGCCGCCGGCATAGAACGGCCCGACGATGAAGCGTCTCAATTGCTTGGGATGCAGTTCTTCGAAATCCTTATCGAGCGCCGTCGCAATGGTTGTGAGGTTAAGGCTGTAGGCGCTGTGATCGGCGACAAAGCGTGAAAACCGGTCCGCAAACTCCAGGTTCGGCAGACCGTTCTTCGGTTTGTGCCAGGTCGGTTTTTGAAAGTCCGTTGTCGCTTTGTAGGTGTCGAGCCCTTCGCTGGAGGAATCCTCGATCACCGCCATGTAGATCATCGGCAGGTTGGCACTGCCATCATAGACTGACCAGTGCACCACATAAAACGGCCGGCCGGAATTCTGGTTGAACGCGTGCCGGATCGTCGCCGGCCCGTTGACCTTGAGGAACAGCGATCGTTCTTTAAGGGCTTCGAAGTACATCCGCTCCGCCATGGCTTGCTGCTGGTCGGCGGGAAATCTCTTGTAGCGCATGAGCTGCTCAAGCATGTCCTCGCGGATGTCTTGCGCCGCATCGAGCTTGTCAAGCATTTGGTCGGCACGTTTCAGATCGTCCTCAAGCTCCAGAACATGCCGGAAGGTCGGAAACCCGGATTCAACCTTGTCGATCTTGAAGGCTTTGGAATAGTGGCAATAAAGATCCCAGCACTTCAGCGTATTGCGCAGCCGCTGCGAATTCTCGCTCAGCACGTAGTTGATGAGATTGTGCCGTTTGCCCCACGGACCCTCGACCTCGAAAACGCGGTCAAGTCCGCTGAAGGCCTCCATCAGGGCTTCGAAATATGCGCCCGTCCCGGCAGCAAGCACGCTCATGTTTGCGATTGCCGTGTGTCAATTGGCGGAGTAGCTCGCCGTCTCATGCTTCTCCATAACCTCGGAGAAGCGCCGCATGAAAGCGTCGTCTGCGAGTTTCTTGCGCCTCTGGATTTCCTGCGAGCTGACCATCGACTTCTCGTGCATTTCGAGCAGATCGCCAATATGCGACTGGGCCGCGGCACCGATGCCGGCCATGGTTTCTTCCGCCGCCGTGTCGACTTTCGAGCCGAGCGAGTTGATCTGGTGGGCAACTTCCTGCTGGGCTGCGGTTTTCAATGAGTCTTCCAGCGACTTGTAGAGCACGATGCGCTGCTCGGTGTCGATCGTCAGCTTGTTGATCAGCGTGTTCTGCGCCGCAATCTGATTGTTGAGACTGTCGACGAAGGTCTGGAACATGGACGTGTAACGCTCAAGCGTCTGCGACGCGGCGAGCAGTTCCTGCTCTTTGGACTGGGCACCGTTGTACTCGGTGGCCATTTCCGAGCGCTTCGCCTCAAGCTTCGTGCGTTCGGACTGGTCGGTCGAGGCGGAAATCTGGCTTTCGATGTCGAGCAGAAGGGGATTGAGCTCCTCAATGCGCCGTTGTGTATCCTTGAGCTCGGTTGCCACTGTTTCACGGCGCGCCAGGACGCGTTTGAGACTTGTCTCGGACGAAGCGAACCGTGACGTCAGAATTTCTTTCTGGCCGTTGAGAATACGAATGATCGTATTCGATTTCGACAGAAGATCCTGAAGGTTGCCGGCGAGCGATGTCGTGCGTACCCGGTCAGAACGCATGGACTGCGCGCGGCGCCGCGAAAACATGCCAACGAGCTTTTCCGATAGGGAATAGTTCTGCATGTTTTCAAATTCAGAACCGAAACTGTTCGTGACGTCTTCCAGCGATATGATCAGATCGGCAATGTTGCCCTGCATGGCCGTCTGCTGTGCGAGCACATCTTCGATGCGCGCGTTTTCAATATCGAAATCGATATCTCCGAGCGACTCCGTATCCGCCATGCGCTCAAGGACTTCGCCGCTCTGATCGATCTTCGAGCGCATTTCCTCGATCATGTCCTGGGTCTTGCTTATTTCCTGCTCGAAGTTGGTCTGGTCCGCCATATGCTCTCACCCTGATTGGCCGCAATCTCTACAATGGAAATATAGGTGTTCCGGCACAATTATAAAGGTTCTCCCTGACAATTATTCTATGCACAATGTTTCTAAAGAAAAAAGAAGAAACAAATTTCGTTTATGCAAATTAATTCATGGGTTTCATTTTAACAAAAAGGTATCGAAAGCATATTCCAATTTAACTCTAGTAAACCGCCTATTTATACGCAGTCTCACAGAACAAAATGTATTATTTCCCGGAATAGGTGTTGCATTCTGAGTTACACAACCGTCTGCGAGCCTAGGTCTGATCTTATCACGAGGGAGGAAAAACAGCAGCGAAATTTGCCCTTTCCCACCACTCAAGCGCTTTCGCCGGGTGCAGGTACCGAGGCTTTGCGAGCGGCATCCGGCAAGAGCTGCCAGGGACGGTATCCTGTAAAACGAAACACCTGCACACCAAGGGCCGCGCACCAGAAAACCGTTACCGCTGCATAGACCGCCGCAGCGCCGGGCATACCAAATGACGGGACGACAAGCGCATTGGCCACCGCCAGCATCGCAAGACTTGCCACAAGCCACGGCACCGACCTGTGCTGTGCATCGCCAAGCGTCAGCAACTGCATGACGGGACCGGCGGCAGCTCGCACCACCTGTGTTGCGGCAAGGATCATGAGGACATGATAGCCGGCTTTGTAGTCCGGCCCGAAGATGCCGAGGACCCGCTCGCCCAGAACCGCAAGCACGCCAAGAGCGGCGAGCGTCGCGGCCAGATTGACACGGTTGGCCCGCTGAATGCCCGATGCAACGAGATCGCTGCGTGCCTGAGCGCGGGCTTCTGAAAGATCGGGAAGCACAATCTGGTGCACCGTGTGAATGCCGAACGCAATGAACGCCGTGAGCCTCAGACAGACGGAGAAAACAGCAACCTCCCCGGTCGGCAGCACGAGGCCGAGCAACAGAAGATCAAGCTCGGCAAAGAATGACGTAAACGCCGTGATGATGATCAGCGGAGCGGCCTGTCGCCGCCAGCGCCCGTTGTCGTATTGCGGCGTCTGCGCCACGTGGCCGAGCGGGCGCAGGCGCCCGTACTGCCATGCGGCCGCCAGCGCGATAACCCCAAGCTGCACCATGAGGAAGGCCGCGGCGGATCCCGCATAACCCGCCCAGACAATTGCCGCCGCCAGGGCGAGCACACCGGCCGGGCGCGCCAGAAGGTCGGGCAGGAAAGCCAGCGCGAAACGCCGCTCCACATTGGCAAGCGATCCGGTAACGCGCAGCATCCCGATGAGCGGCGCCGTTGCGCAACCGACAAAAAGCGCAAGGCGCGCATCGGATCCAAGATCGAAGAACGGTCCGAAGAGCGCCAAGCCCGCGATACCAAAGAACGCCGTTCCAGCGACAATGACATGCGCGTAGCTCGATCTTATGAAACCGGATTTCAGGCCCTCCAGACCGTCGGCGGCATAATGCGTAATGTTGCGGGCCGCGACTGCGGGAAACCCGCATACGCACAATAAGGACGCCACGGCGGCAAGTGCCGAGCCGAGCGCGAACAGCCCGAACTCATGCGCGCCCAGATGCCGCGCGAGCATGACCTGCAGGCCCAGCGCCAGGAAAGCGCCGCCGACCCGTGCTGCCATAAGCACGGCTGAATGCTGCAAAAGCCGTTTTGTGTTGAGAAGCTGCATGCCTTCTGTCCCTGCAGGCCGCCGCCCGGCGCGGCACACGCAAATTTGGAGCATTCAGCTAACCCGGATTGCGCAAAGGTCGCGTTTATAGAGGCGCGCTTTTAAATCGCATGGTTTCCGGCCCGTTAACGCGAAAATCGCAACTACACGCTTTACCTGAGCCGCCACCCAAGCTAACGCTTCCGCCCGAAAGCCGGCGCAACGGACAAGCCGGCACGCTTGAGGAGAAACGCCAATGAAGGCTGCGGTCTGCCGCGAATTCGGAAAACCCCTGGTCATCGAAGAGATCGCCATCGATCCGCCTCAGGCGGGCGAGGTCAAGGTCAAACTGGCGGCCTGCGCCATCTGCCACAGCGACCTCCTCTATATGAGCGGAGGCTGGGGCGGCACCCTGCCGGCGGTCTACGGGCACGAAGCCGCCGGCGTTGTGGAAGAAGTCGGCGCCGGGGTTGACGGCGTGTCTGCCGGCGATCATGTGGTCGTCACCCTGATCCGCTCATGCGGTGGCTGCCACTATTGCGAACAGGGCGAGTTCACGAACTGCAGCACCACCTTCGGACTCGATGAAAAATCGCCGCTCAGCGACGCCGGCGGTGCGGCGATCACCCATGGCCTGCGCACCGGCGCCTTTGCGGAATATGCCGTTGTCGATGCCAGCCAGGTCGTTGCCATTCCCAAAGACGTGCCGCTGGACAGCGCCTCATTGCTGGCCTGCGGCGTCATCACCGGGCTTGGCGCCGTGGTCAATACGGCGCAGGTCCCTCCGGGCTCAAGTGTCGTTGTGATCGGCACCGGCGGTGTCGGCCTCAATTCCATTCAGGGCGCGGCGTTGTCGGGCGCTGAAACCATCATCGCGATCGATCTTGCCGACGACAAGATCGATGCGGCACGGACCTTCGGCGCAACCCACGGCATCAATCCGGGCACGGTGAACGATGTTGCCGAAGCGGTGCGCGAGCTTACCGGCGGCCGCGGCGCGGACTATGTGTTCGTCGCCGTCGGCGCACGTTCCGCGATTGAGCAGGCCTTCGGACTTATCCGCCCGGGCGGCACGGCGGTTCTCGTCGGCATGCCGCCATCCAACACGCTTGCCGAGTTCGATCCTTTAAGCTTTGCCAGTGCCGGCCGCAAACTGCTCGGCTCGAAGATGGGCGGCACCCGCGTGCGCCTCGACATTCCCCGTCTGGTCGCGCTTTACAAACAGAGGCGCTTGAAACTCGATGAGCTGATCTCGGGGCGCTACAGTCTCGACGACATCAACGACGCGATCGCTTCGGTGGAACGCGGCGAAGCGCTGCGCAACGTGATCATCTTTTGAGCGGGAAGGACTGAACGTCCTCAACGGCCGCGCAGCACGCCGCGTCCGGCTATGGGTTTGCGTTTCCTCAAACCTTCGCGCCGCAGCACATAGACACCGGCACCGCCGACGAGCGCGGCGCCGGCAAAGGTGTACAGATCCGGCACCGATCCAAGCAGCACGAAGCTCAAAGCCATAGCCCAGATCATCGATGTGAATTCGAAGGGCGCTACGGTGTTCGCCTCGCCGAGACGGTAGGCCTGCGACAACAGATAGAACCCCATTGCCGAAATCACGCCGACCGTTACCAGCATCGCCAGTTCGATGCCGCCCGGCATGACCCATCCGCGCAGCAGGAAGTCCGTCGCCGCACTGGTTCCCTCGCCCGGCCCCCATGTAGCGAACACAAACCCCATGCCGGCGCCAATGTAGGTGAAGGCCAGCATCGAATAGAACGCCATGACGGAGGCTGAATCGGTAACGCCCAGGCGCCGTGCTATGAGCTGGGCAAGTGTGTAGGCGAGGGCCGAGGCAACGGCGAGCAGGGCTGCCGGATCGAATTCGTTGAACCCCGGCCGCAGGATGATCATCACACCTACGAACCCGACAATCACGCCGACCCAGCGCCGCCAGCCTACACGTTCTCCAAGGATGACGATGGAAAGCGCCGTGATCATTAAAGGTGCGGTAAAGAACAGCGCCACCGCCACCGTGAGCGGCACCGCGGAGGCTGCAAGATAAAAGAACAGATAGGAGCAGAACATGGCGATCGAACGCACCACATGCTGCCACGGCTTGCTGCTCTTGAGCGTTTGCAGTCCGGAATCGAAATGCACGATCACCAGCAGAAGCGGCAGCGCCAGGAAACCGCGGATAAAGACAATCTGATGCACCGGATAAGTCGGGCTCAGAAGTTTGATGATGACGTCCTGAAACGAGAATATGAAGACGCCCGCGCACAAAAAGAAGATGCCGCGGAAATTGTCGTCGGTTTGATCCCGATTGTCGGAGGTTCCCTCAAGCGCACTGCTCATCACTACTCCCGATCAAAGAAGTTGCGGGATCCTGAAGGGATCCAAGTCATGGCATGGCGATGCGATTACGGCTCGCCGAAGAACGACAAGGTAGAGCCGTTTTAGGAAAAATTACGTTGAAAAATTTTCCACGCGCACTGCTCCGCCAGAGGCCTCCCGCACACCTTTCACGTAGTGGTGCACGAGATCCTCGACCATGGCGTCGACGCCTTCGGCGGTTATGTTCGCCAGCCTGCCGGTGGCCGCCAGCATGGCAATGCCGTGCACGCCGGCCCACAGCACGCGCGCGGACCGGGCGCGCTCAATCGCATGATCCGGCCCGTAAAGCGGACAGAGCAATTCCTCGATCAGCCCCATGAGCGCGCCGATACGGTCAAAATACCATTCAGGCAGTTCGCCATCCGCGTCGCGGGAATGTTCAAAAAGCACGTTCCACAGGCGTTGGTTGGCGCGCGTAAAGGCGAGATAGCGCCGGGCCAGTCCGATGAGCGTATCCTCCACGTCACCGCCGGGCAGCGGTACCATCGCGGCATGAAGATCATCGAGTACGTTGGCCGCGAGATGCACGATGAGATCATCAATGTTGTCGTAGAGATTGTAGATTGTGCCGACCGAGTAGCCGATTTCACGCGCCACGGCCCGGGCCGTAAGCGCACGCAATCCCTCGCGTTCGACAATCCCGCGTGCCGCTGAAAGCGTCAGTTGCGTGAGTTCTTCACGCGAGTGATCGGAGCGTCTTGCCACTTTGTTAACCCTTAGGTTCGTGTCTCAAAGATAATAATTGAACATTGTTCATTTACAACATATATAATTCTGAACGATGTTCAATAAAAAGTCCGAGAACATGAGTGACGATCAAACACCACGCGATATGAAGGGATTCACGATCATCGCCGCCATCTGCGCCGCGATCGTTCTGGCAATCACCTTCGCCCCGCCGGCCGCGGATGCAATCTGCCGGTGGATTGCGCCACTGATCGGCATTACGTTTGGCACTTGAGGAGAGGACACGCGGACACAATGGCAAAATCAGAAAGTTCACTGCTGGCGACCCGCCGGTTTCTGCCGCTGTTCATCACGCAGGCGCTCGGCGCCTTCAACGACAACGCATTCAAGAACGCGCTCGTCATCATGGTGACGTTCAAGCTTGCGCAAAGCGCGGGCATCGACACGCAGCTGTTCATCACAGCCGCCGCCGGGCTCTTTATCGCGCCCTTCTTCCTGTTTTCGGCAACGGCGGGGCAGCTCGCCGACAAGTTTGAAAAGTCCGGCCTCGTCCGCCGCCTGAAGCTCTTCGAGATCGGCCTCATGGGCCTCGCGACCATCGGCTTTTATTCGCAAAGCCCGTGGTGGCTCATGGGCGTGCTGTTTCTCATGGGCACCCAATCGACGTTCTTCGGACCGCTGAAATATTCCCTTCTGCCCCAGCAGTTGCACGAAGATGAGCTTATCGGCGGCAACGCCCTGATCGAAATGGCGACGTTCATGTCGATCCTGCTCGGAACGATGTTCGGCGGCGTCCTTATTCTTTCAGATGCCGGACCCCTCGTGGTCGGCGCCACCCTGATCGGTCTAGCGTGCCTTGGATACCTTGCCAGCCGATGGATACCTCAAGCCCCCGCGCCGGCGCCCGATCTCAAGATCTCGGTCAATCTCGTCACCGCGACCGCACGCATCATGGGCTATGCCACCGAACGCCGCGATGTCTTCCTCTCCGTCCTCGGCATCTCCTGGTTCTGGCTCGTCGGTGTTGTGTTCCTCACCCAGTTTCCGCCGCTTGCCCGTGACGTGCTGCACGCGGATGAATATGTCGCCAACCTCTTTATCGCCGTGTTCAGCATCGGCATTGCGGTAGGCTCTCTGCTCTGCGAGCGCCTGCTCAAGGGCCGCATTTCCGCGCAATACGTGCCGCTGGCCGCAATTGCGATTACCGCCTTCAGCATCGACCTTGTGTTTGCCGCCTCGAATGCCAGCTCTGTTGCGGGCCCGCTGCAGGACGCCTCCACTTTCATATCGAAGCCCGCAAATTGGCGCCTGCTAGCCGATCTCGCCGGCATCTCGATCGCCGGCGGCCTCTATGTCGTGCCGCTGTTTGCCATCGTGCAGAACCGCGCCGACCCGGAGCGCCGGTCGCGTGTCATCGCTTCCAACAATGTCTACAACGCGCTCTTTATGGTTACCGCGAGCCTGACCAGCGCGTATTTGCTAAAGAACGGCTTCTCGATCCCCGACCTGTTCCTGACGCTCGCCATCGCCAATGGTCTGGTCGCCATCTACATCTGCCGCCTCCTTCCCCAGGACATCGTGAAGTCGATCGGCCGCGGTCTCTTCCGCCTGCTCTACCGCGTTGAAATCAACGGCCTTGAGAACTACGAGAAGGCCGGCGAGCGTGTCGTCATCGTCGCCAATCATACGTCGCTTCTGGATGCTCCGATCCTCGGCTCGTTCCTCCCCGAAACCCCGGTCTTCGGCATCAACCACTTTATCGCGCGCAAATGGTGGATCCGTCCGGCATTTCTGCTGTTCGACCTTCTGAAGCTCGACCCAACCCGCCCTCTGGCAATCCGCGCGTTGGTGCGCAAGGTCCGCGAAGGCCGAGACTGCGTGATCTTTCCCGAAGGCCGCCTCACAGTGACCGGCGCCCTGATGAAGGTCTATGAAGGCCCCGCCACCATCGCCCAGCTCGCCGACGCAACGCTCCTGCCGGTGCGCATCGACGGCGCTCAGCGTTCGCATTTCTCACGCCTGCGCGGCAAGATGCGTCTGCGCCTGTTTCCGAAAATCACCGTCACCATCATGCCGCCGCAACAGCTCGATGCCCCGGGCAATCTTGTCGGCCGCAAACGCCGCGAGTGGGTCGGCGCAAAGCTCTACGACGTGATGTCGGAAATGGTCTTCAACACCTCAAACCTCGATCAGACCCTGTTTCACGGGCTGCTTGATGCGCGCGCCGTGCATGGCCGAAACCACGTTGTGCTTGAAGATGTCGAGCGCAACGAAATGACCTACAAGCGCTTGCTGTCGGCAAGCTTCGTGCTTGGCCGCAAGTTGAAGCCGGTCACTGAACGCGGCGAAAATGTCGGACTCCTCCTGCCCAACGCCGCCGGTGCCGTTGCCACGTTTTTCGGGCTTCAGGCCTATGGCCGCATCCCGGCAATGCTGAACTATTCGGCTGGCGTCGCAAACATCCTGCTTGCCTGCGAGGCGGCGGAAGTCCGCACTGTTGTTACGTCGCGCCGATTCATCAAGCTTGGCCGTCTCGAGCACATCCAAGAAGCGCTCGCCGAAAAGACCGCGCTCGTCTATCTCGAAGACATTCGCGAAAACATCACCTGGTCCGACAAGTTGTTCGGGCTGTTCGCGCGGGTGAGCCCCGCAAGCCTATATCGCCGCACCGCGGGGCGCGTGTCGGGCGATGATGCCGCGGTCGTCCTGTTTACCTCAGGCTCGGAAGGTACGCCGAAAGGTGTCGTGCTGTCCCATGCCAACCTTCAGGCCAACCGTTATCAGCTTTCCGCCCGCATCGACTTCACTGCGTCAGATCGGGTTTTCAATGCGCTGCCCCTGTTCCATGCCTTCGGCATGACCGGCGGGCTGCTGCTGCCGCTGTTTTCCGGCGTGAAGATCTTTCTTTATCCCTCGCCGCTGCATTATCGCATCGTGCCGGAGCTCGTCTATGGAACCGATTCAACGATCCTTTTCGGCACCGATACGTTTCTTGCAGGCTATGCCCGCTCCGCGCACCCTTATGACTTTTATTCCCTGCGTTACGTGTTTGCAGGCGCTGAACGCCTCAAACCGGAAACCCGCAAGCTCTGGTCGGAGAAGTTCGGTCTGCGCATTCTGGAAGGCTATGGCGCAACGGAAGCCGCACCCGTCATTGCGACCAACACGCCGATGCAGTTCCGCTCCGGCACCGTCGGGCGCATACTGCCAAGTATAGATCACCGCATCGTGCCGGTGCCCGGCATCGACACCGGCGGGCGGCTGGAGATTTCAGGGCCCAATATCATGGCGGGTTATCTGCGCGCCGATACGCCGGGCGTTCTGGAGCCGCCCGAACACGGCTGGTACGACACCGGAGATATCGTCTCGATAGACGAGGACGGCTTTGTCACCATCGAGGGGCGCGCCAAACGGTTCGCCAAGATAGCCGGCGAGATGGTGTCGCTGACGGCGGCGGAAGCTCTGGTTGGCGATCTGTGGCGCGACCATGCCCATGCGGTGATCGCCATCCCCGATCAGCGCCGCGGCGAGCAGCTCGTGCTGGTCACCGAAAACGCCGAGGCCGCCCGCGACGCCGTATCGAACCACGCCCGCACCGCCGGCGCCTCCGAACTCATGGTGCCGAAACGCATCGTTGTCGTCGACGCACTGCCGGTTCTCGGCTCCGGTAAAATTGACTATGCCGGCGTGGCGGAGCTTGCCGGCACATGAGCGAACGGAGAGACCGCCCCGCAAACGGTGCGCCCTATTTCAGATGCGCATCGAAATACTCAAACATCCTGCGCCGCGCGTCTTCCGCCGCTTGCGGGTGAAAGCCGAGCCGGAAGCCATACATTTTCCTGAGTGGCTGCCGGGCAATATCGAAACTGTGGTGAGCGCCTGGATAGAAAACCACATCCAGGTTTTCCGCCCTGCCCTGCTCCAGCCAGCGCCGGCAATGCACGGCCGGCGTCCACTCGTCTTCTTCGCCGATCAGCACCAGCATCGGACTGGCAAGGGCGGTATCGGAACACCACGGATAAAACGCCACGGCGGCATCGAACCAGGTTGGTGCATTTGCGTAGATGGACGCCGCGCGGGCGACCCGTCCGCTCAGCCGCAACGCCGCGACGGCGCCCCGGCTCTGCCCGACAATTCCGGTCCGGCCGCTGGACAATCCGGTATCGCTGGCAAATTGCGCCGCACTCAGCGCGCCCAGCATGTAGGACGGGCCGCTCTCATCGATACACACATGATCGATGCCGGTGTCGCGCAAAATGTCGAGCACCACGGCGCCGTATCCGCGCCGCACAAACTCATCCGCATATTCCATCAGCGTGTTGTCCGCCAATGACCGCAGCCCGCCACAACCCGGCACCAGCACGATGTATGGCGCAGGTGCTGCCAGGGGCGGGAAATGGTGGACGAAGTAGCTGTGCTCGATTGGCGCGCGGCCCTGCCTGATGGCGAGCTTTGAAAGCGGCACCGCAATCCCTTCAATCTCAACCAGCTGCGGCGACGCAGCGGCAGCCGGCCACGACAGCGACAGCGCACAGGTCACGATCATGCCCGCAATGAAGAATTTAGCACGATCGGGGACACTCATCGCCTGACATCGTTTTCTGCAAAGCAAACATGCCCGCCAATGGCTAGGTCATGAACTAGTGACATCCGTGATGGCATTGGCTATGTGAAACATCCGTTGCCGCCCAAAAACAGGCCAGCCACAAAAAAGCAACCGCAATACAGCATGATACATCCGCAACCCCTCCCTTGCACGCATACACTCCCCGGACACCGTCCGTCATGACCCGGTGCACGACGCTGGTGAGCGGCATAACCGGCTTTGTCGGCAGCCATCTGGCGGCCGAACTGCTGCACCGCCGGCCCGATATGGATATCATATGCATCGTCCGTCCGGGCAGCAGCACGCAACCGCGGACACGCGCGATCGCAGCCATCGAAGCGGCATTGGGCGTTCAGGAGCGCACTTTGGCGGAGCCTGATTGGGGCCGGCGCATATTCATTCTCGAGGCGTCCATGGAGACGCTGTCGCAACGGCTTCGCGAGGTTTCAGGCGAGCTGCCGGTCGCAAACGTCGAAAGCGTGTGGCACTGCGCCAGCAGCACGCTTTATGAGAGCACCAGCTCCGTCGACCTGCATGAGGTCAATGTGGAGGGCACCCGAAGCATACTTGAAGTCTGCAACGAACTCGGCTGTCCTGTCTTCAACTATGTGAGCACAGCCTATGTGGCCGGGCGCCGCGATGGCGTCATTCCCGAAACGCTTCCCGATGCCGGAACCGAATACAACAACGGCTATGAGGTCACGAAGTCGGCAGCGGAAACGCTGGTCGACGCGTTCTCGCGGCAAAACGGTCTCTCCTTCCGGATCTTCCGGCCGAGTATCATTATCGGGCATTCCGCGACACACCGCTCAAACACCGATGGCGGCCTGAACAAGCTCATCGATGCCGCACTCAAGACCCGGCGCATGGTGTTGCAGCGAAACCCGCTCTATTTTTTAAAGAAATCAATTTTCAACATCCATCTCCGTGAAGACTCGCTGTTTAACGTCATCCCCATCGACCACGTTGTCGATGACATGTTGGCGATTGATGCAGGCGGCAGCGAAGCTTCGGGCATGATCTATCACATCACCGGCGAGAACCAGATCTGCATCGCCGATGCCATGCATGCCTTTTCATCCGCCTTCGGCATCAATGTCGAATGCCACGGCGAGCTTGCGGAAATGGACAAGGTCGAAACGGCGTTCGACCGCTCCATCGGCCAGTTCAAGACCTACCTGAGCTCTACAAAGCTGTTTGAACGTGCCAATGAAGGGCGCTGCGGCATTGTTCCCCCGCATCGTGCGTGGCAACCCGATACCGGGCTCATGGAACGGCTTGTGCAGGCGCGCCGCGAGGAGACCGATGTTTGAGCTATCAGGGCGCGCGATCGATCAGTGAGCGCATAATTTGTCGTCGACAGTATTTCGCAGGCCATAGTACAGTCAATTTGAGGGGAACAGTTTGGGTGGTGCCGCATGGATAAAATGGTTTCAGAAAAGGGTTTGGACGACGCCGACGTCGCCGCCAATGTGATCGAAGTGTTCAAGGAGTGTCTGCTGACGTTGCCTGAAGAGGAAATCACGGTGGAGACGAAGCTTGAGGATGTCGTGCAGGACTCGTTTGAGGTGATCGAGGTCGTGTTCGCGCTGGAAGAAAAGTTCGACGTCAGCATCGACAACGACGAGATCCAGAACGTCAAGACAGTTGCCGATCTTGTTGAGCGATTCGAAGCTCTGGTCGAGAGCCGCAAAAGTGCGCCGTCCGCGGCCGGCTAACACATAGTTTTCCGCCCTAATGTCACCTCCACACAGAGTAGCCATTACGGGCCTTGGCATCGTGTCCGCCATCGGCTGCGATCTGGAGAATTTCTGGAACGCGCTGCAAAGCGGCAGCACCGGAATCGCGACGCTGACGTCTGTCGACCCTGAAATATTGACATTCAGCAGCGGCGCGGAGATACCCGAATTCGACGCCGATGCGGTTCTCGACCGCAAGGACGCCGTGCAGCTCGACCGATTTGCGCAATTCGCGCTGGCTGCCTGCCAGGATGCGGTGCAGGATTGCGGTCTTGATCCGGCCGTCCTGGCATCGCCGCGCTGCGGCGTGGTGCTCGGGGCGGGCCTTGGCGGACAGGAAACGCTCGACCAGTCCTTCAAGGGTCTTTATCGCGATGGCGGCCGCCGCGCCAACCCGCTGACCATTCCGAAAATCATGCCCAATGCAGCGGCAAGCCGGATTTCCCTGAATGTCGGTGCGACAGGCCCGAGCTTTACGGTGTGCACGGCGTGTTCGTCATCGAACCATGCCATGGGTAATGCGTTCTGGATGATCCGCTCAGGCCTGCTGGACGTCGCCGTGACCGGCGGCAGCGACGCACCGTTCAGTCTCGGCAATCTGCTTGCCTGGAGCGGCATGCGTGTGGTGTCTCCCGACACCTGCCGTCCGTTTTCCGCCGACCGCAAGGGCATGGTGCTGGGCGAGGGGTCAGGGATTTTGATCCTTGAACGGATGGACCATGCACTCGCCCGCAACGCCCGAATTTATGGCGAGGTCGCGGGCTTCGGCATGTCGTCGGATGCGCATCATCTCGTCATCCCCTCGCAGGACGGCGCCGTTCAGGCCATGCGAGCGGCCCTGGAAGACGGCAATCTCCCGGCGGCCGACGTCGGCTATATCAACGCTCATGGCACCGGCACACCGGTGAACGACAAGGTCGAGTCGGAAGCGATCAACGAAGTCTTCGGAACGCATACGCGGGAAATTGCGGTGAACTCAACCAAGGGCGCTCACGGCCACGGGCTCGGCACGGCGGGCGCCCTGGAAGCCGTCGCAACGGTGCTCGCACTCAGCCGACGCAGCATTCCGCCGACGGCCAACTACCGCGAACCCGACCCGGAGTGCACGGTTGACGTGGTCACCGGCTCGCCGCGCGACAAGGCCGTCAAGGCAGCCCTGTCGAACTCATTCGCCTTCGGCGGGCTCAACGCGGTACTCGCCTTCCGCGCGCATGCACAATAGTAAGCGCGTGCCCGCGACAGAAAAAGGCGCGGCAGCACCGAAGTGCAGCCGCGCCTCATGTAAACTTTCCAGTCTGTGGCGGCGGAT
Source organism: Hyphomicrobiales bacterium (assembly GCA_021775755.1). Taxonomy (GTDB): domain Bacteria; phylum Pseudomonadota; class Alphaproteobacteria; order Rhizobiales; family JAJFHB01; genus JAJFHE01. Next base: position 5,039 of record JAJFHE010000058.1, on the reverse strand, counting down.
CAGTTGATATTGATCCGAATTCCCGCCGTGACCGCATGCACGATCTGGTCGTCCTGACGGGACGTCTGACCGGCAATCGTCGTGTCGAAAGTCATGGAGTCCATCCAGCCGATCGTATAACGCGTCGTCAGCGTGATCATCTCGTTGAGCGCGAAATCGAGCCCGACGATACCGTTGACGATCAATGCACTGTCGGAATCGTCGGTCGTGAAACCGCCGCCAATCGCGCCGATGTCGTTGACGTCGACCAGGGCAAGACCCAGACCGCCACCGACGAAGGGCTGTACGGGCATGCCCAGATCGATTTCATAGATACCGTTTACAATGAACGTGAAGGCATCGAAGTCACCGCGATGCGGGAGGCCGAGATAATCGCCGTCGCCGCCGCTCGTCCAGCTGAAGTTGAATTCGGCGCGAATGTTTTCGGTGACATGGCTGCCCGTTGCGAACATCAGCGTGAAAACACCGTCGGGATCGTATTCATCGTCCACGGCGAAGGTGTTGATCTGATGATTCGGCTTTTCGCCAAGCCACGCGCCCGCCCCGACTTCAAAGAACCAGCCGTGATTCGGCCCCATGATTTCGTCTAGACCGTCGGCACTTGCTGCCGGTGCAAAAGCCATGGCGGCCGCAGCGCCAAGTGCAATAGCGAATTTCTTCATATTTCCCGCTCCCCAGCGAAGACCCTGCAAATGAGGTCATCTAGAAATGAGACAGCCCGCAAATTATTCGCATGCAAAGCGGAATCCAAGAGCCGACTGCCAAACCAATACTCTTGTGCAGATTATGGCCGCACCCGACAGCCGGTCAAGCCGCACTCGGGGTGCCCGCACTAAAGTTATGCAGGTGTTGCTGCAGAGCCACATTATGTGGCGTCTCCACATGATGGAGGTTGTGGTTCGTCGCCAACCGCACGCGATTGGCGTTCACTGTGGACCCCCCATGGCGCATAAAGTTTCAGATGCGGCCCTGGCGGCGCAACCGTTTTTCCAGAGAATCGGCGTATGGGAGCCCCATTTCCAACGCAAGAATGTACGCCTGAGTCAGGTAAAAGCAGGCGCGTTCGGTATCGTCGCTGAGCTCCGACAGATCGGCGGCCCGCTCGTAAAGCACACTTAGCACGGCACCGTCATCGACAGCGTGAGCCGCGAGCAATTGAGCCTCAAGCTCAGCCTCCGGTGAACTGTCCGGCGATCCAGCGGTGGAACTCATGCGTCGGTCCATCCATCACAGGTGAGAACGCGCCGCCATCGTAAAGCATGCCGTGACGCCCGCGCTGCATGCCTTCGACGACGAATACGTCCTCTTCGAATACCTCGCGCCAGAGTTCGCTATTGCGCCGGCGCAGTTCGGCACGCTGCGGTCCGGTGTCGTCCTCGCGCGCATAGTAGAGTTCGATGCGCTCCACCGTGCGCTCAACACCGTGCGGTTCAAGCAGGATGGCGAACGAATGATCGCGGTGCACGCCGAACAGCACGTTGGGATAGAAGGCAAGGTACTCCGCCGCCTTGTCCCATTTCTCCGACAGACCGCCGAAGGTGCCGAAGCTTTCGCCGCTGTCATCCAGCATCGGGCTGTAGACGAGGGTTCCCTGACCTGAAAACCTGCCATCTTCGACAATGTTGTAGTGATCCTCCAGCCGCGAATAGCTGTTGAGGCCGGGATGCACCCAGGGCAGGTGGTAGCTTTCGCAGTAGTTCTCGACGGCAAGCTTCCAGTTGGAGCGCACCTCAAGCGAAAAGGATGAATCAGCGCCGGCGTGAAACTGCGGCTGCTCGAACTCCTGCCAGCGCTGTTTGATGTCCGCGGCATAGTCCTCGAATGCCGGCGCATCGCCTGAAACATTGATGAAGATCACATCGCGCCACACATGCGAGCGTACTTCGTGCAGGCCAAGCTTTGAGCGGTCGAAGCCGGGGTGCGAATTCTGGCCGGGCCCGCCGACATGCGGCGTCGCCTTGAGTTCGCCATCGAGCGCATAGCACCACGAATGATAGGGGCAGCGGATGGCGCCCTTGATATGGATTTCCTCGGCAATCAGGATCATGCCGCGATGGCGGCACGTGTTCTGATAGACCCGCACTTCGCCGTCGTGATCGCGCACCGCAAACAGCGGCAGGCCGAGGAACTCATAGGGCTTCGCATCACCAACGTTCGCGATGTCCTTTGCAAACCCGAGCCCCGCCCAGTTGGCGAAGAATACGCTCCGCTTTTCCGCCTCATGTACATCGCCATCCGTGTAATAGGCATTCGGCAGTCCGCGCGCCGCCTCAATAGGCTGCAGCACCTGTTCAACATCTGTCTGCATGGTCAAACCCCGTCCAACGAAATGGCAAAATCGATCCGCCTATTGAAAACCGTTCAGGCGGGCGGGTTCAATAGGAAATCGTCGGCGCTTCGGTTTACCTGAGCTCAATCGTCAGCTTCTTCGGCCCAGGCCATCTCGAGCAGCCAGTCACGTAAGACTTGCACATGGCCGGGCAACTCCCGGGACGTGCTCCAGGTTACGTGAAAGCTGCTCGGCGCAACGATTTCCGCATCGGTCAGCCGCTTCAGTTTGCCGCTTGCAACAAGCGGGCGCACAAGGCGCTCCCATCCAAGCGCCACCCCCTGCCCGTCCTGAGCCGCCTGCAGGGTCACCGCATAATTGTTGAACCGCCGGCCGCCCCGCGGTGCCGGCGGCAGCTCGGCGTGCTTTAGAAATTCCTCCCACGTCGTCCATTCCGGATCCACGCCCTCAAGGCGCAGAAGGTCCAGGCCGGCAAGATCCGCAGCGCCCGCGCCTTTCCATTTGGCCGCATAGCGCGGACTGCAGACCGGAAAGATCCGGTCACCGAACATGAACGCCGACTTGTCGCCCGGCCACACACCGCTGCCATAGCGGATGCGCAGATCTATATCGGCCCGCCGCAAATCCGGCGTGTGATCGGAAATCACATGGTTCAACGTGATGTCGGGATGGGCGCGCCAGAACGCACCGAGCTTCGGCATCAGCCACATGGACGCAAAAGCGGTGTTGGCGCCGAGCGTCACCGAGGTGTCGTCGGCGCGCACGCGCAGCCGGTCGAACACTTCCGATGTCTGCGAAAAACTGCGTGCCAAAACTGCGTGCAGCTCCTCGCCCTCGGGTGTCAGCTCAACCGCACGGTGCGCGCGCACGAACAACGGCACGCCGGTTTCGCGCTCCAACCCCTTGATCTGGCGGCTTACGGCACCGGGCGTAACGTTCAGTTCCGCCGCCGCCTGTTTGAAGCTCAGATGCCGCGCCGCGGCCTCAAACACCGACAGCGATGTCAGGGAGGGAAGGTTGTAGAAACGCCGGACCATCGATTGCCTTTCGTGCAGGGTTTCACACCATGCTTGCATGGCGTTATGGCCGAGACAATCATTGCCCGGCGCGCCGGTTGACTTGGCGGCACCCCGGTGCGTTCATGCGCGCGACACCGAATTTCAGGAGTATCTCATGACGTCCGATGAACTTATCCGCATGACAGCCACCGAGGCCGTTTCGCGGCTGCGCGCCCGCGACGTCTCGGCGCTTGAACTGGTCGACGCGGCGGCCGAGCGCATCGCCGCGGTCAATCCGCAGGTCAACGCCCTGCCGGAACTCTGCATCGAGCGGGCCCGCGACCGCGCAAAGACGCCGCAATCGCAACCCGACGCCGTGGCGACGCCGTGCTGGCTCGCCGGGCTGCCGATCGCCGTAAAGGACTACAACGATCTCGCCGGAACCCGCACCACCTACGGCTCGCCGATCTACCGCGACAACGTGTCGGAGCGCTCCGACACGACGATCGCCCGGCTTGAGCGCCATGGCGCCAACCCCCTCGGCAAATCGAACGTGCCGGAATTTGCCGGCGCCAACACGTTCAATCCGGTCTATGGCGCAACCCGCAACCCGTGGAACACGGCGCTGAGCGCCGGCGGCTCGTCGGGCGGGTCCGCCGCCGCCCTTGCCTCCGGCATGGTATGGCTCGCTACCGGCAACGATCTCGGCGGCAGTTTGCGCACACCGTCGAGCTTCAACGGCACTGTCGGGCTCAGGCCAAGCCCTGGACGTATCGCACAAGGCGCACGCCACCCCTCGTTCGATCTGCTGTGGGTGGAAGGGCCCATGGGCCGCTGCGTCGCAGACGTCGCGCTCATGCTTGACGCGGGCGCCGGGCAGGAACTCTCCGACCCGTTGTCGTTTCCGTGCATTCCGGGTGAATTTCAGGCCGCGCTCGATGGCGGGGATCTTCCAAAGCGCGTCGCCTACTCGCCCGACCTCGGTGTCGTTCCGGTTGAGCCGGAAGTCGCGGAGATCTGCCGGCAGGGCGCGGCACGCTTTGCCGATCTCGGCACGGATGTGACCGGCGATATCCCCGATTTCACCGGCGCCATTGAGGGATTTCAAACCCTGCGCGGCGTCCTGTTCGCCACGTTGATGGGTGAAACGCTGGCCCAGCATCGCGACGACATCGCGCCGGAGATCGTCTGGAACATCGAAAAGGGACTGGCCGTTACGGCGCAGGAGGTCATCGAGGCCGAACGCACCCGCTGGACCCTCGCCCACCGCATGGCCGCGTTCTTCGAAACCCATGATTTCCTGATTTGCCCTGCCGCCTCGGTCGCCCCCTTCCCCGTCGGCCAGCGCTATGTGGAGGAAATCGCCGGCGAGAAGTGCAAGACCTATATCGACTGGATCGCCATCACCTTCGCCATCACCATGACCGGCTGCCCGTCGCTGTCGCTGCCTTGCGGGTTTACCGCATCGGGCCTGCCGGTCGGCATGCAGATCGTCGGCAAACCGCGTGGCGAGGCAGCACTCCTGCGCGCCGCGCACCGGCTTGAAGAGGCGATGGGCCTGTCGACGCTGGTGCCGATCGATCCAAGATCCGGCGACTAATACCAAGGGTGGCAATTATTGACCCGTTTCACCGGGATGATTTTACCCTCCGGCAAGGCGCGTACTGCGCCGCGGTACAGGTACCGTAAGCAGTACGCAACGCTGCTGGAGGGCAAAAGCACCCGGCCTGCGGTGGGCCATTCCGGCCCGT
>JAJFHE010000057.1 GCA_021775755.1 Hyphomicrobiales bacterium | reverse complement strand
AGGCGCGTACTGCGCCGCGGTACAGGTACCGTAAGCAGTACGCAACGCTGCGGGAGGGCAAAAGCACCCGGCCTGCGGTGGGCCATTCCGGCCCGTCGACCACGTTGCGGGCCTTGTCCGATACACCGCATCGCACTGCGGTCCGCGCCTCGTCGAGCGAGCCGGAATGGCTCATGACATGGGTCAACAATTGCCGCCCTTGGTATTACTCTGTGTATTTCGTGCGGGGTTTTGAACGTTCGCTCGCGCTCATATCCCAAGTAAAAACGTAAATAAAAATCTTAACCAAGTTGGATTAGTAGGGTTAATACTGCGACAGGGTAAATGAACGGAGTCGAGTAAGGTTAATGATTTACTAAAGAGTAATATCAAAACAAGAAGTATTTGATTATTTCTGAAACTAATACATTATCATCTCAGTCAATTCCTGATTGCAGGAAGAGGTATTAGAGGCTGAGGCACGACGATTAAGCGGCGACAAAGGTAGTCATCCCCGACTGCACACGTTCCGTGGTCATGCATCAAAAAAATTCAAGCTTGCCCTACGGTTCACTCAGGTCCGCCGCATCTCCTGGGTCCGTAGGGTCGGCCGGTCCGGAACCGGTTGGAGTGGCCTCCTCGTGAACGCCGATCCGGACCGGCCTCTTATACCAAGGGCGGCAATTATTGACCCATTTCATGGGCCATTCCGGCTCGCTCGACGAGGCGCGGGCCGCAGTGCGATGCGGTGTATCGGACACGCCCCGCAACGCGGTCGACGGGCCGGAATGGCCCACCGCAGGCCGGGTGCTTTTGCCCTCCACCAGCGTTGCATACTGCTTACGGTACCTGTACCGCGGCGCAGTACGCGCCTTGCCGGAGGGTAAAATCATCCCGGTGAAACGGGTCAATAATTGCCGCCCTTGGTATTATCTTCTTCGGAATTTTCCCTGCGCAAAGAAAAAGGCACCGCCGCTTTCGCGGCAGTGCCTTTCATAAAGGCCGGACTGCGAAGGGCTATTTGATCTTCGCTTCCTTGAATTCCACGTGTTTGCGGGCGACCGGGTCGTACTTACGAACCGTCATCTTTTCCGTCATGGTGCGGGAGTTTTTCCGTGTTACGTAGAAATAGCCCGTGTCGGCGGTGCTCTGCAGCCGGATCTTGATGGTGGTCGGCTTTGCCATTTCAATCACCTTGTCTGTGTGGCGTGCCCCTTAGGGGCGGCGCGGGCATGTCGGGGCCCGGAGGCCAAACGCCACTAGGCGCAGCATGCCGAATTTTCAATTCGCTCGGTGCGCAAATTACGCAGATCCGCCTGTATGTCAAGGACCAGCGTCCCACGTTGCATGCTTGACGGTCTAAAGCCGCTCTTCGATCCATTTGCTGGCTCTGTGGTAATAGAACGGTGTTGTGGCCGGCGTGTTCAGGCCGGAGGCGGCGGCGAGGCGGCTCTCAACCATGCCGATAACGCGGCGGGTGATCTGGGGCAGGTCGAGCTCACGCGCTTCGCCAAACTCCAGCCAGCTGACTTCTTCAAGTTCCGCGCTTGGTTCTCCGAGAAAGCGGATGTCCTCGTCGCGTTCAAGATTGACCGCAAAGAACCGCGTGTCGAAGCGGCGCACCCGCCCCGGCGGCGTGATCGCCCGGGCAATCAGCCGTAAGTCGCCGAGCGCCGGCACGACGCCGGTACCAAGAAAGTCCTTCCACCCGGGTGACCGGCTGCGGCTGGTTCCAGGTGCGCCGACCGCCAGGCCCGTTTCTTCAAAGGTTTCGCGCAGCGCGGCCAGGGCAAGAGCACGGGCTCGCAGCGGGTTTGCCGGGCCGCGCATCTTCGTCAGTAGTTTAGCGACGACGTCGGGCGCGAGTTCGCTGGCCGGTTTTACACGCCAGTCCGCATAATCGAGGCGGCCGCCGGGAAAGACGTATTTGCCAGGCATGAACTTGTGACCGTGATGACGGCGGCCCATCAGCACGCGATGGCCGCTGCCGTACGGCTTGAGCACAACCAGTGTCGCCGCATCGCGCGGCCTGACAGTTGGATGATTGATTCCGGTCGGATGGTCAGGGTGACTCAAAGGATCTCACCTGTGGGGAGAAGAGTGGAGAGTGCGTCCAAAATGACAATCTGAACTCAGGCTGTCCAGCCTTCATGCGCATCGTCCAGAGGCCCCGCAGCACCGTCCGCACCCTGCCGTCTGGGTGCCTTGGCGCTCAGTTCAAAGCCGTGCATTTGCAACGCCCATTGCAAACCGACCACCGCGCCCTTCACAACCGGCAGAAGCGTCAGGGTGAGCACCACTGCCAGAGGTAGCCATATCAGCATGTGCGTGGAGATTTCCGGCTTCCACGATTTTTCGACCCATAGCACGAGCGGGATGAGAATGTGCCCGACGATAAAAATCGTGAAATAGGGCGGTGCATCGTCCGCCCGGTGGTGGTGCAGCTCTTCACCGCAGTTGGCACACGAGTTGGCGACCTTGAGATATTGTCTGAACAGCTTGCCGCTACCGCAGTTCGGGCAGCGCGCAACCGCACCGCGCATCATTGCGCTTGCTACGCGGCGTTCCGCAGCGCGTGCCGGCGTATGTTCCATGCCATCCTTCATGAATGTTGAATGACGCGGAAGGCAGGTGATTTGCAATCGGCGCGCTGCCGCAGCGGCACAATGCCGCAAACTGAATGGGAACTGTTTCGTTCAGCGCCTCGACCGGCCCTGATGGCGCCGCGCCGGGCCGCCGCGCCGCGCGCCATGGCGCTTGCCCCGGTGCTTCTGGCGCATCGGTTTGCCGGGCCGTCCGGGGCTGATCACTTCGAACCGCATGCCACCGGCAATCGGCGTCACTTCCTCAAGCCGGACATCGACCGGATCGCCGAGGCGGAATGTTTCGCCGGTGCTATCACCGACAAGACTGTGGGTGATGCGGTCGAAGGCATAGTACTCCTGGCCCAATGTCGAAATCGGTACGAAGCCGTTGGCGCCGCTATCGTGCAGCTCAACGAAAAGACCCGACTCGGTGACACCGGCAATACGTCCCGAAAACTGCGCCCCGACCTGTTGCGACAGGTAAGAGGCGATGAGCCGGTCCACCGTGTCGCGTTCAGCGGCCATGGCGCGACGCTCGGCCACCGATATCAGTTCCGCGGTTTCATGAAGGTGCGCCGTGTCCCATTCAGACAGGCCGTCGCGGCCAAGTTTCAGGGCGGCAATCAGGGAGCGGTGAACGATGAGGTCCGCATAGCGCCTTATCGGCGAGGTGAAATGTGCATAGCGCCTGAGATTGAGGCCGAAGTGGCCGAGGTTGTCCGGCGTGTAGATTGCCTGGCTTTGCGAGCGCAACACCACATCGTGCACCAGACGCTCAAATTCCTTACCCTTGACCTTCTCCAGAATAGTGTTGAACTGCTTCGGCTTGAGCACCTGACCGGAGGACAGGTTGATGTCGAGCGTTGCGAGAAACTCCGACAGCGCCTTGAGCTTTTCCTGTGAGGGTGCATCGTGCACGCGGTATATCAGCGGTGCGCGCTTTTCTTCCAGGGTTTCCGCCGCGCAGACGTTTGCCTGGATCATGAATTCTTCGATCAGCTTGTGGGCCTCATAGCGCGGCGGAGTAACAACGCGGTCCACTTCGCCCTCGTCGTTGAAGACGATCTTGCGTTCGGGCAGATCAAGCGCCAGCGGTGCACGCTGTGAACGTGCCCGATCAACGGTGCGGTATGCCGCCCACAGAGGTTTGAGAATTGTGTCGACGACGGGGCCGGCGACGTCTGAGCGTTCACCGTCGACCGCCCGCTGCGCCTGCTCATAGGAAAGTTTGGCGGCGGAACGCATGACGATGCGGGCAAAACGGTGGCCGGTCTTGGCGCCCTTGGCATTGAACGTCATGGTCACGGCAAGGGCAGGGCGGTCTTCATCGGGCCGCAAGGAACAAAGGTCGGTCGAGAGCGCCTCCGGCAGCATCGGCACGACCTGGTCAGGGAAATAGACGGAATTGCCGCGGTCGCGGGCTTCGCGGTCGAGTGCCGAGCCCGGCGTTACATAGCGAGCGACGTCGGCGATAGCGACAATGACCTTGTGCCCACCTTCGTTGTCGGGATTGTCGTCGGGACCCGCCCACACCGCGTCGTCGTGATCGCGGGCATCCGGCGGGTCGATCGTGATCAGCGGCACCGACCGCATGTCCGTGAGGCCGGAGATATCGGGTGCGCCGGCCGCTTCCGCTTCGGCAAGCACCTCATCCTTGAAACGGTTGGGCAGTCCATGCTGGTGGATCGCAATGCGGCTGATGGACCGGGGACTATCGACTTTGCCGAGCGGTTTCACGATGCGCACCTGCGGCAGGACAGTTGCCCGGCCCCGCACGGGTTCCACTTCGACAAGTTCCCCGGGTTTGGCGCCGCCAAGCGCGCCGCGCTCGACGGTGTATTCGCGGCGGTCGCGCTTGTCGACCGGCAGGACGCGGGTGCCGGCGGATTTTGAAACGTGAACAACGCCGAGCATCGTGCCCGTCGAACGGGTGAGGGTGCGGATGATACGGCCGGTATAGGCGTAGGTGTCACCGGATTCGGATTTGCTGAGGCGCGCAAGTATGCGGTCGCCCTCGCCCGGCGGGCGGGCGGCCTTGCCGGCTTTCTTGTCGGGCAGTACGAGAACAAGCGGCGCGTCGTCCTGCGCCGCTGCATCCCAGTCGACGGGCCGTGCCACGATATCTCCATCCGCATCGGGGGCGCCTACCTGCAGCACCGCGACCGGCGGAAGGTCGCCTGCATCGTGCAGCCTTCGGCGCTCGCCGGCGAGCAGGCCGTCGTCTTTCATTTTGCGCAAAAGCCGTTTGAGCTCAATGCGGTCGCCGCCGCGCACGCCGAATGCGCGCGCGATCTCGCGCTTGCCAACACGGCCGCTTTGAGACTGCACGAATTCCAGAATTTCCGCCGGACTCGGAAGCGCCGGATTGCCGGCGGAAGAAGATGACTTTCGTTTGGCCACGCTGCGCCGCCTCAAGCGTCTTGCGACGCCGCTGGCTTCCGTTTCTTCTTGGGCTTGGCCTTCTTGCCGCCCTTGGCCGCCTTTGCCGCAATGAGTTCCACGGCCTGCTCAAGCGTTACATCGTCAGGCGTGATCGACTTCGGCAGCGTCGCGTTGATCTTGCCGTGCTTTACGTACGGCCCATAACGGCCATCCATGACCTGAATGGCGCCGCCCTCATCGGGGTGATCTCCGAGCTCGCGCAATGCGGCGGCCCCCCGGCGTCCGCCTTTGGCTTTTTCAGCCAGCAAAGTGACTGCACGGTTGAGGCCGACACTGAATATTTCCTCGAAGTTGTCGAGGCTCGCATAGGTGCGGTCATGCTGCACATAGGGGCCGTAGCGGCCAAGGCCCGCGTTGATCGGGTTGCCGGTCTCCGGGTGCGCGCCGACTTCACGCGGCAGTGACAGGAGCGAGATTGCCAGTTCTAATGTAACGTCGTCCGGCGGCATGCCTTTGGGCAGGCCGGAGCGTTTCGGCTTTTCACCTTCTTCTTCCACCGCGAGCTGAACATAGGGTCCGAAGCGGCCGCTGTGCAGCGTGATTTCCCGGCCGGTTTCGGGATCGGTGCCCAGGACCTTCGGCCCATCCGTTGCAAGGGAACCCTCGCCGTTGCCGTTTGTTGCCAGTTGGCGGGTGAAACGGCACTCGGGGTAGTTCGAACAGCCGATAAAGGCTCCGAACTTGCCGACCTTGAGGCTCAGACGCCCTTCTTCACAGGTCGGGCAGGCGCGCGGGTCGGCGTCTTCGTCGACGACGGGGAAAATATGCGGGCCGAGAACCTCGTTCAGCGCATCAAGCACATGGGAAACGCGCAGGTCGGCGATCCCTTCGACTTCGGCGGAGAAATCTTTCCAGAATTTGCGCAGCAGTTCCTTCCAGTCAACCGAACCGCTTGAGACGCCATCAAGCTCTGCCTCGAGATTGGCGGTGAAGTCGTACTGCACGTAGCGTGAGAAGAAACTTTCAAGGAATGCGGTGACAAGCCGACCCTTGTCTTCGGGTATGAGGCGGTTCTTGTCGAGGCGCACATATTCGCGGTCGCTCAGAACCGCAAGCGTCGATGTGTATGTCGACGGCCGCCCGATCCCCAGTTCCTCCATCTTTTTGATGAGGGTGGCTTCGGTGTAGCGCGGCGGCGGTTCGGTGAAATGCTGCAGCGGCGTGAGTTCGTCGAGCGCCACCGCTTCGTCTTCTGCAAGAGGCGGCAGGCGTTTGGCATCCTCGCTGTCGTCGTCGTCCGTGCCTTCCTGATAAAGCTTCAGGAAACCGTCGAACCGCAGCACCGAGCCCGTGGCGCGCAGCGTGTAGCGGGTACCGTCCGGCCCGTCGGTCACGATATCGGCTGTAGTGCGCTCGAACACGGCGCTCGTCATCTGACTTGCGATCGAACGTTTCCAAATGAGCTCATAGAGCCGGTACATATCCTTGTCGAGGACATGCTGAACGTCCTGAGGGCGCCGCGACAGCTCTGTCGGCCGGATAGCCTCGTGCGCCTCCTGGGCGTTCTTTGCCTTGGTCTTGTAGATGCGCGGGCTGTCCGGCAGGTACTCGCCGCCAAACAGATTGTCGACGACCGAGCGGCAGTCACTGATCGCTTCGGGCGCAAACTGCACGCCATCAGTACGCATATAGGTAATGAGACCCTGGGTCTCGCCGCCAAGCTCGATGCCTTCATAAAGCTTCTGGGCGATCTGCATGGTGCGCGAGGCGGAGAAGCCAAGTTTGCGCGAGGCTTCCTGCTGCAAGGTCGATGTCGTGAAAGGCGGTTGCGGATTGCGTTTCTGCGGTTTGCTGTCGACTTTCGCGACGGAATAGCTGCCGCCCTTGATCGCGGCTTCCAGTTCGCGTGCGCGCGTTTCATCGGCGATATCGAACTTGCCGACTTTGTCGCTGCCAATCTGGAACAGGCGCGCGGTAAACGGCGCATTGGCAGCGTTACGCATCGCCGCTTCAATGGTCCAGTATTCCTGCGCGACGAATATTTCGATCTCAAGCTCGCGTTCGCACACAAGCCGCAGGGCAACCGATTGCACGCGGCCCGCCGAGCGCGCGCCCGGCAGCTTGCGCCACAATACCGGCGACAGCGTGAAGCCGACCAGATAGTCAAGCGCGCGGCGAGCCAGATAGGCTTCGACCAGATCCTGATCGATATCGCGCGGATGCTCCATCGCATCGAGGATCGCCGTTTTGGTGATCGCGTTGAACACGACGCGCTGGATCTGCTTGTCCTTAAGCAGCTTCTTCTGATTGAGGATCTCAAGCACGTGCCACGATATGGCCTCGCCCTCGCGGTCCGGGTCGGTTGCGAGGATCAGCGTATCGCTGTCCTTCACCGCATCGGAGATCGCCTTGACGCGTTTTTTCGCATCGTCGCTTACCTGCCACAACATGGCGAAGTCGTTGTCGGGTTCGACAGAGCCGTTTTTCGACGGCAGGTCGCGCACATGCCCGTACGACGCCAACACCTGATAGGCGGGGCCGAGATACTTGTTGATGGTTTTCGCCTTCGCAGGCGATTCTACGATAACCAGATTCATGCCGGGCTCTGTTCTGCAACGCCTTTATGAAGATTTCCTGACCACACCGCGTATGGACCGCGTTTGCGTCAGCCGTTCGAGCGTTCACTTCCCCTGTCTTGGTCGTTGTTAGAGGTTACTCCCGGCGAGCGAACGGCGACCGAAAATGCTGAAAACACATGCATCTGTCAAATGCATTGCGACAGGTGCGCGTTGAAAAGCACAAATTGGGGTTTTCTAAGGCACCTTCAAGGTGACCCGCTGACCGGGGAGACGGTCGACCCGTCCTGCAAGTTCAAGCTCCAGCAGCGCGCTCATGACAATTCCGGTCTGAAGGCCGCTTTCGCGAACGATCTCATCGATTTCCACTGGTGCCGCGCTCAGCAGTTCAAGCACCAGATTGCGTGCGCTCTCGTCCGCGCCTGCATTGGTTCGCGCTTCAGCGCCGCTTTCGCGCATGGGCGGGTAGGAGGCGGGCACATCGCTCAGGTCGCCCAGATGTTCAATCACATCGCCGGCATCGCGGACCAGCACCGCGCCGTCACGAATCAGTCTGTTCGTGCCTTCAGCGCGCGGATCGAGCGGATTGCCGGGAACCGCGAAGACGTCGCGGTTCTGTTCGAGCGCCATGCGCGCGGTGATCAGCGACCCCGACCGACTTGCCGCCTCGATCACGACGACGCCCCGGCTGATGCCCGATATCAGCCGGTTGCGGCGCGGAAAATGCTGTGCGGTCGGGCGCGTGCCCGGCACCATTTCGCTGACGAGGAGGCCATCTTGCGCGATGCGTTCCTGCAATTCCCGGTTTTCCGGCGGATAGACGATGTCGAGGCCACCGGCGAGCACCGCCACCGTGGCGCTCTCAACGCTTGCCTCGTGGGCTGCCGTGTCTATGCCGCGGGCAAGGCCGGAGACGACGGTCAGTCCCGCCTCGCTCAGATCGCGGGCGAGGGTGCGCGCGAATTTCAGGCCGAGCGCGGACGCATTTCTTGCGCCCACGATTGCCACGCAGGAATGTTGTGCAAGTTTCGTGCTCCCCATAATACAAAGCAATGGCGGTGCATCGTGAATATGAGCGAGGAGTGAGGGATAATCCGCTTCGCGTGAGGCAACGAAGCGCGCGCCGATTTCATCGCAGCGTTCGAGCACGGCCTCCGCCTTGTCCGCGGGACACACCTTCAGGGCGCGCTTAAGACCGCCGCGGCGCGAAAGCTTCGGCAGCGCGGCGATAGCGTCTTCGGCGCTGCCATAGCTTTCCAGCAGTCGTGCAAATGTCGCCGGGCCGACATGCTCCGTCAGGATCAGCCGCAGCCAGTCGCGGCGCTCACGCACATCAAGTCTGCCCCCGTCCAACGATCAGCTCCGCAGTTTGATTTTGGATTCTTCGCCGCGCAGCAGCCTGGAAATATTGGCGCGGTGTGAGACAACGACGATAACCGCAATCGCGGCGAACAACTCCGCCAGTTGCCACTGGTCGAACCAGGCGGCAAGCAGCGGTGTTGCGATGGATGCCGCGATCGAGGCGAGCGAGGAATAGCGGAACACCAACGCCACTGCGAGCCAGACGCCAAGAAATATGACCGCCAGCGGCCAGTAAAGGCCAAGCTGCACACCGATGAAGGTGGCAACGCCCTTGCCGCCGCGGAATTTCAGCCAGACCGGCAGCACATGTCCGACAAAGGCGCCGAAGCCCGCAACCACGGCCGTATCCATACCCCACCGCAGCCCGATCAGAACCGGCGCCGTGCCTTTGAGAATATCGGCAACAAGCGTTGCCGCGGCAATCTTCTTGTTGCCGGTGCGCAGGACGTTGGTCGCGCCGATATTGCCGGAGCCGATATCGCGTATATCGCCGAGCCCTGCAAGTCTCGCCAGCAGCAGACCGAAAGGTATCGAACCGAACAAATAGCCCATGGCGAGCGCCGCCAGAAGGTAGGGCAGTTCCAGTGACCAGCTGATGGGATCGGGCATGGAATTGGTCCGGATCGCATAAAAAAGAGTGCAGATGTTACACGAGATTACAGATTGCGGAACCCGGTGCGTTATGGACCATCGTGCTGAAAGACAACGCGGCCGGCAACGTAGGTCTTCACAACGCGACCTTCGAACCGGCGATCTTCGAACGGTGTGTTCTTTGAACGTGAGCGCATGTCCGCCGTCGAAACCACCCATGTTGCCGTCGGGTCGATGATGGCGATGTCGGCCGGCGCCCCCGGCGACAGAGTTCCCGCCCGCAAGCCGAGCAGCTTCGCCGGCGCCATCGACAGCACCTCGACGGCGCGCGCCAGCGTCAGGTCCTCGTTATGTACGAGCGAGAGCATTGCCGGCAGCAGTGTCTCAAGGCCGTTCGCACCGTAGGCGGCTTCGATAAACGGCCGGCGTTTGGTATCGGGGTCCTGCGGGTCGTGGCTCGACACAACGACATCGATGGTGCCGTCGGCTAGCGCGGCGACCATCGCCTGGCGGTCATCCTCGGGCCGCAGCGGCGGCGACATCTTGTGGAACGTGCGGTAGGGCCCGATGTCGTTTTCGTTCAGCGTCAGATGATTGACTGAAACACCGCACGTCACCGGCAGGCCGAGATCCTTGGCGCGCGCAATGACAGTCGCGGACGGCGCGCAGGAGATCTGCGCCGCGTGATAGCGCGCGCCGGTGAGCTGCACGAGCCGCATGTCGCGCTCCAGCATCATGACTTCGGCGGCGGCGGGAATGCCCGGCAGCCCGAGCCGCATCGACACCTCGCCTTCATGCATAACGCCATCAGAGGCGAGATCGTTGTCTTGCGGGTTCTGAATGATCAGAAGGTCGAGGTCGCGCGCATAGGCCATGGCACGGCGCAGCACGAGCGAGTTGGCAACGCCGTGCCGCCCGTCGGTCACCGCAACGGCACCGGCCTGCTGCAGCAGGCCGAGCTCCGTCATCTCCGCACCGCCCAGGCCTTTGGTAAGCGCCGCCATTGGCTGAACGCGCACCAGAGCGGTGTCGCGGGCGCGTCTCAGGATAAAATCGACCAGTGCGATATCGTCGATCACCGGATCCGTATCGGGCTGGCAGCAAAATGTTGTGACCCCGCCGGCGGCCGCCGCTTCTGACGCCGATGCCAGCGTTTCGCGGTGCTCATGGCCGGGTTCGCCGGTTGTCACCTGCATGTCGACAATGCCCGGTATCGCGATGCGGCCCTTGCAGTCATGCACTTCGCTGCCGCGCGCGGTGCCCGCCTTGATGTGCGGACCGATATCGGCGATCAAGCCGTTTTCGATGGCAATGCCGCCGGCTTCGTCGCGGCGGTTGGCCGGATCGACAAGACGGGCATTGACCAGCAGGCGGCGCTCGTCGGAAAGCGGTTGTGTAAGTGTCGGCGCCATCACCCGTTGCCTCCGCCGGGCAGGTTGCGGGCAAGCGCCTCAAGCACGGCCATGCGCACCGCGACGCCCATCTCGACCTGCTCGTGAATGACGCTCTTCAGGCCGTCGGCCACGAGGCTGTCGATCTCGATGCCGCGGTTGATCGGGCCGGGATGCATCACCAGCGCGTCGGGTTTGGCGAGGGCGAGTTTTTCTTCGTCGAGACCGAACAGATGAAAATACTCACGTGTCGACGGCACATAGGAGCCGTTCATACGTTCAAGTTGAAGGCGCAACATCATAACGATGTCGCACCCCTCAAGGCCGCTTTCCATGTTGGTGAAGACTTCGACGCCGAGCCTGTCGGCGGCGCCGGGCAGCAGTGTTGTCGGCGCGATAATGCGCACCCGTGCGCCGAGCGCGTTGAGCAGCAGAATGTTCGAGCGCGCCACGCGGCTGTGCAGAATATCGCCGCAGATCGCCACAGTGAGGCCCTGAATGTTGCCCTTGCGGCGGCGAATGGTGAGCGCGTCGAGAAGCGCCTGTGTCGGATGTTCGTGACTGCCATCGCCGCCATTGACCACCGCGCAACGCACCTTTTGCGACAAAAGCTCCACCGCGCCCGCCGCGTGGTGGCGCACGACGAGAATGTCGGGATGCATGGCGTTGAGCGTCATCGCCGTGTCGACAACGGTCTCGCCTTTCTTAACGGACGAACTGGTGACCGACATGTTCATGACGTCGGCGCCCAGGCGTTTGCCCGCGAGCTCAAATGAACTCTGCGTCCGGGTCGAGGCCTCGAAGAACAGGTTGATCTGTGTGCGGCCGCGCAGGATGTCCTGCTTTTTATCGATCTGGCGGTTCAGCTCGACATACTTGTCAGCAAGATCGAGCAGAGCATTGATTTCAGAAGGAGAAAGCCCCTCGATGCCCAGCAGGTGCTGGTGCCGCAAAATAGGGGCGGGGCCGGTGTTTTCAGCGTTCATTGAAAGCGACTGTATAGGGCTCCCCGCGACCTTGGGCAAGAGCGCAAACCGGCAATTCGTGATAGGCTGACCAAAATTGTGTGGAGAACCGTCATGACCGCGACCGATCCCCATTCGACCCATGAAGTCCTCAACCAGTCGCCGCCGTTCGAGGATGTCAATATCTACACATCCGATGTCGCTCTGGGCGAGGCCGTTGCACGCGAAGGCGGCGACTATGCCGTGAACGATCTAACCGCCTATGGCGCGATCGCCGGCAGTGCGCAGGCGCTCGAACTGTCACGTCTGGCCAACGAGAATTCGCCGAAGCTCAAGCCGTTCGATATAAAGGGCCATCGCCTCGACACGGTGGAGTTCCATCCCGCCTGGCATGATATCATGCACATCAGCATGACTGCGGGCGTTCACTGCCTGACATGGGAACATCTGCGTAACGGCGGGGACGCGCAACCGGGACGCCATGTGGCCCGTGCCGGGCTCGTCTATATGCAGCAGCAGCTGGAACCTGGCCATAGCTGTCCGACGACGATGACCAATGCGGTGGTGCCCGCGCTATTGAAGCAGCCGGAACTGGCAAAGGAATGGCTGCCGCGGCTGACGGTGCGCGACTACGACCCATCCTTCAAGCCGGCCTCGCAGAAACGCGCCTGCACGCTTGGCATGGGCATGACCGAGAAACAGGGCGGCACGGACGTGCGCGCCAATTCCACTGTAGCAGAGCCATTGAAAGGCGGCGGGCCGGGAACAGCCTACGCATTGACCGGCCACAAGTGGTTTATGTCGGCGCCGATGTGCGATGGTTTTCTCATGCTGGCGCAGGCGCCGGGCGGCCTTTCGTGTTTTCTGGTGCCGAGGTTCAAACCAGACGGGTCGGTCAATGAGCTGCAATTCCAACGGCTGAAAGACAAGCTCGGAAACCGCTCGAATGCCTCCTCGGAGGTGGAGTTTCACGGCTGCCACGGACAGTTGGTTGGCGAAGAAGGGCGGGGGGTGCCAACGATCATCGACATGATTACCTACACCCGTCTCGACTGCGCCGTGGCGTCCGCCGGCCTCATGCGCCAGGCGCTTGCGAATGCCGCTCATCATGCGCGTTATCGCACGGTGTTTCAGAAGAAACTCATCGACCAACCCCTGATGCGGCAGGTGCTGAGCGATCTGGCGCTCGATGTCGAGGCGGCGGTGGGACTGGTGTTCCGGCTTGCGCGCGCCTTCGATCGCGCTGACGGCGACGAAAGCGAAGCAGCCTTTGCCCGCGTCATGACCCCGGTCATCAAATATTGGGTCTGCAAAGCCGTGCCGCCATTCGTTTGCGAGGCGATGGAATGCATGGGCGGCAACGGTTATGTGGAGGAGGGTGTGCTTGCGCGGCTTTACCGTGAAGCGCCCCTCAACGCGATCTGGGAAGGCTCCGGCAACGTCATGTGTCTCGATGTCCTGCGCGTTCTCCACAAGGAGCCCCACAGCCTGCAGGCCGTTCATGCGGACCTTGCGGATCTGGTGGACGGCGACCCGCGCCTCAAGTCGGCCCTGGACGACATCGCAACGCACATTGCCGAACCCTCAGGGCTTGAGGCCAACGCGCGGCAGGTGGTGGAGCGCCTCGCGCTCGTTACCGCAGCGGGACTTCTGCGCCACAACGCCCCGCAACCCATCGCCGACGCCTTCATCGCAAGCCGCTTCGGCGGCGGCTGGCGATATACCTACGGGATGCTCGACGGTGCGGATCACGATGCCGTACTGGATCGGGTGTGAGCGGGCCTGCGGGGCGTCAAAAATTACGCGTGCAATTCTCTCTCAGGCGGTGCGCGGTATTTCATTCTCCCATTTACTCCCGGGTAACCATGAAGGAGTTAAGTTCCGTACACTGCACGTAACATTCCGGGTAACTGCAGGGCTCTGGGGAGGGCCTGCAGGGCGGGGGAATTGCTTCTTCACGGTTCTTGATCCCGGCAGCGCCGCACTTCGCTGTCAGCATCGCAAAGACTAGTGGAGGACGGTTGGAATGAATTTCCTGCGGAATTTGAAGATATCCCATATGATTGTCGTGGTGGCCATCGTTCCGATGATGATCGCCACTGTGTTTTCCTCGCAAATCGTTTACGAAGACTTCCGGACAAGCGTTGAAACGGAAAAGCTCGATCAGCTGATGACGCTGTCGGTCCGGCTCAGTGCGCTCGTACACGAGCAACAGAAAGAACGTGGTGTCACAGCGGGCTTTCTGAGCAGCGGCGGCACCAGGTTTTCATCGGAGCTTGCCACTCAGCGCCAGCTCACGGATGCGCAACGCACTGAATTGCGACAGTTTCTGGCCGGTTTTGCAATGGAAGGCTACGGGGATGCCTTCAGCGCAGACATGCGGGCCATATTGAGCGCGCTGGAGGACGTGACGGCCATACGAAAACGCGTTGACGCTCTTGCCGTCGAGATTCCCGAGGCGATTGGCTACTACACGGATTTGAACCGCCGGAAACTTGCGTTGATCGGATCGATGGCCTTGTTGAGCAGCGATCCTGGAATTGTCGCGCGGGTCTTCGCTTACACCAGTTTTCTGCATGGCAAGGAACGCGCCGGTCTTGAACGTGCCGTCGGGGCGAATGGCCTTGCCGCCGGGCAGTTCAGTGCCAGTTTGATGGACAAATTCAAGCTCCTGATTTCAACCCAGAACACCTACAACAACACGTTCCTGGGTTATGCGACGGCCGAACAGCAGGCACTTTTTCAGAACGTCATATCGGGCGAAGCCGCAAGCACCGTCAAGCGGATGCGCGTTACCATCGTCTCAGGCGGGCTTTCGGGCAACGTCGGCAGCATTACGGCCGAGCAGTGGTTTTCGACTATTACCGGAAAGATCAACGGTCTGAAGCAGATCGAAGATCAGTTGAGCGCCGACCTTCTGGCGGAAATCAGCGCGCTCAACGGCGCGGCCAGAAACGGTCTTATGTGGGCAGCTGTCGAGATGGCCGCGGCTCTGGCTCTTGTCCTCTTCTTCTCCACTATGATCATCCGCGGCATCAACGGATCTTTCCGAGGCATCATATCGGCCATGACGAGCCTGGCCGCTGGAAACGTCGAAATAGAACTGCCGGCGATGCGTTCCAATGAAATCGGAGAAATCGTCAAGAGCGTGCAGGTGTTCAAGGACAACGCCATAGAAAAGCTTGCGCTGGAAGCGCGTCAGATTGAAATCGCCGAGCAGGAGGAAGCTGAAAAGCGCCGGATGATGCAGGAACTGGCCAACGACTTCGAAACGCGGGTCGGCAACGTCATCTCTATCGTTTCATCCGCCGCGACCGAGCTTACGAGCACAGCCCAGTCCATGTCGACCATCGCCGAGCAGACAAGCATGCGGGCGGGCTCTGCTGCTTCGGCCTCCGAACAGGCCGCGGCAAACGTCCAAACCGTGGCGGCTGCGGCTGAAGAAATGGCGACATCCATCGCCGATACCAATCAGCGGGTTGTGCAGGCCTCGCAGGCGTCTCGCACGGCGGTTGAGAATGTCGACCAGACCCGAGCGCAGATTGAAGCGTTGGCTGAGCAGACCGAAAAAATAAATGAGATCGTGAACATCATCTCTGATATTGCCGAGCAGACCAACCTTCTGGCCTTGAACGCGACCATTGAATCGGCCCGTGCCGGGGAAGCCGGCAAAGGCTTTGCCGTGGTTGCATCCGAGGTCAAGGAACTGGCCACACAGACAGGCAGCGCGACGGAAGGCATCGGCCGGCAGATCCAGGAGATCCAGGCGGCGACCGGCGATGCCGCCACGTCAATGAGTGCCATGAGCGAGGTTATTAAGGAACTGAACGAAACCTCCGAATGGATCGCCACGACGATGGATCAGCAACAGACAACGACACAGGAAATATCGCAGAATGTGCAGGAAGCCGCGGCCGGTACCAGCGAAGTGTCGCAAAGCGTGGTCGGCGTCAACCAGGACGCTCAGGAGGCTGGCGGTGCTGCAAGCCAGGTAACGGCGGCGGCGAATGAGCTTTCAGAGCAGACAAACGTATTGAAATCCGAAGTGGACCAGTTCATCGCGCAAGTAAGGGCGAGTTAACATGGCATAAACTCGCGCCGGTGCTACTGTGGATACCACGTGAAGCAGAAGGCTTTGGCTCATGCATACGATCCTGGTGCCGGTCGACGGATCGGACCATGCCCTGAAGGCACTACACATTGCCTGCGATCTGGCGGAGAAGTACGGAGGCCGGATTTCGTTACTCCATGTCGTGTCAAAGGCCCGGTGGGCCAGTGAACTGCTCGGCATGGAGATCGCAAGCACCTTCGACACTGAACTGAAGGAGGCTTTGCTCGAGGTTGCCGCACGAGCCAGCGGCGCGCCGTCATACGATCTGCTCAAGGCGGTCGGCGAGAAGATCCTCGAGCAGGCCGCGGCCCGGGTGCGCCGGCGCGGTATCGAGGTCGACGTCCTCGATATGGAATCCGGAGACCCGGCGGAGTGCATCCTCATTGCGCACCAGCGGACCGGTGCCAGCACCATCGTCATGGGGTGCAGGGGTGCAAGAGCCTCCGGTGAGGGATCGTTTGGCAGTGTATCGTCGACAGTGTTCGCCCGCGCGGAGTGTACCTGCCTGTCCGTCAAGTGAATGCGAAACGGTCTGGCTCTTTCCTTGATGGCGTCGACGCGGTAATTCTGTCCGCCGCCCATATTGCGCGCCGGAGACTTTACATGGCCTCGCTGGATCCATTCGACCTCAAGGAATTCTTCTATGCGCCGGGTGCGGGCAGCGCCGAGTTCAACCTCAGTCAGTCTTTTGCCGAACCCATCACGGTCAAAGAACTGCTAGCGTTGGAGCCCGGCACCCGCGAAGGCTTCGAGCAGATCAGGCTCGGCTATACGGGCCTTGACGGTTCGGCCGCGCTTCGTGCCGCGATTGCGGAGCGCTACGACGGGCTGAAAGCCGGAAACGTTATCGCCACCAGCGGCATTGACGCGACGTTGGGAGTGTTCGCGCTCGCCCATGTGGAACCGGGCGACCGGGTGATCTGTCAGGTGCCGTGTTATCAAAGCTATATGACTGTCCCGGCGTGGCGCGGCGCGGAAATCGTTGAGTGGCGGGGTCGCGAGGAAGATGGCTGGGCTCCCGATCTTAGCGAACTCGACCGCCTGCTCGGTACGCCGGCCAAATGGGTGATTGTCAATTTCCCGTCCAACCCGACAGGCTTCATGCCGGAGGAGACCTATATCGATGAACTGCTCGCCATTTTGCGTCGCCACGGCGCTACGCTTTTGAGCGATGAGATCTATGCCGGTCTGTCACTGGAAGGCAACGAATTCGCGCCACTCGCAGAGCGCTACGAGAAGGCCGTTTCGATGCATTCGGTCTCCAAGATCTTTGGCGCCCCGGGCTTGCGTGTCGGGTGGCTTGCCTGCGCCGATGACGCGGTTCTGGACCCGGTGCGGGCCTTGCGCTTTCATCTGAACAGCTTTCTGCCTGCGCCCAGCGAGTTTTTCGCGACCCTGGCGTTGCGCAACGCGGACAAAGTCGTGAATCGGAATGCGAAGATACTGCGGGAAAATGCTCATATCGCCGGTCAATTCTTCGCGCGCCACGACAACCTCTTTGCCTGGACGCGCCCGCGTGCGGGCGTCAACGCGTTTCCCGAATGGCTGGGCCCCGGCGGCAGTGCGGACATGAGCAAAACTCTGCTTGAGAAGGGTCGCATCCTGCTGGCGCCAAGCACGGTGTTCGATGCAGGCGACCGCCACTTCCGCCTCGGCCTTGGCTGTCGCGATTTTGCCGACGGCATGCATCGGTTCGACGAAACCCTCAGTAATACCACGGGTGGCAATTATTGACGCATTTCATGAGCCATTCCGGCTCGCTCGACGAGGCGCGGGCCGCAGTGCGATGCGGTGTATCGGACAAGGCCCGCAACGTGGTCGACGGGCCGGAATGGCCCACTGCAGGCCGGGTGATTTTGCCCTCCCGCAGCGTTGCGTACTGCTTACGGCACCTGTACCGCGGCGCAGTACGCGCCTTGCCGGAGGGTAAAATCATCCCGGTGAAACGGGTCAACAATTGCCGCCCTTGGTGTAAGGGCGTGTTCTAGCCGTTTTCGCTCCCATCTTGAAATCACCCGCCGTCGCGCAGATAGTCGGCGGCGAGGATTCGCCCCAACCACGGAACATCCGCGATGGAAAATCTGTTTAGTCTCGACAACCTTTTCACCCTTGCCATGCTCGTCGTGCTTCAGGCGGTGCTCGGCTTCGACAATCTGCTCTACATATCGATTGAGTCGAAGCGCGCACCGCCGGAAAAGCAGGCCTATGTACGGCGCATGGGCATCGGCATTG
Source organism: Hyphomicrobiales bacterium (assembly GCA_021775755.1). Classification (GTDB taxonomy): domain Bacteria; phylum Pseudomonadota; class Alphaproteobacteria; order Rhizobiales; family JAJFHB01; genus JAJFHE01. The sequence continues at coordinate 29,287 of JAJFHE010000057.1, read as the reverse complement.
CCATTGGACTGCGCATTGTCCTGCTCTTCGTTCTGCTGGAGGCCGTGCAGTATTTTCAGGACCCGTTCTGGTCGATCCACCTTTCAGGCTTCGTCGAGGGCACGTTCAATGTGCACGCGGTGATCGTGCTCGTCGGCGGCGTTTTCATCATGTACACGGCGATGAAGGAGATCATGCACATGCTCGCCGTCGATGACATCGAAGGCGTGGAAAAATCCGGACCCGGTTCCGTCTTCAAAGTGATGACATGGATCATCGTCATGAACCTGGTGTTCTCGTTCGACTCGATCCTCTCCGCCATGGCGTTAAGCGAAGTTTTCCTCGTCATGGCGACGGCCATCGTGATTTCCGGCGCCATGATGATCTGGCTTGCCGATCACGTATCGGAGTTCCTCAAGCGCAACCGTATGTATGAAGTGCTCGGGCTCTTCATCCTGTTCATCGTGGGCATTCTGCTGATCTCCGAAGGCGGGCATCTCGCGCATCTGACGCTGTTTGGCTTGCCGGTTGAGCCGATGGCCAAGACGACCTTCTACTTCGTCATCTTCGTCATGGTTGCCGTTGACGTTGTGCAGAGCCGCTACCGTCAGAAACTGATGCGCCAGCATGAAGCGGAGATGGGACACTGACACACTGGGGTTCAGATGCAGGAGTCCACAATGCAGGATCTTGGACAGTTTGCCGCCCGCAATCGTGCGGTTGAGGCAACGCCGCTGCCGGACAGTATGGGCGACCTTCTGAACGTGGCGGCGGAGAAGTTCGGTGGCCTGGAGTTGTTCAACTACTTCGAGCAGGGCGTTAGCCTGACCTTTGCCGAGGTGCGCGACGAGGTTCACCGTGTCGCGGACGGGCTGCACCGGATCGGCGTCAAAAAGGGCACGCATGTCGCCCTCATGGCGCCCAACCTGCCGGCTTGTCCGATCACGTGGCTGGCGCTGGCGACGCTGGGAGCCGTTATGGTGCCGGTCAACAACCGCTACACGGCGCGCGAAGTGACCTATGTGACGTCCGATGCCGATGCGGAGTTCCTGATCCTTCACGCCGATTACTTCGACATTCTCGATGGCGTCGACAAAGCCTCCTTCAAGATCCCCGATGAGCGTGTTGTAACGCTTGGGGGCCGCCGCGAAGGGTCGCCGCATCACTGGCCGGATCTGGCTGCGCAGGGCGATGCGGAGTTTGAGCCTCCGTTGGCGGTGGAAGAGAGTAACCTCCTGAACATTCAGTACACGTCGGGCACGACCGGTTTTCCGAAAGGCTGCATGCAAACGCACCGTTACTGGCTGGAAGTGGGCGCGTGCAGCGTGGCGATGGTCAATTTTGAGATCAAACGCATCCTGTGTGCCCAGTTTTTCTACTACATGGACGCGCAACTCTATGTGGTTGCCGCACTCAATCACGGGGCTGCGGTTTACTTCGCCGATATGCTGCGCGCATCGAAATTCATGCCGTGGGTGCGCGAGCACAACATAGATTTCGTGTTCATGTTCGAGCCGGTTTTCAAGCAGCGCGAACATCCAGACGACGGCAAAAACGACCTTAAACTTGCCTGCCTGTTCGGTCTGACGCCGGAGAGCCACGCGCCCCTGGAAAGTCGCTTTCAGACCACGGCGCGCGAGTGGTACGGCATGACGGAGGTCGGCAGTGCGCTCTATATGCCCATGGAAGTGGAAACCATGTCGGGGTCGGGGTCGTGCGGTATTCCCGCACCTTTCCGCGAGGTGACGATCCGTGATCCGGAAACCGCAGAGCCGGTCGAAGAGGGCGCGCCGGGCGAGCTCTGGGTGCGCGGGCCCGGTATCCTCCAAGGTTACTACAACAAGCCCGACGCCAACGCGGAGAGCGTCGTAGACGGCTGGTTCCGTACTGGAGACCTGTTCCGCCGCGACGAACGGGGTTTCCATTATATCGTCGGCCGTGTGAAGGACATGGTCCGGCGCAGCGAGGAAAATATCGCCGCGCGCGAGGTCGAGGCGGTGTTACGCACACACCCCGGCATCAAGGAAGCCGCCGTAGTGCCGGTGCCCGACGACTATCGTGGTGAGGAGGTCAAGGCCTACATTCAGCTCATGGAGGGTAGAACCCCGGTGGACGTGCCGCCGGAAGCAGTCTTCGAGCATTGCTTCCGCGATCTAGCCGCCTTCAAGGTGCCGCGCTACATCGAATATCGTGAGGGCTTCCCGTATGGGCCCGCGGACCGCGTCGAAAAGCACAAGGTGATGGCGGAAAGCTCGGACTTGCGCTCCAACAGCTACGACCGGGTGGATGGACTGTGGCGCTGAATAAGATTGTCGCCCGATCAATAGTCGAGTTCGGGAAAGCTGAGCGTTAGCCAGTCAACAACCGCAGCCGGTTTGTCCGAACCCTCCATCTCGATCTTGTGATGTGTCTTGAGCAGAAGGCGTCCATCGCCACGATCCTCGCAAGCTGAAAGCGTGATGCGGTCGCGTACCCGCGCACCGGTGAGAACCGGCTGCAGATAGCGCACTCTGTCGGTACCGTAGTTGAGGCCGTAGGCGGCATCTTCGGGGATCGCGCCACCTTGCTCGCAAAAGTGGATGACGAGGCTTGAGATCAAAAAGCCCTGCACAATGGTGCCGCCGAACGGGCCTTCTCTTTTTGAGCGTTCCACATCAATGTGCATCCAATCGGGATCGAGGCCCGAAGCCGCGAAGCCGTCTACCATCTCCTGCGTGATTGTGAGCCAGTCCGTGACGGCGATCTCCTCACCGACATGCGAAGTGGCGTTTGCCATGGTCAGTTGCGCCATTGCCTTGCTCCTTTGGCCGTCATGATCTAGACCGCTTCAGGGTCATATGGAATCGTTTGACCGGTGTTTCGCGCCCGCGAGACACCGGCCTTCGGTGGGCCAAAGCGGCTCACCGGCCGCGTTGCGGCGCTTGCCCGATGCCCCGCATCGCGCTTCGCGCGGCGCCTTTCCGGATGAACCGATTTGACCCATCAAACGTTTCCATATGACCCTGAAGCGGTCTAGAAGTACCGATAGCATTGCGTCGCAGGAGAGAAAAGCACTATGCCCGGACCGCTCCACGGTTACCGCGTCATCGATCTGACCGCGATGATCTCAGGCCCGCTCGCCACCATGATCCTTGCCGATCAGGGGGCCGATGTCATCAAGATCGAAAACCCGATGAACGGCGGCGATCACACGCGCCTGTCCGACAATCGTCGCGGCGGCTTTGCCGCGTCGTTTCTCAACAACAACCGCAACAAGCGCTCCGTCGCGCTCAACCTCAAGCACGAACGCGGCCGCGAGGTTTTGCTGCGTCTCGTCAAGGACGCCGATGTCTTCGTGCAGAATTTCAGGCCCGGCGTCGCGGAGCGCATGGGGCTTGGCGAAGACGCGGTGCGCGAAGTGGCGCCCGACATCGTCTATGTCTCGATCTGCGGTTTCGGCCATGAAGGCCCCTATTCGCAAAAGCCGGTCTATGACCCCCTGATTCAGGCCATTTCCGGACTCACGACCCTGCAGGGCGGTTCCGATGAAGAGCGCCCCAAACTGGTGCGCACCATCCTGCCCGACAAGCTCACCGGGGTGACCGCCTCGCAAGCGATCACCGCGGCTCTGCTGGCGCGCGAACGCACCGGGCAGGGGCAGCATGTGCGCCTCTCCATGCTCGACAGCGTCGTGGCCTTTTTGTGGAGTTCAGACATGGGCAGCCAGACCTTCGTCGATGGCGAACTGCCACAGCAGGAGGCGATGAGTTTCATCGATCTCGTCTATGAGACGACGGATGGATACATCACGGTAGCGGTGCAGTCGGACCGCGAATGGGCGGCGCTGACGCGGGCGCTTGAGAAGCCCGAGTGGCGCGATGATGAGCGCTTTGCGACGCCGGCGCTGCGCCAAAAACACATCAATGTGCGTCTTGAAATGATCCAGGACGAGTTGTGCACCAGGAGTTCCGGCGAATGGATTGCAGCGCTTGAAGCCGAAGACGTGCCTTGCGCGCCGGTGCTGACACGCTCCGAAACGCTCACCAATGAGCAGATCGTCGCCAACGGCATCATTGTCGAGACCGAACACCCTGAAGCTGGAGTTTTGCGCCAGGCGCGCCCTGCAGCGCATTTCTCCGGCACGCCGGTAGAGTTCCGTCACGGCGGCGTAGGCCTTGGCGCCGACACCGCCGATATCCTCAGCGAGGCGGGCTTCAGTACAGATGAACTGTCGGAACTGGAAGCCGGCGGCCTCTTCGGTGAGGCGCTCAAGGGAGCCGCTGAATGATCGATTTCCATTACTGGCCGACGCCCAACGGGTGGAAAGTCTCGATCATGCTCGAAGAGTGCGGTCTCGAATACCGGATGATCCCGGTTAACATCGGCAAGGGCGATCAATTCAAGCCGGAGTTCCTGGCGATCAGCCCTAACCACCGTATGCCGGCTATCGTCGACCACGCGGCGCCGGACGGACCGGTGTCGGTCTTCGAATCCGGCGCCATACTTTTGCATCTCGCCGAGCGATCCGGACAGTTTATGGCAACCGACCCGGAGGGCCGCAAGCAGACGCTGGAGTGGCTGTTCTGGCAGGTCGGCAATCTCGGCCCCATGGCGGGCCAGCTCAGCCATTTCGTCAACTATGCGGCGGAGCCGCAGCCCTATTCCCATGAGCGCTATCTCAATGAGTACGGGCGCTGTCTGGCCGTTCTCGACGCCTGGCTCGAGAGCCGCGAATACATCGTCGGCGACTATTCGATTGTCGACATGTGCTGCTGGCCGTGGATCCTCATTGCCAAACCTCTCGGCCAGCCGCTTGATGAATTCCCGAATGTCGCGCGCTGGCGACAGGCGGTGAAAGAACGCCCCGCCGTGCAGCGCGGCGTCGATCTCGGCAAGGACCTGCGCCGCAACGCGCCGCCCGACGATGAGGAACGCAAGATCCTCTTTCAGCAGTCGGCGAGTTCGCTGAAGGGTGCCGTGTAGCGGATCAACCGGTAACCAGCCAAAGCACCACCGGCAGTGTAATCACCGCCGCGATTGTCTCCGCCGTAATGATGTTAGCCATCAGGACCGCATCGCCGCCAAGCTGGCGGGCAAGGATGTAGGAAGCGCTTGCCGTCGGCACGGCGCCGGAAATGATCGCCACCGTCTGCGCCATGCCTTCGACGCCGAGCAGGCTCGTCCATAAGAACATCAGGAATGGCATCCCGATCAGGCGCAGTGCGGATGTCAGCAGGACAACCGGATAGTCGAGCATCGCCGCACGTAATTGCAACGCAGCCCCCACGGTGAGGAGGCCGACACCCAACGCACCCGCCCCGATTAGGTCGAGCGTGCGCGCGATAACACCTGGCACCGGCAGACCTGTGGCATTGGCGACGATGCCGGCGGCGCATGCGAGGACCAGCGGGTTGCGCACCACAAGCGAAACTATTCTGCCCGTGCCCGGGCGGCGGCCGTCCGCATGCATCGACACAACCGTTACATTGACGATGTTGAGCACCGGAATCATCGCCGCCATCCCTATGGCGACAAGCGTGAGCCCTTCTTCGCCCAGTAACAGTCCGATGATTGAGAGGGCAACGAACGTGTTCCACCGCGATGCGCCTTGAAACACGCTTGAAAAAGCCGCCCCGGTCACTGTCATGCGGGACATAAGAGGAACCCTGATGGCGAGAAGCAGCGCGAACATGGTGCAGATCGCGAGCAGCATGGCGCTGGCCATCTCAAACACCGGAGCGGTGCTGAGGTCGGCAGTGGCGATCTTCTGAAACATCAGGGCGGGGAACATCACGTAGTAGCAAACGTGCTCCAGAACCGACCACATGTCGTCGCCGACAAGCCGGGTGCGCTGCAAAAGCACGCCGACAAGAATTGTCAGAAAGATCGGCAGCAGGGCATCGAAACTCGCAACCATTGCCTACCCGCTGTCGCCGAGTACGTTCAACCGGTCGAGAACGCCCTGCAGAATGTACGCAGCGGCGAGTTTGTCGATGACCTCGGCACGTTTGGCGCGGCTCGTGTCGGCCTCTATCAGGGTGCGGGTCACGGCGGCGGTTGACAGCCGCTCGTCCCACAGCGTCATCGGTATTTCGGTCAGGCCTGAAAGGTTGCGCACGAATGCCCGCGTCGACTGGCAGCGCGGCCCTTCCGTGCCGTTCATGTTGAGCGGCAGCCCGATGACCAGGCCGCCGATGGTTTCGCGCTCGCAGATTTCAAGCAGCAGTGCGGCGTCCTGCTTGAATTTACTCCGTCTGATCGTTTCAAGCGCCGTTGCTACACGGCGTGTTGTGTCGGAGATTGCAAGGCCGATGGTCTTGGTGCCGAGGTCGAGGCCGAGCAGGGGCTGCCCGGGCGCAAGTCTTGCGCTCAGTTCTTCGAGCGATATGTCGGGCGCTGCCATATCCGGTCCCCGGTCCACGGTCGTTGCAATTCATCGTCAAGGCTTTATGACATTATGCGCCGCGAGGCGAACTCATTATCGCCGGACGGCAGGAACCGATTGAGGAGAGGACATATGAAGATCACGTGGTTTGGCCATTCGGCCTATCGTATCGAAACCGGAAACAGCGTCATTCTGGTGGACCCGTTCCTTTCCGGCAATCCGGTCTATGACGGCACGGTGGAGGAAGCCTCGAAGGGCGCCACCCATGTTGCCCTGACGCACGGTCATGACGATCACATCGGCGATACGGTCGACATCTGCAAGGCGACCGGCGCAAAGCTTCTGGCGATATTTGAAATCTGCCTGTTCCTTGGCGGCAAGGGCGTGGAGAACTTCAGCCCGGCCAACACCGGCGGCACGCTCAAGGAGGACGACTTTTCCGTAACCTTTGTGCGCGCCGATCACTCGTCGGGAACAACCGAAGACGGCAATTCCATCTATCTCGGAAACCCGTGCGGGCTTGTGTTCACGCCGGCGGACGGCCCGACCGTCTATCACATGGGTGACACCGACATTTTCGGCGATATGGCACTGATCAATGAACTACACGCGCCCGATGTCGGCATCGTACCGATTGGCGACCGTTTCACCATGGGAGCATCGCGTGCGGCGCTTGCCTGCCGCCGCTTCTTCGACTTCAAGACGGTGCTTCCCTGTCACTTCGGCACGTTCCCGATCATCGACCCGGATGCCGACGCGTTCCTCGCCGAAATGGGCGATCAGGCGGGCCGGGTCAATGTGCTTGCCGTAGGCGGCAGCGTCGACGTTTGAGCGCTGCTTTTGGAGCGCCGCCGCACTTCGGGTTATTGCGGTCGTTTGTGCCCGGTGGTATCTATCGCGCCGGTATCCGTCCGCGGTCGATTCTGGTGGCCCGGTTGTCACCGAACCCGCTCAAGAGCAGCTGAAATCTCAAGGAGAGCTCGATGTCTGTCGATCAGGCCACGGTTCGCCATATTGCGAAACTCGCCCGCCTCAAGGTGAGCGATGCCGACGCACGCAAACTCGAAGGCGAGCTGTCGACGATCCTTGAGTGGATCGAGCAACTCGATGAAGTCGATACAGAAGGTGTCGAGCCGATGACGAGCGTCGTCGAAGTGACGATGAAAATGCGCGACGACGACGTTACTGATGGCGCCATTGCCGATCAAATTATCGCCAACGCACCGGAAGGCGAGGAACATTTCTTCGTCGTGCCGAAGGTTGTGGAATAGGGGCGGCGATAAAATGACGGATCTGACCGACCTTACGATTGCCGAAGCGCGCGACGGACTAAGTAACCGCGAGTTCTCAGCCGTTGAGCTCGCCGATGCGCACATCGCGGCAATGGAGCAGGGCCGCCTGCTCAACGCCTTCGTTACCGAGACGCCGGAGCGCGCATTGCAGGATGCGGAACGTTCCGATGGCCGGTTAAAGGCAGGGGATGGCCGGCCGCTTGAAGGCATCCCGCTTGGCATCAAGGACCTGTTCTGTACGCAAGGCGTGCTGACCACCGCGAGCAGTCATATTCTTGACGGTTTCGTGCCAACCTACGAGTCCACCGTAACCGCCAATCTCTGGCGCGATGGTGCGGCAATGCTCGGCAAGCTCAATTGCGACGAGTTCGCCATGGGATCGTCGAACGAGACGAGCCACTACGGGCCTGTCGACAATCCCTGGCGGCGCAATGGCGCCAACACCAGCCTCGTTCCCGGCGGTTCGTCGGGCGGCTCGGCGGCTGCTGTCGCGGCGCGGCTTTGCCCAGGCGCCACGGCTACGGATACCGGCGGGTCGATACGCCAGCCTGCAACGTTTACCGGCACTGTCGGCATCAAGCCGACCTACGGGCGCGTATCGCGCTGGGGAATTGTCGCCTTCGCGTCGTCGCTCGATCAGGCGGGGCCCATCACCCGTGATGTGCGCGATGCGGCGATCATGCTGCAATCCATGGCCGGCCACGACGCCAAGGACACGACCAGCGTTGACGTGCCGGTGCCGGACTATGAAGCGGCCCTGACCGGCGACATTCGCGGTCTGCGGGTTGGCATCCCCGGGGAGTACCGCATGGAGGGAATGCCCGGCGAAATCGAGAGCCTGTGGGCGACCGGCGTTGAGTGGCTTAAAGCGGCCGGCGCGGAGGTTGTCGACGTCAGCCTGCCGCACACGAAATACGCGCTGCCCGCCTATTACATTGTTGCACCCGCCGAGGCGTCATCCAATCTCGCGCGCTACGATGGCGTGCGTTACGGCCTGCGGGTGCCCGGCGAAGACATCGTCGACATGTATGAAAACACCCGCGCCGCGGGCTTCGGCGCCGAAGTCCGCCGCCGCGTTCTCATCGGCACCTATGTGCTGTCGGCGGGCTATTACGACGCCTATTACGTCAAGGCGCAGAAGGTGCGCACCTTGATCAAGCGCGACTTCGAACAGGCCTTTGAGAACGTCGACGTGATGCTGACGCCGACAACGCCGAACGCGGCATTCGCACCGGGCGAAATTACCGACCCGGTGACGATGTATCTCAACGACATCTTCACGGTCACCGTCAACATGGCGGGGCTGCCGGGGATTTCAGTGCCTGCCGGCCTGTCGTCGGAGGGCCTGCCTCTGGGGCTGCAATTCATTGGCAAGGCGTTTGATGAAAGCACGCTGTTCCGGGCCGCGGGCGTCTTGGAACAGGCGGCCGGCTTTGACGCGCAACCTGGAAAGTGGTGGGCATGAGCGTAAAGGGTCTCAGGCGTTACAAGGTAGCCTCGTTCGATATGATCGGCACGTTGATCGACTTCGAAAGCGGTATCTTGAACTATGTGCGGCCTATCGCCGAGGAGGCCGGGATCTCAATCGCCGACACGGCCATTCTGGAGGCTTTCGGCTGGGCCGAGGCCAAGCAGCACCGGGCGGCTCCCGACACATCGTTTACCGAAATGCTCGGGCCGTCATACCGCGAGATGGCGGGTGTGCTGGGTCTGCCCACGGCGCGGGAGTATGTCGAGGGGCTGGCGAAATCCATTCCCAACTGGCCGCCCTTTGCCGATGCGCTGGAAAGCCTGGAACTGCTCGGCAAGCACCTGCGTCTCGTCGCACTGACCAATGCCGACAATTGGGCCTACTGGTATTTCAGCCGCACGTTGGGTGAACCGTTCGATGACAAGGTCACGGCGGAAGAGGTTGGGGTCAGCAAGCCCGATCCGCAGATGTTTGCCTACTGCCTCGGCCGCCAGAGTGTGCATGGGTTTGCCCGCAAGGACGTGTTGCACGTGGCGCAAAGTCAGTATCACGACATCGGCGTTGCGACGCGGCTTGGTTACGCGACGGCCTGGATCGAACGCCGTAAGGGCAAAGTGGGGCATGGCGCAACGCCGGAGCCCGATGAAATCGTGACGCCGACTTATCACTATTCGGATCTTGCAAGTCTCGCCGCCGACATTGTTGCGGTTCACGAAGGTTAGCTGTGATGGAACGCCAGGCAGATTTCGCAAAGTGCATCAAAGGCAGCACCGGTGACTGGGAAGTCGTTGTCGGGCTGGAAATCCATGCGCAGGTCGCATCGCGTGCAAAGCTGTTTTCAGGCGCGAGTGCCGAATTTGGCGGGGCGCCCAACACCCATGTCAGCCTGGTCGACGCGGCGATGCCCGGCATGCTGCCCGTGATCAACCGATTCTGTGTCGAACAGGCGGTGCGCAGTGGGCTGGGCCTCAAGGCGGAAATCAATCTGAAGTCCGTATTCGACCGTAAGAACTATTTCTATCCCGACCTGCCGCAGGGCTATCAGATATCGCAGTACAAGAGCCCCATCGTCGGCGAGGGCGAAGTTCTGATCGACATGGCGGACGGCGAGGCCGTGACTATCGGCATCGAGCGGCTGCATCTTGAACAGGATGCCGGCAAGAGCGTTCACGATCAGCACCCGACCTCTTCTTATGTCGATCTAAACCGTTCAGGCGTTGCCCTCATGGAGATCGTCTCAAGGCCCGATATCCGGTCGGCGGAAGAAGCCCGCGCCTATGTTTCCAAAGTGCGTGCCATCCTGCGCTATCTCGGCACCTGCGACGGCAACATGGAGGAAGGCTCCATGCGCGCCGATGTGAACGTTTCGGTGCGCCATCCAGGCGACGATCTCGGCACGCGGTGCGAGATCAAGAACGTGAATTCCATCCGCTTCATCGGTCAGGCCATAGAGCATGAGGCGCGCCGCCAGATCGATATCATCGAAGATGGCGGCGTAATCGACCAGGAGACCCGGCTGTTTGATCCCCGCAAGGGTGAAACCCGGTCAATGCGGTCGAAGGAAGAAGCGCACGACTACCGCTATTTTCCCGATCCCGATCTGCTGCCGCTTGAATTCGATCAGGCCTTTGTCGATGAAATCGCCGGCTCGCTGCCCGAGCTGCCCGATGCCCGTAAGCAACGCTTCATTGACGACTATTCTTTGTCCCCCTACGACGCCGGCGTTCTGGTGTCCGACCGCGCTTCGGCGCAGTATTTCGAAACGGCCGCCAAGGGCCGCGACGCCAAAGTCGCGGCAAACTGGGTCATGGGTGAACTGTTCGGCTTGCTGAACCGCGCCGACGTGGAAATTGAAACTTCACCGATTTCCGCAGAACATCTCGGTGAACTGATCGACTTGATTTCCGATGGAACGATTTCAGGCCGGATTGCCAAGGATGTGTTTGAAATCATGGCGGAGACCGGTTCGGCACCGGGCTCGATCGTCGATGAGCGCGGCCTGAGGCAGGTATCCGATACCGGCGAAATTGAACGTATCGTCGATGAAATTGTGTCGGCCAATCCCGATCAGGCGGCACAGGTGGCAGAGCGGCCAAAGGCGATTGGCTGGTTTGTCGGCCAGATCATGAAGGCGACCCAAGGCAAGGCCAATCCACAAGTCGTGAATGAGCTGCTGAAAAAGCGGCTCGGAATGAGCTGAAGCAGCCATGCAGCGCATATCGATGTCGTACTCCCCGCATGGCGCTGGTTCATGACGCGGAAGTCGTTGTGGAACCGCCTCGGCCGTCTGACGTCGGCGCTTGTCGTTATCGCCTCGTTCGTCGGATTGAGCGCGCCCTATCTTGCCGACCTCTGGATTGTCTTCGACGTCTTTTCGAACCTGCGGCTCCATTTCATCGGCCTGTTTGCAGCCGGCTGCATCGGCGTCCTCGCCGGGCGCTATGGATTTGCGGTGCTGGCGGCCGGTGCTGTGCTGACACCTCTGGTTATTGGACTCCTGCCGCTGTTCGAGAACCGGCCAGCGGTGATGATTGAGCCGGGTGAGGGCGAACAGCAGTTCAAGGTGGTGTCGTTCAACACCCATTTCAGCAATTCCGATATCGAGGCGGTGGAAGCCTATCTGCAGGCGGAAGAACCCGACATCGTCATCCTGGTCGAGGTCGGGCGCGAGAAGGATAACCTGCTTCAACGCCTTGCTGAGGACTATCCCTATCGCGAAGACTGCATCAGGGTTGCCTATTGCCACATCGTCATGCTGTCCAGACGCGCCTTCGCGGAAGGCGGCAAGCGGACGAACTGGGACGGGCCTCCCATGACCTGGATCCGCTTTGGCGACGATCTTGGAAACCTAACGGTTGTTGGCACGCATCTCAGCCGCATCCCGCGCATCGAGCGGCAGTTTCAGCAGATCAGGCATCTAGCTGAAGAAACCCTGCGTCTTGGAGATCCGGTGCTTGTGGCCGGTGATTTCAACGCCACCGAATGGTCGCTGATGCTCAACGCATTTCAGGAGTTTTCCGGCCTTTGGCGCATGACCGATCTGCCGACCTGGCCAACCTGGCTGTTCGGCCTGCCGCAGATCGGCATCGATCATATCTTTATTTCCAACGGCATCCGGCCTCTCGGCTTTCCGCAAAGCGGTGCGGACGCAGGTTCGGACCATCTGCCGGTCTCCGCAGTATTCTCAATACCGGCGGGTTAGAGCATCACGCAGTACCGGCGCGCATAGTACGTGTCCGCAACCGGGGCGAAATCGAACAAGGACGACGGACATGGGCTCCAGTGCGGGCAAGAAACCGCGTAAACCGATCGATCTTTACTATTGGCCGACCCCCAATGGGTGGAAGGTGTCGATCATGCTTGAAGAGTGCAAGCTGCCGTACACCGTCAAGTATGTCGACATACTCAAGGGAGATCAGTTCAAGCGCGACTTCCTCAAGATCGCGCCGAACAACCGGATGCCCGCCATTGTCGACCCCGAAGGGCCGGGCGGTAAACCGATCTCGATCTTTGAGTCAGGCGCCATCCTGCAATATCTCGGCAACAACACCGGCAGGTTTTATCCAAAGCGCGTACGCGACCGGGTTGAGGTCGATCAGTGGTTGTTCTGGCAAATGGGCGGTCTTGGTCCAATGGCGGGGCAGGCGCACCATTTCCGCCACTATGCGCGCGAAGAACTGCCTTACGCCATCGAGCGCTACACCAACGAATGCAACCGGCTCTACGGCGTCATGAACAAGCACCTGCGCCAGCGCGATTTTCTTGCTGGCAGCTATTCCATTGCCGACATGGCCTGCATTGGCTGGATCAAGCCCTACAAACGGCAGGGACAGGACATCGCGGAGTTCAAGCATCTGAAAAAGTGGTTTGAGCGCGTCATGGCACGGCCCGCCGTACAACGCGGCATGGCACTGGGTGAGGAAGTGCGCAGGGTGCCCAGCCAGATGCGGGAAGACGACAAAGCCTGGCAACTGCTCTTCAAGCAAACCGCACGTTGATCCGCGTTGCGAATTATTTGATGCAAGCTATCTGACGGTGTCGGCGCTCTGGGTGTTGCCGGTTGATTCCGGTGTGCTTGAGCGGCTGACACGCGACCAGGTCTGGGTGCCGCAGAGGATCTCGCCAATACACCCTTTCACCCGCAGGCGCCGCTCGGATTCGACGGTGAGAAAGGCGTTGTAAACGTCGCCGTCCTGGGGATTGTAAACATGGCCCTGCCACACGCCTTCGCCACCCTTGGCGGTGAGGTTATAGAAAATCCGCAAGCCCAGCAGGTTTCTGTTGCGCAAGCCGGGATCGGGGTTGTTTTCGTCCTTCAACGGTTTTCCGCTCGAATCCGTCGAGATCCGCAACCAGACCACGCGGCCGCACCAGCCACCGCCGCATCTTGAGAAACGCACATGCGAACGGCCGCCTTCCGTGCGCCACGTCCCGGCGAGCGAACCGCTTGCCGCCGCATCGCCGCTTGAGCTGTGCAGGGTAACCGCCAGTACGAAAGCGACGGTCAACTGAATGATTCGATTCGCGTACAAGGCCATGTCCTATGGGTATCACCGCGTCGAAAAAGTGTCATCACAATTTGGCGCCCGTTGGGCGGCCGGAGTGATCAACTTTTAGCGTTCACGCGTGCCACACTTGCCGAATTGGTTATCGAACACTGAATCCCAGCTGTCGGGTTCAAATCTATGTTTCCGATAAACCGTTGAAATATATACGAAACAGGCGACCGGGGTGGTGATCGTTCAGGAAAGTCTAAGATTTGATTCAAACAAAATTAAGCGACTCCTTTAACGCGTTTTGTACGCCGGCGCGCCACGATATTGGCATGCAGGGTAAGGACCTTGCGGAACAATCCGATGCCTCGGGAACAATGAAAACAACGACCCCGGGGCGGCGATAGATCAGGAGGTAAATCGCCATGGCCCGCATTGAAATGACAGACTTCGCTACAGCCGAAAGTGCCGCGCAATCAGGGGCCACCGATATCTTTTACGAGCTCGGCCTTATGTATTCATCGGGACGCGACCGCGACCCCGACCTTGTCGCCGCGCACAAATGGTTCAACCTCGCCGCCATGAACGGCAACGGAGCCGCGCGCGACTATCGTAAGGAAGTTTCTCGTGAGATGTCGGCCGACGACGTCGCCGTGGCGCAACGCCAGGCACGCGAATGGCTCCAGTCGCACTAGCAACCAGATGTTACGGGCCGGTTTCGGCTCGTTAGTAAGGTGAGTAGGGCCTGCCGGGGCGTGTCAGGTTGAGGTCAACCCAAAGGTTGAACTGTTCCTGGAACATGCGCTCCTCGCGCAGACGGCGCTGGATTTCCGCCTCGCGAATATCAGCCATCGCATTGATGCGATCCTGTTCGCTGTTCAAGGGCGGCAGGACTTCCATGCCCGGGCCATAGGCGTGGCCGCGGGGAATATAGTACTCATCCGCACTCACCGGCTGCGTTGTCGCGGCCAGGCCGGAAAACGCTGCAAACACACTCATCGCTACGACGATACGCCGCTTCATATCCAATCACTCCACGTAGACGCCGCGCCATTCCTTCCGGACCGCGCCAGCACACCTTGTTCTTTAGCAGCTTTTGCGCGCGATTCTGATCAGAAAAACGTGTCCTGACCAAAAAAGATACCGGCAGTGTCAATAAGACAACGCCGGCATTTTCCTCGTTGAAACGGTCTAGTCGTTGAACCCGACTTCGTCGACCAGAGCGCTGGCGCGGGAGCGAAGTTCCGCGATACTGCTGAGCGCAATGGTGTCGGCGCTAAAATCGCCCCAGGACGACACCCGTTCAGACCAGGCAACGCTTTCGTTCACGGGGTACTCGAAGTTGACCTCCGCGTATATGCGTTGCGCTTCTGAGCTGGAAAGAAATTCCATCAGCTTGAGCGCGTTGTCGTGATTGGGGGCGTGCCGTGCCAGAACCATGCCTGATAGATTGACATGCGTGCCGCGTGTATCGGAATTCGGGAACAGTATGCGCACAGACCGTGCCCAGTCCTGTTGCTCGGGTTCATCCTGGTTCGTTTGCATCTTGCCCATGTAGTAGGTGTTGGCGATCGCCACATCGCATTCACCGGAATAGACGCCGCGCACCTGCTGGCGGTCGTTTCCGCTTGGCTGGCGCGCAAGATTGGTACGCAGGCCTTCGAGCCAGGTCTTGGCGCCGTCTTCGCCCAAATGCGCAATCATCGATGCAAACAGCGCAAGGTTGTAGACATGCTGGCCTGAGCGGATGCAGACGCGGCCACGCCACTGCGGCTCCGCCAACTCCTCATACGTGATCGTGTCCTGCTGGACGCGCTCGTTTGAGGCATAGATCACGCGGGCGCGGCGGGTGAGGCCAAACCAGTTACCCTCGGGATCGCGGTGCGTCGCAGGTATGTTGGCGAGAACAATTTCCGAGTTCACCGGCTGGGCGATGTCGCGCGCCACCGCTTCGGTCAAACGTCCGATGTCGACCGTCAGAAGTACATCGGCAGGGCTGTTGCGGCCTTCGTGCGCAATGCGTTCGATCAGGCCCTTCTTGGCGAAGATCGTATTGACTTCGATACCTGTCTCTGCCGTGAAAGCGTTGAACAGAGGTTCAACCAGAAACGGTTGGCGGTAGGAGTAGACATTGACTTCTTCTCCTGACTGCGCCGGCGCCACAAAACCGCCAAGCGCGGTTGCTGCCAGCGCGGCCAGGGTCAGCATGCGCCTTAGAATTCGCCCGGTCATATTGCTACGTGCCTTTCGTCGTGCGCTGTTCGTGCCCGTCCCAACCGAGCACAAGAGACCGGTTCGGCTGCACGCACCTTGCATGGTTCGGCCGCCTTGAACCTTGCGCTAGATCAATCCCCGCTAGAGGGCGCCGCGCACCGGAACGGTCCGAAGAAATTGCTCAATACGGTCGATTCAGAGATGAGTCAATTAAAAACCAACTGTGGAAGTCGGATTTAGAATTGTTCAAAAAATAAGTAAAAACAGTAGCTTATAACAATTCTAAGCAGCGGCCCGGAGTCTCTGTACCGCTCACAGCTTTTCGCAGAAGTGAAGGGCGATATAGGGCGGCACGTTGTTGTGTGGCTCTCCGCCGCCCGCCGCACTGGTCAGTTCCGGTTCAATCGTGGCGATGATCGCGCCGTCGGATCCAAGCGGCGGCACATCGGTTATGCCGCGCGTCGGCCCTTGCCGTTCCACGGTATGATGGTGCGTCGGCATCTCGGTCGCCGTGAGCACGTGAGTGTATTCGCCATCGTTCAACCCCACGCCGGGAACGAAATTTCGTGTTGTGTCATCGGCATCCGTATGAGTGCCGGCGGCAACCAGGAAGCGGCCTCGAGCCGCTTCATGTTCCTGCCAGCCAAGGTGCGTAGGGCAGGAGGTTGCAAATGCCACGACGGCGCCTTTCGGCACAGCGTTCAGTGCGATAAGCTCCGGCAAACGCTCGGCAATCAGTGTTTCGCTCTCGCCGCTTGACACGGCTTCGGCGATCGCGCGTACGGCATCTTCCGTCGGGCGCCCGCCCAGTGTGCCGCGCAATGAACCGACTTCCGCTTCAATGCCATCCAGACTGCGGCGAAGTTCCGCCGCCGCGCCATCGATGCGCGGCTGAACATCGGAATTTATCAGCTGCAGGACGTCGTCGGATTCCGGTTTCTCATTTAGCTTGGTCGTCAGAGAGCGGATTGAACCTTCCAGATCCGCGACGGCACCGCGCGTATCCACGGTTGTCGTGTAGTAGAGCGAGGCGCAGGCGACAGCCAGGGCGGCCACGGCGACAATCGTCTTGAAGTCGAATCCGCCACTTTGTGCACCGTTTTCCGAAGCCATGCTCGCTCTCCCTCAAGATGCCGAATTCCACGCCACGCTACCTGCGGCGCACCGCCGGCTCAGCCTGCTGAAGGGCCAATTGTGGCGGATGATTCTGGTGGCGTTTGGTTAGCGGCTTTGGAGAGGGAAAGCAACTGCCGCCTGTGCGCAGCCGTGATGATGGTGCCCCAAACGGTCGGCGGGGGCTCGTTGCCGAGCCGCCGCCGCTTGTTCCAGTCCGCACCTGTTAGTCGCGGCTCGCCCGTTCAGGAGTTTACCACTCCGCGGTTACGCCATTGCGCGCGTCGGCGATGACCTGTGCCAGTTGTACATACTCCTCGCATGACACGCCGCATCGTTGAGCGATCTCGTCGAGCTGTTCCTCGGCCTTGTCGATCCGACCGATCGACACATATCCTTCGCCCAGATATTCGCGCGCAAGCACGAAATCGGGATTAATGTCGAGCGCACGACCGTAATAGGCGATGCCCGTACCGATGCGCCCAAGCTTGCGATGGCTGTAGCCGAGATAGTTGAGGATGCGTGGATCGTCGAGGTCGTTGGCACTCAGCAACACTTCGATTGCCCGCTCGTAGCGCCCGGCCTGCGCAAGAGATGCACCCAGGTCGTAGACCTGGTTGTCATGCAACTTGTCGTCTTCGCAATCCGTTGAATCGTTTGTGCAATCGGCTGGCGGTGTGGTGGTTCCGCCGCCGCTGCTCGAGCCGCCGCCTGCTGCCACGGCCTGTGACGCAACCATGAGCGAGGCGGCAACAGCCAGTGCGGAAAATGCCAGCGCTCTGCGCAACACGGCAAATGAAATGATGGAGAAGAGATTTGTCATGTCGATAGCTCCGGTTTTCCTTGGAAAGACGCTCTATTCGATAAGAACCATAATAGTGGCTGCGATGTGAAACCTCGTCGTCACGATGTTGTGAAACGGCCGCACTTCGTTGGCCGACCTAAAAATCGAAGTTCAGCTGGATGCTTGTTTGACCATCTTGCAGCCGGTAATTCGAGCCGGGCGTTACCACATCGCGCCGCTGCAAATACAGATTGCCATCGTCGGCAAAGGGAACTAGCGGTGCAAGCTCGGAACCGAAGTTCGTGACGTACCCGTCATTGCTGCGATAGCGCTGGTTGGCCTGTTCAAAGGCGAGGTCGTTATTAAACGTGTAGAGAGTGTCGGCGTCTGCATAACGAACCAGGGCTTGCGCGGGCCGCGATGCCACGTCCCCGGATGGGGCCGCCGTGTGGGAAACCGCAGCTACGGCGGCGTTTGCGGGAGTTGCCGCAACCAACACTGCGGTGAATGCACAACCCAGTAGCACGGTACCTCGCGCTGTCCGCATGTTTCCCTCCCTCGCGATTGGCTGCACCGATGTGCTGCCGCAACCGGTGTATCCGGTCATTCCGACATAAGCACTGCGGCGAACGAATGCAAACCACGCGATGCCGATAATCTCTCAGATGCAACCGTAACGCAAACCGGTCGGCGCTGCCGCTTCAACTCGTTTGCATGCAAGTGACATTTCGGCGTTGCGGCAAATCGTGAGAGAGCTCCCAAAAAAAATCCGGCTCCGGCGTTATTGGGGGGGCACGCCGGAGCCGGGCACTTGGAGGATTGGAACAAGGAATGTCCAATGTTGAACAGGGCCAGAGTAGTTAAAGGAGGTTAACATATGGTTTTTGGGCGAAAATTAAGTGATACACGAACGGAATAATTCCAGACCGCCGGAGGCCGCCAGCCGATCGAACGTTTGTGGCACGCCGAATTCTCGCCGAATTCTCGCCGAATTCTCCTTGAATCCAAGGGACCACTGCGGCATACACGGCGGTGGAGAGGTGGCCGAGTGGCTGAAGGCGCTCCCCTGCTAAGGGAGTAGACGGCTTGAAACCGTCTCGAGGGTTCGAATCCCTTCCTCTCCGCCAGTTTCCACTCTGCAGATACCGGGCCCGTGACGCGCGCGCTGCGCGCCATTGGCCGATCGCGCCTGTTTGCGGGGAACTTCATTGGCCGTTCGTTCTCGCGGGTATCGCGGCGATAGTGTAGAAAGCCGCAACGAACAACGGAACTGGCCATGGCGCGCATTTGCATAGTGGGGGCGGGATTGAGCGGCGCGGTTCTGGCGCGCCGGCTGTCCAGTGCCGGCCTGGCGTGTCTGGTCGTCGATGAGCGCCCTCACGTTGCCGGCAACTGCCACACGGAACCCGATCCCGAATCTGGAGTATTGGTGCACCGGTACGGACCGCACATCTTCCACACCGACGACACTGAGGTATGGGAGTACATCAATCGCTTTGCCGACATGATGCCCTATGTAAACCGGGTGCGCGCAACGGTGCGGGGCCGGGTCTATTCCCTGCCGATTAACCTTCACACGATCAATCAGTTCTTTGGTACTGCATTGTCCCCGGACGAGGCGCGTACGTTCGTTGCGGCCAAGGCACGTTCAGACATTGCGCATCCCGTGACGTTCAAGGAGCAGGCGCTCGCCATGGTCGGGGAGGAGCTCTATAAGGCGTTTCTGGAAGGCTACACCCGGAAACAGTGGGGCATGGAGCCGGACCAGCTTCCGGTATCGATCCTCAAGCGCCTGCCGCTGCGCTTCAACTACGATGACAACTACTACAATCACAAATACCAGGGGATGCCGAAACAGGGTTACACGGAGGCAGTGCGCAGGATTCTCGATTGTGATGGAGTCGAAATTCGGTTGAATTGCGGCTTTGAAGAGCTTGATGAAGCGTTCGACCATGTTTTTTACAGTGGCCCGATCGACCGGTATTTTCATCACGATATTGGCCGTCTTGAGTATCGCACGCTTGACTTCGAAACCATCAGGGCGAAGGGCGACATTCAGGGGACCGCAGTGATGAACTATCCCGACGCGGATGTTCCATACACGCGAATTACCGAGCACAAGCACTTTGCTCCCTGGAGTGCCGGGGAATTTGACAATACGGTCGCATACCGCGAGTACTCGCGCGCCTGCGGTGCCGGCGACATTCCATATTATCCCATTAGGCTCACCGGTGATCAAAACCTGCTGACGCGCTACGAACAGCGCGCGCAACTCGAAATGAACGTGACCTTTGTAGGTCGGCTGGGGACGTATCAATATCTCGATATGGACGTTACCATCAGACGGGCGCTTGATTTGGGCGCGCGATACCTGGACCTAATGAAAACGAACCGGAACAACCCGCAAGACGGATCGGCGAAAGCTTGATCAGGAGGGCGAGAAAAGGGTGCGCAAAAAGTGAGCGAAGCAAAAGAAAAACCCTCAAATCGGCAACGGCTGCGAACCGCACTGCTGTTTACGGCTAACACGCATCAGGTCGCTCAGGCCGACCTGATGCTGTCAACTCTCTTCGACGACAACGCGGGAAACTTCAGCGGAGACGTCTGGGTGTTATCCACCGGCCTCGATGACGCGGCGCGGGCCTATTTGGATGCGCGTGGCGTGCGATACCACATCGATGGAATGTTGTGGGCATGGGAGGCGCTGAACTGGAAAGAGATTGCCAAAACCGAACTCGTTCCCGGTGGCACCTGGGAAGAAGCCTTCGAGCGGTATCGAAACAAACGAATGAGCAAGCTCATCTTTTGTGACTGGTTCGACAGCCATGGGGCGAATTACGATTCCGTCGCGATATGCGACAGCGACATGTACTTTCAGAAGGACGTGAACGCGGTCTTTTCCTGCGCTGGCAATGGAAAAATTAATTACGCCAAGGAAGACAACCCGATCGTATCGGGCTCGGGTCTGTGGACCAAAGATTTCCACTACCGGCGACTGCTGGGCGATCTTGATTATCGCAGCGGCGACAGAGAAATAAACATAGGCTTTCTTGTGGCGGCGCCCGAGCGCATCAACCATCTGTTTGCCGAGGTGAAAAAGAAATTCCTTGAACTCCCCGCGGAACTTATTTCGCAATACAAGTGGCATGATCAGGATATTTGCCGTTTGCTCCGATATGAGCATCCCGAAATCTTTGCAACGTTTCGTCACGGGGTGATCGTGCACACGTGCAGCGGCGGTCTGAAGCGCATCGAAGAGCGCCGCGCGGGACGGTTCTATGACCGGGAGACGAACGATATGCCGGGAATCATTCATTTCGGCGGCAGGACCTGGGAGAACTTCGATTCCGTAGCCCCAGCATTCACGATTGAGAGTGACCGTTTATTCTATACCTACTTGTCCGACGCGGCGCGCCGCAAGCTGGGCGAGCGTTTCGACGAGGCCACGGCGCGCCGCCTGGAAAAGCGCGTCGAAGATTGGGAAGCTGCCGTTGAAGCGGAGAAAGAAGCGCTGGATCCAGACGCAACTACTGATTCCGAAATGCGTGACGAACATGGAAACTCTGCTTTCACCGTGGTGACCGAGACGGCAAAACCTGAAGCCGCTCCCGAGCCCGAACGTCGCGTTATCTGGAACGCCGCACGACGGATCCTGCCTGACTGATGCCAACTCGCACCGTCAACGGCGCTTGCAACGCTGTGCCGTTCGCGCTTAGCTGCTGCATTGATCACCGATTTCCCGGATCAGGTCTCCTTCATGGCGCATGCGGACACTTTGGCCGATCGCGGCGCCGTTCGAGGCATCCTCTGGATGCTGCTGTGCGGGCTATTGTTCGTTGCCGTAACGGGAATTGTGCGCCATCTGGGAACCGATCTGCCGGCGGTTCAATCGGCCTTCATCCGCTATGCGTTCGGGTTGCTGCTCATCGCTCCGGCGTTCTACTGGTACCGGCATGTTTTGCCGCAAAGACGTACTGTGGGGCTTTACGTTCTGCGCGGGCTTGTGCACGGTGGTGCCGTGCTGTTGTGGTTCTTTGCGATGGCGCGCATTCCCATTGCGGAGGTCACCGCCATTGGTTATCTCGCACCGGTGTTTGTGTCTCTGGGCGCTGTGTTGCTTCTGGGTGAGCGCATGCGCGCACGCCGGGCAGGAGCCGTTTTGGCGGGTTTCGTCGGCGCCCTGGTGATCCTGCGGCCAGGCTTTCAGGAGGTCAGCATCGGCGCTCTTGCGCAGCTGTGTGCCGCGCCGCTGTTCGCCGCCTCTTTTCTTCTGGCAAAACACCTGACAGGTGGCGAACATCCCACGATGATAGTTGCCATGCTGTCGGCGTTGTGCACGATCGTCTTGTTACCCGGCGCTTTGTATGTCTGGCAGCCGCCGGATCTTTCGGAACTGTTCTGGCTCTTTATGGCAGCCGTTTTTGCGACGCTGGGCCATTACACCATGACGCGGGCCATCGAAGCAGCGCCCATAACCGTGACCCAACCGGCGACATTCCTGCAACTCGTCTGGGCGGTTATGCTCGGCACGATGATGTTTGGCGAAGCGATCGATTTCTGGGTCATCCTGGGCGGCGCGATCATTGTCGGGGCGACAACATACATTGCCCACCGTGAATATGTTGCCGCCGGCCGCGCCAGACCTCCCGCGGCACCGCTGTAAAACCACCCTACGACCAGAACAGGAGATCGCCTTCCGGCAGGCGGCCGATAAACGACCCGACCTGCAGGCGTGAATGTGTTTCGCCGGGCGGGGCACCTTCGATTTCGTGCGGATTGCGCGTGTTGAACAAAATCGCATCGCCTGGAGTGGGGTGGTAGGTGTAGCTCTCGTGCCCATCCACCAACTCGGCGTCCAGCGGATACTGTTCCGGGATTTCAGAAGACCCGAACTCCGGCGACCACGGAGCGTGATGGACCGTAGTCCCGCCGCCGCGTTCGGGATGTTCGAGCCATGCGTTCCATCCGACCTGAGCATTGATGCGCCCGACACACAGCGCTCGTGCTGTAAACGGCGCAAAATCTGCATGCAACGCTCCGCCGGTGGTGGCGTCCCGAATAATGCCGGCATAAAGCTCGCCCGAGCCGTCCGCCTCCGACGCCACGCCGACAGGCGCTGGGTTTGCGGCCTGTATGTGGTCGATCATTCTTTGCACCGCATCGAAGGACCGTGAAAAAACCCTGTCGCGATAGGCATTTGCCGTGGGAACCTCGGCCAGATAGTCTTCGTTGGGTTTGTGCCGGTAGTTGTAATGGGTGAGGCCGATATATCCGGTCGTGATGTCCGACAAGGCTTCACCGTCGGCATTCTTGAAGTGATAGACGTGCTGCATCCCGATATCGCGCAGCGCCGTCACGAAGCTCCGGCATTCGTCGGGGCTGGCGAAGTTCTTGATACGGATCGCGGGAATTTCATTGTCGAAAAGCAATTGCAGATTTTCCGCCGTGAGGTCGAACTCGCGGCGCTCGCGCCAGGTGTTGGCGGAATTTCTGATAGCGGCTTCGGGCATTCTGCATTCCTCCGGAACAGCGCGGCCACGCTTTGAGTGCGCGAAGCCGGCACGGAAACACAATCAAACAGTCTAAACGGCAAGCTGTTTGCCGACAACGCCCATCGCTGCGCTGCATGCCGCCTGCTGAAATCACTCTGGCCCGCACCGGTTGGACCTGTTATGCGATGACGAAATGCCGGTGTGCCCAACGGGTACGCGCGGGTTTAATCTGGATCTTTTTGAAGGGAGCCGAACGGATGAAGGCAGTGCGGTTTGAAGTCACTGGCGGGCCTGAGGTCTTGGAACTTAAGGATGTCGATCTCGCCGCGCCGGGCGCCGGCGAAGTGCGGATACGGCATACGGCGGTCGGTCTCAACTACATCGACACCTATCACCGCAGCGGACTTTACCCGCTGCCCCTGCCATCGGGGATCGGTCTGGAAGCCGCCGGTGTGGTCGAAGCGCTGGGTGAGGGTGTGACGTCGCTGTCCGAAGGCGACCGGGTGGCCTATGGCACCGGACCGATGGGAGCCTATGCGGAAGCCTGTAACGCACCGGCAAATCGGTTGGTGCGCGTGCCCGACAGTATCGACGACGAAACGGCTGCGGCGATGATGCTGAAAGGCCTAACGGTTCGCTATCTTCTGCGTGCCACCTATTCGGTGCAGCCGGGAGAAACGATCCTTTTCCATGCCGCCGCCGGTGGCGTTGGGCTTATCGCATGCCAATGGGCCAAGGCGCTTGGCGCGACTGTAATAGGAACTGTCGGGTCGCCTGAAAAGGCTGAGCTTGCAAAGGCGCACGGCTGCGATCACACGATCTTCTACAACGATGAGGACGTTGCCGCGCGTGTGCGAGATATTACCGGCGGGGAGGGCGTTCCGGTCGTCTATGACGGCGTCGGCCAGGCAACGTTCGAGGCGTCTCTCGATAGTTTAAAACCGCGCGGCCTACTTGTCAGTTTCGGCAATGCGTCCGGTCCCGTCACTGCGTTCGACCTTGGCATATTGACCGCAAAAGGATCGCTCTATGTCACCCGTCCGACGCTTATGACCTATACGGCGAGCGACGCCGATCTTCATGAAACGGCGGATGATCTGATGCAGATTGTGGGATCCGGCAAAGTCTCAATCCCGGTAAACCAGCGCTATGCGCTGGCCGATGTCCGCAAGGCGCATGAGGATCTCGAAGCGAGGCGCACCACCGGATCGTCCGTGTTGCTGCCGTAAGGGGGCCTCAGCGTTGGCGGATGGGGGCTCCCGTGCCGTTCAGCCGCTCTGGGACTGTCGGTTCGCCGGACAACTGGCCGTATCGCGGCCAGTGAGAGACCGCCACGAGGCTGAACAGTCGATCGCGTTGCAGACGAAACGCGCAAGATTGGGGGTAGGCACCGCGTGTGCAAGGTTCAGCGGCGTGCCGGATGCATCGGACAGCGTGCTTACCAGCATGCCGGTAAGTTCACCGCGCCGATTGAACACCGGACCGCCGGATTCTCCCTTGCGCGTTTGTAGGCGCAGGACGACCGCGTCGGGATAGCCATATCCCTGATAGGTGACCGGCCTGCCGAAGCTCATCGACGCCACTTCGCCGACCCTTGCGGTATCACCTTGTTCGCGCGGTTTGCCTAGGGAGAAAACAGGTTCCCCGACGCTCATGCACGGATCTGCCGCCGGAGTTACGTTCGGGTTGTCCGATGCACGCTCGAGCCTGATCAGCGCGAGATCGTTTGACGGCAGAACATCCACGACTTCGCCTCGGTAGGATCGACCATCTCCACCACGCGCCTCGACGCGCCACCCGCGTTCAACCGCGACATGTCCGGCTGTTAGAATGTGTCCGCGGTCATCGATAAAAAATCCGCTGCCGGAGGTCACCGCGTCCGCAAGCAGGTTTTCCGCCCGCGAAATTTCCTGGGTTGAGCCGTCATGCACCACCAGCGTCACATAGGAGGGACTGGTGCGCACGAGCAGCGGTTCAATATTCTGCATTATGGCCGATGAGGGCTCCACGACGCTGCTCGATACATCGATCGAGCGCGGCTCGCTCTGCCCGCTCACACAGGCCGCGAGCAGCAACATGGCGCCTAAATTCAGATACCGCTTCATTCCCGTTCCAGCGCCCTTGTAAACGGTGCCAAATGCCGTTCGTACCGCTGCCACTTACCAACCGAGCCGGCATTGATGGGTTGCCTGACCTGCCAAACACTTGCCGTATGGATGGGCCGGTCAACCTCGTGCGTCGCTATACATGCATCATTCCATTCCAGCCCGCAATACTCAACCAAAGATCGTGCGGTGGGCACCGTATCCTGCACCAGATTTTCATAGTGAACCGTATGAATTTGTACCGGGAGCGTGTCCTCCCAATGGCGCATCAACCGCTCATACTCGCGGTAAACAAAGGCGATGTCCTCAAGCGAGGCGGCAAAGTTCATGCGCGCTCTGAAATCCTGCGCATATAGCGACAGACCCAGATCCCGTGGGTCGCGCCGGCAATGCACAATCCGTGCGTGCGGGAACAGCAGGGCGATCAACCCGCAGTGAACGTAGTTGCCGGGCAACTTGTCGGTTGCCATGGAGCTTCCCGAACCCGGGCCGAGCATCTCTTCGAATATGCGCTTGCCGTGTCCTGCAAACCACTGCCGGCGGAGCGCTCCAAGGTCTTGCGGGTATTGCTTGAGGGTGAGCGCAAGCCGTTGAATATCCGTTCGCTCACCGCCCACGGACACAGTGTCGAAGAATGCCAGTATTTGTTCCGTCAGCGTGGTGCCGGATCGTGGCAGGCCAACGATGAAAATCGGTGTGGCATCGGGATCACCCCAGCCGGCCATGGCAGAGAACCGTTCGCGGGAGAAAAACCCGGCAACATCATTGAGCGCTGCCGCGTGGCGCTCACGGTCAAACGGTGCATGCATGCGTTCAAGGGCGTTCGCCTCTGATAGGGCGGTGAAGGCGCGGTCATAGTCGGCCGCCTTATCAAGCAAAGCATAAAGCGCAAATCCCGCGGCTGCGCGCGATGCCGGCGTGCCCGAAGGATCGGAAAGAATGCCATCAAGCCGGTTTGTGGTCGCCGGTGACAACAGGTTTATCCGGGAGAGATGCCTGTAACCGTGGCCCGAGCCGGGGGCGGCGGCGACCACTGCTTCATAACACAGCCTTGCGGCATCGAATCGCCCGAAATGCTCATGCACCGACCCTTTGCACAGTTCGACTTCTGCGCGTGCGGCACCGGTCTTTGCCGCCTTTTCGGCGAGATCCATCGCAACGCGATCATGTCCCAGATGCATTGCGTCCCGCGCCCAGTTGACGAGCGTCTGGCCATCCAAGGCGACGTGGCCGCTGGCAGTTTCGAATATTCTGCACGATTGCTCATACAGGCCTTCACGTGACAGGAGCACTCCATAGTTTATCCAGGACTCTGCGTTTGACGTGTCGAGGGCAATAGCCTGCTTGTAGGTCGCAATGGCTCGTTTCGTACGGCCTTGCGTGTCGTAAACGATGCCAAGCGCATTCAGGATTTCCGGGTCATCGGGCACCAGGCGGGCGGCGTGTTCAAGGGGGCCGAGCGCCTCCTCGCACCTGCCCAGTAGGCGCAATGCATCGCCAAGGCCATAGAGCGCATCGGCATCATCCGGTGAGTGCGTCAAGCACGTTTTGTAGTATCCCGCAGCGCTTTCAAGATCTCCGGCTTCCCGCTGCAACTCCGCGAGATTGAGATGAACGACCGGGTCATCCGGAGCGAGGCGCAGCGCATAGGCCAAGTGTTGTTCGGCGGCTTGAAAATCTCCACACCGTGCTTCCAGAACCCCCAGTTCAATATTGCCGTCAATATTCTGTGGGTCATGCGCGAGGATGTCGGTGTAAAGCGCGCGCGCTTGCACAAAGCGCTCTTGCTCCGCGAGTGCGCGCGCTTTCTGCAAAGACGCCGTTTGCGCTTCACTCACGTTTTCTCTCCGTTTTGCGCGCCACAGTACGTGCGCAGCCGAAGTGTTACGGCTGGCTGGAGTTCAGTGCATCAATCATCGGTTTGAGATGAGCCTCGTAGCGTTTCCACTTGTCGAGCGATCCCTTGTTGATGGGTTGGCGTACCTGCCACACACTTGCCGTCCCGATCGGCCGCTCGACGTCCTCGGTCTGTAGAGAGCGTGCGTGCCACTCAAGGCCGCAATACTCGATCATTCCCCGTGCCGCAGTCTCCGGATCGCTCACCAGTTCCTTATAGGCAACGGTATATATGGGAATCGGCGAGAACTCGTACCAGTGCTCCATGAGGCGCTCGTGCGCACGATAGGCGTGTGCGAAGGCGACAAGATCATATGAGTAAGAAAGGCCGGAGCGGAAGTTCTGCTCAAAACTCGACAACCCGATGTCACGAGGGTCTCGTTTGCAGTAAATGATCTTGGCATTTGGAAACAGCCAGGCGATGAGGCCGATAAAGGCGTAGTTGCCGGGCGATTTGTTGGTCGCATACCGCGCGCCCGGGTTGCCCTGCAGCATCAGGTTCAAAATGCGTTCGCCTTGCGCCTTTGCCCAGTCTTCCGGATAGCTTGGCAGGGCGGAAGGGTAGTTTTCCAATCTTTGCGCAAGTTCCTGGAAATCCTGGCGTTCGCCGCAGGGATTGACGTTGGGATAGGTTGCGAGGATCTGCTCGGTCAAGGTGGTGCCAGAGCGCGGCATGCCGAGCACAAAGATCGGAACCGTCGTATCGTGACCCTGGCCGCGGCGCTGTTCAAAGAAGTCGCGAGTGAACACCGAGATGATCTGATCACACATTTCGTCGTGCTGGGCACGGTCGAAAACGTTTGTTTCAGCCTTGAAGGCATTTGCCCGGGCAAGCGCTGCAAAGGCCTCGTTCCTGTCGCCGTCGCGATCATGCAGACGGTAGAGGGCAAATCCGGCAGCGGCCCGGGACGAGGGGTCTACGTCGTCATTGTCGAGTATGGATTTCAAAATCGGTTGGGTTTCCGGTTCGAGGCGACGCATCAGGGCGAGTTTCTCGTAAGCCTCGCCGAGGTTTCGGTTGGCTGAGATAGCTTCTCGAAAAGCGATTTCCGCAGCATCGAAGTCGCCGAGCTGTTGATGTGCCATGCCTCGGGTAAAGTATCCAGGAGCAATGTCTGAATTGGTCTCGATGGCTAGCCGGGCTTTCTCCAGAACTTCATCGTAACGCAACAACTGCATGAGCGTTTTTGCCCAGGGAATGAGGTTCCCCGCCAGCGGTTCCGCGTTAAGGTTCTGTGCATTTTCAAAGGCGTCCGCTGCCTCCTCAAAGAACTCCAGTTGATAGAGTACCTGACCAAGATTGCTCCACGCGTCCCGGTAGTCAGGGGCTCTGTTGACGGCATTGCGGTAGCTTGCCGCTGCTTTGGCCTGTTCACCGCATGCTTCCTGGGCAATTCCAAGGGCATTGTGAATTTCGGTGTCGGTCGGCGCCAGATGCGAGGCTTCCAGAAGAAGCCGCATGGCGTCTTCGTTCTGCCCGTCCTCGCGCAGTGCGTCGCCGTAGCCGTAGAGAATGTCTGCATCGCCGGGCGACAGGTCATAGGCTTTTCGGTAGTGCTTCAGCGCGGTTTCGCCTGCTCCAGCCTCCCGCGCGACTTCGCCAAGATTGAAATGGATCGTCGGATCGTGAGGGTTGATTTTGAGCGCCTTGTCGAACATGCGTCGAGCTGACTTCAGCGCGCCGGTCTGGGCTTCGACAACGGCACACTCGATCAGAATGTCTGTGTTGTTCGGCTGCTCCGCCAGAGCCTTTTTATAGGCTGAACGCGCGGGCCTGAGCTTACCCTGGTCGGCAAGTCTACGAGCCTGTTCCAGATTGTTTGTATAACTCGCGGCCACGTTCAACTACCTGGGCAAAGAGATTTCATCGCACGTTTCGATGATCTGGGGCGAGCCATAGATTACGAAATGATGGGAAAAATCAAGTTTTTCCGAAGCGGCGATGGACAGCACGACCCTGTCCCCCGAATCGAAAACGGGAGAGGCGTGAGCCTCTCCCGTTTCCTTAAGTTCGTAAGTGCGGAGTGGATCCTAGAAGAAGAACCACGCGCCGAACTGGAAGCGGAGTGCATCTTCGGTGCCGG
>JAJFHE010000056.1 GCA_021775755.1 Hyphomicrobiales bacterium | reverse complement strand
CGCCTTGCCCTCGTTCAGCACCACCACCGCCGCCCGGAGTACAAAACCGTCGGTTTCACAGGCCAGGAGACGGCGCCCCCCCCCTCCGATCTGTCGGCGAAAGCGGCCGAGGGCACCGGGGAGGGATGCCGGAAGCGGCCCTTGCATGCCGGATCGTTTTTTGAGAAGGGGGGGGAGCTTCATCGAATGACCAGCTCTTTATCAGTAGGAAGGGCAACACGCGGAAAGAAAGTGACTTTAGTTGTGATGCGGTTTCCTGTGGTTTCGCAATCTATTTTAGGTGGTGGGCCTGCTACCACTCCGTCTTTACAAGGGGTCTCGCCCGGAGATCCATTATGAGGCGTGGGATCTTTATCGACGACCAAGACCAAGAGGTGCTCCCCCGCCGGGATACGGGTTGAGGGCTGGAAACCACCTGCTGCAGGAAAGAGCACATCAACGTTCGACCCCGCTGCGAGAGCACCCGGAATACATTCGCTCGTCAGGCGCTTCCAGCTAAACGGGTTGGGATCGGTCGCATCATTAGAGTTTAGATAGACGAGCAGCGAAGCGCGGACGCAGCCGGGTGCGGACACAGCCAAGTCGAATGTGGACTTATTTTGAACCGTGACTGCCCAGCCATCCACATCCACCCTCCAATCATCGTCCGTGACCGTGATTCCGATATCGGCATCGTAGATACCCGTTCCCCCGACACCGCCGTCAGCACCGAGGCTCGTAACCGTCAATATTTCCGGTGTGCCGGTGACTGTCCAGTTCCAACCAAAGTTCGGGCTAGCACCAGCATTCCAACCGTCGTAAAAGGCCGGTGCCGCGCTGCTGGGCGGGGGCGTCAGATAGCTTCCAGACCGGTAGCCTTTGAATAGTTTTTCTTCGGGCTCACTGAGCACCACTTCGGTTGGCGCTGGGCCGTCATTGATCCCGGTTGCTGCAGGTTTCGGATCGAAAATGGGGGACTTCAAACTATAACTGTCGTAGTTCGACGGCTTGCTAAGCAATGCAAGAATGCCTTGATCGTCCTTGGTCGGATCATCGTTTTTAGGCAGCAGCCCGTTGTCCGCCGCATAACCGGATAAGAGGCGTTGTCCGTTGTAGACGGCGCCCGTCTCTCCGATCACCGCGCGGCGGATCAAATCCAGACGGCGGCGGGTGTCTTCAAAACGGACTTGATTGTCTTTGTTGTCTACAATATCAATCGCTGAAAAAGCGAGGGTGGAGAGAATCAGAACCACCAGCATCATCTCAAGCAGGGAGAAACCAGTTTGTGAACACATTATTTTGCGGGTCATTTTAATCAGGATCAATTTTCTTCACTCTTGTGGGTTGTTTTATCGGCTTGCCCACCTTGAAACCAGGTCTTCAGCTTTCCTGAAAAATGCCGCCATTGCGTGTGCCGGTAAAAATTACTCACCAGGATGCCGGGGCCGTATTTTGAGTTGTAAACATGGTAGCCATAGAGGGTTACGCGGTCATCGACAGACAAGGCTGCAAGCGCACGTTCCGCCACGTGATCCTCTATATAAACATTGAGTTTCTGTCCCTTGAGTGAATGGATATCCAAGCCGTAGGTCACTGTCGGCATGGGGGCAAGGCCCCAACCCTCAAGCACATGCATTAAATAATGAGTCTTGCGTACCTTTGGGGGTGCGGCCACAAGGGCTTCAATCTGAATCAGCGGGAGTGGCAATAATTCCACAGTGCCTTTATTCACAGGGTCACCGTGTTCGATCATCTGATCCAGATCCCGAGTTTTAAAATCGGGGTCTCCGGAAGCGAACCCTGTCGTAGCCATAAGCAACACATATAAGATCAATACAATTTGTTTTTTCATTTTAGAAACTACCTCAATAAACAGACTTGGAGGTCATCTCCTCCAGGCGCACACTGATCGCAGCTTGTAGTACAGGCCGCCCCTTCGTAGCGTCCATTCTGCCCCATGCTCACAAGACGGGCACGATCTTCATTAGTCATATCAAACACCAGATAAGGCCGACCGTGACGGTCATGGGCCTCGTCTCCCGGCAATGTGCGCCAATCCAGTAAACAATTGGTATTCCCTGGATTTTCCACGCAGGGCACGTAAGAACCCGGTGTCGCCGGAAAATGCACAAAAGGATCGGCCACACTGCGAATATTTTGAACCTGGGCACCGGCAATGGGTGAGCCGTTTCCGTCGGGCAGCAGGCCGGCTCCGATGTCGGTAAAACCTTCCCCCAATGTGGTTAAATAGGGTCCACGCCAGCCGCGCCGCGTATCGGGATTCCAGTTGGGCAGATTCGTATCGTCATAAAGGTCATTAAAATTACCGGGACTCCCGAGGCTTAGGGGATTGGCCGGGTTCGTCGGATTCGGCAACCGCCCCATATCAAGGCGGAACTGAAGTATCGCAGCTTTCACTTTTGTCATTTCACTTAAGGCCACGCTGAGCTTTGCATCATTCACGGTCTCTCCCTGTTTGAGAATCATCCCCCCGGCCACGACAGCCAGAATCGTCACTACAACCAATAATTCCAGGAGGCTAAAACCTGCCTGCCCCCGCAGTGGCCGCATACTCCAGGAAATGGCACGATGCCGAGGAACACGGTGTGCCCATGCATTAATTGTCCACATTGTTGGCCGGTTTCATTTAGAGTATCCGATAGCAGGGTGAAGCGCCGGGCGGGAAAGGGGAGGAAGGAAAAACCACCCGACGCTAAACCCGAACGAAGTGCCTGTTTAGCTCTTCTGGCCGGTAAACTCTGCCATTTCCTCGTCGAGGAAATCGCCCCTTGGATCAACGACGGCCACGAGCGTCGCAACCGAAGCGGGGAAGTGATCAACTGGGAGTACGGTTGTCAAATCTCCGTCAATGTCTCTGCCGACTTTGACCAACAAGACATAGTGACTATATTTGTCTCGTGCCAGCTGTCCGCCATAAAAGGGTGCTTTGGCAAAAGGGGCGCCTTCATCCCCAACGGCATCCGAAGCATTACCGAGTCCAAGACCGATGAGCACATCATCAGGGCCTCCGCCGACCTTAACGTTGTTATACCCATTGACGGGCCCACGGTCCCAGACCAATAAGGCGGGAGTTGTCGCACCGGCAAAGTCAACCGTTCGCGCAAAACCGCGGCCCCGGTTACGTTGACCCAAGGTGCCCGGACGCGGTTCTTCAAAGGCGTGATTGGGAATATCGATCGCTGCCAGAGAAGCCTGCGGAAAAGGCGCACCTGCAGGCCCCTTCAGGGCCGCCGGAGTTGCTGGGTCTGTATCACAGGATTCCCCTTCGGCGTAACGCAATGAGGCAATCCCGGCCTGAATCAAAGCTGTTCCCATCCCACTCGGAATTTCCCGCAGATTAAATTTAATAGCGATCCCTGCGCCCAAGCCACCACCGACACCCGGCAGGTCACTGAGTCCACCAAATTTCGAGGCTGCGCCAGCCGTAAATGGGCTTGGGGGTGGACCATCGATAACCGCTGCACCTGTGGGATGTGCTGCAAGTGCGGAATCGAGGCAAACCAGAGATTCCAGATTATTTGGTAGGACACCGTTGACCGCCACATTAATCCGCATGGCGCTTTCAACACCTGCAAGGGTCTGCGTTGCCACACCTCTGCCCGCCTTTGCTTCCTGTCCACCGAAAGAGGAAATCATGGCACCACCGATGACGGCGATAATGCCGACCACCACCAACATCTCAAGCAAGGTAAAACCCTGCTCGTTTTTGATCACATGCAGGGCGCGTTTTCCCGGGTTTTTGTCTTGAATCTCTTCCTCTTGAATACTTTTGACTGTGTTTTTCACTTGAATCTCCTTTTAATTAAATTAATGTGAATGAGCCCCTCTACCCGTAAGAGCTGACTCATGGTGTTGCTTTGTCTATGCGGGGTACTACGCCGTGTGGACCCACTCCACCACGTCAAAAGAGCAAGGCTTGAACAAATCGGTTCCTTATCAAGTGCCATCACGCTTTCGGGGCTGCGGCCCAAGAATACTGGCGCCGGTTACCCCCGATGCGACGCTCCAATTTAAAATTTCTGACACTGACTGCTTGCGCTCTGCGTTCAATGCCACCACGTCGCTCTTCTCCAAGCCACTGAGGCAGCGCTTCTGTCACGTCTTTTCTTTGCGCCCGATACCCAACTTTGAGATCCTGGCCATCAATGACAAAGCGATACTGCTTGCCACAAGAAAGGACAACTTCCTTTCGGTTGCTCTGTAAAGTTCGGATTTCAACCTTGATTTCACCATAACCATCGTGCCGCACAAGATCCTCGTACAAATAGATAAATTGATCCAGCACCTTACGACTGGTTTTCACTGGACGGGGCATGCGCCTTCCCCTCCTAGAAATACCAACAAGACCATCGACAGACTGATGCGCCTCGCCCCGTACATTTTTAAATTTAAGTCCTTCATGACAACCAAACCCTTACAAAATAAAAAAGCCCAGAACGCATAAAAAATCGTTCTGGGCTTTGGATGCTTAAAAAATGAGATCGCTCGCCGCGTATAAAATCTGTTTTGAGAATCAATATTGATATTGATTCTCAAAACAGATTTCAATATAACTAACAAAAGGAGTCTTTGTCAAGTTCTGATTGTGTCTATTTTCCAAGCCTCATCGCAGACCACGATTTCCCATTCTCCAATGCAAGCCACAGGGCGCTTCGACAGAAACTAAAGACCCAGATCTCTAACCTGCTACGAATGTGGCACGCCCTGTGACGATGCGTGCTCGGCTCAAAGTTTTCCTCGTTTTTCGCTTATCACTTATGTCTGCGAACCTGAAAAGGCTCGAATCTCACCAGGGCTGCGCAGCATCTTGTCCACTTCCCCTTGATGCATTTCTTCTTCGGTAATCATCCGCCGCGCATAGTCTTCCAGCAAGACGGAATGCCCTTCAACCAAGGCCAAGAGTTCACGGTAGGTCTGTAACGCCGACTGCTCATGACTGAGTGACTCGCGCAGGATATCGCCGATGTGGTGCTGCTCTGTTTCCAGGAGAGGGCCAATCGCTAGGGAAGGATGTCCCCCTAAATGTGTAATGAGTTCGCCGGCTTCCTGTGCATGTCCAAGGGATTGCACGGCCTGCTCCCGCATCCAAGCAATGATGGGAATCCGATTGTACCCAAAGACCATCAGGGCATAGTGAGTGTAACGCACCACCCCCGCGAGCTCCATTTCCAAAACCCGGTTCAATTTTTCAGTTGCCGCGTCTTTGTTCAGTGTTTTTTCGTTCATTGTTTTCCTCCGTTTGAGTGGAATTCGATTTCATAATAATGATATTGATTATCAATTGCAACAAATTTCCTGCAATCTGTCAATGACGGTCAGAAATAGATCCAGTGTGGCGGAGTAAAAGTGAGCCACCTAG
>JAJFHE010000055.1 GCA_021775755.1 Hyphomicrobiales bacterium | reverse complement strand
TAGGATTGATGCCCAAATTCCGTGCTGCTTCTGATATCGCATAGCCTTGTTCCAATACCAGCTTTACTGCTTCTTCTTTGAATTCTTTTGTGTGATTCCTTCTTTGCTTATTTCCCATCGAACACCTCCTCTATGATTGATCATTCAATCTTAAGAATGTGTCCACTAAAACTCTACCACCTCATGCTTTAATGGCGTGGCGCAATTGGTAGATGCCTCATCATGAAACCACCCCAAATATACGACCGACTACTGCGGTTAAACCCATGGCAAGTGCACCCCAAAAAGTAACTCTGATCGCGCCGGCGGTTATTGGTGCGCCACCTGCGCGCGCCGCAACTCCACCAAGCAATGCTAAAAATAAAAGAGATGAAACTGCAACAGCAGGTATTTGATTGTTATCTGGTGTAGCCCATGCCACGATTAAAGGAAGTGCAGCACCGACTGTGAACGTCCCGGCTGAATAAAAAGCTGCTTGAACCGGTTGGGCACTGACACTTTCTGATATGCCAATTTCGTCTCTGGCATGCGCACCCAGCGCGTCATGCGCCATGAGTTGTTCCGCCACTTGTTTTGCCAACACAGGCTCAAGCCCCCGGTTTTTGTATATTTTGGCGAGCTCATTTTTTTCAGCCTCAAAATTGTTCTCTAATGATTTTTTTTCGACGGCCAGATCCGCCTTCTCGGTATCGGACTGGGAACTGACGGACACGTACTCACCAGCCGCCATAGACATGGCTCCTGCGACCAATCCAGCAACACCGGCAAGAAGAATGTTTGCTTGTGTGGTACTTGTAACGGCAACACCAATAATAAGGCTGGCTGTAGACACGATGCCGTCATTTGCGCCCAAAACAGCGGCGCGCAACCAGCCTACGCGATGAGATTTATGTACTTCATGACGGCTCATTCAATATCTCGGTATATTTACGGCTCTGTTGCAAAAAATCTCAGTGGTCAGAGCTATGGCTTTAAGCTAAGTCGATTAGGCTGTGTAAATACCGAACTGTCTTTCGATAAGACGGATCTCACCTGTTAGACCTTGGCCATAGAGCCCCGCATCCATCTGCCCTTTTCTAAACATTCGCATGAGCTCAAAACCCTTGATCGTGGCATATTCCGTTTTCATCGATTTAAACCCGCGAACAGGCTTGATCAGACGTTTCAGTTTGCCGTGATCCGCTTCTACAATGTTATTGAGATATTTGACTTGTCGGTGTACCAGGTTCTCAGGACACACCTTTTCCTCTTTTAATTCAGCAATGGCCGGACCATAGGTTGGGGCCTTGTCTGTATTGATTATTCTCGGTTTCTCACAGTCTTTAAGCCCACGTAAGGCCTTGCTCAAAAACTTTTTGGCGGCCCTCTTATTCCGCGTGGATGAGAGATAGAAATCGATCGTGTCTCCTTGTTTATCGATAGTTCGATACAAATATTTCCACTGGCCTTTTACTTTGATATAGGTCTCATCAACGCGCCAGCTATAGCCCAGGGTCGGTTCCCAGAAGTAGCGTAAGCGCTTTTCCATTTTGGGTGCATAATGTTGAACCCAGCGATAGAACGTTGTGTGATCAACCCCTAGGCCACGCTCTGACATCATTTCTTCCAGATCGCGTAGCTGATCCCATATTTCAATACCACCGGACACAGCCCAGAATAAGATCACCTCGAAAATGCCGCCATTTGAAATCAGACATCGCTTGGTTTCCTTACGAAAAACCCAATTCTCCAATATCATCAGATTTTTTGCAACAGAGCCATCTGAAACGCCACCCTTTATTTAAGACTAGGCAAGATCGAAGCGATCCAGGTTCATCACCTTAGTCCAGGCTGTTACGAAGTCATTAACAAACTTCTCCTGGGAATCCGCAGTTGCATAAACTTCAGCCAGGGCACGCAGCTCGGAGTTAGAACCAAAGATCAGGTCAACACGTGTGCCGGTCCATTTTGCTTCACCAGTCTTCCGATCACTGCCTTCAAACAAGTCTTCGTCTGCTGGGCTTGCCTTCCATGTGGTGCTCATATCGAGCAGATTCACGAAGAAGTCGTTGGTCAATGCTTCTGGGTTGTCGGTGAAGATCCCATGGTTGGTCTTTCCGACGTTGATGTTCAGGACACGCATGCCACCAACGAGAACCGTCATCTCAGGCGGGGTCAACGTCAGCAGTTGCGCCTTATCCACCAGCAGTTCCTCAGCCTTGACGGAGTACTTAGCCTTCTGGTAGTTACGAAAACCATCGGTTATCGGTTCAAGTACAGCAAAAGACTCCACATCGGTTTGTTCCTGCGAAGCGTCCGTGCGGCCTGGATCGAACGGAACTGTCACATCAAGACCAGCATTCTTCGCCGCTTGTTCAACACCTACACAACCCGCCAACACGATAAGATCAGCCATCGAGATCTTCTTATCGAATTTACCCTGAATACCTTCGAGCGTCTTCAGTACTTTCGCCAGTTGATCGGGCTGATTAACTTCCCAATCTTTCTGAGGTAGTAAGCGAATGCGAGCACCGTTCGCACCGCCGCGCATATCAGAGCCGCGGAAGGTAGAAGCTGACGCCCAAGCCGTTGAAACCAGTTGAGAAACAGATAGTCCGGAACCAAGGATCTTTTCCTTCAAGCTCGCAACGTCCTTGTCACCAACCAGTTTATGATCGACTGCGGGGAGAGGATCTTGCCAAATTAGTTCTTCGGCAGGGACTTCAGGCCCTAGATAGCGTGCGCGCGGCCCCATATCACGATGGGTCAGCTTGAACCAAGCACGGGCAAACGCGTCTGCAAAATCATCCGGGTGCTCGTGGAAGTGCCGTGAAATTTTTTCGTAAGCCTGATCAAAACGCAGAGACAGATCCGTGGTTAGCATAGTTGGCGTATGACGCTTTGATGGGTCGTGTGCATCGGGTACTGAATCGGCGCCTGCTCCATTTTTCGGTATCCACTGATGCGCACCGGCCGGACTTTTCGTTAGCTCCCAATCGTATCCGAACAGGTTCGAGAAAAAGTTGTTACTCCATTTGGTTGGCGTAGTGGTCCAGGTGACTTCGAGACCACTGCTGATCGTATCTCCGCGTTTACCTGTACCAAAGCTGCTTTTCCAGCCAAAACCTTGTTCTTCAATACCCGCTGCTTCTGGCTCAGACCCCACCAGTGCAGCATCACCGGCACCGTGAGCTTTACCAAAGGTATGACCACCAGCGATGAGCGCTACTGTCTCCTCATCGTTCATCGCCATGCGCGCAAAGGTCTCGCGAATATCTTTGGCAGCGGCTAACGGATCGGGGTTGCCGCTTGGGCCTTCTGGGTTGACGTAAATCAGTCCCATCTGAACCGCTGCCAATGGGTTTTCGAGATCTTCGTGATCACCGGAAAAACGTTTGTCAGCCAGCCAGGCTTTCTCAGCGCCCCAATAGATATCTTTTTCCGGCTCCCAGATGTCCTCACGCCCACCGGCATAACCAAAGGTCTTGAATCCCATGGATTCCAGCGCGACATTGCCAGTGAGAATCATCAGGTCGGCCCAGGAAATTTTTCGGCCATACTTCTGTTTAATCGGCCATATCAGCCTGCGCGCCTTATCGAGGTTAACGTTATCAGGCCAACTGTTAAGCGGCGCAAAGCGCTGGTTGCCAGTTCCACCACCACCTCGGCCATCGCTGGTACGATAGGTACCCGCACTATGCCATGCCATACGAACAAACAAAGGCCCGTAGTGGCCGAAATCCGCTGGCCACCAGTCCTGAGAATCGGTCATCAGCGCAGAAAGATCCCTCTTCACGGCTGCCAAATCAAGACTCTTGAATTCTTCAGCATAGTTAAAATCCTTACTCATCGGATTTGATTTGGATGAATGCTGGCGCAGAATATCCAGTTGTAACTGAGTCGGCCACCACTCCCGGTTAGACATGCCACCGCTAGCGGTGTGATGCATCGGGCATTTATTGTCAGTCATAGCATTGTCTCCTTTTTATGTTCAAAATATTTTTCTTCACTGCAACTCTTTCGACTTTATTCAAGATAGGAACTTTCCTTTATTCTTTTCTATCAAACATTCTAGAAAGCAGATTACTCAACAACTCATTAATTTAAAAGAAAAAATAATTATTATTGGCCCTAATTTAAGGAATGGTTACCACCCGTCTTTTTATATAATGGAGGAAGATATCTACGAATATTCAATTTTAGGTGAGCCTTAGAATTATTAAATTCGAGTAGAACTCTCCATATTCGATATTTTCCAATTTATCCAAACTTCTTCCTGTATTCATTTTTTTGACAGAAAATATGAATTGGAAAGAAGCCTGGAAGTTGTATTAGATCTCCTGAAGGGACATCTGCTTGACCAATTTTTCCACCGTTAGCCCTTGTACAAAAATCGAAAACGCAACAACGGCATAGGTGATAGCCAGTATCACAGCACGTTCCGGTCCGGGAGCCAGGGAAAGCGCGAGGGCAACCGAGATCCCGCCGCGTAGACCGCCCCAGGTCAGAATCCGGATTACACCTGGACTGAAGACACGAAAACGACGCAGAAAGAGGATTGGGATACCCACAGCAATGAAACGAGAAGCGAGCACTAGAGGGATGATAATCAGACTGATCAACAACGACGTTGTTGTAAACTTCAGGATGAGCACTTCCAGGCCGATCAAGACAAAGAGCACGGCATTAAGCACTTCGTCAATTAACTCCCAGAAGAGATCAAGATGCTCTCGCGTTTTTTCTGACATCGCAAAGAGCCGACCCTGGTTGCCGATCAATAGCCCCGCGACCACGATCGCAATCGGGCCGGAGAGATGCAAGGCTCCTGCAAGCGCATAGCCCCCCGCGACCAGCGCGAGTGTGAGCAGCACCTCAACCTGATAGTTATCAACGCTTTTGAGCAGCAGATAGGTCAGGTAGCCGATTGCAAAACCAAAGAGTGTGCCTCCGATGACCTCCTGCATGAAAAGCGTAACCACATGGCTAGCCCTCAATTCATGGGCACCGGTGGCGATCTCAAGGATCACCAGAAAAATCACAACGCCGACGCCGTCATTAAACAGCGACTCACCGGCGATTTTCATTTCCAAACTCTTGGGTGCCCCGGCTGTTTTGAGAACACCGAGCACGGCAATAGGATCGGTCGGCGATATCAAAGCGCCAAACAGCAGACAGTAGATGTAAGACAAAGCGATCCCGAACCATCCCATGACATACCAAGTCAGGGTGCCGATGAGGAAGGTCGAGATCAGCACCCCAAAAGTTGCCAATGCCGCGATACTCCACTTTCGCTCGGCCAGCTCGTTGATGTTGATATGGAGCGCCCCGGCAAAAAGGAGAAAACTCAGCATTCCGTGGAGCAAGGCGGCATCGAAGTCAATACTGCTTAGCATTTGCCCCGCCTTCGCCTCGAGTCCGAACCCAAACCAACTCAGGACGATCAGCAATAACGATAAGGAAAAAGAAATCAACATCACCCCAATGGTCACCGGCAGACCGATATAGCGGTGATTGAGATAGCTGAAGACGGCGGTCAGGGTCAGGAGTATGGCGAGGATGTTAAATAAGGCCATCGTTAGTGCGGGAAGGAATCCATTGAGATGATTATCAGACTGTCAATCCAGAGAAAGAAAAATAACACGATGAATATTCCTCGCCGCGATATGAAACCTAATGGACAGCAAACACTGTTAAGTATCGCAATCGACCTGTGTTCCTTAACAATGGGGGTGGAGTTTAATGGAATCTCCACCTGTCTAATTCGCTATCAAAGTAGCATATATAAAAAATGCTATCTACTGGTTCTGTCGAAAAAATAAATAATCGGTATTCTATGTCGTGCAGAGGCTCCATAGGTCATTGATATAATTATGTATATATATCAGTATTAGGTCCTAAATCGAAATTTGCGACAGAACCCTTAAGACCCTCTGAATGTTAGAAATACAAGCCGCCCGCCGTTCACTGGACCTCTCCGGTTGATGCATCCTGCAGCCAAGCCAGCGTATGCGGCAGATAGTGAACAAGCCCTTCTAGTACTCCGGCGCTGTAGTTGCCATTCATTCCGAGCAGGCCGCCCTGCGCCAGATATAAACAATCGCCATGTCCGGCGGCCTGTACCTGGCGCAACGCCGTATCGCGAACGTCGTCGTGGGCATTTTTGACCAGCACTGCCTGCAGCCCGCTGGTCAGCGCGGGCAGGTCATTTCCGCTGTCACCGGCGAACACTGTCTGTTCATGGGTAAATTCTTTGTGTTTCATCAGAAACTTAATTGCGTGCAGCTTGGTGGCACGCTCCGGCAGTATGTCCAACAACCCGGTGTCGGCCACTTCATCGATGCTCCAAATTAGGCTGGCACGTATACCCTGTGTATCCAGACGCTCGCGCATCTGTTTGAGCAGATTGCCCGGCTCGATATCCGCCAGAGCATAATAGCTGAGCTTGAAATCATTCTGTTTCTCCGCCTCCTGCAGCCGCAGCAATTCGATGTCGGCAAACAGTTCCTGTAGATCTTTCCCGGTTTTGCCGCACCAATCGGAAGCGATCTCCTCGTACCAGCTGTCCCACGGACGCCAGTTGCCATCTTCGATGTCATAGATCGTCGTACCGACATCGCCGATGGCATAGTCGGGCAGCGGCAGGTCATATTCCTCGATGGCCTGTTGTTGCAGCGCCTGGTGGCGACCGCTCACGTAGACGAGAGTCAGCTCGGGCCGATTGGCCAGGCCCTGCAACAACCGCCGTGCCTCGGGCGACTCGGGCTGCGCGCCGTTGGGCAGCAGGGTGCGGTCCAGGTCCAAGCAAAGCAGAATATTATGTTTCATCGTCGCCAATCCTGAAAACATGTTGTCCCTTCAACGCATGATGGCCGATGATGGCCGCTGCTGCGCTCCAGCCCAGCTGCCACATGCCACCGGGCG
Organism: Hyphomicrobiales bacterium; assembly: GCA_021775755.1. Classification (GTDB taxonomy): domain Bacteria; phylum Pseudomonadota; class Alphaproteobacteria; order Rhizobiales; family JAJFHB01; genus JAJFHE01. The sequence goes on along the minus strand of JAJFHE010000055.1, from coordinate 9,777 downwards.
TGAGTTTCTGGCCGTGCACGAATTCGGGAAAACCCCAGGCTTCACCCTCCATCGCTAGGGCATTGGCCTGATGAATCGCCTGCAGATACTTTTTAGCCTCTTCGGTTCGCTGCCGCCGTGCCAGATCGGCCACATAGAAGCCGGTAACCATGGGCCACAGGCCGCCGTTATGAAATTCATAAGGCTTGTTCTTGAAGGTATAGGAAAACATCACCTGCAGGTCTTCCCAGTCCGCATCTACGGGTTTGATGACCGGGTGGAAGGCGGGCAGCAACGGCAAGTCATCACTGGTTACTTCACCAGCGATGAAGGCATCCACCTTGCTGCGCTGCACGTCATCGGCCACGTTAAACAGCGAGACCAGAACATTAGCAAAGGCATCGAAACGGTAGCCGTAACCGGCGGGCGAGAAGAAGGGCATCCAGTGCCGACCAGCACAATGGGGCGAGGCGGCGCGCCCCTTTTCGTAGAGCACCTCATGATAGACATCATCGGGAACCGCGCCGTCGTCGAACCAGTAATTGGCGCGGAGGAGACGGCGCAGGCGGCTGGTTTTTTCGTTGAGGGCGTGGTCGCTCGAATCATGCACCTCCGTGTGCATGCGGGCCAGCATGCGTTGCGCCTGCAGGTACAACAGCTGGTCATAAAGTACGTAGCCATTTTGCAGGTACTCGTCGGCCCAGTCGCCGGTCAACGGAACATACAGCAAGCCGCGATTGTTGAATTCCCAGGCGCCGAGCAGGAAGCGCACCTTTTCGATGGCGGGCAGCAGGCGTTGCAGGAATTCGTCATCGCCGGTCGCCAGCCAGTATTCGCCGCAGCCGATGAGGAACCAGAGATTAGCATCGACGCGTCCGGTGGTCCCGCCGTAACTGATACGTTGTGCAACGGTATCAACATTGCTGGGGATCTCACCATGGGGGCCCTGATATTCCGCCAGCGTTTCGAAGGTTTTCCGTGCCGTCTCGATAAGCCCGCTGTCGCGCGTGAGTAACGCCGCCAGCGAGATAATCGTGCCGTCACGGCCCCAGACGCGCCGGTAGTTGTCGTGACCGCTGGGGCTGGCGACGAAACCGTCCGGTGTGACGCAGTCGTGGAGCAGTGTCAGTGCCTTGTTGTACCCATTTTCCGCTTGGCTCCCCATTTGTCATTTTCCTTTCTTCGCAAGTATCGTTTCTAGCTGCCGCAATCAGCACCTTAGCCTGTTTCGGCCCCAGCTGCTTCTTTCTTGATCCTCGGCATCAACTCGATGCCCGCTAGGGTGTTCTGCGCCGCATCAAACGCTTTAAATCTCAGCATAGGTCGGGTCACCCGCTTCACGCCTCGATGATCTTGCTCGACAATGTTATTGAGATATTTCATCTGACGGATTTCAATCGAGGTGCCGTAAACTTTGCTATAGCCCTTATGGTCTTGCCGAATTTATCCACTGATCGGTAGAAATAAACCCACTCGCCCTTGACCTTGATATACGTCTCGTCCATACGCCAACTCACCCACACTTGGCGCTTGCGACGGTGGAATTCCCCCTCTAACTGTGGGCTATACTTGATTACCCACCGGTTAATTGTGAAATGATCCACGTTGACCCCACGCTCTGCCATGAGTTCTTCCACATGGCGGGTGCTCAGCGGATACGCCAAATACCAGCGCATACCCATGAGAATGACCTCTGACGGAAAATGTGCACCTTTGAAACTCATTGCCATTTTTTCGCTCCCTCATGAATGACTTTGTTCAGAAGGAGCAATCTATCCCTCTATTCCCATCACTTGCAAATTTGCGACAGAACCGCAATTACAGTAAAGTTTCTTAGTATCGTGTGTGTTTTTTGAAATAAATCATTGGGATCCAAGCAACACGAGCAAGGCTACAAGAACTATAAAGCCCGGTACAGGCCACATGATAATACCGATGATTACGGCAAAATAAGCAGGGCGATTATGGTGGATTTAATGGCTTCCTTCATAAGGTTTTATAATAGTTCTCGTAAGTATTTTAGATCGCTCTTGGTCGTATCTACTATTTCTGCAAATTTTCCATTTAGCATCAATTTTGCCATGGATTCTGCAAAGCCTTTTACTTGTTGAAAGTTTAGGGAAGGTGGCATTGCCAGGGCATTGGGATCTGTAAAAATATTGATTATTGCAGGCCCGTTATGTTTGAATCCGTTTGAGAGTGCTAATTCCACATCTTTGGATTCCTTAGCCTCCCATGCTGAGATGTTCATAGCGTCTGCCAATTTTACAAAATCAGGATTAACCATATCAGTCTGCCAATCCATGTAGCCTTGTACCCGCATTTCAAGCTTCACCATGCCTAAAGCCCGATTATTAAAAATGATGATTTTAACGGGAATTTGATATTGGCTAATGGTCATTAAATCGCCCAAAAGCATTGAAATACCGCCATCTCCACAAAAGGCAATCACTTGCCGGTCGGGATGTGATAAACCTGCACCCATAGCCATAGGCATTGCATTGGCCATAGAGCCATGATTAAACGATCCGGTAAGATAGCGATTGGTTCCTGCCTTCAAATACCGTGCGGCCCAAACGGCACTCATTCCTGTATCAACAGTAAATATAGCATCGTCATCTGCTAATTTATTCACCAAATAGGCCACATATTCCGGGTGAATATTTTTCTCAGATCCCTTTTCTTCCACATAGCTATCATAGATATCTTCTATTTCTTGATGTAGTGAACGCATTTTGTCGAGGAAATCAGTGGAAGTTTTTGCTTCAACCATAGGCATGAGCTCTTGAAGCGTTGATTTAATATCACCACAGTATCCAAAGTCTACTTTAGCTCTCCGCCCTAACTTTTCGGGTTTAGTATCTATTTGAATGATTTTGCATTTTTCGGGAAGGAACTCACTATAAGGGAAATCTGTACCCAACATCAAAAGGACATCTGCTTGATGCATAGCTTCAAAGCCGGATTTATTGCCTAAAAGTCCATTTAATCCAACGGCATAAGGATTTTCTTTACGTTCAAAAAATATTTTTCCCCTAAAAGTATATCCCAAAGGTGAATTAAGTGTTTGTGCCAATTGCATTACTTCATCTACTGCATAACGACATCCATGCCCGCAAAACAGCATCACCTTTTCATGGGTATTGATGATGCTTGCCAGTTCCTGAAGGTGTTCATGGCTTGGGATTATTTTGGGTTGTGTATAGAAATTTCTATTGGCAGTATGTACAGATTCTAGTGTGGCTGCAGCCACATCACCTGGAAGCCCCAGAACAGCCACCCCTTTCTTGCTTATGGCATGCTGAATAGCAGTTTGCAAACCATTTATGGCTTGTTTTGGAGTATTCGCTTGAAATACATATTTCGAACAATCTTGAAATAGAGATTCGGGGCGTGTCTCTTGAAAGTTGTCGAGCCCCATTTTTTCAGTATGAATGGTCGAAGCAATAGCAATAACAGGATTTTCAGCTCTATTGGCATCATATAGTCCATTGACTAAATGAACATGTCCTGGGCCACTACTCCCCATGCAACAACCGATGCCATTCAACTCCGCTTCCATAGAAGCAGCATAAGCTCCGGCCTCTTCGTGCCTTACATGGATCCATTGGAGTCTGCCATCCCTTCGCACGGCATCATTTACCGGATTAAGACTGTCACCTGTCACGGCATAAATTCTCTTAACACCAACTTCTACAAGCATTTCTACTAAATGATCAGATACGTTTTTTGACATAATTCACTCCAACTTTAAATGAAAAATATTTTGTAAAAATTGGGGATAACTCTACATAGAATGTATTTCGTTTTTATAACAAGTCTGTGGGAAAACCTTTCTCATAGGACGATCTTCCCCTTGATGGATTATTTTTGAGGTGGAACCGTTTTTATTTTCTTTTATCTAACAAAAAGGGCTTCCTGTCTGCCCCTTCAAATTGTTGTGGTTTTTTACTCCTGGGCCACCCTCTTGAGAGCCGTCTCGCCTTTTCTTTTTGTTTCTTTATCCCACCTGCAAGCCAAGGTCTTGGATCTTTCCAAGATTATGCGTGATGAAGAACAGCCGTCATTAAATGTTGACTTTAACTTTTCCCCGCAGGCAGGCTAAAACGGTCGAGTCTCAGTGTACTTCTTTTATTCGCAAAAACCGGTTCGATCACCCCCATCCGCTGATTGTAGCATTCGCGGCCTTTTTCCGAATCGATCTTTTGAATCATCTTCTGCGTGTCGGTCTCTTTGGCCTCTGTCCTCTTCCCGTAAAAAAGGTGACTTGATGCACAACGGTGTGCGCATGCCTTAACCATTGTGCTCTTAAACAGTAACTGGTACAACCGCTTTGCCTCGCCATGTAGCTGATTCCCTTTAAGTCTCTGTCGGCAAAGTTTTATTTTTGAGATACAAGCTTTTTCCTGCCAGACCGCATCCGCTTCCTCTTTTTCCATTTCTCTTCGAGCATCTTCATATTCGCCTCGGAATGAAAGCCGCTGTCGGCACACAGTTGCATCTTTTCGAAGATCGGGTTCTATTTCTCGACGGCCTCGAAGCTATACTCACAGTTTTCGATCATCGGTTTCAGGCTGTCCTGCTCCGAGCCCGATCCAATGGCCTAGGCTCCGACGATAATTATTCTTGCATCTGCGGTCGCGATGCCCTTGTAGTCTTGAATCACCTCGTGTGAGCTCGCCCTCTTCGCGCTCTCGTTGTCGGTCATGTTGCTTTTGACCGGCTTGTCGCTCTTGCCGATCCTGTCTTCACTGTTAGAGAGCCAGCGTTTGATCTTTTCCGATTTCCTGCGCAGGTTCTTAAGATGTTTCTCTCGCCTGTCCGTCTCTGTTTCGACAGGAGCCTCTTTGTCTTCTCCGCGATGCTCCGTTAGGATTGTCAATCAGCGTGCAATTTTAGGCTCTGTTGGCATCTGGACAACCGCTGCTTCGAGTGATACACACACCTCCATCAGCCGCTTTGCGATCCGTTTCCGATCATACGTGGCTTCGGTGGTGCGGCCTGCCAGTTCAGCAAGCCACTGCACCTGCTCGTGGAGCGCTTGCCGCCGACGCGGGGTGGTGGTGAGATCGGCGAGAATTTCGAAGGCGCTGAGCATGCGCGCCATGATGGCGACATTGCCTTCGGCGCTCTCCCTGATCTGATCGAACGCTTCCGCCAGCAGACCATCAAAGGTCGGAACGATGGTGATCACACGCAATTTGTCGCCCTGGTAGTGGTGCGATGAGGGGAATTTACGGGGGGCCAGCTGTGCCAAAATTGCCGTCAAGTAATCCACGCACATCACCGCCGTCGAGGTGTCGTTGACACCGGGCGAAAGCGCCTTCAAGGCTATATCCACGAGCTGTCGGATACCGAAAGCGGGATCCTGCTCCACGGTACGGTGGCGGCCTACGCTGTAAGCTTTATTAAGGGCTGCAATCGTCGCCTGACCGGGAGGCTCATCCAGCGCGAGTGATGCCAATGTGGTACCTTTTACAACGAAACCACCAATGCCACGCTCCATCCGGACAATGCTCTTTCTCTCCCGCGCCAGGCAGAGCAGGGCATTATTATCCACGCTCTGAATGTAACCGTTCACCGCTGCCGGTACGGCTTGCCAGCTCTTTTCATCCAGAGACCGGAGCACCTGATCCTGATCCTCATCTTCGTCGGGTTCCTGTCCCGGTCTTTCCGGAAAAAGCCGCTCAATGGAGGTGATGGTTTCCTGAGCAATAGAGGCGATGATGCTGGACGCCTGGATCGACAAGGCGATGTGATGAATAAAGTAAACAAGCACGCCAACGCCGCCGAGCGCCAGAATAAAGGCGAAAAAAACCGCCAGGCTCGGCACGAACTCGTCTACGCCACCACCGCCGCGAATGGTGCGCAATACGACTAGGCAATAGGCGAAAATGCCGGCGAAGACCCCGAGTGTGATCTGTGTAACACGGCTGCGCATGAAGTTCCGCAGGATACGCGAGGTGTATTGGCTCGAAGCCAGCGACAGCGACACCAAGGTCATGGAGAAGGTGATGCCCATAACCGACATCATTGAGCCCGCCAGCGTGGACAACATCTGGCGCGCACCATCCGCTCCAGCACCAAACAGGCGTGGCCACTGGGCCAGCCTTCGGTCGGTGTCGATCGTGTCGCTTTCGATCAACACCGCTGCCAAGGAAATGTTGGCCACGACGATGAGCAAAGGCACAAACCAAAAGCTCGCTCGTAAATAACTCCAATGTTGTTTAATTTTATACATGGGTCAATCTCCAAATTCTGGGGCGAGAGCGCGCATGAAGCTCAGGGGTCGTTTGTGATCTTGGGCGCCTCTGTGCCCGGAATATCATAGGCATACCTTCGGTGAGACGACCCCTTGATGGTCAAGCTTCCCTTATTCACAGGTTGGAGTCAAGGGCTCCATTCTCACGACAAAATCCTCCAATCGATTGATGGTTGCTCCGCCCACATAATGCACCGCGTCCAATTCATCCATGTCATCAAATGTGACATCCGTCATGCCTTGGCTTGCAGAAAATGTTTTTATCATTTCCAAAGGGCTAAAACGCATGGCCTTTGACAAGGCCTCTCGGATTTCTCCATAACGCTGCGTGCCCTTCGTGATGCCATCACGGGTGCTATCAATCGCTTTTATAAAATATCCCTTGAGAGAGTATATTAGCTCATGATCTTCGCTTTTAAGCCGTTTTATTAACACAGGGTTTTTCTTCGCTTGTTCGATCCAACCCACAGTTTCTATGGCTGCCGCTTGAAAAGCCGTGGATTACTTTTTATGAATGCTTCAATCCATTGCTCAAGAAAGGATTCGTTTTTAGCTGTTTTGAGGTAGCCGTACCCTAGCACTGCAATTATCAACGCGCCAAGTGCATCGACGATTAAATCCCACATAGTGTCGGTCAATCCAGAAGGATCACCCAGCATCTCTTTTTGCATATTCATGCCGAAAATACTATCCATAGTAAACTCAAATATTTCCCAGAGACCCCCCATCCCAACTGCAAACAAGAAGGCAAAAAAGGCTACAAAGCCCGGCTTCATGTGCAGGTCAATCTCTTCTGTTTCGTTTAATACATGCACCAATATAAAACCAACAATGCCGAGTAAAATACCAGAGAAAGAGTGAAGCGCGATGTCCCACCACCAAAAGCGAGTGTAAAACTCACGAATTTCACCTAAAAATAGCGATGCAAAGACGAATATAATCACAAACAACACAAACTCCGGGGGAATAAAGGGTTCTGTCGCAAACTTCTGTTTATGGTATAATACTTAAAAAGTATACGTAATTATATCAACGACTTAAGAAGCCTCTAAACGACAAAAAGCCTCCATTATCTATTATTTGCGACAGAACCGTATTATCTACTGGCAGGCCAAGGAAATACACCGCATCATCAAAACGCACACACTGCCAGACAATATTGACCTTGCACTCCTTGCCAACATTAGACCTGTTTCTTGGCGCAATATTATTCTATACGGAGACTACATACTCAGAAGAGATAAAGTGGCATGGAGAAACTCTTAACGTATATTTACGGACGAATGGGCACAGTACCCTTGTTCAGGTATTCAGAATGCCAGAAAAAAATGGACGATGCCGATTCAAAACTGGTCGCTCACTATTTCTCAGTTGGCTATATTTTTTGAGGGAAGGGTGGATAAGAAGTTAGCCATTTGTTACAATTCAACATCACTATAATCAATGACACAGAATACGGAACACTCCCGAACCTTCCAACAAGGCATCATTTAGGCGCTATCATATTCTCAGGAACAACCCACTCTTTGAACTGCTCCTGGGTAAGTAAATCAAGGGCAAGAGCGGATTCCAGCAATGTAGAGCCATCTTTATGAGCTTTCTTGGCTATTTTAGTAGCATTATCATAGCCAATATGCGGATTGAGAGCAGTCACTAACATCAGCGATTCATCACGTAGCTTAGTAATTCTATCAATATTAGCCTCAATACCAACAACGCATTTATCGTTAAAACTCCGCGCACCATCGGCAAGCAACCTTATAGATTGTAAGAGATTATAAATCATCACTGGCTTAAATACGTTTAACTCAAAATGCCCATTAGACCCAGCGATTGAAATCGTCGTATTATTCCCCATCACCTGCGCTGCAATCATAGTCAGAGCCTCGCATTGCGTGGGATTAACCTTACCAGGCATAATGGAAGATCCAGGCTCGTTCTCAGGTAGAGATATCTCCCCTATCCCACATCTTGGACCTGAACCCAAGAAACGGATATCATTGGCTATTTTCATAAAGCTAACCGCAAGGGTATTAAGCGCGCCAGAAGCCTCAACTATAGCGTCATGCGCTGCAAGCGCCTCAAATTTATTGGGAGCTGTTTCAAAAAACGCTAGACCAGTAGTTTTGGCTACCTGAGCAGCAAATTTCTCGGCAAAACCTTTTTTCGAGTTAATACCAGTACCAACTGCCGTTCCACCCTGCGCTAATTTATATAAAGCTGGCAGGACATCTTTCACCCGCCTTATTCCATATTCAACCTGAGCCGTATAGCCAGAAAATTCCTGACCCAACGTTATAGGAGTTGCATCCTGAGTATGAGTACGACCAATTTTAACGATACCCTTAAAGGCATCTGACTTATTTTTCAACGATTTATATAAAGCTTCTAAAGCAGGAATTAACCTATGATGAATCTCCTCAACGGCGGCAATATGCATAGCAGTTGGAAAAGTATCATTCGATGATTGCCCCATATTACAATGGTCATTAGGATGCACAGGGCTTTTTGAGCCAATCTCCCCACCTAGCATTTCAATAGCTCTGTTAGCGATAACCTCATTTGCATTCATATTAGACTGAGTACCAGAACCAGTTTGCCATACAGAAAGTGGAAAGTTATCCAGTAGCTTAAGGTCAACAACTTCTTGTGAAGCATTAACTATAGCATCACCAATCTTAGCATCAAGCTCGCCCATATCCATATTCACTTTAGCGGCAGATTGTTTGATAATACCCAATGCACGAATCAGAGGTGCAGGCATCTTTTCATCACCAATATCGAAATTTATCAGCGACCTAGCCGACTGCGCCCCCCAATATTTATCGCTTGCTACTTGCAGCTCCCCGAAAGAGTCGCTTTCCGTTCTGTAGTTAACCATGTGATAATCCCAATAATATATTTACAAGAACGACGGTGTAGTACATACACTCCCCCATATCACAGGAAGTTATTTATTAGAAGTGCTACTTCACATCTCCATAAACAATCTCAACAAACTTCTCTGTGGGCAGAAACCATCTCCGTATGCAGGAGCATATTTCTCGATGACATCCAGTTTAAGAATGCTTGCCATGTTTTTGCCCTCTGCAGCAGCCTTTTTAATAGCAGAGGAAATATCCTTCAACATTGTAAGGTCTTTTTCCATAGTAGCACGATTGGATAAAGCACCATGACCTGGAATAATCTTTGTATTTTTATCAGTACGGTCAATTATCGCCTGCATCGCACTAATATACCCCTCTACACGGCTCTGTTGCAAAAAATCTTGCTGGAAGAAGCGGTAGCCATCAGATTCAATATTGTTGATTTTTCAAAACCCAAACTGGCGTTCAATGAGGCGGATTTCACCCATTAAATCTTGCCCATAAGTCCAGAATTTCATCTGTCCTAAGTTGAACATTCTCATGACTTCGAACCCTTTTATTGTGGCATAGGCCGTCTTCATCGTTTTGAACCCGCGAACCGGTTTGATAAGCTGTTTCAGTTTTCCATGGTCAGACTCGATGATGTTGTTTAGATACTTCACTTGTCGG